>NZ_NVPR01000021.1 GCF_002551815.1 Bacillus sp. AFS098217
TAAATTTCATTTGGAAATAAAAGGAAGACTATGACCTATTTTTACCCGTATCTCGGCTGTACCCCTATGATGGTCTCTCTCTGTGTAAAAGAGTTTATATAATTTTTTATACTAATAAATTTTGTGTATCTGTAAACAATATATAAAGTAAACATTTATCTAAACTATGGAGGGAATCATTATGGCTGAACAATTACAACGACATCCACATTTCGGAAATACATTAGCGGATCATTTTATGGAGCATCATCGAAATCCACTTTCATTCCATGCGCCAATCGTCCATGTTAAAGGAACAATAAAGTTAGTTGAAGAAGATGATTCTAATGCAGAAGGTGGTACACATCAGCATTTTTTAATTAATAATATTCAAGTTATTGAGATAAAAGGTGCACCAAAATCTCTAGTAGAAGATGAAGCTTTTTGTGCCATTCGCTATGGGGATAAATTAGGCTTAAAAAATCCGATTCCAGACTTACAAGAAGGCACAGAAATCGAATTGCAAGGAGAGTATGTTGATAAAACACATGCAAAAGTAGGAATTGGTAATCCAGGAGATCCAGTCATACACTTTACGCACCATCCAGTAGGATTTGTGAATTATAATGGTGAACATTACGAATAGGTATTTAGTTGGCCCCTCTTAAATATCGAAATACTCTAATCGAACAGGACCATAGACATATAAAGCGATGCTTTCAAAACCTACGTCATGCCTTGCGTACAATAAAAGGAATTGAAACGGTTCATGCTTTATATAAACGAAACCGAAATCTGTGACCAGATTTCGGTTTTTCGACGTACGATGAATTACGAAATTTAGTAACAATCGCATAAAATAAAGTGCTTTTGGTTGAAATCATCTATTCTTTAACAAACTTTGCAACAGAACCAAATCTAGTTATCTTTATTCCCGATAAATTATTACAGAGCAGAGTGTTTATTGTTATTTTTTACCACATCCAATATATCCCTTATTATCTCAACAACAATTTGAGGCTTATCAATATGTATTGCGTGTCCAGCATCTTCAACAATCATATGTTTTTTATTAGTTGACAAATTAGCAAGCTCTCCCTGGAATTTCATCCAAGCAGCCATAGACTCCACTGTATGAAAAGGCTGCAGCCCCCCCCTGTTACAACAATGAGTGGAATGTTTCCAAGTGATTTAGAAGTACGAATTTGTTCTGAGCTTTCTTCCACTTCAGTAAGAGAACCTTCTAAAGTAAATTGATTATAAGGTTCTGTTGCAAAGTTTGAAAAAAGCATAAACAGGTTGGTAAATGAGGAACAATGTTTATGAAGTAGCTAGTAATTGTTAAAGTTCATTGTACGTTAAAAAGGCAGAGTCTCTTTGAAGACTTCGCCTTTGTTTATATAGGGCATGAATGGTTTCAATGCCTTTTATCGTACGTGAAGTATGACGAAGATTTTGAAATCCTGCGGATTTGGCAAAACGTCTCTTTACATGCCTATGATCCTGTTCAATAAGATTGTTTAAATGTTTGATTGTACAATGGATTGTAGTTTGATAAAATCCTTTTTTTTCTTAATTTGTTAAATGCGCAAAATAATGCCGGCGCTTTGTCTGTAGTGAGAACCATTGGTTCTCCAAAATGTTTTACTAATCTTTTCATGAAGGCATAGGCAGCCTGATGATCTTGTTTTTTACGAAGTTGAATATCCAATGTGTGTCCATCTTTATCAATTGCACGATAGAGATAACGCCATTCTCCCTTAACTTTGATATAAGTCTCATCCAAATGCCAAGACAAGCGTGCAGATTTATTTTTCACTTTCCAAAGTTGATAGATGAGATTTCCATATTCATGAACTCATCGCATGATGGTTGTTGAGTGAACTGCAATACCGCGTTCTTTCAGGATTTCAGATACATCACGATAACTCAAAGAAAAACGACAGTAGTAGCCGACAGCCACTAAAATAATATCTTTTTTGAATTGTTTTCCTTTAAAATATGTCATGTCTGATTCTCCTAGATCCTGTTTTCTAGAGTGTAGCTTCATGTAGAAAACTTTGCAACGGAACCCTTTAATTTCTATGTATGCAGCCAATTCTTTTCCGTTTGACTGGAAACCTTTGATAACGTCCGTTCTATGTTCTTCAAATAACTTTTTCACTTGTGCTTCAGGGAGCGTTTTTTCTTTTATTTTTTTGGGCAATCCGATGCTGCAGGTGAGGTGATTGCTACAACCAAAGAAATTCCCTCTATCTAGAATGGCCCCATTCCCACATGAACACTGACAAATCTCAGTTTGTTCCTTCCAAATTTCGTATGCAAATTTTTGAAAAGTTTACACTGATCCTCTATTGAAAAAATAAAAAATATTCCGAAAATTACCTGATGCAGTTTTAGCTTGATAGTGACGTGATGCCCCCTCCTTATAAAAAACTTCCCCTCCCAATAGAATTTGTAATTGGGAGGTATGTCAAACAGAAATTCTCCAGCGGGAATTTTTTCTAGAAAAAATACAGGGAACCGAATATCACCGCTCCAAAAACATACATTGCAAGCTTTACCAGCTTGGAGTTTGTAAAATTAAAAATGATATTTCGCAATGGAATTAAAGGAACCACGATAAGCAAGGCCAACAGATTCATACTCCCAAAAATAAAAAAACCAGTAATTAGTGGAAGTAAAACGATAAGTGCCTGTATCAGCCATTTTTGTTTAATGATTGTGCCTAGATGAATCGGCAGATAAAATCCCGTTGTGATGGTCGTAAATTCTGTTTTATTTAGTTTTGAAAGAAAGGTCTCAATTAAAATTAAATCGGCAATAAATAGACCAAGATGCACCATTTGTGACTCAATGTAAAAATAAGAAAGAAACCCTATAATAAAAGTGAAGATGCAAATATTTAGGAAACCTTTAAGATTAAACAAGGCCCTTGTCACTTCTCTTGCTGTGAAAAATATAGAATCATAAAGATTTTCCATAATCCTATGCTTGGAAACCTTATTATTTTTTAGTAATTCGTTTTGAGCTGATGTGATTTGTGAAAAGTCCTGATTGATTAATCCTTGAAACATTGTTCCCATGATTCGGTAATAAGGGTATAAATAATCATATTTAAATGATTTGATGAGAATCAAATGGACAACCATAGCCAGAAAGAGAAGGATGGATGGCCAACTGTTTGAAACTTGCACCGATAGCAAAATGACCAGTATAGAAATGGACAAGATGGAATACAGTTTTATTGAGGAAATCTGATATTTAATAAATCCAATATAGTTGGCTAAGCTGTTGGCGATAAGCGATACAAACAGAATAGGCGTGAAATCTGCCTTCAAGATCAGCAAGACTGTTGCAATAAAGAGAGAAGAAGCAACAGTCTTAAGAAAAATGTGCAGTTTTAGGCTATTTAAAGAAAGAATCTTCATTTCAAAGATCTGGAACGGGATATTCATAATAGGATTATTTTGGAAGACCTTTGCCAAACTGTAAGCAAACAAAGCAATTGGAAACCACTTCATAACAAGATTTTCATGCGCTTGAAATAACTCCACGGACAATGGGAGAAAAAATACGAGCAACAATAAAAAAACGAACACATTAAATTTGTTCTTTTTTATCAGCCGAATGTACTGTCTTACTTTATTGAGGCTTAAATAATAGACTGAATCAAGCATCATAGCTATCGCCTATCAATTTAGTGATTTGTTTTCGATCTAAGGTTACCGGTTCAAACTCCAATAATTGGCCATCCTTCAAAATCAAGTATTTATCACAAATGGTTTCCAAACTGTCTAAATCATGGCTCGAAATGATTTGAATCCTGGTTGTTGATTTGTGATTCAGGAACATCTGCTCAACAGTATCAACTTGTACTGGATCTAGGGTGATGAATGGTTCATCGAAGAAAAAGACATTCGACTCTCGCAGCATTCCAATGGCAATATTGATGCGCTGCAAGGTTCCTCTTGAAACACTTCGTGGATAATAATCCATATATTCTTCCAGTTTTAGCTGTTTTGCTAGGTATTGTATTTTTTCGATTGCATCCTCTTTTGATAGTTTATTTAGTTTACAAATGAAAAGCATTTGTTCACGGGCAGTTAGATCCTGGTATAAAACAGGCGTATCACCAATAAAGACGAAGGGGAGATCAAGAGTATCCACAATGTTAATATTATCGCCATGAAATAAAACATTTCCCTCATGGTTCCTAATAATCCTCATCAAAATTTTTAGTAATGTTGTTTTGCCTGCTCCATTACGTCCAATTAATCCATAAATGTTTCCCGGTCTGAACTCGAAGGTAATTCCATTTAATACCTTCTTATCCCCATACGATTTTGAAATTGAATCTAATTGAATCATATCTTCACTTCCCGAAAAATAATAATAGAATTCTAACATTGGAATTAGAATTCCAACAAGAGTCCTTGATGACCATCCAATATTTTGTAATTTTTCATGAGACCATTGAATTGAAACGAGAACAGCGATTTTAGATTGCTGCTACCATCTTGATAGGGAACAGCTTTCCCGACTATATTGAAATGGCCGTTATAGAAATTCAAAATGGTTGAGTAATTGACGATTTCCTTCAGTATCAAAACTTTATCGCAGTCATCTTCCCTGATCGTCCTATTCGTAGTAACTCTTTCAATTTTTGTTATGCTTCTCATGGGGTGATAATTTTCCATTAGTTGTGCTGAAAACAATTCCTCTTTCTTCTCAGTGTCCGATAAATGATCATAAACAAAAAACTCAATAGTATCATTCTCATTTTGCCTTGTAACCTTGATTTTACTGTCACAGATATATTGATAAAACAGATTTAGCAGGGTTATTAATTCTCTTTGCTCAATCAATAAATAGCGATAATGGTTTCGCCGGCAGATTTGTTTGGGTATGTTGCGTTCCATCAAGCTATTTAGAAAAGCTTCAACCTTTTTGATAGCATGTTTATCGTTTTTAATAACTGCGGTGTTAATCTCAACATCTTCTTCCACAAGGAAACAATAAAGTTGAATCATGTCCAATTGTCCATCCTCGCTAAAGGAAAAAGAAACCTGATAGTCATCCACTTGTAAGTTTCTTCCTACCATCATTGAGTGGAAGGTTGAAACAAATTCTTCGCATATATGCCCAAAGGGAATAGGTCTATCGAATGGTGAATGTTCCATAAGGCTTTCCCAAAATTCTCTTTTATAAAACTTATGATATGAAATGGTGAATACTTTATTAATGAATTGCATTGCCCAGCCCCTTAATAATGATAGACGGAGATATATATTTGACTTTGACGGTCGCCCCTTTCTTACCGCAGAGGCTATGATATTCATTGCTATTGCTGCAAAAGACAATCTCTTTATCAAAAAAATGCCTGATATCTAGATACAGATGAAACGGTTCGAGTGGCGCTGTGAACTTGCCTGATTCTATTAGACTAGCTTGAGATACTTCGACAGAAAAATCACCTGTAAAAATGTTGACTTCGCCCATTCCAATTTTATGTATATAGATTCCCTTGTTAATGGTTTTAATGTGATTCTCTTCCGAAGTCCTTCCAGGTTGAACAAACATGGAGCGCATTCTAGTAAACACCGGCATTTTTAGATTTTCTCTGCGCCCATTGCCAGTATTATGAGAATGTTGCTGGTCCGAGCGACTGCTAAGCAAATGGAGAATTTCTCCGTTCCTTATCAATGGAATGTTCTTTGTGATGGGGTCGCCATTATCATCAAAGCTTTCTAATGTGCGATAATTTTCAAAGATTGTAAGTTTTCGACTGAATTTCCATATCTTTCCTCTATTTAATGGAGACCGATAAAAATGATCAGTCTCTAAAAAATGACCCAAAAATTCGTGAAAAAATAGTCCCGATGAGTAGCTGTTAAAGACCACTTCGCAAGAATCTAGATCCTTTGGCAATGATTTCTTTGCAGAGTGGAACCAAATGATTTCATTCTTTATTGCCGCCAATACGCTATGAATACTATCTTTGTTAATTCTTTCAATAACTTGGAAATCACTGATAAGATTGATGCCAAATTGATCAATATTATAGGAAATAATATAATATGCTTCCTCATGCAAGTCAGCTAAGGATTCAGAATCAAATAGCGATTTTTTGTTGTTGACCGTTTCAATTGCTATTTTTGTTTCACAATGAAACATTTGATCAGTTAAGTGGGTCCATTGCTGTATATCCTGCAAGATGCCATTTTCAATCAAGTGTCCGGTTGAATTCATTTGTGCATGCAATCGCTGAATTATGTTGTGTGACAATTGACATTCCTTGGATAAATATTCAAGCAAGACATCCAGAGAATAAATGTAATTCTCAATCTTATTCTGATTGAGAATTTGCAAAGAAAACTGTCCTTCATCAGAAAAGTCGCGGTTTATAAAGCTGGAATCAATCATAATTGTATTTCGTAAATGGCTAAAAAGTAGGAAGCGATTAGATGCACTGTGTGCCTCATTGAACATGGAATTCCGCTCAAACTTTTTGCAAGTATCGTTGTACATGGCATACCTCTTCAGGCTGGTCGAGCATGGATGCGATACAATTTCCGCATTGATCATATAATTCACAGGAACCGCATAATTTTTTCACAGGAGTCGGCAACATCATAGAATACTTAATATTGTCAAAATGCAGAATCTCTAATAATTCTTTTTCGAAGACATTTCCTAGCACAATATCAGGAATGGCTGGACAAGGGGTAATATTTCCATTTGGCATGACATGCAGTGCAGTGTATCCGGCGCCACATTTATTTGGATGTTCAATTTGATCCATCACGGCGCTGACTTTTTTCTCACAAATGTCCAATCCAACAAAAAAGTCTTCCGTACTATACTGTTTATTGGATGACTGAAGGATTTCGGCAAAATTATTTGCCACTTCTGTCGGAACGTGATTTTCCTTGGCCCTTCCGGAATTTGAGGTTAAACCGATGTTTATACCTTCACAACCAATATTTTTGCATAACTCTATTAAGGCAGGTAAATCATTTGTATTATAGTCATTCATTGTATAGGAAACTGCGACGGAAATACCTCTTTGTGTCATTTTTTTAATATTGTTCACAGATTTTTGGAAAGCACCTTTTACATTTCTGATAAAATCATGATTTTCCTCCAACCCATCCAAACTGACTTGTATCCCTAAATTGGGATATTTTTCTAGCAAGTCCATCGTTCTCTTGCTTATTGAAACTGCATTAGAGGCGAATGTTGCGGTAACTGCATTTTTCCCAAGAAAATCAACCAGTTCATTAACATCCCTTTTTAAAAAAGGTTCACCGCCAGTAATAAAGAAACCGGTTACACCCAAATTGACAAAGTCATTGGCCAATTCTATAAACTTTCTGATCCCCATTTCTTCACTTTTCGGGCTTCCCGAGGAATTGAAACAATGAATACAATTGAGTTGACATTGATTCGTTAGCTCCATGGACACGGAAATCGGTGTAATAATATTCTGGTTCCCATATACCCTTGGACGTCGCTCTCTTTTTTCAGACCCCATTTGAATGACTCCATATTTTTTATATTCATCCAAAAACTGGGTTATTGTCTTTACATTTTCTTCATCTAACGAATACTTGAATCTGAAGCTCTCAATTATTTCATCAACTGTTTTTTCCCCAGTACATAATTCGATGATTTCATACCCTGTGCGATTAAAATCGTGTTTAATAAATTGATTGTCACGCAGTAGTACGGCAGATCCACCATCATAACTTTGGATGATCCTGCAGTAATCATTAATATATGGATACATGTAATCCCTCCAAATTTCTGATAAAAAAGAGAATTTCCACTGAAATGGAGATTCTCTTTTTTTAGTTTTTATTACACTGCCAGTAAGTATTGGTTCCAGCAAGCAGTTACTACTCTTGCTTTAAATGGAGTAATCGCGCAGGCTGCGATTTGAGATTGTTTCGTTGCAGGTTTTTCAAATTTCATTTTAATCCCCCCTTTTACGTTTCCTTAAATTTCAATAAAAGGAATTAAATGTATTTATTCCCTTTATTTGTTTATATCTTAGCACGATTTCTAAATCCACAATATTCATATTTCCGAAAAATTGCGACAAATTAGTGAACAGTGAGCGGTATATGGTTAATATACATGCCCATCAACTTAAGAAGTTTATAACACCCCAAATCATAAAACGAGTAAAATGCACAAAATTTCCGTTCTAGGGTATTATGAGATCTTAACTTGATGGCGCGATAGGGTACTAATGGTAAAACGCGGATTTTATACGCTAAAACAGTTTCTAAAGTTCAAATTTCATCTTTGCTACTGTAAAAAAACAACTAGCCCCTCTTGTGGGGGGCTAGTTGACGTAAAATTCGTTATTGGAAGTTCTTTATTTATATATTCTTTGTAGTAATACGTATATGTTTCGAATAAGTTTTCTCTAAATCTCGAAGCGTATATGCCAGAGATTGTAATAATAATTGTATATCATGACTAGACTTAGAAAATTCTTTTTTATTATTTCTATCAATTGGTATTATTGCTTTTAAATATCCATCACGTACCTCTGTTTGCATTTTTACTTGGCAAAACCTTTCTATAGCATTCACTGTACCAATAGTTATTGTTGAAACACTAGCACAAACAATATCTTCACCATAAGAAGAATAATTCGCATGACCATCAACAATAAATCCGTTAATGTGATCCAAATTGTTATGTAATATCGAAATAGAAATCATAAAAGATTAATCACCTTTTCCCTTTTAAATTCATGAAAAATCCCCATCTTTTTCTTTATTGTATCATTCAGAAGAAGGGATGTATTGCGAAATTTTGGTTGTATAAGATATTCATGTAAGGTTAACATAACGTCCTATTATCGGTAGCAAAGAAAAAGGCGGCCCCTTACTCTCACAAGGAATCCGCCTTTTTCTTTTTCTATGATAATATACATTTTTTATACATTCCTATTTTGGCGCGCTTTTTGGCCTCCCCATATTTCCCTATGTCTCCTGCTTTTTTGCATAAAATCTTGCATGATCTTAGCGTAGTTTTTTTCTGAAATGCTGGGGCACCCCAATAAGAAGTTCCCTTTTGCATATGTATGTGAGAATAGCATTTGATTGCTATTTCCTAAATCATCATAGTACTTTTTAGCTTTTTCAAGGTCTTCTTTATTGTTAAATTCAAACAATCTACCACCACTATCTTCACCTATCGCTGGTACTAGGATGCGTTTTGCATCTTTTCTAGTATTGCCAAACTCTTTTTGTGGTAGATCAGTAGGGTTTTCAGCTTCTAGTCCTGCATTTTTAAATTCTTCGATAACTTTCCCTACTGTAACATCACTTGCCATTGATTTAATGCTGTCACAAGCTGTTAAACCGAATAGAAGCATAGCTCCTATAAGGAATACTGATAACTTTTTGAACATTTTAGTACGTTCCTCCTAATGTATAAAATCAAATTATATTACTTTAATACCATAACAAACGATAAATTTATATATTTCAATATTATGTAGGAGGATGATAAAAAGAGAGCCTAAGCCCTCTTGAATACAAAATCTATATTTTATCTAAAAGCATCCATTTGTACTTTTTCGTAAATATATCCGGCTTCTTCAGCGGAAATACCAAAGCGTTTAGCAGCTTTTTCTGCAACTTGCGGATCATGTACTTCAGGGATGTAGTTTTCATTATTGTTTGTGAGAATATTATATTGCTCTCTCATAAATGTAAATATGGATTTGTAGTTGATTCCGTTACTAGAAAACTGCTCGTTATTTTGTGTTGTGGATTTAGGTGTATTATTTGAGTTAATCTTATAAGTATTATTAGCTGACTTTGTTTTTTCCTTTTCTTGTTCTCTATCGACATCTACTATATAATCACCTTTGGTATAAGTTTCGAAATCGTTAATAAGAAGTGCTTTATTCAGGAGATCCATAACATATGTATCGTCATCATAGAATACCTGGAGATCTTGGTAGCGGCATTTGTTATTACCACCGCAAGAAATTTGATTATAAGAATCTATGATTTTTTCAAACGCATTGTCCATTGTTGCGTATTTATCCATATTAGGTAAGTCGGAGAATTTTTCATTTACTTTTATTTGAACACTTACTGGTGTGTCTTCATCTTTCTTTTCACCAGCTTTATAAGAAACTTCTTCGATATATGGTCCTAACTGGCTATCTTTTAATTTATCTCCAGTAGCTTTTTCAACTTCTTTCATATCCGCTGAACCCCCAGTAAATATAAGAAAAATAGCAGCTATAAATAATCCAATAACCCCCTTTTTCATACATATCACTCCTAAATTTATTTATGCTAAAGTGAAAAAGAAAAGACACCCTCACAAGTGTCTTCCTCCGACTTGATAACCACTTTAATTTTAATAACAAGTATATCTGATTCCCATCCAATTACCATTTTACCATATTTATCTATATAGTTGAGGAATATTTATTTATCATTCCTACCATGTTCAAATTGTCCCTCTCCCTGTTCATAATATTCTTTGAATTTTTTACAGTCCTCTTTCCCGTATACTTTATAACAATTTTCATCAATGATTACTTTTTGAGATTTATCAGTTTTTTCCACATTGTCAATCATATCATTTTCTTTCACAGTAAAGTTTTCAATATATTTATCATCAATTAACTTTTTTACATCACTTTTCTTTTGTACATAGCCTTCAAAAAGAACTTTTGCTATAGCTACAGTAGTTTGTCCTCTTTCTAACTCTGCCGCATCAGCATAGCGAACTCCATTGATTACTTTTTCTATACCACTTTCTAAAGTCTTTTGACTATCTATAACTGCAACAGGTAATGTTTGAGGTGGAACTAATTTTTTAATATCATCTTTAATTTTATCTAGTTCTTTAACTGTATGTTTTAAAGCATCATCAGTCAAACCTTGATTCGCTGCATGTTTTAGCAAATCATCACCCTTATTAATTTCTTCAAAAATAGAGTTCAAATATTTCGCTTCTTTTCTATCCGTCGTATTAAATCCGAAATTATATATTAGAATACTACAAACAATAAAAAATATTATACTTAGAAACAAACGTTTTCTAGTAATTTTATTTCTAGCCCCATCTGTTCCATCAATTCCCCACAAGTTAATGAACCAAGATACTAATCCAGTTATAAAGCTGACTAAAGAAAAAACTTTGAAATCATTATTTGAATTTGAATGACTCACAACATTTTCCCTAACTGTTTTTTGACTAAAATCCTCGCCGCAATGTCCACAAAACTTATTGTTATCATCATTTTCTTTCCCACATTGAGTACAATATTTCATGGAATCCTCTCCCTAAAATTAATGTTTAATCAATTATTTGATTCCAATATGTAATTCTTGTATCTTAGAAAAAAACATCATTACTAATTTTATTTATGTTAGAGAATAAAATAAAAGCACTCTTTCGAGCGCCTTATAATCTACTTTTAGTTAAGTTAATTTCATCATTCGGTTGCTCTGCTGGTGTAGCTTGTGGTTGTGCAGCAGCTGTTTGTAAGTTTTGTAAAGCAGTAGCATCGATTGTAACATTCACAGTGTTGTTATTGTTGTTTACATTAGTACTGTTTGTTTGAGCTTGTGCTTGTACATGAGTACTTGCTTGACGAGCCATAAACATAGCATTCTTATAATCTACTCGACCGCTTAATAGGAATAGATCAATGATCCATAAAATACCGAATCCACCTGCTGTAAGTAGATTTAGAATACCCATTCCAATATCACCAACATAAAAACGTCCTGCTCCAAAAACTCCTAAGAAAATATGTAGTAAATACGCTATACCTTTTGATTTCATCCTGTTTTCTCCCTCATTCTGAATAATAAAATGTAAGATTTCTAATTAAGCATAACAAATATAGTTACAACTTTCCTGTCTTTTTTTGTCGAACAAGCAAATAAAAAAGAACTCTCTTGAGTTCTTTCCCACAAAATCAATGTTTCTTTCCAGACTTTTTATGTTCGCAAGCTACTCCATCACCATCTTTATCTAAACTCTTGGAATATGCAGGACTATCTGGAGTTATATCATAATAACCAGCGTCGTTAGCCTCTTTGCAACTTGAAAAATGAACTTTTCCTTGGCTAGGAGCAGTTTGTTGTTGTTTTGTTTGAGTAGTTTCTTGCTGTTTTTTCTGTTCTTCAGCTTGTTTTTGGGTCTCTAATTGTTTTTGTCCTTCCGCCTTTTGTTGTCCAGCGTTTGTCTTGTGCTCTTTTTCAGTTTCTTGCTTTTGTTCTTCTAATGTACTAGTTTTTTCAGTAGATTTACTACAAGCTGTTAACCCTATGAATAAAGTACAACATGCTAAGAACGTTAATAATTTCTTGTTCATCATATAATCCTCCATAATATATAAAATATAAGATTTATATATAATCATATCAAAATCCATATTTATATATTGTTATATCATGTCGAACAGACAAATAAAAAGATATTTTAATGTATTTTTTTATCCAAGGGGTAGCGTCCCGAAAATGCAGATTTACAACGTTAAGTTGTTTATATCATTAAAAATGAATAACTTAACAACGATAAGGATTTTGAGACAAGTCATACGAGACACTCGCAAGCCTTATTTGAAGCAAAGTCAGTTGAGTATCAATAGAGTAAACCTTATTGATACAAAGTTTTCTACCTTAACGTTGTAAATCCGCAAAATCCTGATGCTACCCCATAATTATTTAAGATCATCAAATGGATTAACATCACTGACCGGCTGCGGATTATAATCTCTACCAAATTTCGATATACATTTATAATTCATCCATTCATTAATTGCGTAAATTGTATCTTTTCTAATATCTTCTAGTGTAGATGCTTCTTTTGACGCTTTAAACTTTTCACCATGCCTACATAGAATTCCAGAAGCCTCTCGTGAATTTATATAATTGTTGTGCTCATTTATTTTCTTTAAAGCATTGAATAAACTTTCAGGTAGATTTGTTTCAAGTTTAGGTTTTACCTTTAAATCTGCTCGCATGTTTTCGAAAATCTTATATGGGGTACAGACCCATCGCTATCAAGCTAACAAAATAAAATACCCCCTAAAATAAAAAAATACGCTATTTTTTCTGTAGAATCATAGGAAGGGATGGTGTTTTTGTATGTCTCTTTCTGTATCTAATGAATTACAACGTAAATGAAAATAATATGATTTCAGTATTTCATTTTATCAATGGGCTATATTATACAGTGGAAATTCCAGTATTTACAAAGAAACTACTCTTGTTATAAAATTAGACTGAACGGTCGGTTTATAATTTGTTATAGGAGTAGATAATATGAAAGATCACAACATAACTTTACAAGATGGACGCAAGTTAGCCTACATTGAATATGGTAAAACAAATGGATTACCAGTCATGCTATTCCACGGTACACCAGGTTCAAGAATTTGGTCATTAACAGATGATATGGTAGCAAAACGATTAGGGATACGACTTCTTTCAATAGATAGACCTGGCTACGGGCTCTCTGATTCAAAACGGAATCGAACAGTTCTGGATTGGGCAGAAGATGTAAATGAATTAGCAGATCAACTAAAGCTCCAAACTTTTTCTATTATAGGTGTTTCAGGAGGAGGCGCTTATGCAGCTGCTTGCGCTTACCAAATCCCTGAACGCTTACAATCCGTACAGATGGTTTCTAGTGCAACTCCGTTTGAAAATGAAAAGCCGCCAGCTAGTATGTGCCGTGAAAATCGGATTGCTTTCTTTATCTCCAAACGATTACCTTTGCTATTAAAATGGGTATATCGTACTCAAAAAAAACAAATGGAAAAGAACCCTGAAAAATATATACAGGGGCTGAAAAAGGGAAATGCACATTTATGCAAATGGGATCAACAATTTATTCAAACAGATGAAGATATTAAGTTAACTATGATCCATATGAAAGAAGCATTAAGAAATAGTGTAGATGAAGCAGTAGCAGAACCTGCTCTCTTAGCAAAATATTGGGGGTTTAATTTTCAAGATATTTCTATCCCTATCCATATTTGGCATGGTACAGCCGACACTTTATCTTCAATAGAAGAAATAAAAAAAGTAGCCTCAGCTACCCCTCATGTAACAACCCATTATATGAAGGATGCAGGACATTTCTTACCTGACGATCCTGACATATGGGAATCTATTTTACAAACAATTATCCAAGATACAAAGTAAACGTAAATTAACTCCAAAATCAACTTTTATTGTATATTTTGGAGTTAATTTACGTTTACTTCTGTAGAATCATAGGAAAGGATGGCGTTTTGTATGTCTAGTTCTGTATCTAATGAATTACAACTATTTTCTCAAGAAATTCAAAGCTTCTTATCTCCAAATATCTTACGAGATTTTGCTAGAGATGTTGGTTTTGTTCAACGAACTAGTAAGTACCAAGCAAAAGATTTAGTCGCTTTATGTGTATGGATGAACCAAAATGTCGCTACGACCTCTTTAACTCAGTTATCTAGCTGTTTAGAAGCATCAACAGAAGTACTCATCAGTCCTGAAGGGCTGAATCAACGATTTAATCAAGCAGCCGTCCAATTTTTACAATACGTACTAGCTGAACTACTAAACCAAAAATTGGCCTCATCTGTGCCGATTTCTTCTCCATATACTTCTGTTTTCAAGCGTATCCGTATTTTAGATTCAACTGCATTTCAACTCCCAGATCCCTTTTCACGCGTTTATCCGGGTGCAGGGGGATGCAGCCATACAGCGGGGATGAAGATCCAGCTTGAGTATGATTTATTAAGTGGACAATTCCTTCATATTCATACAGGGCCAGGTAAACAACATGATCGAACCTACGGTTCCCTGTGTGTCCCAACTATAACAGCAAATGATTTATGTATCCGAGATTTAGGTTATTTTCATTTGAAAGATCTTCAACATATACAAGATAAAAAGGCTTATTATATCTCCCGTATCAAATCGAATACACGTATTTATCAAAAAAATCCTAACCCTGATTATTTTCAAGATGGCAAAATCAAGAAAGGTACAGAGTATATCCAGATAGATATGGAGATTTTAATGAACTCTCTTCAACCAGGACAAACATGTGAAATATCAAACGCTTATGTAGGAATGACTGATAAAGTCCCAACTCGTGTGATTGTTCATCGACTAACAAAAGAACAACAACAAAAACGATTACAAGATCAAACTGTAAGAGAAAAAAAGAAAGGAATGAAGTATTCTGCTCGTAGTAAACGACTTAGCGGTATCAATGTATATATGACAAATACCCCTACAGATATTGTCCCGATGGGACAAGTACATGATTGGTATTCTTTACGTTGGCAAATCGAGATTTTATTTAAAACGTGGAAATCATTCTTTTATATTCATCATTGTAAAAAGATAAAACGAGAACGGTTGGAATGCCATTTATATGGACAATTGATTGCCATTCTACTCTGTTCTTCTATCATGTTTCAAATGCGGCAATTACTTCTTATGAAAAAGAAACGAGAACTGAGTGAATATAAGGCCATATATATAATTAAAGATTACTTTCTTCTTCTTTTCCAAGCTATACAGAAAGACACCCAAGAGCTATCAAAGATTCTAATTCGCCTGTTCAATCTCCTACAGCAAAACGGGCAAAAATCTCATCGATTTGAGAAGAAAACAGTCTTTGACATATTGGGTGTCGTTTACAATTGTACCATGTCTGATAATCAAGCGGCTTAATTCAAAAAAGGAAACCCGTTAGGGTTTATTTCGTATGCAAATCTTTAAAGCATCTACATATAGACTTTCGAAAAAAAGAAACAATCTCGCTTATCATTGACGTTACATGAGCTTAGCTTGATGGGCATGTGGCGGTACCCCTAGTACGTTGGAGATACCCCGGGTTGTACGCCTACATAAATAATTTCACATACCATATATAAGAAATAACACCGTAGTCAAAAATAGATTATAATCTCAGAAACGTAACCACCCAAAAAAGTATAATAGAGATATGTATTGGCAGAATGGACAAAGCTATAAATTAACCTGTATTTAGTGTGATTAAGTCATTGGTTTGCTCTTGTGTCAGCTCATATAAACGCTCAGCTGCACTTGGAATAATCGACTGTATAAATTCAAGGTATAGTTCTTTCTGCTCTTTATTTCGACCAATAGCATGGTTAAAAAGCAACGCCAAAGTAGACAGTCCTGTTTGTCGTTGGCTGCCTTTACCGATTACGTGAATATATATTTGTTTTGATTTCTTTAACACGCTGTTTAACGTACTTCTTGGGATTTGTAAGGCTTCACACAGTTCTTTTTGAGTGAAGTATACAAATCCTTTTTCTGTGTCTTTCTGAGCGTTTAAGAAGTCAATGATGTCTTGCTCCCACTCATACCAGTGGCTACGCACACGTTCCTTACGTGCTTTCTTATGCTTATACCAATATTGAGATGGTACTGGTCCTGAAAATGATACTTCCCCATCTGACCAAACTTCTAAAATATGATTAATGTACGCTTTGTTTGCACCCTTGTATTTACCAGAGAAGGCACTACGAACAGCCTTTTGAATGCTCGCGTTTTTCAAAGGGCTGTTTAAGTTTGTATTGAATTGGTCTAATAAGTTGTATGCATCTTTTTCCGTCATTCCAGAAGAATAGCATGCTAAAGCAAGCGTAAATACGGCGTTGTCACGCCCGATTAGACCTTTCTGACCATGAATATGTGTGCATACTAGTACCTTTTGCACCCACCCTTCAGTGATTTGAGTTGTATGCATTGGCTTGTTCGAAAGAACTGTAAATAAGTTTCTGCGATGGCCGATATCTTGATCTTTAGACCATTCAATTAAATGAGCTAGATTACACGTACTTTCTGCATCCATCCATACAACATTCTCCTCGTTTGGCATACGGAAAAATCCGAAATCATTGCATGTCAAATCAACACCAGGTAATAAATCGCTTAAAGCTTTCCTGATGTTCTCGCTTATTCTCTTTGCGCTACGTAATCCACGGAAATCATTCTTATTTGAAATGAACAATGGGTTATCTAGCACGAAATAAGCCTGGTATCCCTTCACACTTTCCAAGATAACTGTAGGCATTCCTAACTGCTTGTCCATTGCTGCCAGTACGATTTCCCCAGGAGTAATGTCCTTTGTATCGATATCTACAGTGAAACAGTTGATTTGTTTTAAATTACGTTCTTCATGACCTTTAATGATTCTTCTGCTTCTGTCCAAATATGTACCTACTCTGAATACATTCGGTGTCCAATGCGTAGCTTGTCCGATATGATCCAGAACTGCTTCTTGAGAAGTTAATACAACTCCTTTAGCTCCATAGGGATGCATTAAATCTTCTTTTGTACGCGTAATGAATACAAATCGGTCATTCATCTTACTAGTATCCTGTGAGTCTAACATGGCGATGCTAGCTCTAGAATTCTTGTATTTATATTTGCGTAATCCACTATGTAAAATCAATTCAATTGCTTGCTGCGCTTTATCCATGTTAGATCTCCTTTCTACTAGATTTTTGACAATAAAAAAAGGTGAGCAGTTATTACACTGCTCACCTTGAAAATTCCCTGAAAGTATATAAAAACAGAATTTTTCCATATTTAAACGTAATTTTTCCGTACTTAAATAAGGATATCTATCTTTACAATCCATCACTAATTAACTATACTAAATACAGATATTTTTATATCTCTAATAACATAGCTAATTAGAACGGACGGAGAATTTACAGACTGATGGTGCAGTGTGTAAATGGAATACAAGATGTTGACAGCAAATTGTATTCACCGGAGAAGTAAAGTTATTGACGTAACTCTACTTTTTTTTGTCAGATTGAGACCTACCAAATCTCGATTAGACAGCCGTTCTTTTTTATTTGTTTTTGTAATTTATTTATCGAATAAGCTCTTTATGTACAATATCAAATTAAATCATAATTTGTTGAAAAACTTGTTGTTTCTTACGTTACAGCAAGTTTTTTTGTTTGTAAACAGTGAAATTATGCGCAATTTAAATAATATCCCTATTTCCCTATTTCTATTTTTCCCTATTTCCCTATAGGGATTTTTCCCTATTTCTATTTTTCCCTATTTCCCTATTTTGTTCGTTTTTTTCTCTTTAAACCTCCCCTTGAAAATCTTCATTCTCATTTACTTTTCAAGTCCGACTCGAATTGGAAATTCCCTTTTAAATCAACGCTTTTGTTATAAATTACTAACTCTATCATTCTATTGCATATAGAGAACATTATTGTTATAATTTCTTTAATAATATAGAAATATCCCTATTTCTATATTTAGAATTATCCCTATTTCCCTATTTCTATTTTTCCCTATTTCTATAAAGGGATATAGGGAAATTTCAAAAAAATATAAATGGAGTGTTAAAAATGGCTATTACAATTACGGTTGGTAATTACAAAGGTGGCGTTGGTAAAACCACAAATGCTGTATTGAACTCTTATGAAGTTGCGAAAAAAGGAAAGCGAACGTTACTTGTTGACCTTGATCCGCAGAGTAATGCAACGAAGTCTTTAATGTTAACTAAATCCATTCTTAATCCAGATGAAATTGTAACTGTTGAAAAAACATTAATGAAGGGGATACAAGAAGGGAATTTAGATGGTTTAGAAGTGGAAATCATGGAGAATTTATATTTAATTCCTTCTTACGTTGATTTTCAAGATTTCGCAAAGTTCCTTTATAAGACTTGCACTTCTGAAGCAGAGGAGGATTACTACTTTAAAGGATTACTTGAAAAGATAAAACATAAATATGACTACATATTTATTGATGTTCCTCCTATGTCAATTGAAGTTACAAAGAATGCAGTTGTAGCTTCTGATTATGTTCTTATTGCTCTGCAAACACAAGAGCGTTCTCTTACAGGTGCTGAAAACTATGTTAACGAACTGATAAAGTTAAAAGAGCAATATGATCTTGATATTGAAGTTGTAGGCATTCTTCCAGTGCTATTGAAAAACAATGGTAAAGTGGACGAGTATATTATGGAAAATGCTCGTGAAATCTTCGGGGAAGAAAACCTGTTTAAAAATATTGTTCCGCAAATGGAGCGTATTAAAAGATTTGATGTTAATGGTATCACTGAAAAAGATAGACATGATTTAAATGTCATTGAACTGTACGAAAAGATTAGTGATGAATTATTGTCTCGCATTGATATTTTTGAAAAGATGAAGGTTGGTGTGTAACATGGCAAAAACACCTGGATTATTAGGTAGAACAAAGGGGAATTTCAAGCCAGAAGATCCTTATGTAAAAAACGAGGATCCAATTGTATTGAAAGATAACGAAAATAATCCTCCTTCTCCAACTAAAAATGAGCAAAAACAAATAACTCAAAAAGAAAAAGGGAAGGAGCAAGAACCGAATAAAAAGAAGTTTAAAAACCAACAAGGTAGTATTAAAATTTCTAGCCAATCTAAAGAAGAACTCGAAGCACTAATGAAACTCACGAATACGAAATATGCTCACGAAATAATTGATTTACTTATAGATCGTTATGTAGAAAATGAATTAACTTCTGCACAGAAAAGAAAGTTTAAATTACTAACAGAAATATAAAAAATATAGAAATATCCCTATTTCCAAATAGGGATATTTCTATATTTTATCACCCGTTAATATTAATATAAAAGGATTTCTCTCCATCCTTCATGTATCTTTTTCGTAGTTTACCAGAACTTCCACCACGGCTTTTCCTTCTCTTTTGCAGCCGCTACCTCCTCACGATACTCCTGCATTAATCTCTTCGCTTCCTGCATCTCACGTAGTGTTTTCATAAGTGTTTCATCTCGCGCTTCTAATCGTTTTTCCACTCGTTCATTATGTTGATCTATACTCGCTTTAATTTCCTCGTTGCTTTGCTTTGCCTGCTCACTTAACCTTTCTTCCATTGCTAATATACTTTGATTCATTTCCTGCGCCATAACGCTGTATTGTTGTTGTAGCTGTTCTTGAATGTGAAATGGAATTAAGTTCGTGTCCCCAGGTTCTTCTTTAATCAAATCCGGATTAACTTTTTCTATTTGTTGTGCAATCATCTTTGCTGCCTTTTCCAACGTCATACCGTCATGCTTACTAAGCTCAATTAATCTCTCAATAACCAGGATGTCACCGTCTGTATATTCACGTCTGCCACGCTTATCTTTCTTTACTGTAAATCCCTCTCGTTGCAACACTTCCATATACTTTCTGAGCGTACTATCGGATATTCCTAGCCTTTTGTATACTTCACTAGCAGAATAAACAATCTCGTCCGTCATAGCGTCACAACACCTCCTAGAAAAAATATTCCCTAACGATTTTTAAATTCCTGCAAAGAAAAAAGCCCCACTAATGTAGGGATTAAATCGCCTTTGCTATTTCAACCAATAATCTCATAAACAACGGTATCATTTGTACTACGATATATCCAATCCCAGCACGGGAGATTAACGAGAAACCTCGTTCTTGGCTACCAACCATAATAAATAATCCACCGCATAGCGCTACAACGGATGCAATTGGGTAGGATACTGCTTTAATTAGAAAGATAACTGGCTCAAATGCATTTACGATTCTGTTGTACAGTTGGCCATCTATATAATTTTTAAAGTTGCCATCGTTTGATTGCACATCCTTGAATACTTCATTTACATTTGGCGCATCTGCTTCTGCTCCTGATGCGAATACATGTGGAATATCTATAATGTTGCTGAATATAATAGCACTACCGATTGCAATACCAACTCGCACCGCCACAGGTGCATATTTTTTTGTTTTCTTTTTGAACAAGCTCCACTTTTTCTTCGCTCCATAGTTACCATCCATAAAATCCTTGATGCTCATTGTCTCAGTTGCCATATAGACCATCCCCTTAATTTTAATGGAAATCAGTAACCGTAAATATGTTGCAATCCAATCCATCGCAAAGCTTCTGTATTTGCTTTCTTCGGTATTCTGTTGTTGTGTACCAAATAAATTTAGGCGCCTTCTCAAACACATTACATTCCATTAACTTTCTGTACTTCTGCATTTTTAAACGGTTTGCGCTCATCTTTTGCTCATGATCTACCTCTACAATGTGATAACGGCCATTATCCGTGAATAGTGCATCCGTAATTATAGAAACGATACCTTTAACATTCATTTTGACTTCCTGCTTCCACGTTTTCGGGCATTCGTAAGCGATATAGATGTCATTCCTCATAATGTAGTGACGAAATTGGTTAGAACGTTTTAGTACCTTATTACTTCCAATACGCTCACGACCTTCTTTATTGAGATAATACACCTTTTCTGAATCTCTAAAGCTAGATACATATTCTTCAAGATCCTTCATTACACGAGAAGCATTTCTATCACCGCCAAGATCATGAAGTACCTGGATTTGTTTCCTACTTAAGAACCCCAACTTCTTCAAGCTCAAGAGTATGGACTCGGTTCTTGCTTCCTTTATAGCTAACTTTTGCATCTTCATGCTCCTTTCTCGCTCTAATGTTGATATGTGGCATTATGATGTTGTCAATCTTTTTGTTATCGATATAAACAGTCTGTAAAACCTTCTTCTCGTTCGTTTGGTATATAGCTCTTCCTTTTATGTTGGGAAGACTCTCTGCGCCGCCCTCATCGAGTACAGCGCGGCTCCCTGCTTCTGTTTGTAATCTGAAGCAAATACGAGCACCAATGTTTTGCCGTAACTGCGATGGTAAAGCTTCGTTAGTAGGATATTGAGTCGCATATACTAAGCGGAATCCAGCTGCCCTGCCGCGACGACCTATATCTACAATGATGTCTTTGCACTCCTGATATGGCGCCATGTCGGCTGCCTCATCTACGATTACAAAGTACCTCGTTGGATCCCCGGCTTCTTTTATATCTTCATATCCTTTTTCTAGTAAGTATTCGTTTCTATCATTCAGTTTGGTTTGCAATTCCCTTAGAGTCTCAAGGGCTTCCTCAGGGTTCTTCGCAATTGATTCGACTTGGTTTAGGAATCGGTACCGGTTAAAAGATAGACCACCCTTCAAATCAATAAGGAATAGCTTTGTATTCTCTGGCTGATTGCGTACAAGTGATGTAATTATTAGCTTCAATACATTCGATTTACCCATATCTGTCATTCCTGCAGAGATCATGTGAGAAATTGCATCGAAATTATGCTTTACTAATCCATCCCTCGTATAACCTATAGGAACCTCCCATCCTCTGCATTGCCTCAGCATATCCTCTTCAAATTTAACGAAATCAGGAATTCCTCTTTCATAGACTCGTATTTTAAGTAACCCATCGTAAGACAACTCAATTTCCTTTCTAACGAGTTTTTTCTTGTTTATAATGTTTTTTATTTGTTTTAAGATATCTTTTCGTAATTGAAGAGATTTGAAGTCTGATAGTTTGAAATCGTAAACCTTATTTTTATGATTTAACCCGTCTTCTAAATGCTGTATTTTTTGTTCAAAGTTGGAGAAACTAAGGCCAAGTGGAATCCTATATGCATACTCCACTCCCCACGCATTTCTCGTCTTTCGAAGCAACTGTATGGTCCTGATATCTTTCCCTTCTTTCACTTTTAACCCGCAGTTAGCGCAAATTCTTTGGATCTTAGAGGCATCATTTGTTGCCCCTTTTTGATGCATCTTTGACAGAAGAATTACACCACCGACTGCCGCTGAACTAACTAACTCAAATATCAACGTTAAAACACCACCCTTCTTTTCGTATTCTGCAAGAATAGTCCCTGAAGATTAGAAGAGATAAAAACAGCTATGAATCGTTGAAAATATTAATCTTTTAGTGTCTAAAATATTATTCTGATAGCGAATTTTATTTGGAAGAGATGAAACGAAGTTCTAAAAAGCTATCAATTTGGAATAGGGAATCGTAATTTGTTTGGTATGGTAAAAGGTATTTTGCACTGTTTGTTTCATATGCATGTTTTTTTGCACTCGTATAAAAAAGTTAACTCTTGTACATGCTGTTACTGAGGTGACAGTAATGTTTGATTGGCTAAAATTAGGGAAAATAAATAGGAGTAAATTTGGGAAGTGGCTAGATCGTCAGGGGATTTCTCAAGCGGAATTAGGAGAAAAGTCAAAATTAAGCAGAGCAACTATTTCGAAATTATGCAATGACCATACATACAGACCGAAATTTTCAACTGTAGTTCAAATCACAAGAGGATTGAAAAAGTTAGGAAAAAACATAAATGAAAATGATTTTTGGATGTAGCTTCACTTGAATGAGTGGAGCTATTCTTATTTTTTTTGAAAAAACTCTTCACAAAAGAACATAAATTCGCACGTGATAAGAACTGATATTTAAGGGAGAATAACGGTGTATGACTATTCAATATTTCCTTATATTGATTATAAGGCATTTATAAAAAATCCGGTTCTGGTGCACAAACTCACAGACTCTCGTAAGCAATCTTCTACACTTTGATATACCGATAGTATAACTCTAACAAAGGTGTGTGATCAGTATGTCCAAGATTTGTAGATTTATTGCAATTATCCTGAAGTTTTTGCACCAGAACCTTTTCAACTATATGGGAAGAATTAAATTGTGAGTTATTAAACGAAATTGTAAAACAAACTACTTTACTCAAAACAAGAGGATTTTCAGCCTTTATCAATTCCTTATCTTCAGAGCGTATTTCTTGGATTGATAACAAAAATAAAATGTATCTTCATAAACCATTTAAAACAATCTATCAGATGAAAAGTGATGAATCTATTATTTTTATGCCTAGTTATTTTGTTTGGCCTCATTTTTTTGTAGATGAAATAAAAGAAGGCATTGTGATTGTTTATGATTCTTCAATAGCAAGAGAACAAGCTGTTCCAAAACAACCTATTGAAAAGATGTTAAGTACTTATCGTGCTTTAGGAGAACCTTCTAGATTACAAATCTTAAAAATTTTACAAGATCGTTCATTAACAACACAATCTTTAGCGCAAATTTGTCATTTAAGTGAGGGAGCAGTTTCGAGGCATCTTCAAGTTCTAAAAAAAGCAAATTTAGTTACCTGTAGGAAAGATGGGAAATATGTATTATATAAGAGTCGCTCAAATATCATTCAAAGTCTTTCCAAATTGATTACGGAAGTCACAGCAACCTAATACAACACGATGTAATTTGGTTGGCGGGACCTTATACAAAAAAAGGAAGGCCTTCTACATGCGGAACGTCTTCCTTTTTTTATGTGTATAAATAATGTCCGCTAATGCTTATTGCGCGATTTGGTTCCATTGCTACACAACCCCCACATATTACTCTTCCTTAAAAACCGAGATTTTATATTAATCTTTTTGTAAGCCCTCCCCAATCACCGAGCATGTTTATTTCTCCAAATCACTGTCCATAATAATAAACAAAGACAAACCCTTTATCCTAAAGATACGTGCTCTTTCTCAAGAGCATCAAACTCGGTGATTAGGTGAGAGTGGTATATTTAGGGTTTTTACCTAGCTTTATACTCGCTTCACGAGCCGTTAAGAGCTCATTCTATATTAATGACAAAAATGCTCCATCTCCTAGTATCTTGATTTATTTATTCCATTCACAAGGTACTATACATTATCCTTTTTGATGTCATATAATTTTTTATCTTTCATTTTCTTTTTTACGCTGTTGCTGCTGTCTTTGTTGCTCTTGTCTGTCTATTTCCACTTCTTTTTCTTTTCCTAAGCTTCCATAAAGTAAATTTCGTTCTTTTGTCATTAATGACAACTTATAATGCAATTCAGGTTCATCAGTTATATCATAATTCTTTTTTAGATAGTTCATATCACGCTTGGCAACATCATACTGTTTAAATTCATGATAATACTCTTGTTTAAACGCCATTTTATTTTCAGCTTTTTTATACGCCACGATTAAAGGGTGACTCTTTTTATAAGTTTGGAAACAACCCTTCATTTTCTTTAATCTAAAAATTTCATTATCAATACCTAAAAGTTGCTTTTCAAAGCTATCAATTAACGCTTCCTTATTTGCTTCAATTTCATCAAGCTCTGAAAGCGAAACATTTAGTGTATATAGCTTAGAGCTTAATTCATTTAAGTAATTAATGTTTTGTTTAGTAGCCCATCTTTGAAGTCCCTTATTATTTTTAAATTTCTCTTGTGATTTATCTATCCATTGTCTGTTCATTATGCTTGTTTTGATCGGTGAATAACCTTTGTTTTCTATTCTGTATTTGATAGAGGATTCAAGGTAATTAAAACCCATTGTTTTAGTCCGCATAAACTTCCCTGACTTCGGATTCTGAAACGAGAGATATTTTCCTTGTTTATGCTCATATCCTTCTTTTTGCATTAAGCCTAAAAATTCATCATACGAATTTGATTTTAATATGTTTTTATCAATTGTTTCCTCTAAATTTCCTTTGAAGGATTTCTTCTTTGATCTAGCTACATATTCGTTAAAAGCTAAATATTTTTTTCTTCCTTTTCTTCCTTCTTCGATTATCGACAAACCATACTTTTCAGAGATTTTATCATTTTCTTCACGTAATCTTTCCAAAGAATTTACACGCTTTGTATCAAACATTTTTAAGTTATTAAAATCAATATCATTGAAAATAATATGATTGTGTAAATTATCCGTTTCTGTGTGTGTAATTACTGTATATTGATGATTGCCCTTCAGATAATTATCAGCAAATTCTACTCCGTACTGATGAACTTGCTCTGGCGTTAAATTATCGTCACTATCAAACGATTGAATTATCATTCTTGCACTCATGTTTTTATTACTATTATTCTTTTCATTGTAGTCAAATAAAATACTTTTGAAATCTCTCTCTATTGCTTCAATAGAGCACTCATAAGATGTAACTAATTCCTCGTTTGTTTTATGGTCTTGCATACTGTAATTAATGACAGCTTTCAAGTCTTTGACTTTTTGTATTTTAACAATAGACATTGTAATCAGTCCTTAATTAATAAATTTCATATTCATCTAATATATCTTTCAGTTCAAACCAATCATCATCTGAAAAAACATTATCGAGTTTAGATAACTTAAATTTCAATTTCTGTGCAAAAATAAAAATGCTATCGGCCAATTTTATTAATTCGTTATCATCTAACTTATATAGCGTATCTCCATATAAATATTGCCATACATATTCTGTTACTTCTATTTCTTGTTCAGGCGAGTTTTCTATACATTCTATAATATAAACAAAATCTTCTTTTATCTTTTCATACAATTCTTCTAATACTAATTTTTTTGGTATCTTGATTTGATTTTCCGATAATGATTTTATTAATTTTTCCTTCTGTTTTTTACTCAAGCTATCGCTATTAAACTTGGTTTTTAAATCAAGTAATCGGTCATATTCTGTATTCATTATTTTTATGATTTTCTTCTGATTAACTCTAAGGAAATCAATATCATTATCAGTGTAAATTCCGTCTGTATTGATCCTTCTAATTAAGCTATTTATATTCTTGCCAATATAATTTATTTCTTTAGTTAAATCTCTATAAGCTTTCATATCCACTTCAAGTTTGAAATGCGATTTTGCACTATCAATAAGAAAAGCTGAAACATTTTTATATCCTAATTCAATTGCTTTATTTTTTATATAATCTTTTTCCTCATGTTCTAAAGACATTTGCAAATATGTTGTTCTTCTATTAGCCATAATAAACACCCCTTTTTTTAAAAAAAATCGAGCGAAGCGACAACAAATATATAAGTGATTTTGCAAAAAATCGCTTATATATATTTGTAAAGGTCGTAGGAATCTCCTACCAAGTCAAAAACGTAGTTTTTGGGGTTTGTCATGACAAACCCGTAGCTTGCCCCTTTGCTAAAACCCCAATAAATCTTTCTGAAAATTATAACATCTTAAACCAAAATATGGTATAATTTAGTTGAATAATTTATAAAGGGGTTGGTATCTGAATGACGAATGTAGATGAACATACACAGGTTGCATTCGAAGTCGTAGCACAAACCTTTAAATTATCGGAGCAAGTTTTATTACGGATTTTAGAAGCATTGACAAAGTTACTTGAAAATAAAGAACAAGATTCAAAAGATTATATCCTTGATGGAAACACAAAAGATGGTAAACAAAAAATCAATGGGCTTATTAAAAAACATAGTAACACTGGTGGTGTTATTGCTTTAGATAAAAACTTAACTAAGGAACAATTAAAGGTTTATCAAAAGGAATTAAAAAAATTAGGTGTAGATTTTTCTGTTGTGAGAAATGAATGGTAAAGAGGACTATTCTTTCTTCTTCTCAGCAGCACAAGCAAGTGTAATTGAAAAAGCATTAAAAAATATAGTTGAAAGAAAAAATTCAGAGTTAGAAAAATAAAAGTTAATAATAAAGAAGAAGTTGGCTTCGATAAAGATGAAAAATTACAGGAAATCATAAAGCCCCATCTTAATAAAGATGTTGTGAATCAATTAAAAAAAGATATAAAAGCACATGGTGAAGAAGTAGGGGTTTGTGTAGTAACAGAACAAAAACGGCAATAACCTGTATTTTTGCTTCACTATACCTAACAATAAGGTGGTTTTCATAAAAATAAAGTAAAGATCTTGATGATTAAAAATTTAATACTTATTAAAACTATCAAAAACGGTTGGATTTGAGTCAATATTTTGGACACAAAAAAATTAAGTCTATGCTACTTCTTTAGCTAGATCTTCTATTGCTTGGGGAGTTTTATAACCAATGCTACTATGAATTCTCTTGCGGTTATACCATCCCTCAATGTATTGAAATAGTGCTACGTTTGCTTGTTCAAATGTGACATATTTTGTACGATATACTTCTTCTTTCTTTAAAGTGGCATGAAACGACTCTATACAAGCATTATTATATGGACATCCTTTTTTGCTGAAAGAGGGTTTGATTTTATAATTCGCGAGTATCGTTTGGAATTCTTGACTTGTATATTGTGTGCCTAAGTCAGTATGTAGAATGAGATCTTCTGGTGGTTTCTGTGTATAGTAAGCGTTTTCTAACGCTTTTACTACAAGATTCGTTGTCATATTTCGTGAAAATGAATATCCAACAATTTTTTTGGAATACAAATCCATCACAGATGCAAGGTAACACCAGCCGTCTTTTTGCGTGTGAATGTAGGTAATATCTGCTACCCATTTTTCGTTTATTGTCGTTGTAGAAAAGTCCTGTTCTAATAGATTTGTCCGTTCTTCTACAGTTGATTTTGATGAATGTGGTTTATATTTTTTCAAGATAATGGAACGGATATTTTCTTTTTTCATGAGCCGTTGCACACGCTTTATGCTTACTTTTAATCCTTGCTCCAACAGTGTTTGATGAATCTTTGGCGCACCATAACGTTCTTCGCTATCTTAATGGATTTGTTTGATTTTTTGAGTTAATTCTTTATTTTCACGACTACGCTTTGACTCTGTTTTGTGCTGAGATTGGTAATAAGAACTTCTCGCTATTCCAAGAGCTTGGCACATGATATGAACAGAGTACGTTTCTTTTTGACAATCGATAAATTGGTGTAATTCTGTATCTTTTATTTTCTCGCGAATATGGCCATAGCCTTTTTTAAAATTTCATTCTCTTCTTTTAGACGAAGCATTTCTTTTTTCATTCGTTTTAGATCTTCTAGTGTTAGTTCATCTTCATCAACTGATGTGATAGGAGAATATATTTTAATCCATTTATAAACGGTTACTTCTGATACGCCATACTCGCTACTTAATTGTTTGACAGGTTGTCCCGAACAATATAATTCAACAACCATTTTTTTAAACTCTTCATTAAATTTCTTGTTTGTCATACGGACACTTCCTCCTTGAAACCCATTGTAAGGACTTAACTAAGTTGTGTCCATATGACTATACTAACTCCATACGCTATCCGAATTTATGAGTTATTAAAACAATATGAACATATAAAAGAGCGGACAATTAGCCTTGAGAATCTAAGATATTATGCAATTGATGTATATCCTAATTATGCGAATTTTAAACAGCGTGTATTGAAACCTTCCCAAAAAGAATTAAATCAAAAAACTGATATATCTTTTGAATTTGAAGAAATTAAGTTAGGTAGGAAGGTACAAAAAATTAGATTTATCATACGTAGTCAAAAAAGAAAGGACACGGATTTAGCTCATTTTGAAAAAAAATTAGATGAATTTCAGCAGCCAAATACATTTGAACAGAAAATTAAACGTTTTGAAGAGCGATGTAAAGGGAAAGTATATCCTACAGTATTAGAAAAATGGAAAAAACATGAGGAATTGGTTTTAGAAATTATTGATGATATCCGCTTCCGTGTAGATATAGATTCGCCAATGGGTTATGTAGAATATATGCTTAATTCCCGATTAAAAGAACTATCCGAAACCGCAATGCTAAAACAAGATATTCAAGGAAGTTTTTCTTTGGAAATGGATAATATTATAGATGCAGTAATAGCCAAATACTCAAAATCTACAGGTGCTGTAGCCACATTCTTAGTAAAAGATACTGCTATTAATGAATTAATAAAAATTTGTACATTAGAGGAAGCGGAAGAGTGTTGGAAGAAAAACGAAGAATTTGTTATGGATAGTATTTATGAATACATAAAAAAGAATAGAAAAAAAGAAGTCCCAGATAATCTTTTGGGGCTTATTTGTTATTAATAAATCAACGACTGCTATGCTTAAATATAGAAGTTGTTGGTTGTGATGGCATTTAGCAAAAATTATCAAAAAAAACATAGTAGTTATGAGTATAATTCAAATTAGGTTAAGTTGATTAATGAAATTAAATAAATGAATAGGCGGTATAATAATGAAGACTAGTAAAGTGACAGAATGGATATTAGGTGGACGGAATCCGGGTAATTATATTTTATATAATGATATTAATGTGAAATATACAAATGAAGTTTCAAAAAACTTGTATTCTTTAGAAAATCACGAAGGATATGGTACATCATACTGTTTTTTGGATAAACATCTATATGTAGGTGAAAGGGTTAAATTTTCAGGGATGATAATGACAAAGTCAGTTAAAGAATATGCTGGTTTATGGATTAGGGCTGAGCAACAGGGAAAAGATCTCTGGGAGGTTTATCATATACATTCTAATTCCTTAAGTCTGGAAAATTCGTGGAAAGAATATTTTGTGATTTTAGATGTACCTAAAAATATAGAAACATTATCAGTAGGAGTGTCTTTAAAAGGTACTGGTCATATATGGTTTAGTTCAATGAGTGTTGAAATAGTAGATAAAAAGAACAATTAATGTAGATTTAAAATAAAGTGGAATCAAAAATTCACTCTAAAATGTTTCTTACAAACTTTTGAGAATTCCCCTGTTAGTCCCTACATTGATATAGTAAAAGAAGAGGGGTGAGGACACATTGCTATCAAGCTAAGAAAACAAAATACCCCCTAAAATAAAAAAATGCGCTATGCTTTCTGTAGAATCATAGGAAAGGATGGCGTTTTTTATGTCTATTTCTGTATCCGATGAATTACAGCTATTCGCTCAAGAGATTCAAAGCTTTTTATCCCCCAATACCTTACGAGATCTCGCTAAAGATGTTGGTTTTGTGCAACGAACCAGTAAGTACCAAGCAAAAGATTTAGTCGCTTTATGTGTATGGATGAGCCAAAATGTGGCTACGACTTCTTTAACTCAGTTATCTAGCCGTTTAGAATCATCAACAGAAGTGCTCATCAGTCCTGAGGGACTGAATCAACGGTTTAATCAAGCAGCTGTTCAATTTTTACAACACATATTAGCCGAACTTCTAAACAAAAAATTGGTTTCATCTATGCCAATTTCTTCTACATATACTTCCATTTTCAAGCGTATTCGTATTTTAGATTCAACTGCATTTCAACTTCCTGATCCCTTTTCATCCGTTTATCCAGGTGCTGGGGGATGTAGTCATACAGCGGGATTAAAGATTCAGCTTGAATATGATTTACTAAGTGGACAGTTCCTTCATATTCATACAGGTCCAGGAAAACAACATGATCGAACCTATGGTTCTCTGTGTGTTCCAACTGTAACGGCGAATGATTTATGTATTCGGGATTTAGGCTATTTTCATCTGAAAGATCTTCAACATATACAAGATAAAAAGGCTTACTATATCTCTCGTATTAAATCAAATACACGTATTTATCAAAAAAATCCTAATCCTGATTATTATCAAAACGGAAAACTAAAGAAGAAAACAGAATATAAACAGATAGATATGGAGGCGTTAATGAATTCTCTTCAACCAGGGCAAACATACGAAATATCTGATGCTTATGTAGGAATGATTGATAAAGTGCCAGCTCGTGTAATTGTTCATCGACTTACAGAAGAACAGCAACAAAAACGATTACAAGATCAAGCTGTAAGAGAAAAAAAGAAGGGAACGAAGTATTCAGCTCGTAGTAAACGACTTAGCGGTATCAATGTATATATGACAAATACTCCTATAGATATTGTCCCAATGGGACAAGTACATGATTGGTATTCTTTACGTTGGCAAATCGAGCTTTTATTTAAAACGTGGAAATCATTCTTTCGTATTCATCATTGTAAAAAGATAAAACGAGAACGATTGGAATGCCATTTGTATGGGCAATTGATTGCCATTCTACTCTGTTCTTCTACAAATGCGCCAATTGCTCCTCATGAAGAAAAAACGAGAGCTTAGTGAGTATAAAGCCATATATATGATTAAAGATTACTTTCTTCTTCTTTTCCAAGCTATACAGAAAGACACCCAAGAGCTATCAAAGATTCTAATTCGCTTGTTCAACCTCCTACAGCAAAACGGGCGAAAATCTCATAGGTATGAGAAAAAAACAGTCTTTGATATATTAGGTGTCGTTTACAATTGTACCATGTCTGATAATCTAGTGGCATAATTCAAAAAACTGAATCCGTTAGGATTTATTTGGCATGCAAAAATTTCAAGTTCTTACATGTCATCTTTAGAAAAAAAGAAACAACTTCCACTATAACTGCCATTGTGTGAGCTTAGCTTGATAGCAATGGGGTGAGGACACATGCGTGAAATTCCTTGGCCAGATTCAGATTCTTTTCTAGGACTTATAGGTAGTTAACAAATAGATGATTATTTACATTTAACAGTTTGAACCGTCCTTACGGACTGTTTGAAGTGGGAGATTCCTGCTAAGATAACCGATGTATCCACCGGTTATCTTAGCAGGCTCTGCCCGTAGTCCCTACGGTGAAAACATAAGTATCTTGTACGTTGACTCACCACGCTTCCTACTTTAGCTTGGTTTTCGCAACTTCAGCAAACGTGGGGCGAAATCCACTTGAAGTAACAATGACTAAGTAAGAAAAAGAAAGGCAGATAAGGAATATGAAAAAGTGAGCATTTATTCAAGCAGTTTAAGTATCCCAACGGGGGGAATCCTCTTTTTTATATAAAATTTGCAATTTCATATACGTTTTTCAATTAATTGAATTTGAACAATATCACTGTAGATGATAATAAGTACCTTCATTTCCTTCTTAAAAGAATATCAGGCTTCGACTTTTCTGGATTGTATACTTGTGTCCCACAAAAAAAGCTTTCCAGTTATGTAACTTGGAAAGCTCTTTATAAGCAGTATTTCTATATAATTATTTTATGTTATAATATCTCTTTTTATAAATGTAGTAAATGATATTAGTAAGAAAGCAAATAGATATAGAAGTACTATGGTTATAGAAAATGATAAACTCATCCCTTTTATCAGTATGTCACCGGTGTAGTACATATTGAGGTCTGTATTAGAAAATATAATATATTTTGTCCAATCATATTTTTGTGCAAGTATACGCATTGTAGTTCCAGCCGTAAAATAGATACAAAGTGACATTACTAAAGATAGTGTATTTTTTTGAAAAAGGGTTGATCTCATAAATGCTATAGATGATATAGCAATAATATCTATAGCAGCGAACAAAAAATATCTAGATATATATAATACCACTCCTTCTTCAAATACCTGTCCATTATGGTAAACGAGATACGTATTTAGTTCTGAATTCCCAAATAATAAATATCCTACACCAATAGAAAGCAACACTAACATTATAATTAGAATAAAGCACAAGGATACTATCAACATATACCTAGATAACAAAAATGAAAATCTAGAAATAGGTCTTACCATGATTAAGTTAATAGTCCCTCGATTAAATTCAGAAGAAACACTAGTTGCTGCTAAAGCTATAATAAATAAGCTTATAAAAGATAAAAAAGGCTTATTAGAAAGTATAAATGTCCACAAACTATTAGTGTTTTCTGGTGGTATATTATGTTGTATTCTATATTCGTTAAGGGCTATTGTTTTTTTGTTATATTCGTATGCAAGAAAATTTCCAGGCATTTCTTGAGACTCTTTTATTAACTTACTGTTTTGCATTTGAAGTTCTTGTTTCCAATTGGACTCATACGATTTTCCGTGCTCTGAATGCATTTTTATAAATATACCATGTCCAACTATAAATATTACTAAAAAACCTAACATAAGATATATACCATAATGAGAAAATATCTTCTTATATTCATTTTGAATAAGTCTAAGCATATTAATTTTCCTTTCCCTGAACAACTTCTAAAAAGTAATCTTCTAATGATTTTTCGTACTCTTTAAAATCGTGAACTATATGATTATTTTTTTCCAAAGTTATAAGTATTGAAAGAAATATGCTTTTATTAGTATTCAATCTAACAAACTGAACAGAATGATCAATTGTAATATCGGGATGTACTTGTACTATGTCATGAACTGCTTTAGATGGATTATCTAAGTAAATTAAGAATTCCTTATCTTCGTCATTAATTTTTTCATTTATTTGCTCTTTTTTTATAATTTTTCCTTTATTAATATTGACTCAAATCCAGATATTAAAAGTTATAGTGTGTATCTTTTCTTATATGCATATTTGTTAATAAACAAGAGAAGCATCCAAACAGGATGCTTTTTTCTTTGTTGTATAGAAATTACCTAATAAAAGTAGAATACATAAGAAAAATAATATATCGGGGAACGACGTGTGACATTGGATATTTCTAAATGATTTAAACAAAGGACATGCTCGTAAACAAATGAAATATGATGACATGAGAAGTATTTAAAATATTACCTTGTTAGGCATGAGGATGTACCTCTAAAGAAATCTAGATAAATTTTAAGTGTTTTTTTATAAAAGAGAACCGACTTATAGATTGTCTAAGGTACTTTCATATTCTTTTATTATTTTATAAAATGTATTTTTCTTTAGTTTTACTAATTCCATAAATTTAACCCCGCTTATTTCTCTATTTTTCCACTTTGGATGAGTTTCTTCTATTATAAGTAATTGCCTGGAATTTAATGTTGAAAGATTAAATTGAGGACGACCTAAATGTTTTCCTTGGGATTTAGCCAAAGCAATCCCTTCTGCTTGTCGCTGGCGAATTTTTTTACGCTCTTGATCTGCAACATAAGAAAGTAAAGATAAAAACTGATCCTCCATTAATCTTCCCATATCACCCATCTCACGAAATTTCCGGCTATCAAACAATGTTTCATTTTCTAAAACGATAATATCAGCTTGTAATTCTCTTGTTATGTATTTCCACTCTGAAATAACTTCATCATAATTCCGTCCCATACGATCCAAAGCATCTATATAGACAATATCACCTTGACTCAATATTTTTCTTAGTAATTGATATTGCGGTCGATCAAAATTTCGACCACTCGCTTTATCAACAAAAATTCTCCGAGCTTCTACACCACGTTCCAACATTTTATGTAACTGGCGCTGTTCATTCTGATCTTTTGTACTTACACGTATGTATCCATAAATATTTGCCATATGAAATAATCTCCTTATATTTGCTACCACAATTATATCATTCTGTTTATAAAGATTATATAAAATTATAAACGTTTATAATATATTTTGTGCGACCTTTACAAATTTGTTGTTCCAACGTTTATAGGTTTCTATATAGAAACCTATAAAAACCACGTCTATAAATGTCAGTTTCCTATTTTACAGACATCTGTTTATCTTATATACCTTTATAGACATAATTGGTATAATTACCAATGAGGTGTAGCATATGAAACATAAAAAATTTGGTTATGTACGAGTTTCAAGTAAAGATCAAAACGAAGAACGCCAAATTCAGAATATGAAGGATTTAGGGATAGAAGATCGAGATATCTTCATTGATAAAGAATCTGGGAAAAATATGGAGCGTGAAAATTACCAAATGCTAAAGCGTCTTGTTCGTACAGGAGATATCATTGTATTTGACTCCTTAACAAGACTTGGAAGAAATATGAATGATACATTAGAAGAGTTTAGATATTACGAAAAACATAAAGTAAATTTACAATTTATAAAGGAACCATACATTAACGTCAATTACACTGGAGAAAGTACAAATGATGTTATTCAGAGCGCAATTCAAAAAGCAACTCTTACAATATTATCTGCCTTTGCAGAAAAAGAGCGAATTGATATTAAACAACGTCAAGCTGAAGGAATTGCTCTTGCCAGAAAACAAGGAAAACACTTAGGACGTCCTCCTGTCGAAATAACAGAAGAATTTATTGAAGCCTATAAGGAATGGAAATCTGGTTCGATTACAGCAGTAGGAGCCATGAAAAAGTATGGTATTAAACGTTCTTCTTTTTATAAGCTTGCTAAACTATATGAGGAAAAAATAAAAGAATAGTTTGTCTTATTAGGGTGTTTTCCTTTAAAATATCTCATGCCTAAATCTCCTAGATCCCGTTTTCTAGAGTGTAGCTTCATGTAGAAAACTTTGCAACAGAACCTATTGCCTTTTATAAAACATAGACTAGTATACAAAAATGTCTATTTTATGAAAAAATTAAGAATTATTTATAATTTAAGGTTTTTTTAAGAGTTTTATTAAGTTTATTTAAATAATATAAAATATAATTATATTATACATATTTTATATTTACTGTAAACACAGATTGGTATTTCGCGGGAGCGTCAATATTTTTGTGTAAATAACTTTTCAACTTTTTCAGATAGAATGCCACTTTTGGTATGAACATAACTTTTTTCCATTGTTTGGTTTTGTTTATTGTCAGGGCTAGCCCTGACAATAAACAAAATTTCATACTGGTGTGTGCTTAGGATTCAAGTTCTTCAAACATTGCTACTAATGCTGCACGTGCCTTATTAAAGCCGATGTGACAACGTGTAGCGTAGCGTTGATTATAGTCCTCAAATTGTGAGACCAAGAAGCGTTCCATAGCTTCTTCATTAGGGAACTGTTCTTTACGCTTTGTATATTTCTTGATTTGTTTATTAAAAGACTCGATTAAATTCGTTGAATAAATGCTTCGCCAAATATCCTTTGGGAAACTGTAAAACGTCAATAGGTGTTGATTTTCTTTCAGTGATTTCACTACCTTCGGATAACTCTTTTGCCATTTTGAACAGAAAGCATCAAGCGCTTCTTGTCCAGATTCTAGACAATCGGCTTTATAAACGTTTTTGAAATCATCGCACACTTCTTGACGATCTTCTACGCGAACTTTGTGCGATAAATTGCGTGCTACATGGACTAAACAAGTTTGATATTTCGCTTTTGGAAAAACACTTAAGATAGCGTCTGCCATGCTTTTTAAACCATCTGAGATAAACAGAAGGACATCTTCTACACCGCGTTCCTTTAGTTCTTCTAGGAGCTCTTGCCAATTATACGTTGACTCGGTTGGTGCAATCGTATACGCGAGTACCTCTTTGGAGCCATCTTCACAAATGCCAACAGCGATGTATACAGCTTCTTTTGACACGGTTTCACGACGTACGGCAATATATGTCGCATCTAAATATACGCACACATAACGCGTGTGTAAGGGGCGTTGGTTGAAAGCTTCTACTTGTTCAGATACAGCTTTGGTCATATTTGAAATGGTTTGAGGTGTGTAATGATGGCCATACATTTTCTCAATTAAATGTGCGATTTCCGTTATCGTAATTCCTTTTTGAAACAAATGTATAACTGTCGCTTCTAACGTATCATTTGAGCGTTGATATGGTGCTACGGTCTGTTGTTTAAATTCACCGTTACGATCACGCGGGATTTGTAGATTTAAATCACCGTACTCTGTATGTAACGTACGTGAATAAGAACCATTACGTGAATTACCTGAATTGAAACCAATACGATCATATTTTTCATAATCTAAAAACACTGTTAATTCCGTTGCCAGTAACGTATTCACTGCTTTTTCTAAGTACTCACGAAATACCTCTGTAATATCTTGTTTTTGGACTAGTGCTTCGATGATTTTTGATGTAAACTGATTCATAGGAAGACCTCTTTTCTATGGATTGTTGTGTGGTAACTCCATTCTACTAGAAAAGGTCTTCCTTTTTTGTATTTCTTCATTTAAACAAAATATTTTATACTCTCTATTTCGCTTCTTAAAACGATCAAATTATTTGTAAATCAATATATATAGGAGGAGTTAATATTGAAAAGTGTTCCTTATATACCACAAATGCAGGAGAGTGAATGTGGGCTAGCATGTATTGCAATGATTCTTAATTATTATAATCACCGTATTTCTTTGTCTGATATGAGAAATGATTTTAAAGTTTCAAGGGATGGTTTATCATTCAAAAATTTAATTGAAATAGGTTCCTATTACCGTTTAGATACTAAAGCATATCAATGTCCGATTTCTCAACTTTATAAAATAAAAAAACCATGTCTAATTCATATTGATAATAATCATTATGTAGTTTTAGAAAAGGTAACTAAAAATAAAGCATACATAGTAGATCCTAATATAGGAAAATGTAAAATCAATTTAGATGACTTTAAGCATAGGTATACTGGTTATTTACTAACATTTATACCAAATCAAGATTTTAAAGAAATGAAAAGAAAATCCAATAGATACTTTTTCATTGAAATCATTCTTAAAAATAGAGGGATTATGTTATTTATATGTTTAGCCTCTTTCTGCTTACAAGTGTTTGGTCTTATTATTCCGTTTACAATTGGATGGATAACTGACAATGTTATAGTTCCTAATAATTCCGATATGATAAACAAAGCTTTATATGTAATTGTTATTTTATTTATATCTTATGAATTATTTTCTGTATTAAGATCTTATCTTATTGCAAAAATGCAAACATTATTTGATAAACACTTAATGAAAAAGTTTATTAGTCACCTTTTAAGACTCCCATATAATTTTTTTGAAGAAAGGAATGTTGGGGACCTAGTTTTTAGTTCTAATTCGCATATCATTATACGACAAATTCTCTCTAATCGTTCTATAACCATTTTTATAGATATATTACTTCTATTTATTTTTGCAATTCTTATGGTACAACAATCACTGATTATGGGTCTGCTTGTAATCTCGTTAGGAGTTATCGTATTTTTATCCGTATTAATCGGTAAATCGATAACAAAAAAACTTACAACTGAAGATGTAAATGCACAGGCGAAAACTCAGAGTTTTCTAGCAGAATTTTTAAATGGGATGACAGATGTTAAAACATTAGCAGTTGAAAAAGAAGTTTATGATGGATGGTGGGAAAGATTTCGTAATCAAATACTAATAACGCAAAAAAGAACTTTTTGGACATCAAGTTTAAATTCTTTTGCTGGAGGTATTCTAGTTATAGCACCAGCTCTGATTATGGCGATGGGTGCTTCATATGTTATAAATGAGCAAATGAGTTTAGGGACCTTATTAGCATTTAACAGCCTAGCTGTTTCATTTTTAGTTCCAATTTCCTCATTAGGACAGACATATAATGAGTGGTTACTTGTAAATTCTTATATGCAAAAGATAAATGACATCATGCTAACGAAAACAGAAGAAGAACAACAAGTACATAAAGTAAGCGCTGTCAAAAATTCACTAAAAATAGCCTCGCATAAATTGAAAGGGCAAATGGAATTACAAAATGTATTTTTCAGCTACGACGATTTTAGTGAACCAATACTTAAGAATATTAACATAAAAATTTCTCCTGGCGAAAAGATTGGAATTGTGGGTTCTTCAGGATCCGGAAAAAGTACATTAGCCAAGCTATTATTAGGCCTTTATACTCCTTCAGGAGGACAAGTTCTTTTTGATGATATACCTTTACAAAGAATCAATTTACCTAATTTAAGAAAACAGATTGGTACTGTATTACAGGAAACAACCTTATTTAATAAATCTTTATTAGAAAATATCCGAATGGAAAATAAAAATATTCCACCCGAACAAGTGAAAGAAGCGGCCCAAAAAGCGTTTATACATGAAGATATTGTTAATTTTCAAATGGGATATAGCACAATCCTAACTGAGGGAGGTGAGAATCTTTCTGGTGGACAGCGACAAAGAATATTAATTGCAAGAGCAATAATAAATCATCCATCTATTCTCATTTTTGATGAAGCTACCAGTGCGTTAGATTATAAATCAGAATCCATTATATCTGAAAACTTACAATTATTGAATGCTACACAGATTATCATTGCTCATAGACTAAGTACCATAGAAAAAGCAGATTGTATTTATGTGATGGATAAAGGAGAAATAGTTGAACAAGGTACACATCAGGAATTATTAAAGAAGAAAGGTCATTACTCAAACCTTTATCAAGTACAAAAACAAAATGATATAGAAAAAGAAGAGATGAAAATTTAAAGGGGGATGCAATGTAATGGTCATTACTTTATTTAATGAGGATGAAACAATATTAAAAAAAATAGGAAATTTACTAGTAAAGCACAATTTTAATTTTGTCTATGTTAAGCATGACCATGAAGAATCCAATTTATCATTGGAAAAAAATAAAGTTAATTTGTTTAGATTTGAATCACTGGAAAAAGTCGCAAAAACTTTTCCTTTGCATTACAAGCTTAATAAAAATATCACTTTGAATCTAAAAAGGCGATGTGTTTATAATGAAAAGGAAAAGGTTGAAATCCCCTTATCTACTATTGAGTTTAAAATTATATGTACTTTGTTAGATAACTTAAATTCTGTAGTAACAACGGATTTATTGTTAGATCGGGTATGGGGGATAGATGATCCCATTGGTACTGATAATTTGTATGTTTATATAAATCGTTTGAGGAAGAAAGTTGAGCTAGATCCTAAATGCCCAGCTGTTTTAATAACACATAGAAAATATGGATACGAATTAAAAAAATATATAGAAAGTTAATAATTTGAAGAAGGAAGATGCAGCTATCTTCCTTCTTTAAATTATTGAACATCACTGTTATTATAATATTTAATATTTAAAATTAAAGAAACAAAAAATAAAAATGTTAAGGAGCTGATTGATAAATCATAACGAACAGAGGCGTAATTATAATAATTGGTCATTCCAAATGTAACACGCGAAGGCGTAGACCATGGGAAAAGCATTGCAATATCGTATTCCATAATTAAACCAGCTATCACAGTTAAAATAATAGATATAAACATCGGGAAAATTATATTTTTTTTCCATATTGATAATAAAGCGTAAAATGGAACTAATGCGAACTGCATTAATATCATACAAGAATATACGATGAGATATTTAATAATTATATTATAATCAATCGGAATACTTAATACACCTACGGCTACAATTAAACTTATAAAAAAAGAGGATAAAATAACTGCCGTTATAAGAATAAAAATAACTGTCATTTTTCCAAATAGAAAATGTAATCTAGAATATGAGTAAGTAAATAAATTATTAATGGTTCTTTGCTGATACTCAATTGAAAAAACATAACTTGTTATTAATGTAAATAACGGAACACCAATGATAAGGTTTAAAAAAGCTAAGTCCCCTTGAATGAACATTACTAGAAGATTAAATTCATCTCCTTCATTTGTACTTTTCATATGATACAAGGGTACAAGACTTAATATTATAGGAACAATTGTAGCTATTGGAAGGATCCAAAGAATAATTGAACGTTTCAACTTCAATAATTCAGTATACACTACATTAAAATACATCTACTCTCCCTCCGTAAGTCTAATAAAAAAATCCTCTAAGGTATCTTTAGAGATATTTAACTTCTTTACATCTATGTTATTCTGTATAAACATCTTATTTATAGTGATACTATCATGTGAATTTTCATATATCCTGATAATCCCTGGTTCCACAACTTGATAATTACGGATATTTAGCTCTTTTTCAAGTAAATGAATAGCCATTTTATCATTAATCACTTGAAATTCAATATAATGTTTATTCATGTCTCTTATAGTCTTCGAATCAAGCTCCTTAAGTAACTTACCTTTATGAATAATTCCAATTTTTTCAGCTAATTGCTCAATCTCACTTAAAATATGGCTGGATATTAATACTGTAATTCCCCGTTCTTTTGCTAAATGTAAAATCATCTTTCTTACTTCCTTTATACCGCTAGGATCAAGTCCATTTGTAGGTTCATCTAAAAGTAATAGCTCAGGTTCATGTAAAAGAGCTCTAGCCAGTCCTAACCTTTGTTTCATTCCTAAAGAGTAGGTTTTTACTTTTCTTTTTTTTGCTTCAAGTAAATCAACTTGGGCCAAAGCGGTATCTACAGAACTTTTATCGGGAAATCCCATCAAGCGTCTATGAATTTCTAGATTTTCCTCTCCTGTTAAATTCGGATAAAATCCAGGGGTTTCAATCATAGCTCCTATTCTCTCAAAAGGACGACTATGCCCATTCGCTTTAATTCTCTCCCCAAATAATTCTATTTCTCCTTTAGATGGCTTAATTAGGCCTACAATCATTCTCATAGCCGTGGTTTTTCCTGCACCATTTTGACCTAAAAACCCGTATATTTCGCCCTTCTTGATATTCATACTTACATTATCAACTGCTATGACATCTTTATATTTTTTTGTTAAACCATATGTCCTTAACACGTAACTCAATTAACTCACCTACTTATCTTTTATTATTCATTAGTATAGCTCAGAATTCTTATTCAAACGTTAATATCTTCTTAAAAAATCCTTAAACTATTTTCCTATATTAAGAAGTAAAAAGGACNNGTCCTTTTTACTTCTTAATACGTATGAGTTAAAGATTATTTTACTGATTCCAAGTATAGGGGAGAAGGAACTTCTTCTGGTCTTGCTAATTGAAGAAGTCCATGGCCTATTCCTGCGAGACCAAGCATAAGACCGGGTAGCTGTACACCTGGGACAGATCCACATTCCCAATCTTGCACAGAAGTTATATTATTTAAGACTTGATTAGCTTTATGATAAGTATACTCTTTTAAATTATTATCTTTTAATTTTTTAGCAGCTAATTGAAGGAAAAGCATATTTCCTAAATCTCCATGACATAAAGAATGACTATCCCTAAAACCAGCTTTTTTAGTAATTTGAATAGCAAGTTCAATTTCTTTTACAAATTGTTCATCTTTTAAAATTTCATTCATTAAAATTCTAGATATTCCTATTCCAGGTGCCCCATTACACCAATGTACACCTACTAATTGATTATCGTTCTGTACACGATAATCTAACCAGTTATTATATTCAGGCACAAAAAGGGATCTTTCGTATTTTAATGCTTGTAAAGCCATTTCTTTAAATTTATTATCTCCAGTTAAATCGAATAATGAAGCAAGTGACCAAGCGATACCTGAGCTACCGTGTGAAAATCCTACTACAGGTCGTTGACTAATACTATTAACCCATCCATGACCGTTCTTGGCTTTCTGAGCATTTTGTATTAAGTGTTCTCCACAAGTAATAGCATAGTTTAAAAATGAATTATCTGCCGTTAATTGATATAATTGATTAAATACAATGATAGCTCCAGCAGATCCACCCAACAGATCGTAATCTTTATCCTTACCAATATAATCTTTTAATTTACTTGCCTCTTGCATGGCCATTTCTAAAAGTACATCATCATCCCAAATTTTTGCTAAGTGCATCATTGTATAAATCATCGAACAATTACCTTGATATGCTGATATGCTTTTAAAATATTGATCATTTCGCTTTAATGCCGAATTTAAAGCGGCAATTGATAAATCCTTGAATTTTTCTAATTTTGTTATCTTTGCTAGATAAGACATGAAAAATGACATACCGGATAAACCATTATAAAGACCTAAGTCTAAAACAGAATATTGCCATTGAGAATGTTTTCCCATCCATTGGAGACCTATCCAAGTAACATCTTTTCTGTCATCTCCCCAAATTGCTTTAGATTCTAAATGATTACCAATATCTAATGCCGCATCAATAAAATGTTTAGATCCCTCAATATCTCTAAAGCTTGAAGCATTATTATTTTGGGATACTACTCTATGTCTTTGGCCATTATGAAAACTATGATTCTTATTCCCAATGTTTAAAGATGCTTTAATAATTTCTATTTGCTCTTGAAAATCATCGTAACCTAAATTCATACAGCGTTTCTGGACATTTGAAAAACTGTCTTCTTGGAAAAAATCTTCAATTTGTGTACCATTACTATTCCAAAGATCTTTAGAATTAGGTTTAGTATAAAAGTAAGGAATATCTCCCATTAGCAAATCATGTATTTCTGAAGAAACAATTTTTTTAAGGTGGGTTGCTTTGTCAAGCCCTGACCATAGTCGACTCATCAATCGTTCTCTATCCATTCCATTTTGTAAATAATCTGGATGATGACCACCTTCCAATAACAGAGCATACATATAGGTAGGTCGTACAACCTGACGTATCTCATCGTTTTCGAATATTCGGATAAATTCATATAATTCTTTTTTATTATCCATAAATATCTTATAAATTCTTTCAAAACCATGTAGTAAATTCTCTTTATAATCGAGCATCTCTATCGGCTTTCCATTTAACACTGGTAAATTATTAGCGTCTTCCGTTTCACCCTGTGTACGTATAGCTACCATTTCATCTGTAGCAATGTTTTCCCAATCCATAATTGTAAAAGGAGTTTGTTGACCACCTTTTCCACCTAGACCGCTTACTTCAGTAACTCCTTGCTCTTTATCATGACCACCAATTAAAAATGGTAATAATTGAGTTCGGGCTACACTGTTGTCTAACTTTTCTTGTGCTACAACAACCGCAGAAGATCTATCTTTTGAAACGTGTGCTCTATGATGAAATAAAGATTCTAAATCTATTAACACAGGATATTCTCCAGAAGCTATTATATTATCATAATGGAAATCTGTTGCTTCTAATAAGTAAAGAATTCCCAAATACCCGCCCTGTCTATAGTAAAAATTCTCAACTTGGGAAGGGTATTTACAATCTTTTGTATCAATAAATTCTTCCCATCCATATTCGTGTTTATTCATAATTTTTTGAATAGGAAACGGGTAATCAAATCCTTTATGATTTATCCAAGATAGTAGTTCCTGAAAATGTTTACTAATTCCTAATGGTTTTGGTTTATATAAAATTTTATTTCCATTTTTAAAGTGAAACACCAGTACACTTTTCCCTTTGCGATGGAGATCTGAAAGTCCTCCCTGTATTTTACATATATGATCGAAAGACATTTGAAATACTTCTTCTATTTCAGTTTTATCTTTATAAAACCGCTCTACAGATTCGGATATGAAGTTAATCCAGTTTTCTGTGTAAGTAATTAAGAGTCTTACAAGTACTGGATAATCTTTTAAGGTTTCATTGATGTCATTTATGTTTGTTAATCTATTATTTATGAAATTTTTGTATCTTTCTTTTGGGTTTTGACCTTCCAATTTATTAAGAAGCTTATCAATATGCATCTCTAAAGTAAAAGAAGGTGCAGCAACTAAAGTTAATCTACTACATAAGTTGTACAATAATTCATCTGTCAACTGTTTAGTTGCCAATTGATCTATTTCAAATATTTTAGAGAGATCCCTCCAAAAGCTATTTAGTTTATCGTTAGCCCATACTAATAATGGGGAAACTCCTTGAGAAAAAGGGAATTTCATAGGCTCCATTAGGTCATTAATTTCAGTCTTTTCTTTTAAAAGAGTTAATTCGATAATCTCTGTCCATTTATGAATCCAATAATCGTTAGTTACAGAGTTAACATTTTTTTGTTTATCTATATAATGTATAAATTCAACGTTACTTAATTTATATGAATCTAAATATTCCTTTAAAAGCTCTTCTTTATGTAGACCTGTCTCCTTATACCATTTTTCATATAAAGACTTTGCTCTTTTCTCATCTACAAAATCTCTTGAAAGGTCATTGAGAACTCTTTCTGTTATAAAGCTTCCAAGGTAATATTTTGAATAGTCTAGGTCTTTGGAAATTTCTTCAGCTTGTTTATACATGTAAATCCCTCCTTTTAATAGCAAAAAGGGTGAAGAGAAGTCAGTCCCTTCACCCTTTTTATTATTATTTACAACATTTAGACCAAGAACAAACTGTGACACCGTTAGTACAAGTACATTCTCCAGTAATTGAAGGAACCCAACCTGGACCACAGTCACCACCGATAATGCTAGATAGTGAATCTGCATCAATTTCAGTAGCAATATTTCCAGCAGGATGATTGAAATTCATTCCTTCTCGTAACTCAGGATTTTTTAAAGCTGCAATATGTTTTTCCATGAGTATTCACCTCCTTTTTGTTTACACTTTATTTATAACCCATTTCTATTAACTGTGTCCTTAAAGCAACCTTTAATTTCCAAATGCGTTTATAAAGATTGATTTATTTTAAAATTTTTATTCAATTATTCTTAGCCACATATAAATCGTTTTAAACTAATTATCCTACAGATAATCTAATTCAAATATTATTGTTCGTGAATAATTTAAATAAAATACATAAAGTAAATTTGCAAAAAATGATAAGATACAACGTAAAAATTGTAATGATTCAATTATATGTGACATGAGCTATATTTAAGGATCCACTCAAATATAACGAAACAAAAAATCGCAAGGCATCGGGAGAATATAAATTATGATTGTTAGAGATGTGGTGCACACCTTGTATCCTTTTCAGCAAAAAAAACAATCTGAAAATAGACTGTCTTATATGAAAGTTGAAATTAATACAATAAATAATGATAAAATGATATTGTTAGTGAAAGAGTTGTTGAAAATAGAAAATTAATTCGAGTGATAACAATTAAAACGAGGTGATTTAAATGAATATTAAAATTCTATATGCAGAAGATGATAAGGAAATTAATGATTTAGTTGCTACATATCTAAGAAAAGAAGGATATTTCGTTGATCAAGCTTACGATGGAGAAGAAGCTGTAACATTATTCAAACAAAACAATTACTCCTTAGTTCTATTAGATTTGATGTTGCCTAAATTAGATGGATTTGAGTTGTTAAGAAGATTCAGATTAGAAAAAAATATACCTATTGTTGTTCTCTCTGCAAAAATTGAAGATGTTGATAAGATTTTTGCTTTAGGATTAGGTGCGGATGATTATATTATAAAACCATTTAGTATAGGTGAATTGATAGCTAGAATTAAAGCACAACTAAGAAGGTTTCTTTACCTTAACGATTATCAAGATATAGAGCCTTCTAAAATAAAACAAGGTATTTTTGAGTTAGACTTTGCTACATATACCATAAATAAAAGAGACATAACCATTAATTTGACTAAAATTGAGTTTGAATTATTAAAATTATTTATGAGCAATCCAAGAAGAGTTTTTTCGAAATCTCATATTTATAGTAACATATGGACAGATAATTATGATATAGATGAAAATACTGTAATGGTTCATATAAGTAAGTTAAGAAGCAAGATTGAGGATGATTCCTCTCAACCAAAATATTTGCAAACAGTCTGGGGGATAGGATATAAATGGGAGTACTGATTATACCTATGATACTAATCATAATTATAGTTGCATTCTTATACTATATATATATAGTAAATACTTCTATAGACAAATTAATTAAAAGTTTAGATTGCGCAATAGACGGAAATTATAATGTTCGTTTTTTCACCCTGCCATTTACACAAAAAAAGATTGTCGAATTGGCTATAACGTTAAATGAATTTATGCAGGAAATTCAAAAAATATCAGAAAGACGTTCTTATTTAGAATCAACACGTAAGCAAATGATTGCAAATATGTCACATGATTTAAGAACTCCTTTAACATCTATTTTAGGATATTTAGAAGTTGTAAAAAGTGATTCTACCTTAAAGGATAATGAAAAAGAAAAATACATTGATATTATAAGTATTAAAGCTCTAAAACTTCACCAATTAATTCACGATTTTTTTGAATTATCTAGAATTGATTCAAACGATCTTTCTTTTAATATGGAAAAAATTAATTTAAAAGAAAAGGTAGAGGAATCACTAATTGTCTTTTACCAAGAATTTGTGGAAGAAGGAATTGAAGTTAAGGTTGATCTTCCATCTCACCCTGTTTATATTAAAGGCGATTCTGTTAGTATTGACAGGATTTTATATAATTTAATCTCAAATGCGATAAAGTATGGGAAAGATGGAAATTTAGTGGGAGTCTGTTTGACAGAAAAAAAACAACAAGTTATTTTACAAATATGGGATTCTGGACAGGGAATTATGCCAAATGATATTCCAAAGTTATTCGAAAGGCTTTATACAAGTGAAACCTCAAGAAATTCCAAACAATTTAAAGGAAGTGGATTAGGTTTAACCATAACAAAAAAGTTGGTTAAAAAGCATGGAGGAACTATTAAAGTAAGTAGCATACCAAGAAGAAAAACCACTTTTTCTATATATTTTCCAAATTGGAATATATATAAATGATGTGAATTTAAGAAATAATTAAGTAGTTTTTTACATCTCTTTAAGAAATGTTGTTTAAAATGGACATATATATAAGAATGGAGATGTAAAGTATATGCTTAATATTATCCAAACTGAGTTTTCTAAACTAAAAAGGTCATGGATTACTTTACTAGTAGTAATCGGGAGTATCGCTAATGCGCTGTTTAGTATTAGTAATAAAGGGAGCACTTCAACTTGGTCAGATGTCTTCGTTAACTCAGCTACGTTTATGAATTTACTTATAGGCGCACCTCTATTTGCTTTATTTGCTGGATTCATAATTGCACAGGAATATCAACAAAATACCATTAATCAACTTTTTACTTATCCAAGAACTAGACAGCAAATACTACTAGGAAAGCTCACGGTAATATTTATTTTAGTCTTGTCTACGGTATTTTTATCATTTCTTTTTACGATATTATTTGGCTTATTTAAAATTGAACAAGCATTAAGCTTTTCAATCATTGTGAAGTATGCTTTTGTTAATCTTATGATTGTCTTTCTTCAGTTTTGTTTAATACCTATTATCGTTACAATTAGTATACTATTTAAAAGTTATTTGCTAGCAATCGCAGTAGGAGTTATCGCAGCTTTTTCATGTGGTCTATTAGCAACTACTCCTTTTGGATCCTTTTATCCTTGGTCGATACCATTATTAGTTACATATGATGTATTAGGAGTGATGAATGTGAACCCATTACCTGTTTTTTTTACTCTATCATTTTATTTGGTTATTCCTCTTTTTATAAGTTTTTCTCTGTATAAAAATAGTGATATCCATAGTGGTTCATAAGAATGTTAACTTTTATCTCAATTTTCTTGACATTGTAGGGGTACAACCGCATGCATATCAAGCTAATAATTTTAATTACCCCATCGCTATCAAGCTAACA
>NZ_NVPR01000127.1 GCF_002551815.1 Bacillus sp. AFS098217
CACCTCATTTTGTTTGATAAAACAATTATACACCAAAACAAAACATATGTTCTGAATAAATGCAATTTTCTTTTAAAAAAGAAAAAACCGATTCATCCCCCACCTTCACTTCGTTTAGAGGAAGGGGTCTTCTCGGTTAAAATGATAAAAGAATTTTTATTATAGTCCATCTTTAAAATGTCTCCTTCCTTATACTTATCATCAGTATAAGAAAGTTCCTCCAAAAACACTGTGAGCTATTTCACTGCATATTTATCTTATTTCCTTTATAATGAGAATGGATATCATTCATATTAGGAGTGTTGTGCATGTCGCAAGAATTCGAAGAGAAATTATATGCCAATTTAGAAGCTGTTATTGATCCTGAACTAGGGGTTGATATTATCAATCTCGGATTAGTATATGACGTTACAGCGGATGAGAATAACAATGCTGTCATTACAATGACAATGACTTCTATCGGTTGCCCAATGGCTGGACAAATCGTCTCAGATGTAAAAAAAGTACTATCAACAAATGTACCAGAAGTCAATGAAATAGAAGTAAATGTAGTTTGGAATCCACCTTGGTCAAAAGAGCGCATGTCGCGTATAGCGAAAATCGCTCTAGGTATCCGTGATTAAATGCAAAAAAAGACCTGACAATCGAGTCAGGTCTTTTCCATTTATATTATTTTACTCCTACTGCATCATAAGCTTTCGTTACAGCTTGTACCGCTTTAGAGTTTTTACCATATAAATCTTCTGCAGATTGAATTGCAGCTTGGCGCATCATTTTAAAGTTGGAGTTTGCAGTTAAATATTTTGTAAGCGCATGATAGTAAATTTTTTCTGTTGCTTCGCGACCAACACCAGCAACTTTCACACCGTAATGCTCGCCACCTTCAGACACTAAATATGCCGCCTTGTTATTGATACTACTGTTAATATGAACGCCGCCATTATCATATGGTCCTGTGTAGCGTTTACTGTAATGATCTGGATAACCTTCTCCAGGTTTTAATGGATTCGGAATGGATGCTGGATCTTTCAGAGAACGAAGGGCATCTCCTTCGATACCAGGTGTGTAAATATCAGCACCTAGATCCCAGCTTTTTTTCTCAACCATTACACCCATAATATCGGATACTGATTCATTTAATGCACCTGACTCATTTTGGTATACAAGGTTCGCCGTATGTTCTGTTACAGCATGTGTTAACTCATGACCAATAACATCTAATCCTGCAGATAATGGAATAAATGTTGTTCCATCTCCATCACCATACATCATTTGCACACCATTCCATGCTGCGTTATTCCAGCTCTCACCTACGTGAACAGAGGAAATCAGTTTCGCCCCTTTATCATCGAAAGAGTTACGGTTAAATATCTTTTTATAATAGTCATATACTTTTCCTGCGTTCACATGCGCATCAACAGCAGCTTTATCTTCAAAGAACTTTGATTTACTTTCTACTTCATCACCTGTGTATCCAAGCCATTGTGATAAAAGATTAAATATATTCTCGTCCATATTATCTGCGTTAAACGTATGAACACCTTTCCCACGTTTGCCATCAAATAAATTGAACGCTCCTGTTTTCTCATCTTGAGCAATCTCAAATGATTGTTTGTTTCCTAGCACCCCATAACCAAATCCAGTAATTTGATCAATGGCATTATATTTCTCAATGACATTTCCATTTGTTGCATCAACAAAATAATGCCAATATCCTGGTGCTGGTTTTGAAATCGATGCTTTTACAAGATAGGCAAGATAGTACTTCCCATCTTTTTCATACACATACAAATCTTTTTTCACACCATCATATTTATTCACTTTACCAATTTGTTTTTCAATATCAGCTTTTGCGACATTTACAGCTTGTTCATTTGTAATGTTCGCTGCAGTTGGAATATTTTTATCTTCTAAATTCGGGATAACTTGTCCGAAAAATGCTTTCACATTATTATCTTTATCAAGCGCAACTGTTTGATCTGATCCATACACAGGAATATTATTATGTTTTTCAACTAACTTCACATGTGTTGTACCTGATTCAGCATCCTTTTCCTCCCCAACAATGTTGAAATGTTTCTCTATATTTCCTGCTAGTTTAAACATGTCTTTCTTACTCTCTAAATACTGAAATACGGTTTCTTTTTTATCTAACCCTTCTGGTGCTTTCCATTCCTCACCTATGTAAGCTGGTGTTTTAAATTCTTGGTGATATTGAATTTGTTGCTCTTCCGCTTGTGTTTTCGTTGCCCCAAATGCACCAAATCCCCCAATAATAACGGATAAAGCCAATACTGATGAAACGACTTGCTTTTTCAATCTAACACTCCCCATTCCCCAAAAATTTTTGACACTTTTATACATTTCTGAAAAACAAAAATGATACCTGCCCAAAAATATTGAGAAACAATTTCCTTACAATTCCATCCAAAAAGGGAGCATCCTGTTAGATGCCCCCTTCTTCATTCATTATTGTTTCTTCATTTCAATTGCTAAATAATGAGATTGCTCTTTCGCTTGAATGTGAATATCTTCTTCGACCACTTCTGCTGCATCACGCATCACAAGTGTCTCACCATTTACAACGCCACTTCCTTCAATTTGTACAAGATAAACTTGGCGTCCTTCACTAACAGGGAAGCTAATTTCTTTTCCTGCTTCTAAAGATAAAGAATATAAATTTGCATCTTGATGGATTACAATTGGTGCATCGCCATCAACTGGAGATACCATATGGAACCATGTATTTTCACGCTGATTCCAATCAAATTTAAACTCACCGTAATTTGGTGTATGCCCAGCGCGATCTGGTAAAATCCAAATTTGTAATAAACGTAATGTCTCATTTCCTAAATTGTGTTCACTATGAAATACACCTGTACCTGCACTCATATATTGAACATGCCCACGCTCAATTGTACCACGATTTCCCATGCTATCTTGGTGTGTTAATTCTCCATCTACAACGTAAGAAATAATCTCCATATCGCGATGCGGATGCATATCAAATCCTGTTTGTGCGGCTACTAAATCATCATTAATAACACGAAGCGCTCCAAATCTCATATTGTCTGGATTGTAATAATCCGCGAATGAAAAATGAAAATGTGTATTTAACCAGCCATGATTTGCTCTTCCCATATTTTTATGATCAATTTTTTCAAACATATCCTTCACCTCATATTATCTCGAATTCGAGATATTTATTTAAAATTTTTTATTGTAACTTTCGAAGTAATTCTAATAATTGCTTTTGCTCATTGCGATCTAGCTTACCAAATTGTTCTGCTTGAAATGTCTCTTGCGGCGGAACAGCTTCTTCATATAAAGCTCTTCCCTTTTCTGTTAACGAAAGATATTTTGTAGTGCCTTCCTGTTCTCGCCTAATCCAATCAAGCTGCTCCATCTTATTTAAGAGCTGCGTAATATTCCCTTTTGTAACAAATAGCTTCTTCCCAAGTTCCTGCTGTGTTAATCGATCTTGTCCTCCGATTTGAGCTAAAACATCAAATTGTGCAGCAGATAAACCCCATTGTTTCAAATGCTGATTTGTCTCGCGAACGCTTCTGTTATAAAAGCGCGATAAACGGAACCATAATAATAATCCAAGTCTTTCTTCTGCTTTCATTCCATCACCTCGCTTGCTTAATACATTTAGTTTAGAACTAAACTTTATAAATGTCAACTACTTTACTTTAGTAAGTTACAAACTAAGGCGTAGTGATGTTCGCACCACTATGCCTTAGTTTACATTCCTTCTCATATATTCATTCATTTTACGCTCCGCGAATGCACGAGCATCTTTCTCAATCCACCGTACCTCATACACTTCTTTTTCCACATACAATACGTTATTCTCATGCTGCATCGAATGCCGAAATTCATGTAGTAAAGTTTTGAGCACTTGCTCATATCGTTCCCACATACAAACAAAAATTACTTGTTTTTCTTTATGATAAAAACCGTTCAAAGGAAATAAAAATTCTTCTTCCTCTTCTCCTAATTTTACAAGTACGTCATTTGTATCACACGTATCGCAAAAAATAACTGGGACTTCTCGTCTCTCAATCAGTGAAAATACATCCTTTTTCACCTGCTGAATATCCCACGGAAATTCTGAGTCCAGCACGTACCAATTCCCGGCTTGCTGATATACGTTTTGAAACTGGAGTTCCATTGCCCTCCATTCTCCTTTCCAAATTCCCTTTTTCTATATATATGCCACCATATAGGAAAAAATAAACACATATTGCAATATAAAGTGAAACTTTAATCAATGGGATTTTTCTTCATCTAAATCCCTGCTATGTAGAATAAAAAGTAACTTACACTCGTTTGCTCTTTCTGTTTTCATTTCGCATGGGGCGGAAAAAGGCACTGACCGCTTCTATGCATGGCCAGATGCTCTCTCCCATC
>NZ_NVPR01000128.1 GCF_002551815.1 Bacillus sp. AFS098217
AGGAGCCTCACCTAACAGAGTCATATTTAATTTTCATACATAATATACCCCCGCTAAAGAAAGGTGTCAATTATTTTTTTATTTAATTTTAAATCACATAACAATTCAGTTTGATGTAAATATGATGCGAATCTTTGAAAAATCCATACAAATTTCTAACAGCATGGAAGGTAGCCTTTCCTCCAAAAAATACAACTAGTATAAAAAACTTATTGATAGACTTCGCGTTTGAGAGCACGGTCTCTACGTGCTAATCGATGCTATCCATTTTGACTTTCCANNCATGGCCGGATTCTCTCTCCACCTAAAAAGAAAGGTTTTATGTCGATTTTTCAATTTGTACTTATATAGAATGAGAGTTCCTGTACAATAAAAAGGAATATAAGATTGCCGTAAATCATAGTTTTTTAGAAATTATTCTTCGGAAATTCGAAGTAAAACATTGCCATAAATACACTATTTTTATACAGTTAACTGAGAAGCACTATTTCATTTTATCCTCCCATTCTCTTAATACTTTTCTATGAAACAACCTTTGTTAAAAACCCAACCTTTATTTAATTTTCCTAAAATTTTATTAATAGGACAACTTCATGCCCAATTTCTACAATGAATGACTGTGCTGAATTAGTAGAATGGGCAAACAAAGTGGTTAATTTTTACGAGTTATAATATCGAATAAGAAGGTGTTAAAATGTCTAGCCATGCCAACTTACAGATAAAAAGCTATATTCATTCTCTTGAAAAACAGAGGACATTATACAAAAGAACCTTACTCATTGTTAGTATGTCTCAAATTTTTGGAGGAGCGGGTTTAGCCGCTGGGATAACAGTAGGTGCTCTCCTCGCTCAACAAATGCTTCAGACGGAAGCCTTTGCTGGATTACCAGCTGCTCTTTTCACCTTAGGTTCAGCAGGAGCTGCTTTATTAGTTGGGAGACTCTCCCAGAAATTTGGTCGGCGTGTTGGTTTATTCACAGGCTTCTTAGTGGGAGGAATAGGAGCCCTTGGCGTAGTTATCGCCGCAATACTTAATAGTGTTTTTCTTTTATTTATTTCGCTATTTATTTATGGTGCGGGGACAGCAACAAATTTACAAGCTCGATATGCTGGAACAGACTTGGCGAATAATAACCAGCGTGGGGCAGCTGTAAGTATAGCGATGGTATCTACAACATTTGGTGCCGTAGCTGGTCCTAATTTAGTCGAAGTTATGGGAGACTTTGCTCTTTCAATTGGTGTACCTGCCCTAGCAGGACCCTTTATTTTAGCTGGAGTAGCTTTTATATTAGCAGGGCTAGTCCTCTTCATTTTACTTAGACCAGATCCATTTGTTATTGCACAAGCTATTGAATCTTATAACAAAGAAAACAAAAAAGAAGACTCAACTTTTATCGTGAATCATGCAAGTAATAATAAGGGAATTATCCTGGGAGCAACAATTATGATTCTGACACAATTAATCATGGTTGCCATTATGACGATGACCCCTGTTCATATGGGGCATCATGGACATAGTATAGGAGCAATAGGACTTGTGATTGGTATCCATGTAGGGGCTATGTATCTTCCATCACTATTTACAGGTTATTTAATTGATAAAGTTGGAAGAATATCAATGGCAATTGCATCTGTAATGACTTTGCTAGCTGCAGGTTTAGTTGGAGCATTGGGATCAAGCGAGAGTATGATTTCTTTAATTATTGCACTTGCTTTACTTGGTTTAGGATGGAACCTCGGCTTAATAAGTGGCACAACTCTAATTGTTGACCACACACACCCTTCTAATCGAGCAAAAATTCAAGGTACAGTGGATGTTTTTATTGCCTTGGCAGGTGCGTCTGGAGGAGCTATGTCTGGGATGATCGTTGCAAATTCAAGCTACACGACATTATCATTAGTTGGTGGTCTGTTTTCATTAATCTTAGTACCTGTAATTTTATGGTCTCGCAAAACCAAATAATATCCTATATTGTGATAATTCATGTATAATTTTCCCTGATTTGAGTTGCGTGGACTTCATCATTTACCACGAAACAGCATGTCTTTTGCCATATTCAAAATTGCCCGATATATCACTTCTTCCAGATAGTATAATCAGGAAAAGGAAGGTGAATGAGCTATGATACAAAAAATAGGTTGGGCTAATCTAATGCGTTTAGTTTCGTTAGGAATTTTCGGGGCCTTCTTATCAGGTTTTGCTAAATCGATTCCTAACAATACTTTGTCCTGGGGAATCCTTGCTGTTGGAATTGTAATTACATTTGGATCTTCTCTTACAGGGCTTTACTTACTTAAAAAAAATAGAGTGTAACAACGGATAACACCTCCGTTTAAGTACTTTTCATCGGAACCTTTATAAACCCAGTCACAAAAAATCACCTTTTAGTCAAACTAAAAAGGTGATTTTTTGTGAAACTATATTAAAATTTTCTAAGTTATAACTAGTGAATATCATGTTTTTTGAAATTACCGCCCTTTACTTCTGCTACGTCATATACCGTAACAAAGGCATTTCCATCAATTTCATGAATGATTTCTTTCATTTTACTTTCTTCTAAACGGTTAATGACACAAGTGATTTCTTTAAATTGTTCATTTGAATAACCGCCGTAAACTTCGTTATACGTTGCACTTCGACCTAAGCGATCTCGAATTGTCTCTACCATTAATTCAGGTTCCTTTGTGATAATTTTAAATGTTTTAGAACCACTTAAACCTACTTCAACGATGTGAATCACTTTAGAAGCAATAAAGTAAGCAATTGCTGAAAGAATAGCTCCTTCAAGACCAAATACTGTTGAGACGACAATAAAGACAAACATGTTTAAAAATAAGATGAGGTCACTTGTCCCAAAAGGTAATTTTCGAGAGAGTAATACGGCTAACATATCAATCCCGTCTAATGCGCCACCATTACGCAATGCTAACCCCATACCAAAACCGATGATAATACCCCCAACAACGGTAACTAACAATGTATCACCGTGAATAATGGTTGGTACTTGGTGCATAAGAACCGTACCGATTGCTAATGAAGCAATACCGATAATCGAATAAATGGCAAAATTCCTACCAATTTGCTTATACCCTAGCCAAACAAAAGGAATGTTAATGACTGCAATTAGAACTCCTAATGGTAATCCAAGTAGTTTTGAGCTAACGATACTTAAACCCGTCACACCACCATCTGAAACGTTGTTTGGGATTAATACCGATTCTAGTCCATATGCTGTTATAAATGCCCCAATAATAATCATTAATACCCGTAAACCAATTTTTAGTTTATTGGGCTTGTGTTTTTTGATTGTACTCATATAATTCCTCCGTTTCAAACTATTTTCTCTTTTCATTACTACTCATTTTTGAATCAGCTAGACTCATTCCTAATAACTATTCTAACATATTCCCATCAGAATACTTATGAAACCTTTCCTCTTTAAGTAGAATTCCTTACACTCTCTTCTAAAATGTAAAAAAGACATCTAATTTTCTTTTAAGCTGTTATTCAACAAAATGCCCCGATTGCAGAATGACAGAACAAGCATATTTTTAAATAACTTTATTGCTAATCAACAGTTTGTAACCTAACAAGGTAATTGTTTTCAGAAAAAAAACCTCTTTATGTTCAAAGAGGTTTTTTGCTGTACATATACTAATATTTATTTTACGCCCATCTTTTCTTTAACCTTTTCTGGGAGTTCATCTTTCTTTATTCCTTCCCAGGATGTTACACCTTTTTTAGTGGCCGCTAACTTGATCTACATGCGCAATGTGTTTCCGTCCAAAAGCAACGACCAGCATGGCCACGAATACAAATACAGCGCCAATTACGAAAGGAACATGTGGAGTATACATTTCAGCAAGCTTATTAGCCAGCCAAGGTCCGATCGCTCCGCCTATGAAACGGACGAAGCTGTATGCTGCGGAGGCCGTAGCGCGCTCTACTGGCGCAACCTGCATAACCGCTGTAGTAATCAAAGTATTATTCGTTCCCAAGAATAGGCCTGCGATGATAACGAAAACAATAATAGCTGTTCTTGATTCTGTCCAAATTCCCATTGCCAAAAGAGTTAATGCAAACAAGGTTAACATCGCGCACATTGATTTAATCGTTCCAAATCTAGCTTGAAGCTTCGGAGCAACAAAGACGGATGTGATAGCGAGACAAATTCCCCATCCAAGGAACACATATCCTAACCCATGCTCATCCAATCCCATGACGAATGGAGCGTATGCCATTAACGTGAAAAATCCGATGTTATAAAGGAATGCTGTAACCCCAAGTCTTAATAATCCAGGGAATTTCAATGCTTTGATCGGATCAAGAATAGAGCTTTTTACTTTCGGCTTTGCAACCTGAGGCATTTTTAATAAAAGAGCAAAAAAGGCAATGATCATTAGCACGCTTACCCCATAGAACGGGCCGCGCCAAGAAATAGAGCCTAATTCTCCGCCAAGTAGTGGGCCTACGGAAATACCAAGTCCGATGGCTGCTTCATACAAAATGATTGCTTTGGCGGTTCCGCCTACAGAGAAACTTACTATCGCAGACAACGCTGTGGCAATAAATAATGCGTTGCCAAGTCCCCATCCGCCTCGGAAAGCGACAATTTGCCCTATTCCATTTGAAGAACCCGCCAGTGCCGAAAAGACGATGATAAATAGAATGCCGGTCAATAAAGTCCACTTAATACCAAGCCTGCTGGAGACAACGCCGGTAATCAGCATCGCAACCCCAGTAATTAAGTTATAGCTTGAAAATAGTAAGGAAACCTGGCTTGGAGTAGCATGAAGTTGTTCTGCAATCGCAGGTAAAATAGGATCGACAAGTCCTAAGCCCATGAAAGAAATGATTGTGGCAAAAAAGATAACCCAAACGACAAGCGGTTGTTTGGCCGATTGATTTTGGGCACTAAGTGAATATGATTGATTTGAATTCATCCATTACAAACTCCTTTATATATGGTTTTGGGACAAGTTCAATCTACTGTTTACAGTTCCCTGATTGATATCTCTTATCCATCCCCTTTATATTGAAAAAGCTATGATTGCAATTTCGTTACAAATGTTAGTATAAAACTTTATAACCTTTACGTCAACGTTAACTTTAATAGACGGAAAAGAATGATTTTATTAATAAGCCCCTCTTCATGGTTAGCCTAAACCGCTTGTTTTTTCTGAAAAAGCTCTGGTTGTAGTATAATATTCTTGAGCTTAAAAACTACATCCTGTTAGTGTAATAGTAAAAATAAAGAAATATAGGGGCGAAATGATGGACGAAATAAAAATAGATGACGTAGCGAAACAAAGCGGTTTAACGAAACGAACCATCAGATATTACGAACAAATCGGACTGCTGCCTGCCCATCAAGCTAATATTTTGAAGTACCTCCAAAACAAAAATTTTATCCCTCACAGTTGTCTATTTTTTTGTTTTGGGGAACAATGAATTTCTTAACTTGATGGCGATGTGGCGCTATCCCCAAATACTCTTCCTTATAATTTTTTAGAAGCATAACTTTGCCGTAAATAAAAAGAACCATAACCTTACCGAAACGGCAAAATTATGGTTCAAATCACAATTAGGCTTTAATTAATGACTAATATTAGCAGTTGGGTATAATGTCGTTCCTCCAATTGAAACTTTTATTTCATTTGTTAACGGAACATTTTGTTCATTAATAATTGTTCTCCACCATTCCCATGCAAGACCTGTACATTCTCTCGCTACGACTTTCACATTTTTTGAATTAGGTGGAAGTGGTATGACTGTAGAGAAATGAGCTGTTTTGTCTTTGTTGTTTCCTTCCCAAGTTTTATGGATTAGTACTTCATTTCCATTTTCATCATATGAGAATTCATCCCAAGATACATCAAATTGTGCAACATATGCACCATAATGATCAAGCGTCATTTTCGCACTAGAATATTCTGTAGATGTAGTCTCAATATAATCTGTATTGTTATGAACAGCAGCAGTTGAATTATCTTTTAAGAAAGAGCTTGTATATGAAACTGGATATGCTGGATTTTTAGGACTTAATTCTGCATTATCTTTAATGATATCTCGTATTTCATCAAAATCTTTTGTAACAACCTTGTTATGCTCTTTTGCATCTCCGCCTAATACTACAGCAGTAAAGGTACTGTCTTCAAAAATATCTTTGTACTGTCCACTCGTTTCGACGCTGTTATTCTTAAGTAAAGCTTTAAAGGCAGCTTGTACATCTTTGCTCTTAGATGTTGTTTCTAATTTCACATAAATTGTTCTGCCGTAAGCTACATTTGACACCATAACAGGCGGAGCCGCATTACTTACCCCTTTACGAGTTAACTCTTCAAACGTAACGCTATTATCAAAAAGGTCTGATGGATTGTTAGGTAGTTCTGCACTTACGGTATAAAAGATTTGCTTATATGCCGCAACCATCACTTTTTTCTCTCCATTTGCAACAGCATTAAAGTCAATGTTCAG
>NZ_NVPR01000129.1 GCF_002551815.1 Bacillus sp. AFS098217
GTTTAAGTCCATAGTTTCTACTGGTAACCCTACCGCAACTACTTTACCGCAAGCACGTACTGCATCAACTGCTGAGTTGAAGGCTACTTTAGAAACCGCTGTTACTACAGCAGCATAAGCGCCGCCAAACGCCTCTTGAATAATCTTATCAGCAGGACCTTGAGTAATTGGATTGATAGTCATATCAGCACCAACCTCTTTAGCTAATGCTAATTTGTCGTCATTGATATCTACTGCAATTACCTTTGCACCAAATACACTCTTAGCATATTGGATAGCAAGGTTACCTAATCCACCACAACCGTAGATTACGATAGGTTGACCAGGTTTAATGCCTGATACTTTAATAGCTTTGTATGTAGTTACGCCTGCACATGTGATTGATGATGCTTGAGCAGGATCTAATCCTTCTGGTACTTTTACCGCATAATCAGCAGTAACGATACATTGTTCAGCCATGCCGCCATCTACTGTATAACCAGCATTCTTAACTTCACGACAGAATGTTTCTCTACCAGTTACGCAATACTCACAACGGCCACAAGATTGGAACATCCATGCGATACTTACACGATCACCAACTTTAAGTGAAGTAACATCATCAGCAATTTTAGTTACAATACCTATAGCCTCGTGACCAAGGATGCGACCATCTGTGTTACCAAAATCATGATTCGCAACGTGTAAGTCAGTGTGACAAACTCCACAATACTCTACATCTACTAATGCTTCGCCTGAGTGTAATGGACGTAATTCTTTGTCAATAACTTCAATGTTTGCTTCGCTATTTTTATTAACCACTACTGCTTTCATATGTGATCTCCCCTTTAGTACTTTAGAATTTAAATGAATTCATCTTACAACCTTTGACCGCACTTATGGCCAATTATTGTACCAAATTCAAATGTTTAATCATCATTACCGATTAATCGTAACATAAAATTTGGAAAAATAATTATGGAATATTGAACAAATTTTGAAATATTATGTAAATAATCTTCTGTGCCTTTAAAGAAAAAATCCTGAAGGTGTATTCGGAATTTTATTGTTTCTTTTATATTTAGTCAGATTTAAAGAATCGTATGAAGATCGGGAGTGATATCATTTACTAGAATATTTAACATGATATGAGTATATTACAAATTATATAGATTTAGATGAGGGCGATATGATTCTTGAAAGACAAGGTTTTCGTCTGGCTTTGTGTTCATTACATGCTTACTTCAAGAGAAATGGCAAATTTCGGGTGATATAATAATAAAATCAAAATATTGGAGGGATCCCGATGCCGACCTACAATAAACTAGTGCGTGACCGCATTCCAGAAATTATTGAAAATAATGGTAAAACATTTACAACAAGAATAATAGATGAAAAAGAATACATAAAAGAAATATGTAAGAAAACAGGGGAGAAAACTCCACCTTCAAAACGTGCAGGGCATAGCCCAGTTTAAGGTCGAGATGAATTACCATCGAATTTGTAAAAATATTTTCGTAGCAATGCGAATGTATGTTCTTTTTGGCTGTTTTGTAGTATCATGAAGAAAAGAAGGTGGTGAACAGGATGAAAAAAGAATATGCAACCTATCAAATTTGGATCAAGAAAGGTCATAAATTGTACGCCTACTTCATGGAAATGTGTCAAAATGCAAAAAATCTCTACAATACAACAAACTTCTACATTCGCCAAGTGTATACGGCTTTACGTACAGAGAAAACTTTACAGCCCCTTCAACAAGAAGTTCTCCATACATTACAAGCATATATTGAAATCATGAATGAAAATCAACTTCATGCGTATCAAAAACGTGTGCAAAAGCAGAAAGAAAAGCCGGCAGAAGAACGGAAAGAAATCAAGTGTAATCTGTTTACGTTACCGACAAAAAAGAAAACATTCCTCTCCTATAACTTCCTAGATTGTTTGTTTAAAACAATGAAGCAACAAGACTATATAAATCTACCATCGCAAGTGAATCAAGCAGTTATGAAGAAGTTATATCAAAATTGGAAATCATTCTTCGCCTCCATGAAAGCATATCAGAAACAACATTCCACTTTTACGGGCAGACCTTGCATTCCCAAATATATCAAATCATCTATGAAAGAAATTGTATTCACGAATCAAGTATGTAAACTCCAAGATAAGTATATTCGTTTTCCAAAAACAAGCATAAAATTAAATATCGGTAAATTGTTCGGACATATCGAAAACCTAAAAGAGGTACGTGTTTCTCCTGCTTATGGGAAGTTTAAGATTGAAATTGTGACAGAACAATCTGAGCCAGTACTTAAGCATGTGGATAATAATCGCTATATGAGTATTGATTTAGGGATTCATAACATTGCAACTATCACAACGAATACAGGAACCATACCTGTGTTAGTAAAGGGCAATGTCATCAAAAGCATCAATCAATACTACAACAAACAAAAGGCGCGTTTACTGGGTATTCTTCGTCATGGAAAAGAACCCAAAGAAGGACCGCATACATCCAAGCGTTTAGAGAGGCTTCATGAGAAACGGTTTCTCAAAATAAAAGATCTCTTTCACAAAATGAGTTACCATATTGTTCATTTCGCAGTTCAACATGAAATCTCTATGATTGTCATTGGGAAAAATACATCATGGAAACAAAACAGTGATATGGGAAAAAGACAGAATCAATCCTTTTGCCATATCCCGCATAATCTACTCATTGAAATGATCAACTACAAGGCGAAGCGACAGGGCATAATGGTACAAGTCGTAGAAGAATCGTATACAAGCAAGGCATCTTTTCTAGACAATGATGAGATCCCCACTTACGGTGAGGAATACATCCCTGCATTCAGTGGAAAACGTATCAAACGTGGCTTGTATCGTACGAAAGAGAACAAACTATTGAACGCAGATGTGAATGGTTCCTATAACATCTTAAAAAAAGCAGTTCCAAAGGCGTTTGCCGATGGAATAGAGGGGTTGTGCCATCAGGCAGCTGTGTCAACTCCACTCGTGTTAAGCATCTCTTGAAGGTGATACACGAGAAACCCCCACTTCAAGATCCGAAGGAGATAAGTGGCGGGAGTTTTCATGACTAAATTTACTTCAGAACAGAAAATAAAGGCGGTAATTCGTTATTAAATATCATATATAAAACAAAACACCCCTCTAAAAAGAGGAGTGTCCCATCAATCTCACGAAGCATCCGCACTTTCAAACTGACTATTATAAAGCGAAGCATAGAAACCTTCAGCCTTCAATAACTCTTCATGATTACCTTGTTCTACAATATCCCCGTCTTTCATAACAAGGATTAAGTCTGCATCACGGATTGTTGATAATCTGTGAGCGATGATGAAGCTTGTTCGGCCTTCCATGAGGTTTTCCATCGCTTTTTGAATCAGTACTTCTGTACGAGTATCGATGGAGCTTGTTGCTTCGTCCAGTATTAGTATTTTCGGATCCGCTAGAAGGGCGCGGGCAATTGTTAGTAGTTGCTTTTGTCCTTGGGATACGTTGCTTGCTTCTTCGTTTAGTTCCATTTGATATTTATTTGGTAATGTTTTTACGAAGCTGTGAACGTGAGCTGCTTTTGCTGCTTCGATTACTTCTTCGTCGGTAGCATCCAGTCTACCGTAACGGATATTCTCCATGATGGAGCCGTTAAATAGCCAAGTGTCTTGCAGTACCATACCAAACATGTTGCGCAGGTCTTCTCGCGTGAAGTCTTTTATATCGTGACCATCGATACATATCGCACCGCTGTTTACGTCATAGAAACGCATTAACAGTTTCACGATCGTTGTTTTACCAGCTCCAGTTGGTCCGACGATTGCTACTTTTTGTCCAGGCTTAATGTTAGCAGAGAAATTATTGATGATGATCTTATCTGGATTGTATCCAAATTGAACATCTTTGAAGGTAACTTCTCCGTTTACTTTTTGCAGCTTCACTGGATTTTCTACTTCTGGCATTTCCTCTTCTTCTTCTAAAAATTCGAAAACACGTTCAGCAGCAGCAGCTGTAGATTGAAGTACGTTCGCGATTTGAGCTACTTGAGCGATTGGTTGTGTAAAGCTTCTTACATATTGTACAAAGGCTAAAATGTCTCCAACTGCGATCGTTCTCTTTACCGCAAGCCATCCGCCTAAAATGGATACAGCGACGTAACCGATGTTACCGATAAACGTCATAATCGGCATCATCATTCCCGATAAAAATTGCGATTTCCATGCGGAGTGGTAAAGGATGTCATTTACCTCTTCGAATTTTTTCACTTCTTCTTCTTCTTTGTTAAAGGCTTTAACGATATTGTGACCACTATAAATTTCTTCAACTTGCCCGTTTACGTGTCCTAAATATTCTTGTTGAGATTTGAAGTATTTTTGGGATCGTTTTACGACTGCCATAATGAGTATCATCGATACTGGTAAGATTAAAACCGCCACTAATGTCATTTGCCAGCTGATGGATAACATCATGATGAATACACCGATGATTGTAATAACCGATGTGATGATTTGCGACATACTTTGATTTAACGTTTGGCTCACTGTATCTACGTCATTTGTGACTCTTGATAATACTTCTCCGTGCGTTGTTTTATCAAAGTATTTCAGCGGCATCCGGTTAATTTTTTCATCAATTTCTTTTCTGAAGTTATAAGATACTTTTTGGGCTACTCCAGAAATAATGTACCCTTGGATAATGCCAAACGCAGCGCTTAGTATATATAATCCAAGGAGTAAAACAACAATGTTTCCGATATAGGTAAAGTCAATTGCCGCACCGGGTGCTCCTGTTACTTTGCTTACGAGTCCTTCGAAAAGTTTTGTTGTTGCTTTTCCTAAAATTTTTGGACCAACGATTGTAAAGGCTGCACTACCGATTGCGAAAAGGATAACGATTAAGATTGATAATTTATAGGGCTTCAAGTATTGAAGGAGCTTATTCATCGTTCCTTTGAAGTTTTTTGCCTTCTCAATCTTTCGCATGCCGCCGCCCATATGACCGCCGCCGCCAGGACCAGGGCCGCCTTGTCTGTTATTTTCTATTTTTCTATCACTCATGATGACAACTCCTCTCTTGAAAGTTGTGATAAGGCAATTTGCTTATAAACTTCACAGTTTTCCATAAGCTCTTCATGAGTACCTGTTCCAACTATTTGTCCTTCATCAAGTACAATAATCTTATCTGCATTCATGATTGTACTGATCCTTTGGGCAACAAGTAAAAGCGTACTTCCGGCAATTTCATTGTTTAAAGCTCTGCGAAGTAGCGCGTCTGTCTTAAAGTCAAGAGCGGAGAAACTATCGTCAAATATGAAGATTTCCGATTTTTTCGTAAGAGCACGGGCGATCGAAAGTCTTTGTTTTTGACCACCGGAAACGTTCGTACCACCTTGTGATATTTCTGTACGGAAGCTTTCAGGTTTCGCGTTAATAAACTCCATCGCTTGTGCGATTTCTGCAGCTTTTGCGAGCTCTTCTTCACTTGCTTCTTTCTTACCGTATTTCAAGTTACTTTCGATCGTACCGGAGAATAGAACTCCTTTTTGCGGTACATAACCAATTTTTTCTCTTAATTCCTTCTGAGATACTTCTCTAATATCCGTGCCATCTATTAAGATTTGGCCGTCTGTGACATCATAAAAGCGCGGAATTAAGTTGATTAATGTGGATTTCCCGCTACCTGTACTTCCAATGAAAGCTGTTGTTTCACCAGGTTTTGCAGTAAAGGTGATATTGGAAAGCACATCTTCTTCTGCACCTGGATATCTAAAGCTAACATTTTTAAATTCAACGTAACCTTTCTTGTCTGAAGCGAATGTTTTTGGCTTCTCTGCATCATGAATGGAAAGGTCAGTATCTAAAACTTCTGCGATACGTTGTGCGGATACAGAAGCACGTGGAACCATAATCGATACAAAAGAGATCATTAAGAAGGCCATGATGATTTGCATTGTATATTGCATAAATGCCATCATATCACCAACTTGCATATGTCCCATATCCACTTGGTGTGCTCCAACCCAAATAATCAGTACAGTAACGGCATTCATGATAAACATCATCATTGGCATCATAAATGACATTAAACGGCTTACAAATAAATTTGTTTTTGTTAAATCTTGATTTCCTTTTTCAAATTTCTTTTCTTCATGCTTTTGATTATTAAAAGCGCGAATAACGAGCATACCTGTTAAAGATTCACGCGTGATTAAGTTAATTTTATCTACTAATTTTTGTATCATTTTAAACCTAGGAATTGCGATGCTAAATAAACCAATGACTAAGCTTAAAATCGCGATAACTGCAACTCCGATAATCCATCCCATTGAAAGGTCTGTAGTAAGTACTTTAATAATGCCGCCTATGCCTAAAATTGGTGCATAGAATACGATGCGAAGCAGCATAACCATAAGTGTTTGCACTTGCTGGATATCATTTGTACTTCTTGTGATTAAAGAGGCAGTGGAAAACTTATCAAACTCCGCATTTGAAAAGCTTGTAACCTTCCGGAATACTTTCTTTCTAAGATCTCTGCCGAGTCCTGCAGCTACTTTTGCAGCAAGTAAACTCACGATAACGGTAGCTGCCATACTTACTAAGGATAGAAGCAGCATTTTCCCGCCGGAAGTAAGAATATAATTAGATTGAAGCTTATCGGTATTGATACCGATCTTTTTATACTCATTCTCAATGAATGAAACGGCTGACTGTGTTACCATACTGCCTGGCATATTCTTAAACTTTTCATCTGCCTTTTCTTTCATTGCATCAATTTGAACTTGAGGCAGTTTCGCAATGACTGCAAAAGGATCCGTATTTGGCGGAAGCTTTGCTGGTGCTTTGTTGTCACCTGTCGCAGCAGGAGGGAAAGCAGATGAGCCGCCTTTTTCAATTCCTTGTGTAATTAACATTGGTTTCCCAAAGATATCGTTAAGTTCGTTAATTGTATTTTTATCCTCTGTATGTAGCTTATAAAGAGGTTCTTTATCTAGCTGCGGATAATCTTTTAAATCATTTTTTAATTCACTTTGAGAAAGATTGTTCTTATCTAAAAGCACATAGTTGTCATCTACTTTTTTCTTCTCATTTTCATTCATAAAGAGCTTAATTTTATCCATTTCACTTTTACGAATAATCTCAGGTACTGCATTTTCTACACCTTTTTGTTGAATCCCTACATTGACAATGTTAGACATGTAGTCTGGCAGTGATAGATCGCATACTGCCTGCACAGTTAAAAGACATACAACTGCAATGATGGATGCAACAAATGGTTTTAAATGTTTAATTATCTTTAACATTTAATTCATCTCTCCATTTTCCTTGTCTAGTTTTTTGAATTTTTACTTCGTTTCTCTCCTTTATTCTTCGTATTCTCAGTAATGAATTGTAGCGGCTCTTTACGTATTTTCGACCACAGACTAATTTTATGACTATATGAAGATATGATGCAACTTTTAGGGGGGAGAATTTTATGATGAATTTGTTAAAGGGTTTTAAACGATGACATAAAAACGCTTTCTTTTTATTTTTAGGTGGGGGAGAGCATCTGGCC
>NZ_NVPR01000130.1 GCF_002551815.1 Bacillus sp. AFS098217
TTTCGACTTAGGTTTTTTTGCGTTTACTAAACATAGTACTTATTTTCGTGTACGAATAGCCTGCTCATCATTCATTTTTAACATATTGACAATCGCCAAATGTGACAGTACTCCTTTTTATAAAAACTATATCCTCATCTATAAAAACTGAAAACGCCGATCCGATTATTTGGAGGGTGTTAAAATAATCCTTGTTGAATTTAACGCATCTGTTAGCTCGATAAGGAATTGTCTATTTGCTGTTTTAAATTCAATAGAACCCACTCAATAATTATGATTGCTGAATTAATACGTTCCGTCGTATCACCTAAGAACACTTTATTAAGCAAGTCATCTAAATTAGTAAGTCGATTAGATAATTCTTTAATATGTACAAAAACAGAGCCAGAAGGAGGTATTGGTTTGTTGTTTATAGTCCATATACCTTCTAACATTACCCAAGTTGATGTGTTCAATATATATGAAGCTTTTAATACATCATTTACTTTTAGAGCAGCATTGATCTTAATGAGTGAACTATTTAACCAATGAGAAATGCCTCGTATTTTATTTTCAGAAATACAATAATCCTTATATTTTTGTTGGGCTATCCACATTAATTGCTTCAGGAACCCTTTATTATCAAATAAAATTTTGCCATCTAAAAAAGAGTATAGTTCCATTGGATTGTTATCAAAGTTTAATTGAACTTGATTAAAGTCTGCATATTTATATTCAATTAAAATATTTCCTCTAATTTCAGAATGGAATTTTTTATTATATCCATTTTCTAAAAGAAAATATAAATCTAAATCGGAGTCAGGGTAAGCATCTCCTCTTGCGACAGAACCTATAAGCATTAACCCAATAATTTCATCTTTAGCCATACAATCATTTGAGATTGTTCGGACTAACTTTTTATGGTGTTCATAATGAATGAATGAAAGGTTTTCTATCATTTTAGCCCTCCAAATTTAATTGTGCTTAATAAGACGTTCGAGATATTAAGTGATTTTCCTTCTCATAGAAAGGATAAGATGCTCTGCATGGATGTTTTTGGTATCTAAGTATTTTTTACATTTCTCTTCAAAATTTTTCATAAATTGTTCCCCTTATTCGAGATAATAAGTAACCTAAACCGATATTCCTAAATATCGGTTTAGGTTAGGGATAGAGTATTTTCTTATAATTAAAGCCATACGAAGATAGTAAACATATTTTCGGGAGGAGTGTTAGAAAAGTTACTACTGCAAACATTGGGATATCATCTAAACTTAAAGATATTGATTTCTAAAAGGGAATCTCACCATCTTTATTAATCAATGAATATCAACCTTTTTAAAATAGAATATTGTTGCGAGAAAGCTGATAATAGCTGTAGCGGCAATGATAATATAAGAATATTCTGGTGGATATGTCGGTTGCAATTCGTTATTTACTATATCTAGTGCAGCTGTCCAAGGAAACAAATCTTTGTGTTCCGAACTTGCAGTTAGAACATTTACCATTGCTACAACAATTGTTAATATAATAGGCGGAACATAAGTCTTCATTACAAGAGTTAGCAGTACAATAGGAGAAGATAAGATAAAAAGGAATGCACCGCCTAGTAAAAATTTCACTAAAAATTGAAAAGATAAAGGGATGCTTAATCCAGGAAAACCTCCTAATAGCCCTAATAGTAAAGTTAGTCCCCATGCAACTATAGTTAGGATCATAATCCAAATAAACAGAAGGATGAATTTGCTCATAATAAAGTTAAAACGTGATACAGGAATGGTTAATAAATTTTTTAATGTATTTTCTGTGTATTCACGATTAAAGAGATAAGCGGTAACGACTCCGTATAGAAGGACTCCCATAAATAAAATAGTATACATATTTACATTAAGAAAAAGGGCATCGAAACTCGCAGGTGTAACAGATGGTTTTGTTTTCATTTCTATATAAAAGGCCAAAATGATCATAAACGGTGCTGCAGCTGCTCCAATAATACTAATCAAGAACATATTAGAACGTTTTAACTTTAATAGTTCCGCATATAGTAGATTAACCAATTGTCCCACCTCCAACCAATTTGGTGAAGTAATCTTCTAATCTGTCTTCGCTCATCATAATCTTTGATACTTCAATATCGTTTTGAACAAAGAGTTTATTAATCTGTCCTTGTTGTCCGAAATGAGAATAAACGCGAATATGTCCTTCATCATGTACTTCGTAATCAAAAATATGAAATTGTTTCTCTAAAAGCAGCGTAGCTTTATTATCGTCATTTACTTGGAATTCCAAGTATTTACGATTTAGCTTTCGAAGTGCATCAAGAGAAGTCTCTTCTAATAACTTTCCTTCATGAATAATGCCCATATGATCGACTAGCTGTTCGACTTCAGCTAAAATATGGCTAGAAATTAATATTGTTATATTTCTTTCCTTTGCTAAAGATTTAATCAACTTTCGCATTTCTTTAATTCCAATTGGATCTAATCCGTTTGTTGGTTCATCTAGTATTAATAGTTCTGGATAATGTAGAAGTGCTCTTGCGATTCCTAATCGTTGTTTCATCCCTAAGGAATATTTGCCCACTAGCTTTTTTGTTTCATGTTCTAGTCCTACAATTTCTAATGCCTCTTCAATCGCATTTTTTTTGTGAACTCCAATGATTTTGGCATTAATTAATAAATTTTCTTTTGCAGTAAGGTTTTCATAAAAACCTGGAACTTCAACGATTGAGCCGATTCTTCTTAAAATTTCTTTTTGATTCTTAAAAAAATCCTCCCCGAATATTTCGATTTTTCCGCTTGTAGGTTTTATTAACCCCAGCAGCATTCGAATTGTAGTCGTTTTACCCGCACCATTTCGTCCGATAAAGCCGTAAATCTCTCCTTGATTTACATTTATATTGAGATTATCTACCGATTTTTGTTTGCCATAAATTTTAGTGAGATTTGTTGTCTTTATAATTGCATTCATTTTGAAACACCCGCTTTTCATAAGTTCTTAATTACATGATAAAAAGGAGGATTTAACTGCTGCTTAATCATTTCTTAACTGTTTCTTAAAAGCGACTTGTTTTGGGATGGAGAAGCCAAAGGTGGTCTTTTTCCACGGCATACTTTCTACCCATATTTGTCCGCCGTTTTTTTCTACGAGAGCTTTCGCAATAGCGAGTCCTAGGCCGCTTCCACCATGCGAAGGGTTCCTGGATTGGTCACTTCGGTACATTCGCTCAAACACGTTCTCTAGATCATCTGTTGAAATTCCAGGTCCTTTATCCCAAATGAGTAACTGATATTCATTCGTTGTTTCTAGAAGTTCGATTCCTATTATTTGTCCGGACTTTCCGTAATATATAGCGTTTTTCATGAGATTACCTATAACTCGCATAAGACTAAGGGAATCCGCTATAATAGGACAAGGTGTTTCTGGGATACTAACTTGTAACTCTATATCATGTTTCGATAGCTCAGGTAAAAACTCAATTAAAGATTCTCTAGCAATCTCAGCAAAATTGAGAGGCTCTTCCTTCAATGGGAATTCATCTGCATCTAGTTTGGCCATATTAAATATTTCATCAACTAATTGTTTTAAGTTGCTTGATTTCTTTGAAATGATTTCAAGATATTCTTGTTTCTCTTCTTCTGAAGTAGCAATATCATCTTTTAAAGCATCAATATAGCCAATAATAGAAGTAAGGGGTGTCCGAATATCATGCGAAATACTAGATAGGAGTTGTTTTCTAGCTTCTTGAGATTTTACAGCTTCAATTTGCACTTTTTCTAGTGCGGTTATTAATTCATTTGTAGAAAAGACTACTTCGTCCAATGAATGATCGTTATTTGTATAGAGTCTTGCGTGTGTATTTCCTTTAATAGCACGTCTTAATCCGGTAACCATGGATTTTCGGCTTTTGATAAAATGAAGCCTGATAAAGAAAAGACTGATTGTTATAGTGAAGAGGACAATAAATAAGGCTAATCTTCCTGTTTCTAATTGATTGTTACTCATATCTATAAATAGAAGTGCTGTGATTGCTAAAAGTTGTAATAGAAGTAGATACAGAACTTTATCATTCTTCAACCTTTTCACCTACAAACTTATATCCAATTCCCCATACAGTTTGAATAAATTTAGGATTTGAGGGATCAATTTCTATTTTCTTTCTAAGCTTTCTAATATGTACCATAACTGTATTGTCATCTTCTATATAGTTACTGTCCCAAACATTGCGAAAGAGTTGCGTTTTCGTAAAAACTTGTTCAGGATTTGAAGCGAAAAACTTTAATAATTCAAGTTCTTTCCCGGTTAAAGGTATGTCTTGTCCATCTACGTTAACTGTGTACTTTTTCACATCAATTGTTAGCCCTTTAAATGTTAGGATTGTTTTTTCTTGCGTGTTAGCATTACTTCCTAATATTAAAAAGCGCCTCATAAGAGCTTTTACTCTAGCGACTACTTCATTGATACTAAAAGGCTTTGTAATGTAATCGTCTGCACCTATGCCTAAGCCTAAAACTTTATCTACTTCTTGATCTTTAGCAGTGAGCATTAATATCGGGATATTTGTTTTGTTTCTAAGTCTTCTGCATACTTCGATACCATCAACTTTAGGCATCATAAGATCTAATATAATGAGGTTATATTTGTTTTGTTCAAATAAGTGAAGAGCTTCCTCACCATGTATAGCGATATCTACTGTATATAGTTCTCGTTCTAGATATTTTTTTAATAAATCTCGTATTTCTTTTTCATCGTCTGCTATAAGTACACGGATATCTTCCATATTTTCACCTGTTTCTAATAGGATTTTGTTTTGTATTATGGTTTTGGTAAAGAGAAGTACAATAGTTATCTTATTATATACTATTAATTGTTAAAATAAGGGTGTTGGCTTTAGGAAAAGGAATAGAGTTTATTGAATGTAGAAAAAAGCTCACTTGGGAAATAGATTAAGAGGAGGGAAGAACATTGTAGTTGTTTAGTAAGGATTCAATAGTGTATTTTTCGTACTACAGTAATGTAAAAAGAATAATTAAATATCGTTATGAAAAAAATTCCGAAAAACCATTGACTATTACTATATAGAGGTGTAATATTACACAAGTCGCTAATAGCAACAAAGCAAAACGCGATAAACGAAATAAAAAACTTAGTTGACATTGAAACATAGAAATGTTAATATAAGGAAGTCGCGAATGAGCGGCAAACAAGTTCTTTCAAAACTGAACGAAACAAACAACGTGAAACGTCAATTTTTATTTTATGAT
>NZ_NVPR01000131.1 GCF_002551815.1 Bacillus sp. AFS098217
AAAAAACCAACATAAAACCCCCCTTTTTAGGTGGGAGAGAGCATCCGGCCAGGCATAGACGCGGGCAGGGCCTTTTTCTGCCACATGTGAAGTAAAAACAGAAAGAGCAAACGAGTGTAGGTTACTTTTTATTCTGCATCGCAGGGATTTAGAAGTCGAAAAATTAAAATGGATTTATATATTAAAGAGTTATTTTAATGAAAAAGAAAGAAAAGACAAGAAAACACATAATAAAACATTAATATTTTTGAATGTAAGCGTTTAAATGGCAAAATATTTTCTTATTTTAGGTAATTTTGCTCTTTACAAGTTAAATATAGAGGAGTATATTTACATTCATAAATTGTTCATAAAAATTCCAAAAACAACCTGATATCGCTGAGTCCAATTATTTGGAGCGGGGGAACCAATTTTGTGCATTGTCACTTGGGGTGAATCTTTCATGATGAAAGTAGGGCTACTCTTTAGGCCCGAATCCGACAGCTAACCTCGTAAGCGTTTGGAGAGGAGGTTTACTTTTGTGTTGTTCATTTTTGAACACTGAGTAGAGCCTCAGTGTTCTTTTTTTGATAGGTAGATGGTAAAATTTAACATTCAGAAACGAGGGGAAAATAATGCTTGATATTGTGATGGTCGGAACTTTTATTGTATTAGGCGCATCTATGGTGGGGCTTGCAAGCTGGTCGGATAAAGTTGTGAAAGAAGGGAAGCAATCATGATGATTGCCTTATCGGTTATTGTTGCAGGAATTACTGTGTATTTAGTTTATGCGTTATTAAATCCAGAAAAGTTTTAATTAGGGGGAATCATTCATTATGATTTGGGTTGCAGTTGTCGTCACAATGTTATTATTTATTCTTGTTGCAAAGCCAACGGGTATTTATTTAGAGAAAGCTTTTCAAGGAAGTAGCAAACTAGATAAAGTATTTGGACCTTTTGAAAAACTTATTTTTAAAATTACGGGTGTGAAACCATACAACCAAACCTGGAAACAGTACGCACTATCATTAGTTGCACTCAATGGTTTTATGATCGTTGTTGTATATTTCATTTTTCGTTTGCAGGGTGTATTACCGTTAAACCCAGCACATATTGCAGGGATGGAGCCAACGCTTGCTTTTAATACAGCAATTAGCTTTATGGCTGATACAAACTTACAGCATTATAGCGGTGAAAATGGATTATCTTATTTATCACAATTAGTTGGGATTACATTTTTAATGTTTGCTGCACCAGCAACGACATTAGCACTTGTAATGGCTTTTATAAGAGGATTAGCAGGGAAGGAACTTGGTAACTTTTTCGTTGATTTTACACGAGCTTTAACAAGGGTATTTCTTCCTATTGCATTTGTTGCAGCACTGATTTTTGTTGCACTTGGTGTACCGCAAACTTTAGATGGAGCAGTTACAGCACACACAATTGAAGGTGCGAAACAAAGTATTTTGCGCGGTCCTGTAGCTTCATTCGTTTCAATTAAAGAACTTGGTAACAATGGTGGCGGATTCTTCGGAGCAAACTCTACACATCCATTTGAGAATCCAGGACAAATTAGTAACATTTTACAAATGATGCTTATGATGCTACTGCCAACAGCTTTACCGTTTACGTATGGACGTATGGTTGGAAATAAAAAACAAGGACGTATCCTTTTTGTTTCCCTATTTATGGTATTCTTAATTGGTTTTATCACAATTACTTCATCAGAATTACACGGAAATCCAGCATTAAATCAAATGGGTATCGAACATGTACAAGGGAATACAGAAGGAAAAGAAGTACGATTTGGAACGGTCTTCTCCTCACTGTATGCGACAGTAACAACGGCAGCTGAAACAGGTGCGGTTGATACAATGCATGACACGTTAACACCGATTGGCGGATTGGTGCCACTTGTAAATATGATGTTAAATACAGTGTTTGGTGGCGTTGGTGCAGGGTTTGTCAATATCATTATGTACGCAATTATTGCGGTCTTTATATCTGGATTAATGGTTGGACGGACACCAGAGTTTTTAGGTAAAAAAATTGAAGGGAAGGAAATGAAGTTAATTGCAGTAACAATATTATTTCATCCATTGTTGATTTTAGGATTTTCAGCATTGGCCCTTTCAACACATTTAGGAACAGATGCAATTTCTCATTCAGGTTTTCATGGTTTAACGCAAGTGGTATATGAATATACATCTTCTGCCGCTAATAATGGATCTGGATTTGAAGGACTAGGCGATAATACAGCGTTTTGGAATATTACAACTGGTATCGTTATGTTTTTAGGACGTTATTTCAGTTTAATTACAATGTTAGCTGTTGCAGCTTCATTGAAAGAGAAGACAGTAGTGCCGGAAACAGTAGGAACATTCCGCACAGATAATAGTTTGTTTGGAGGCATTTTCATTGGAACGATTGTAATCGTTGGAGCATTAACATTCTTCCCAATGTTGGTGTTAGGACCAATTGCAGAATTTCTTACATTGAAGTAATGGAGGGTAAATGATGAGACCTGTAGTGGCAAAAGAAAAACAAGTTGATCAATCGATTACATCGTCAATACATGATACAGAAAGTGAAGTTAGACAAGCGAAAACGATGGATCGTGATATTGTTACACATGCGATGAAACAATCAGTTGCGAAACTGAATCCGAGAGTAATGGTGAAAAACCCAATTATGTTCGTGGTGGAAATTGGATTTGTTATTACTCTTATCTTATCGTTTCTTCCCAATGCATCTAGCAGTATACCAGGATGGTTTAATATAACAGTTTCTCTCGTTCTATTATTTACAGTTCTGTTTGCTAATTTTGCAGAAGCATTGGCAGAAGGGCGTGGTAAAGCACAGGCCGATTCTTTGAAGCAATCGAAGAAAGATGTATTTGCAAACGTCATAAAAGAAAATGGAAAAATCGTTCAAGTTTCAGCCACTGAACTGAGAAAGGGCGACATCGTAATTGTAAAACAAGGAGAAATGATTCCAAGTGATGGTGAAGTCATTAAAGGTTTAGCATCAGTCGATGAATCGGCTATTACGGGGGAATCCGCTCCTGTTATTAAAGAAGCTGGTGGAGACTTTTGTTCCGTAACAGGCGGTACAATGGTTGTTAGTGATGAAATTACAATTTCGATTACAAGTAATCCTGGTGAGTCATTTATAGATAAAATGATTTCTTTAGTAGAAGGAGCTGCTCGTCAAAAAACACCGAATGAGATTGCTTTGAACACAGTATTAACAAGTTTAACTCTTATTTTCTTAATTGTTGTTGTCACACTACCGATTTTTACAAATTATTTAGGGTTTAAAATTGACACAGCTGTACTTGTAGCGCTTCTCGTTTGTTTAATTCCAACGACAATTGGTGGTTTATTATCAGCCATTGGGATTGCTGGGATGGACCGAGTGACAAAGTTTAATGTATTAGCGATGTCGGGTAAAGCTGTAGAAGCTGCCGGTGATATTAACACAATTATTTTAGATAAAACAGGTACGATTACTTTTGGGAATCGGATGGCACATACATTACTTCCTGTAGGAAATGAAACGATTGAACAATTAGGAAAATGGGCTGCACTAGGATCGGTTTTAGACGAAACACCAGAAGGGCGATCTGTCATAGAATATGTACAATCAAAATCTTTCTCTTATAATAGAGAACTCGCAGAACAAGGTGAATTTGTTCCATTTAAAGCAGAAACAAGAATGAGCGGTGTGGATTTACCTGATGGGACAAAAGTAAGAAAAGGTGCAGTTAATGCAGTTATTGAGTGGGTACAAGCACAAGGCGGTACGATACCAAAAGATGTGAATCAAAAAGCTGATTTTATTTCAAAAGAAGGTGGAACGCCGCTTGTAGTTGCAGTGGATAGTCGTATTTATGGATTAATCTATTTAAAAGATACTGTAAAACCTGGTATGCGTGAACGTTTTGAGCAGCTTCGTCAAATGGGAATCAAAACAGTGATGTGTACAGGTGATAATCCACTAACAGCAGCAACAATTGCGAAAGAAGCAGGGGTAGATGAGTTTGTTGCAGAATGTAAACCGGAAGATAAAATTGCAGTGATTAAAGCAGAGCAAGATAAAGGAAAACTTGTAGCAATGACAGGTGATGGTACGAACGATGCACCAGCGTTAGCACAAGCTGATGTAGGGTTAGCGATGAATAGCGGAACAACAGCTGCGAAAGAAGCAGCGAATATGATTGATCTAGATTCCAATCCAACAAAAATTATTGAGGTTGTAGGGATTGGGAAACAGCTACTAATGACGCGCGGTGCGCTAACAACATTTAGTATCGCGAACGATATAGCGAAATATTTTGCGATTATCCCAGCGATGTTTACATTAGCAATTCCGCAAATGGAAGCACTCAATGTAATGAAATTAACTTCACCGCTTTCAGCCATTTTGTCAGCATTAATTTTTAACGCAATTATTATCCCATTACTCATTCCTTTGGCGATGAAGGGGATTGCATATAAACCGATGAGTTCCAATGCCTTACTTGGTCGTAACCTATTCATTTACGGTCTTGGAGGAGTGATTGTTCCTTTCATTGGAATTAAAGTAATTGATATGATTGTCGGATTGTTTATATAAGGAAGAGGGGAAAAGAAGATGGCTAACAAACAAAGTATACTTTCACCGGTCATTCGTGTTACTTTTACATTTCTTGTCCTGTGCGGGCTTTTATATCCATTGCTTGTAACTGGAATTGCACAAGCGGTAATGAAGGACAATGCGGATGGAAGTCTTATATATAATGAAAAAAATGAAGTGATTGGCTCAAAATTAATCGGCCAAAATTTTACAGATTCACGTTATTTTCATGGCCGTGTTTCAAGTATAGAATATAAAGCTGAAGCATCGGGATCAAATAACTATGCACCATCTGATACTGATTTAGTAAAACGTGTAGAAAAAAGTGTAGCAGATTGGAAGGAGAAAAACCCGGCTGTTCCAGTTACGGAAGTACCGATGGATTTAGTGACGAATTCAGGTTCTGGATTAGATCCTGATATTAGTCCAGAGGCAGCTTACGTACAAGTGGATCGTATTTCAAATTCAGCAAATATTCCGAAAGAAAAACTAAATCAAATCGTTAAAGATCAAACAGAAGGTGCTGCATTAGGGTTATTTGGAGAAGATCGTGTGAATGTCTTGAAATTAAATTTAGAAGTACAGAAACTAATGAAATAGTACCGTTGCTACCTCAATCAAATGGATTGAGGTAGCGTTGTTTGCTAAGAAGGGTTGTGTGTGTAATGTATGCAGATGACTATAAACCAACATTTCAAAGACGTACGCCGGAGGAATATCTAGAATATATTAGAAAGCAAAATCGCGGGAAATTAAAGTTATATGTAGGGGCTGCTCCGGGAGTAGGAAAAAGTTATAAAATGCTGTTTGACGCGCAAGAGATGAAAAAAGAGGGCGTTGATATTGTAATCGGTTTAATTGAAACACATGGAAGAAAAGAGACAGAAGAGGCAATTGCTGATTTAGAAAAAATTCCTTTAAAAGAAATGAATTATAAAGGAAAAGTATTTTATGAGCTTGATGTAGAGGGGATTATAAAGCGAGCGCCTCAAGTCGTTGTTGTGGATGAATTGGCGCATAGTAATATACCTGGATCCAAACATAAAAAACGCTACATGGATGTAGAAGAATTATTAGACGCTGGAATATCAGTATTATCGGCGTTTAACATTCAGCATTTAGAGAGTGTTCATGATATTGTAGCGCAGATCACGAATGTAAAAGTACGAGAGCGTATTCCCGATTTTATTTTACAAAAAGCAAATGAGATTCAACTTGTTGATGCAACACCAGAGGTATTACGAAAACGATTAATAGATGGGAAGATATATAAAGAAGAAAAAATTCAGCAAAGCTTACAAAACTTTTTTACAGTTAATAATTTAGGAGCTTTACGAGAACTGTCACTTCGCGAAGTTGCAGACGACATGGACGAGAAAATTAGTCAATTGGTGATGGAACCAATTGGTGTAAAAGAAAAGATTCTCGTATGTGTGCAATACAGCTCAACAGCGGAGAAATTAATACGGCGTGGCTGGCGTATGGCAGACCGATTAAATGCTGAATTGTATGTATTAAATGTTGAAAGAGAAAATATAGAATCAATCTCGGCAGGAAAAAGGCAAACAATTGATGAATGGCAAGCTTTGACGAATCAATTTCATGCAACTTTTTTATTAGAAGAGGCGAAAGGAAGAAAGCCAGCTGATGTCATCATTGAAGTGGCAAACCGATTACAAGTGACACAAATCTTACTTGGGCAATCAGCAAGAACAAGATGGGAAGAGATTCGAAAAGGATCCATTGTAAATGAGATTATGAGGCAAACGAAACATATTGATATTCATATTGTGGCTGATCAGAGAGTATAAAGAGAGAATGTCCAAATGTAGCAAATTAGCTGTTTTCGGACATTCTTTATTTTTGTTTGTACGTTATATATACATTAATTAAAAAAATTAGGTGGGAGAGAGCATCTGGCCATGGATAGAAGCGGTCAGGGCCCTTTTCTGCCACATACGAAG
>NZ_NVPR01000132.1 GCF_002551815.1 Bacillus sp. AFS098217
GGGCTAGGATGCTACACATTATATGAAAATCCAGAGGCATCGCCAGCAGAGCGTAAAGCAGCATGGCGTAATATAGAGAGAAAGTATTTACCACATCGAGACTATGAGGATAATGATTATTTAGAACGTGGTGGATTCTGGCAACGTCAAGGTCATATTTATAACTCGCCTTTCTATTATATTGATTACACATTAGCTCAAATCTGTGCATTACAATTTTGGAAACGTGCACGGGACAATAGACAGGAAGCATGGGAAGATTATGTGAACCTTTGTAAACAGGGAGGAAGTCAATCCTTCCTACAATTAGTAGAAATTGCGAATTTGACATCTCCATTTACAGAGGGTTGTGTACAAGGAGTAATTACGGAGATTCAAGCATGGTTACGTGCGGTAGATGACACAAAATTGTAAAAAACATATACTGTTTTTTTAAGGTTTATCATCGACACATGTATCAAATAATGAGATAATAAAAGAAAATTCAGATTTATTCAAAAGAGGTGTTTCTAAATAAGAAGCACCTCTTTTCACCAAAAAGAGGAGGGAGAATTATGCTTCAATCTAATATGGATGTTAGTTTAGAAACTTTGCTGCAATCATTACAATCTACAAGAAGTACACTGCTATCAGAAATTGAGATGCTAAATGATACAGAAGTGAATGTAAAGCCTCGGCGTGATAAATGGAGTATTATTCAAATTTTGCATCATTTACATCTCATTGAACAATCTGTTACATCAGCTCTTGTATATGCTTTGCAAAAAAAGGAAAGAAAAGAAGCTCCATTCAAAGACCTCCAGCTTACTCTTGATCGGACACACAAACGAGAAGCTCCTCAACAAATGCAACCAACGGAAACACTAATGAAAAAACAACAAGTGATTCAGTTACTTGATCATTCACGACAAGAATTATTGCATACGCTCCATGGTGTTATAGATGAAAAAGAATTACTTGAAAATTCATTAAAGCATCCTGTTTTTCATGAACTTAATTTATATCAATGGGTTCAATTTCTTGATTTACACGAACAGAGACATCTTACGCAATTGAAAGAAGCGAAATATGCTATTTTACAAAGATAGAGTGCGTATCATTTGGAATAAAAGAAGTGAGCCAATAGTTAGTTGGTTCACTTCTTTTATTTTATCCTGCTATTTGCATTCACCTCTAATTTCAGCGGAAATAAAAAAGCTAAGGATGAAGATGAGCACTTGTAAAAGCTCGGCTAGTGAGGACTAATAATTAGTGGGGAGGAAGAGTAATTAGAAAATGAACGTTTTTAAGATCCCCGCCTCAAAATTCAGCAAAAGCAAAGAAGTTAGGTGGGGAATCAACTGCCCGTAAAAGTCCGATTGGTTCAACTAATAATCAGTGGGAGATGAAGAAAACACCCACTGATTAAAGTTTCACTTTATATATTGGAGTAATGCATATTTTTTCTTCTTATTTTGGAATAATACATGAGGAAAGGATAAGAAGGAGCTGAGAGTATGTCAAAGAAGAAAAAAGAAGAAGAACGTGCTTGGAAAGCGCGAAAAGAAAATCAAAAACCACATGGAAAAGTAAAGACTTTTGCTGAACTTGTGGATGAAACTGAAAAAACGTGATGATCATTTCATCACGTTTTTTGTATGAGTGGAAAAGTTAATAGGAAGGTTGTACCAATGCCTTTTTCACTTGTAATATCAATTTTTCCATCCATTGCTTTGACGACGCTGAATACGACCATCATTCCAAGTCCGGTTCCTTTCTCTTTCGTAGAATAGAAAGGAGAGCCAAGGCGTTTCATTTGTTCTGGATCCATACCGATTCCATTGTCTTTTATATACAATCGTATATGTTTATGATCAGGCACTAATGTGAGAATCAGGTCACCACCTTTAGGCATAGCTTCAATACAATTTTTAAGAATATTTAACAAGCATTGGTTGAATTTTTGTTTTTCGCCAGAAATAAGAAACGGGCTACTTTGTTTTATGTAATGTATACGAACATTTGCTAAATTAGCTAGTGGCGTAATAAGAGATAGTGCATGAAGTAATTCATCTTCTAGTTGTAACACTTGTTCTTTCTCAATACTTGGTTTTGCAAATGTTAAATAATCTGTGAGAACATGATTTGCTTGTTCAATCCCATGGATAGCTATTTCTGTATATAACTTTCGATCTTTTTCAGAGCAGTCGTCAGATTGTAGAAGTTGTAAAAAACCTTTTGTTGAAGTTAAAGGATTACGAATTTCATGGGAAATAGAAGCAGCCATTTCCCCAATAAGATGAAACTTCTCAGCGTTAATAAGTTCTTCCTGTAAACGAATTTGCAATTGAAGTATGTTCAATAAATACAGAATAAGAATTGTACCAATTATTGCACATAGTTCATACGCAACAATATAAGGAAGATAGTATTCAGAATTAGGTACTTTGAGAAGAAAAGCAGGAACCCAAACGAATCCATATGTAAGACTATATAAAATGGCAAGTATAATTTTTATATGATTCGATCCTTTGTTGAAAAATTTATATGTGGAAAGTAGGACGACATATAAAAGAATAGAACCGACGGCGGATGGAAAGACTCCTATTCCTCCTATTAAGAAACGGTATATGTTTAATACAATTAAAATGGCCCCACCGGCAACAGGGCCTCCAGTTAAAGTACTGATAACTAATACGATATGACGCATATCAAATTGAAATCCATTAGTTGTTTTTGCAGCAAAAGAAATACAAAGAATTGTGGCAACGCTGCAAAATAATATAAACATAGTTGAATTCAGTTTAGGCGAATGTTTCCCTTTTTGATTCCAAAACAAGTGATACATTAGCATCATAACGAGGATCGATAATATGTTTAAAAAGAGGTAAATAATAAAGTGTTTCAGATGCATGTCCGCCTTTCTATTTTTTGTATATATACATCAATTAAAAAAACAACATAAAACCCCTCTTTTTAGGTGGAAGAGAGCATCTGGCCATGTATAGAAGTAAAGTGTACCCT
>NZ_NVPR01000133.1 GCF_002551815.1 Bacillus sp. AFS098217
CTGTATTTTTTCACTCTAAATTTATTATATTTCAAAATTTAGATTTGTAAACATTTAGCTGATATCACACTTTTAATCTTTACACTAGCATATTGATATAACCGCTCATTAAATTTCTTTATCAATTTTCAAAAGTGAATTATCATGTGGCGGAAGGGTGTTTACTCCTCATAAATTACTGTAAATATTGTTTTGGGAAAGAATATATTTCTTAACTTGATGGCGCTGGAACTACTCAGCTCCTTTTTTATGCAACTGTATATATTCTTCTTTCGTATTCACATTCACGAACCATTCTTTTGGCATATTTATTTCTTCTCCTATCACATACTTTACGTTACACTGTGATAAAAGTTGTCCCATGCTTCGTTTGTCTTCCTCTAGCAGTGTATAGATTTTCTCTTTCACACTCCAGTGATACGCCGCTAATAATGGCTGTTTCCTTCCATCTATAATTGGAACAATCGCCTCATAGTCATCACTCATTTGCCCTACTAATTCCGTAGTCCACTCACTTGAAACATTTGGCGTATCACAAGGAGAAACGATATACCACTCCGCCTTAATTTGTTCCATTCCTGATACAATTCCAGCAAGTGGACCATTCCCACGGTAAGAAGGAATGTCTTCTATAACAGGAGCTTCAACTAAAGTAACCAGTCTTTCTTTTATATCAGGATGAGTAATCACAACTACATCTTGGATGGTAGTCTTCATCACCTTAAGGATCTGTTCGATAAAAGTACGCCCTTGCCAATTTGCCAATGCTTTCGGCTCCCCAAAACGTCTCGACATACCACCTGCTAATACAATGCCAGCTATTTTTTTCATCATTGACGGTACAACTCAAATGTAATGTGTCCTAGCTCTGGTAAAATCAATTTATTCATCGCAAGACGAACGGCTCCGCTAGAACCCGGCATTGAAAAAACAACTTTTCTGCCAATTGTTCCCCCAATTGCTCGACTTAACATCGCTGCGCTTCCGATATCCTCTAAGTAACTAATCATACGAAACAACTCACCAAAACCAACGATTTCTTTATCTAATAATACCGAAACAGCTTCAATCGTCACATCACGCTTTGTAATACCTGTTCCTCCGTTTGTTAATACAACATCAACATCCTCTTGATGATAGCCAGATAATACAGCTTGCTGAATGCTTTCTTTATCATCTTTCACAATTTCATAAGCTGTCACCTTATGCCCTGCTTCTATTAATAGTTCTTTTAATAACTTACCACTCTTATCTGTTTCTTCTGTACGTGTATCAGAGATTGTGATAATTTTACAGCGTACTTCTTTTGGCGCTTGTTTTTTATGTTCTGTTACGCTCATTTCTCTTCTCTCCTTCTGATGAACTATTCTTCATTTTATCATATCGTATGAATACTCCCCCACTTAGCAAAGCTTGAAGTGGGGGTTTCTAACGTTTCGACCTAACGGACGATTAACGTCAGTGGAGTTAACACA
>NZ_NVPR01000134.1 GCF_002551815.1 Bacillus sp. AFS098217
CTTTAATGAGGGAGTTTGATAATTTTTGCGATCCTTACTCAATTAATGCGCCCGATTGTGGAGCAACAAATAAATTAGATAAAAAACCTCGACATACTTTCTTCTTTTAAAACGGGAGGTTTTGAACAAGTGAAATAGTTATAACTAGTGTTAATAAAGAACCTAGAGATGTTAAAGTTATTATCTTTCTGTTATTTTGCTTTTTTGAAGGTTTACTTAGTTCATGGGTCACTGCACCCCATAATAGTATGGATGCTAAGGCAATAATACTCATAGACATATTTGGTACACCCTTTCTTATAATTTAATTATTTATAATTTTAATATATCCATTCTACAATCTAGCTCTATTGTTGAACAAAGGAATACTCTAAAAAAAGATCTTTTTATCAATCTTTATTTTAAAGTCACATTAGTCTCCAAATTGTTATAAATTTAATTCTAACACTTCATCGGTTTCTTGAAAACCAAACATTTTATATACGGGTTTCCCTAATTTTGAAGCCGCAAGCCATATTTTTGTTATACCTGAACTTTTCACTCTCCTTAACCTACTGATTTAGTGATTAATTCATAAACTTTTTTCAGGTTCGCCTTAAAATATGTAGTAAAGTACCATTCTTGATAAGCTTTTGGTACTAAAATATCATCAAGGCTTCTCTTACTTTGAACGGTTTCCACCACCAATGCCACTATATTGTTTATGTAACCTTTCACCTCATGAAGTTCTTTCATTGAGCAAACTTCTCCATGTCCCGGTACGATCGTTTCAATATCTAGCAGCTCGACTTGCTCCAAAATATTTAACCATTCCTGAGGATTTGAATCAAACAATACTGGATGATGCTTCGAGAGCACCAGATCCCCCATTACGGCAATTTTTTCCTCAGGTATGTACACGAAGGCATCGCTTGGCGTGTGACCTCCCCCGTACGTGATAAGTTGCGCGCTCCGATTACTGCCCTGAATAGTCAACTGTTGATTAAAAGTTATGGCTGGTAGGGTATATACCAAATCGTGGAGTATTTTCATATACTCACGGTCACTGGCATTTTCCCATTGCATTTGCTTTTTTAACTTTTCGTCCGTTTCATATTTTATTTTCTCCTCCAGTTCGTCAATAGCCTGATAAATCGGTTCTGGGTTTGACAACTGCTGGGCTAATCTATTTTTTCCAAATTCATCCATAATTTTACGTGTCTTACATGTAGAAATGATTTGTGCCCCGGGGGTAAACACTTGATTTCCGCTCGTATGATCACTGTGCCAATGTGTGTTTATGACATAGGAAACTGAATTTCCTGTGAGGTACATTGCCGCTGCCTTTAAATCTTCTGCAGCCTGAATCGACTGGAAGGTATCGACCACAAGCGTTAAACCACCAAGATCAATGATGGCTGCATTCCCAACAGAGCCGGTACCAGGGACCGAAATTGCCGCAAATACACCTTCAGCAACGTTATTAAGCAAAAAATGCTTTGAGCTCTTGAAAGTTTCAATTTGATTTCTCATGTGTCGCTTCTCCCTTTAACTGAAATCATATATTTTTCAACTCTTCAGAATTTTGTCAGTCACATGTTTTATAGTGCCTGTAGTAAATAGTTTAAACGCCCGAATTACTTTTGTGAAATTGAAAAATATGATATATTTTATTAAAAATTTAAATAAATACAAATGAGGTTGTACAATGGACTTTGACAAACTTCTTACGTTTTTGACTGTAGCTGATACAAAAAGCTTTTCCCGCACTGCAGAATTATTGCACGTTTCCCAATCCACTGTTACGATTCGAATCAAACAACTTGAGGCTGATTTGGGGAAACCTTTGTTTTTACGTGACACTCGTCATGTAGACCTAACATCCAGCGCTAAAGCTTTATATCCATACTTGAAGAGAAGCTTCGAACTTATAAAGGAAGGCGAATTAGCTGCTAAAAGCATCTTAGAATTCGATGATAGCTTAGGTGTAGGAAGTTTTCATTCGATTTGGCATGCTCTTCTCTTGCCGGTGGTTCAATCATATCAACGAATGCATCCATCATTTGCAATACGTAACTTCTCAGGTGCTTCCGAACGATTGATACAATTAATGTTAGATGGAATTGTCGATATAAGTATCATCGCCACAGTCCCTAAATACCCTGATTTAGAATCTGTTCCCATGTTTAACGAGACCTTTGTGCTTATTGGAAATTTACAACAAGTTGCAGATGATGTAATTCTAAGTCCTGAGGCATTAAGGAGTTTACCTTTTGTGTATATGAAATGGGAATCACCATTTGCCGACTGGTTTGAAAGAGAAATCAGTATCCATTTTTATCCCATTACAGAAGTTGACGATTCTACTTTACTCTTGCGATATATAGTGGAAAATAACGGAATTAGCTTCATGCCTTATTCAGTTGCTTCAATTTTTATGAAAAAGTATAATTTGAAAATTTATCAATTTAGTAAAGAAACACCAATTAGAACACTTTATTTAACGTATAGAAAACGTAGATTAGATTCCATGGCTCTATGTCATTTCCTTGAGTTAATTCACAATAGGATTTCATGTTGGTCAAATGAATATGGAACAAAATAACACTTTGGAATCCTACAATTAGCTCTTTATAATGCCCAAGGTTCAGATATAATTAAAGGGATTAGAAATGGATTTGGGATGTTTGAGAGGTATATAACAAGTTTAGCTGTTTTTAGTTTTATAGAAAAAAGGGATAAGTAAAAGGGGGTTAAAATGAAAACTAAATTCGTCCATCATATATGTATTCAAACAAATAATTACAAAGAATCTATTAAATTTTATCAAGAAGTTCTTGGCTTTGAATTAATTCAAGAAAGCCCTAATTTTCATAAACGCAGTTATAACTCATGGTTAAAATTAGGTTCTTTTTATATTGAACTTCAGACTGGAAAAAAAAATGAACAACTTAGTGAAAATAATAAGAATTCACAAGGAATTGTTCATTTTTGCTTATGGGTATCAAATCTATCAGAAGAAATGCAAAAAATAAAACGATTGGGTTATGAATTTCTATTAAAAAACAATCAAGAAATATATAAAGTTGAGAACGGAAATCTATGTAAAATAATTGCTCCTGAGGGGACAATTATTGAATTAAGAGATAATAGAGGAATTTAAATTGTTAAAACCTTCTAAAAAGACCGGAATTTCATCTGTCTTTTTATTTACATTCAGAGAAGCTGACGATTGACACAAAAATAAGTTAAACTCTATTCTACATAATCGAGTGAGAGAATCGTTTGCTACGTGTTGACTAATCCAAATACATAAATCATGCGCCATACTTACTTTTACGTTTTACGAAACCCGTCTCCTGCGCGAGCTGTTGAAGAATGTTTGGAGATGGATGTCGCTGTAGTTCTTCAGCAAATAAATGAAACTCATCTTGAATCGATAGAATCATACAAAACGCCATCCTTTCTGTATATTTCTACAAAAAGAATAGCGTTTTTTTGATTATATGGATATAAATTTATCTTAGCTTGATAGCGATGTTTTTTCCATACACGTCAAGTTAACATAACGTCACTTATTAGCAGTCAATAGACATGGAAACCTAGAAAAATCCTTCAATTATTGTAGCAAAACAGTCATTTTTAAATCTTCAGCGCCTCCATTTTTTAATGTATCATTTGGACCACTAAGATACGTAGGTTCAATTGTTAAAGATTTTGGAGGATTATCCATTGGTGGAAGAGCTAAAACAATATGGTGTCCGTAAAGTCCCGCGCTACCAACTTGCAAGCTGCCTCCTTCGTAGATTTTTCCTTTATCATCAGTCACAGTATAATCAAACGCCGGCCAACTATCATTATCTTCCATTTCTTTTGGATAATCCAAGGTCAAATCAATCCTCGTTGAAAGTGAAGAAAAGGTCACTTTGTCTACTGTTAATGTATACAGATTATCTTTCGTTAATGTTTTTATATTAGGAGTGAATTTACGAATCTTACCTTCAACTTTTGCAAGAGGAAATGCTACATTCCATGTTCCTGTTTTTCCAAATAAATCTTTCCCATGGACAGCAACATCAATTTTATCACCAAATTCACCGTAATTAACCAGAGTGAATTCATGCTGCTCAATAATGGTGTTTCGTCCTTTTGACTTCTGTGAAGTAGAACCAATTGCAGGTCTGACTTCTTTCCCATTAATGGTTACATAACTAAATCCAGATTTCTCTTCATTGCTATTGGAAATAATATTTTCTCCTTTGTATTCCACCGTGACCACTAAACGTCCACCATCGTAAACAGCTTCTTTCACATTCATCGTTAAACCACTATGGTTATCTTGTCTCTCAATTGATGCAGCAAGCTCATCCTTTTCAATTTTATCAGAAGCAATATCATGAAATTGTGCATAAATGGGGCCTATAACTGGAACACTCGATAATGTCTTTGCCATAGCAGGAGAAATGAATCCAAAACCTAAAAGAGAAACACATATTCCACAAGCAACAAGACTAGAATACTTGATTGTTTTTGTTCTACGGTATTGATTTTTCTTAGCTTGAAGCATGGCTGTTTTTTCTCTTTGAATTAGCCGATCTTCTGGTATAGGAATATCATTGATATGGTGATTAAATTCTTCTTTATTCATAACTATATCCCTCCTTTAAAATGGGGCGTAAGGCTTGCTTTGCTCGATGTAATTGAGATTTTACCGTTCCTTCTGGAGAATTAAGAACCTCAGCAATTTCTTTAATAGATAAATCGTGATAATACCTCAATAAAATAATAGTTTTGTAAGTAGGATCTAAAAAATTAAATGCCTCGTTTAAATCCAATGATTGTTCTAATTTATTCATGCTCTCTTCTGTACATAAATTGGCGAATATTTCATCATTTGCAACAAATTGTCTAGATGATTTTCTTACAAAATCAATGGATTTAAAAACAAGAATTTTGGTAATCCAACTTTGAAATTTCTCCGGTTTTTTTAATTTTCTCAATGAAAGATATGCTTCATAAATTGTTTCTTGGTATATATCCAATGCATCTTGTTCATTTCTTACATACGAATAGGCTGTCCGATATAATTTTTGGCGAACAAAAGTAATAAGTTGTTCAAATGCTTGATCATTTCCTCTTTTTGCTTGTTTTACTAGATAGGCTATGTCCATTTTTATTTCTTCCTCCCTTTACTAATATAGTCGAATGAGAGAATAAAAAGGTTGCAAAAATAAGTATATATATATATATATATATAAATCTCCTACAGCTTATTGCAATGATTAATATCCAACATTAAAAACACCAGAAATCCAGATAGAAATAAGAGCCAAATATATAGCTTGTTCATACCCAATTTAAAGTAAAAAAGATCTCCCAAAACGAAAAAATGAGCGGATTTTTCAAAATGACTAACTGGGGAAAATTTTTCTATTTAGGGGGTACTTCAAAATTTTAAGTTGATAGGCATAGAGTAGCGCCCCATGCCCATCAACTTAAGGTATTTTAATACCCCCAAGTGTAAAAAAAGTTATTTTTTCTAAACAAGCTAGATTAGAAAAAATAACTTTTTTGAACATTTCACTTCAAAGTGAACTACTTGATTTATTCGGCGGATGAAAATCGGCAGGGCTCCAGCTTGGATAACACAATTATTAAGATTGGAATGTTGCTTTCTGACATGAGTTTGGATAAGAGTGCTTGAAACACTATATTTCCTTTGCATTAACGAATTTAATTATTTAACAAATTGTTAAACCTTTCCTATTTTTAGTGGAAAATTATGTGTTACTATTTTTTCAAAACAGAAATAGACTTGATTGTTAACAGGCTTTGACTTGAAAATAACTTCTCCTTTTTTTACATATCCATTTTTCTCGTAGAACTTTTGAGAAACATCATTTTTTGAAAAAACATCTAAGCGGATACCCGTATATTTCCGCTGAATTGCTAACCCTTCACAAAAATCTAGAACTGCTTTTCCATAGCCATTGCTTTGTTGATCTGGATGTATACAAAATGAATGTATAACAAGATAAGCTCCTTCATTATAAGACCAGTGGATATTTGACCATTCTATAGGTTGCCATTCATCAAGTACAAAAACTCCAATTAACTCAGTTTTATTTTTTAATATATATAATTCCTTGTTTTCTATTTTCTCAGTAAAATATGCCCTGTTTGGATAAGAATCATCCCACTGGTATATGTTCCGATTTTCCAAGTCTAACCTACAATCTAAAAATAATTTTTCTATTTTATCTAGGTTCTTATTTTTTTCAGTTTCTAAAGATATACTTATTGATTTCATTTTTGTACCTCCATTATCTCAGCTTTTTACATTAATAAGGATGTTTTTAAAGGATTGCAAGGCTCGAGATCCTTTATTTTTTTTATGATGAACAAGATAAATTGATCTTTTCGGCATTGGAAAAACAGATTTAAAAGGAATCTTGATTAGTTCTTTATTTTTAATATATTGACGGGCAACTACATCAGGAAGGAACCCCATCATCTTTTGTTCAAGTAAAATGCGAACATATAAAGTGGTATCATCTACTTCAATTGAAGGGAAAAGTTTGACTCCTATTTCATTATGAAACCACTCAATAAAAGGAGTTTCCCAAGGAATATGAATAAATGATGATTTATTCAGCTGATCTCTGGTTAACTCTACTACGTCTTCTTTAAATAGATCAGGGCTACCAACAAGATAAAAAGGCTCTTCAAATAACCTAACATATTCAAGATCAGGGTGTTGGGGTTTGGATGGAACAACACAAACGTCAATAATCCCATCTAATAGTAATTGAAACATTCTCTGAGTGTGGCCTGTGTATAGACGGAGTGTATAGTTGCTATAATTTAATTTTAACTTTTGTACATATGGTAAAAGAAAATAATGCCAAATGGAAACTAGACTTCCTATAGCAAGTTTTTCATCATAATCAATAAAGCTCCTTGCTACAAACTCCCCGTGTTTTAGTATATCAATTCCTTTTTTAGCAAAGGGGTACAATATAGTTCCAGCTTCCGATAATTTGACCGATCTTGTATCTCGGATAAACAGCAGTTTTCCAATTTGATTTTCCAATTGTTTGATCCTGTTAGTTACAGTTGTCTGTGAAATATTCAATTTTTCTGCAGTTCGAGTAAAACTATTGGTCTCCGCAAGAGTAATAAAAGTCTCCCAATGTTCATAATTCAAAAATCCATCTCCCTTTCCAATTTATTCATATTATGAATAGATTATATAGTATTTTTTCATTTAACTAAATAGATATTATTATCTATACTATAAATATCTTGATTATAAGTACTATTAGAAAAAGGAGGAAAACTGATGGAATTGAATCCCAAAATTAAATCTATTCTCAATAAAATAAATTCAAAAGAATCTCGTCCTCTACATTTACTTTCTGTTCAAGAAGCACGAGGACAAGTGAAGAACCCTTATTTGACAACACCTGTGAACCCAAGACTCTCAGGAAATGAACGTGTCACAACAAAAAAAATAAATGGACCATTTGGAGAGATACCGATTAGGGTTTATACGCCTCCTGATTCAGGGAACTTCCCTATTTTGATTTACTTTCATGGAGGTGGATGGGTGCTTGGCAGTCTAAATGGAGTCGACACGATTTGTCGTAGAATTACACAAAAAGCTAGAGTTATCGTGATTTCAATTTGTTACCATCTTGCACCGGAATACAAGTTTCCTGATCCAGTATATGAAGCATTGTTCGTAACTCAGTGGGTTTACAAACATGCAAAAGATATCCAAGGTGATTCTACTTTATTAGCAATCGGAGGTGACAGTGCTGGGGCTAACCTTGCCGCTGCAGTAACCCTTAAATTGAAACAAGCAAAGAGCCCAAAACTGTGCGCCCAACTTCTTATTTATCCGATAACAGATTGCCGTCTACAATCTGAAACTTATAAAGAATACGCAACGGGGTATCTTCTTACTTATGACGCTATGAAATGGTTTTGTGGACACTATCTTTCATCACCAGAGGATATAAATAATCCTTTTGCTTCACCGCTACTAAGCGTCGACTTGAGTGGCTTACCTCCAGCTTACATTGTGACAGCTGAATTTGATCCTGCTAGAAGCGATGGCGAGCAATATGCAAACCGTTTAAGAATATCTGGAGTACCTGTTATTTTACGAAGATATGAAGGGATGGTTCATGATTTTATGTCATTTGCTGATCCGCCTTGGGAGATTAAAGAAGCAATTGAAGCGATTGATGATACTGCTATCGGTATCAGAGACCTACTCTATAATGGGAGGATTGCGAAATGAACATAAATCACTGGACATTCATCGTCACATCTATTTTGCTAATCTTGTCTCCAGGAATCGACACCGCTCTTGTAACAAAAAATACAATCACTTTCTCTACGAAAGGAGGATTACTCACTGCATTGGGGATAGCTAGCGGAATTCTTGTACATACAATTGCCACCGGACTTGGATTATCCTTATTATTAATGCAATCTGCCAAACTGTTCGTCATTATTAAAGTTATCGGTGCAGTATATCTTATTTTTTTAGGAATATCCTCCTTTAAAAATAGTAATCAGGACCATGTTAGAGTTGGGAAATCAACAGTCACATCATCATATGATGTTTTTTCGCGCCTTTATAGACAGGGAATCTTAACAAATGTTCTCAATCCTAAGGTTGCCTTGTTCTTTTTAACATTTCTTCCTCAATTCACGAATACAACGCAAAGTTTTTTTCCTCAAGCCTTGTTGCTGGGGCTGATATATTCTGGACTAACATTGGGGTGGTTCATCTGTTACATCTCCATTATGAAATTGTTCAGAACGTGGATTTTAAAGCCAGCTGTCCAGCGTATTATGGAGCGAATAACAGGTGTAGTTCTAATCTGTTTAGGACTAAAACTTGCAATGGGAACAAAATAAAAAGGCTTTTTGAATTTTTGAAAGTACGTTGCATTCTTATTATCATAAGAGAATAGTGACGTGCTTTTAAAAAGGATAATATGAGTACTTCAATTATGCCAAATTACCTTATGAGTCAAAATATTATTTATAGCTAAACTTTAAATTAAAAGATGGTTCGGGTTTAAATACCGAAACCATCTTTTTTAGACTGTTCTATTCATTAAATCCTCTATTGATACACCCTCATAAAATAATGCGATTTTCTTATAATCTTTGCTGTTCCCTGCTTCCATTAAATTCTCTTTTGTACCTGCATATTTTTCTATAACTAATGAATCTCTCAAGGCTATTGCTTTTTCTCCACACATTTCACTAACCCCGCTTTCAAGGTTTTTTTGCATTGTTCATACGTTTTGGGAGTTCCTTTCCCAATGTAGCGAATCACTTGTTCGTTCCCCCATAAGGAAACGTAAAAATCTAAATCATCCATTGGATATTTACGAAATTGTAAACGATTTGTGTGGAACATATTCTTCCTTCCTTCTTGTCGATTCCCTTTCTATAACTGAAATAGGCAATTGTAGCCTTTGTGTACGCTCTCCTTGTGATTGTTTATGTAATAATGCGATAGAAGTCTTTGCCATACTTGCAATAGAGGTATGGATGGTTGTTATATTAGGATTCATCATCATCGAAAGTTCCTGATTATCGAATCCAATCACACCAAAATCCTTTGGAACACAAATTCCCATTCGCTGCGCTTCCATAATTACCCCTGCAGCTATTTCGTCACTACCTGTAAAAACTGCATCAGGAGCATTTTTCATGGATTGTATCGCATGTATAATCCGTTTTCCATCCTGTAATCCATAACAATTTTGAAATACCCATTCTTGTTGCAATGATAGATGGCATTCACATAAAGCCTTTTTATATCCTTGATATCTTTTTCGCTGCGCCTTACTTTTTAATGTATCGTAACAAAATCCAATGCGTGTATATCCTTTTTCTAAAAGATGCTTTGTTCCTAAATACCCTGCCCGTTCTTCATCAAATTGAACTGTTGATATCAATTCTGTTTCTACATGCTCATTGCATATAACAATTGTACCTGAAGTGCTTGCACATTCAATCTCCTCTATTGGCAAAGAAAGTGTAGCAAAAATAAGCCCATCTAACTTCTTCGTTCTTACGTATTGTATAAACTCCCTTTCCCTGTTCGTATCAAAATTTGATTGTAATATCACAACATCATAACAATCTCCTTTTAAAATATCACTTATTTCCTGAATAAGTTGGCTAAAAAATGGATGGTGTAAACTCGGTACTACTACACCGATTAAATTTGTTTGCAGACGACGTAAATCTTTCGCTACCGCCACGGGAACATAATTCTTTTCATCAATAATTGCTTGCACTCTTTCTCTTAACTCTGAACGAACATACGGATGATGATTGATTACACGAGAAACAGTCGCTTTAGAAACTCCAGCTAATTTGGCGATATCTTCAATTGTAAAAATCGTAAATTCCCCCTTGACCTGTAACGCATTTCAGAATGTACAGTATATAGTGTGTTATATATCTATTATAAATGAGGTGACCTTAAATATGGGGAAAATTCAAATTTCAGGAGAAATCATTGATGCAAAAGCTGTTGCTTTCGATAAGGATGGTACGTTATTTCAAGCTATCCCGTTCTGGTATGAAATTGATAGACTACGAAAATATAAATTTTTACAAATTGTCGGCGAAGAATACGAGTCACTTTGGGAAAAAGCAGTTGGTTTTATACATCCTGATCAAGTTGATTTTAAAGGATTATTAGCAGTTGCATCAGAAGAGGATGAAATCATTGTTACCTCGAGCCTGCTATATCAAATAACAAAATATCCATGGCATCGCTGTAAGGAACTTGCCGCTGCTATTTTTAAAGAAAGCGATGAAGAGTTATGTATCGAAAAAGCTTTTCATCCGGTTCAAGGATCGGCTAACTGTATAAGTTCCTTGCAAAGTGAAGGAATTTATGCAGGTATTTTAACATCAGACAATAAATTACGAACAAAAAGGTGTATAGAACTTCTTCACATACCACATCTACATTTTCTTCTTACTCCAGAGGATGTAGCATGCGGAAAGCCAAACCCAGAGATGATTATAAAAACATGCAAACAACTTGGAATTCAAACAAAGGAACTCATTATGATTGGAGATACTGTTGTTGATGTAAAAATGGCCAAAGATGCAGGCAGTATTGCTGTAGGTATTGCAAGTCACAAACATGCAATAGAAGAATTAACACCATATGCTGATTTTATTATTACAGCTTACACTGATATTCAAGTTTTAGCTAAAAAAACGCAGTAGACAAAACTGTCTACTGCGTTCGTATCATAATTAGCATATAGGGTGTTTTTGCCCATCCCCTCGAAAAGGGGGAATAAGGGTAAAGTGTAGGTCTCAATTTAAACTTATTCAAAATATTGCTGCAAATATTAATAGGAGAAACCCACACATTTTGAATGTTACTTAACCCATAAACTTGCCATAAGTATTTAAGTAACCCAAAATATGGTTGACAATTAATGATTACGTTTGTAATATCACTTTATAGATTACAAATGTAATACAAGGGAGGAATTCTACATAATGAAAGAATTACCTAAAATCTCTGACGCTGAGTTGGAAATTATGAAAGTTCTTTGGTCAAAATCTCCTCAAACAGCAAATGAAGTGATTGAGTCTCTTCAGATAACAACGGATTGGAAACCTAAAACAATTCGAACGCTTATTAATCGATTAGTACAAAAAGAAGCTGTTTCATACCATCAAGATAAAGGTCGTATGTATGCGTATTATCCTTTAGTGTCGCAAGATAGTTATCTACAAGTAGAAACAAAGTCTCTGCTCAAGCGCTTCTACGGTGCGGCATTTAAACCTTTATTTGTGAATTTTTTAAAAGAAGAAAAGCTATCTTCAGAAGACATTAACGAACTTAAACGTATTCTGGACAAGAAGACTGAGGAGAATCACAGGAAGGATAGATAATAATGATAGATATCTTTGCAAACGTCTATTTACCTAGCTTTTTTGATTGGTTGATAGAAACCTCAATTATGGCCAGTATAGTAGTTGGTTTAATCCTATGTGTCAAAATCTTACTTAGAAATAAGTTAACCCCACGATGGCAGTATATGTTATGGATGATATTAATTATAAGACTTTTATTACCATGGTCACCAGATAGTTCCTACAGCATCTATTCTCTCCTTTCTGACAATAATGGAACTGCTGTTACCTTTCACCAAGATCCTGTAGCTGTTTCTTCTGCAAAAGAAAGTATGCAAGACAAAACATATATAGAAGACACCAGAAAAGAGAATACCTACACACCTAGTTCAACACAACAAGACGAAGAAAGTAAGAAACAAACATACAGTAATCAAAATCAAAATGATGATACATTTTCACTTTATACAACCACTTTATATATTTGGCTTGCCGGGGTTATCATTCTAACTTTTGCAACTGTCATTATCAATAGGCGTTTACTTTTCTACATAAAAAAACAACCTGTTATTACAGATGAAAAGATCGTCAAAATCTTTGAGAACTGTAAGAAATCTCTGTCTGTTCAGCAGGATATCCCTCTGCTCTTAGCTGGGAAAATTTCAAGTCCAACTGTATTCGGATTCTTCAGACCGAGGGTCTTATTATCAAATTCACATATGAAAGTATTAAATACACAACAACTACAACATATTTTTTATCATGAATTGGCTCACATTAAACGAAGAGATGTTGGTGTGAATTAGCTTATGCATGGCTTACTCATTTTAAATTGGTTTAATCCGCTTCTTTGGTACGCCTACTTTCTTGAAATCCCCCTGATTTTCTGTGTAATAGGTATATATCTGTTCTTTAGCAAAGGATAGTATATCATCGTTGTATTTCCTCATTTTATAAATAAAACTATTAATCAAGTTATCGTTCATTCTTTGATAACGATGAAAAATAAAGCAAAGTAAATAAATATAAATAAGGGATTCATCAAACTGTTTTAATTTATATACGGAATAATATTCTACTAAAGAAGCGTAGTATTTAATACTTTCATTAGATATTTTTAGTTGAGGCAAAATTGTATTGGCCAGTTGAAAGAGAGAATGGATGTCTTTTCCACATTCAATTTCACGTTTAATTTCATTCATACTAAAATCTTTAGGTTCATGTTTTATCCGAGTAATCTCATATAATCCAGAAGAATTATATAATAATTCTTTTAAATACTGTTTATCGGTTTCAGATAATTGATTTTGTATAATCATTATGAGGCGTTGTTGTTCATATGTAATAGCATTTCCTACAACCTCTTGCATAAAGCTATAACCAGGAATAACAATACGCTTGTTAGTTAAGTAGTTTATTAGCTCACGAAAAATAAAAATAGGTTTACCACTTACAGTCACAGCCCTACGGGCTTGTTCCTTTAAATCTAGTCGAGACTGTGAGTCACAAAGACGATAATTAAATCGCTTAAGAATAAGTTGTTGTTGATTAAGTCTAGTTTTTTTATCAATAGATCCAAAATCCGAGAATTCAGCACCATTAAAATGGACTTTGAGAATATATTGAATATCTTCTTCCACTTCGCATAAGTCAAACCGAAAAAATAAGTGTTTTGATTTAAAATATCCAAGTTGAAGAATAAAATAAATCTTAGATTTTATTGAGCGTAATGTATATAATAATTCGTTTTCCATTTGAGAAAGAGAAAAATATTGCACACGCTCTTTAGTTGTAAAATGGGGCCTACTATAAAGTTGATTTATTTCATCTGTTGTTAAAATAGTTAATCGCTTTTGAGTATTCATATCTATTTGTTTTTTACATCTCCTTATGGATTATATATATAATAGGTTATAGTATGTCAAAAAGTACACCTTTAGATACATTTTTAACTTTCATGTATTTAGTGTTAAGTGAACATCTTGAACCATCTATAAAAGTATACCTTTACAGATATATAGAAACCTATAAAAAACCACGTCTACAAATGTTTATTTCTCACTTTACAGACATCTGTTTATTTCATATATTTTTACAGACATAATTGGTATAATTACCAGTGAGGTGTAGCATATGAAACATAAAAAATTTGGATATGTCCGAGTTTCGAGTAAAGATCAAAACGAAGAACGACAAATTCAGAATATGAAAGATTTAGGAATAGAAGATCGGGATATTTTCATAGATAAAGAATCTGGGAAAAATATGGAGAGAGAGAATTACCAAATGCTAAAACGTCTTGTTCGTGCGGAAGATACCATTGTATTTGATTCCTTAACAAGACTTGGGAGAAATATGAATGATACATTAGAAGAATTTAGGTACTATGAAAAGCATAGAGTAAATTTACAATTTATAAAGGAACCCTATATTAATGTCAATTACACTGGAGAAAGTACAAATGATGTCATTCAGAGTGCAATTCAAAAAGCAACTCTTACAATATTATCAGCCTTTGCAGAAAAAGAGCGAATTGATATTAAACAACGTCAAGCTGAAGGAATTGCTCTTGCCAGGAAGCAAGGTAAACGTTTAGGACGTCCGCCTGTCGAAATAACAGAAGAATTTATTGAAGCTTACAAGGAATGGAAATCTGGTTCAATTACAGCCGTAGGAGCTATGAAAAAGTATGGCATCAAACGTTCCTCATTTTATAAACTTGCCAAACAGTATGAGGAAAATTAAATTGTATATATTTTGACATATTCATTTTAAAATGTGGATGGGACCCCTTTTAACAAAACCGGAGTGGAAATGATGAGTATAAATAGTTTTGTGGGATTGATAAAGGACGAATTATTAAAAGAGGTAAGCATAAAAAGTGAGGATAAATTCGAGCCTGTAGTAGTTAAAGATATTCCTAGACTTTGGAAGTGTTTAGGGACAGGTAATTATGCCGCAGTATTTATGCACAAAGAATACAAAGATTGGGTAGTGAAAGTTTACGCGCGAGAAGGAGAAGGAATTGAAAAAGAGTCAGAAGTATACCGAAGAATCGGAAATCATCCTTCTTATTCGAAGCTTATATATAAAGGAGAAAATTTCATAGTATTGAAACGTTTAAAAGAAATTACCTTATACGATGCTATTCATAAGGGGATTAAAATTCCTAAGCAGGTAATCCTTGATATCAATGAAGCTTTAAAGTATGCAAGGGAACAAGGATTAACTCCTTGTGATGTTCACGGGAAAAATGTGATGATGGAAAACGGAAGGGGATATGTAGTCGATGTATCTGATTTCTTAAAAACAAAAGAAGATAGTAAGTGGAGAGACCTAGAAAAGGCATATTTTACATTTTACTTGCCTTTCATTTATAAATTGCCTTTCCCTGTTAAAATACCGTATTTCATGTTAAACATTGTTAGACGTTCATATAGAAAATATAAGAAGCTTAAAAAGAAATTCAAATTGTAAAAGGACCACATACTTATCTTTAGGTTAGATAAGTGAACCACTAGTAAACAAAAGGACCGTACATTTTAGATATGTCTAATATGTACGGTCCTAATTTTATAACTTCATGAAGTAATCAGTAAGCTTTTCATTTTCTTTTTCACGCAATTGCTTATTTTCTTCTTCAAGCTCTTTATTCTTTTTCTCTAACTTTTCAATTCTTCTTTTAAGAGAAGCGATGACGGCATTTTGATTGTTCTCGTCCCGTTTAATCCTAGAGTCCACAAATGCTTTTTCTTGTTGATTTCGCAAGAAATTGATGCGTTCTTTGAGCTCTGTATGGTTATACAGTGTGGCTTTACTCACTCCGGCTTCTTCTGCCACACTATTGAAGTTAATTGCTTTAGAGCTCTTGGTTAGTCGTTTTATAGCTTCCTCAACCTTAGCTATAGTTGTCTGTTTCCTTTTTTCGTGTAGCTGCCTTAGTTGCTCTTCACGGTCGAAATTTGCTTAGCGTATGTTTTCGTTAAAATGTGGGTGGGACCCCATGCCCATCAAGTTAAGAAAAATTTATATCCATATAATGAAAAAAAACGCTATTCTTTTTGTAGGAGTATGCAGAAAGGAGGGCGTTTTCTATGTTAGTATCGATCTCCGTTACTTGAACAAGAAAACTATGAGGTAAGTTTTGTACAACATCACTGTCCTGATTTTGAACAAGTATATTCAAAACAAAGTAATCACAAAAAGGCGTCTGCCTTAATAATAATATTAACAAGGAAGAGTTAGAACCATATAACCTGCTTGATTAGAACTGCCATTAACAAAAGGAGGTCAATAATGCCTACTCAACCTTATTGGAGATTCTGTGGAAAGTGCCACACACTGTTTTATGACGGCTATGCAGACAAGGGAATGTGCTCAGCGGGAGGCGGTCACCAAGCCATTGGATACATCTTTGACATTACGTATAATTTCCATGAAACTCCAAACGTTCAAGGCAATTGGAGGTACTGCGGAAAATGCCACGTAATGTTTTATGACGGCTATGCGAACAAGGGAGTGTGCTCAGCGGGAGGCGGCCACCAAGCCATTGGATACAATTTCTTCCTTCCACACGACGTGGCAGCTACCTCGATCCATCAACGCGATTGGAGATATTGCGGAAAGTGCCACGCACTATTTTTTGACGGCTATCCTAATAAAGGAAAGTGCCCAGCAGGCGGTGGTCACCAAGCCATTGGATATAACTTCGTCCTTCCACACCTTGGAGCTCAATATACTTATCCTTCACCAACATTGCCATCACCAACATTGCCATCACCATCTGCACCAACGCCACCGACTTCACCACCACCAGTGCAGCCTAGCCAACCTACAATCAATGTATCTAAGCAAAATAGTAATATAGTAGTCACCGGTTCCAATTTTAAATCCAATGCTTCAATTCGAATCCGTATAGTAGTGGGAGTCATGGGAAATGAATATAGTTACTATGCCAATTCCAATGAAATCGGCAGGTTCACACATCCAATTGATGTATCAGGGGTACCACAGGGTACAGACATTTTTGTATCAGCAACCGACGGTACACGCGTCCCCACCTCCCAAGACATAACTGGATTTCTCTGGAGTAATACCGTTCCAATGAGGCTGTAAAACCGAAAATCTTTTAACTAAATAATTGAGTAATAGTGACCGTCTGTGACGGCCTTTTTTCTTTCACTATCCTGCATATATTAAGTGAAAAACTTCACAATATTCTACTAACAAACACCTTATAGCCAAGCGTTCTTCAACAACCTGGCCCTTTAACGGAACAACTTTATGTCGCCCAATAATTCCTTAATCCACCTTTTATTCAGATGTTCTTTTTCTTTTAGTCATAAAAACACCCCTTCAGACAAAAATATCCAAAAGGGTAAAGCTTCGCATCTTTTTTATAAACATCACAACTTTATTTCAAATCAACATTAATATCATTACATACATCAAAACCTATATATTTCATATCATCCCATTTGGCAGAAGGTTCTTCCCCTTTCAATACCATTTCGTATATCGTTGCCACAATCTATTAATTTTCACAAAGTTATATCGCCCGTCCTGTGATAAAAAACGATAACAAACATTTTATTTGAATAATAAGAGTCATAAAGTTTATTCGCGATTGTCCAACAATGAAAAAAACTGTTATGCAGCATAGTAAACAACCCAATATTGCATCCTAGAAAAATTATCCCAAAATTAAAAAATAATATTGATGGTTAAAATTGATATACACTTTCAAAGTGTATATCAATTATTTTAAAGAGCAGCTTCACATTATCCAAATCAATTGGTAAATATCCAATCTCATCAATGATAAATATTTTTTAAGAATCTTTAAATGATTTTAAATTGTCGTTGGTAAAAATCCAGCATAAAATGTTCTTGTACTATTTTTATTTGTCTATGTATAACAAGTTATCTTGCTTTACTGCCATCTTCAAATTATTAATTATCTTTTGTTGATCAGCAATTACATCATGCAATTTTACTTTTTCCTGTAACAAATCATGTATATCTTTTTTATATTCTTCAACTTGTAATTTCAATATTTGAATATCAATTATATGACTAATTACATTATCATAATGTTCCTTTAATTCTTGATATGTTTTAGCCATCTTTAATATTTTCTTTTCATAAAAAAAATCATCTTCATTTTCTATAGATTTCTCTACATAAGTCTTTATAGTTGAGTCATTATAAAGTGTTTTCCTAGAAAAACTAATACTTTTTGAACTCATTAAAGAACTTTTATTCAATCTCAATTTTTTCATTTCTTCTTTTAGCTGTATCATCTTGTTAGTATTAGTTTGAATAAACATTTCAACTTCAACTAGGCGCCTTTTTGCTTTTTCATCCAATCTTTCATAAGGTATTAAATCAAACTCTTCGAGTTTTTCTTTTACTATAGAATTTATATTATCCACTGCTGAATCTCCTCTTTAATATAATTTAAATTGCGAATTACATTATCTAATTCAGGAAATTGAGACATAACATATTCTACACTACTTTTTTCTATTTCCTGTTCCAGTAACCTTATTTCATTACATAAGTTTTTTTCTAAAAATACCTTTAAAGCTTTGGTTTCTCTTTGATATTCTAATTCGTAACGTTTATCTTGCCTTGCAATTTCGTAATTATGTTTAATAATTTGAGATTTTTGCTGAAACCTTTCATACGAATAGTGTATAAATTTAAAGGTATCCAACGGCATCCTAATAAAATAATTATCATTCATCGTACTAAAATATTTTCTTCTTTCACAGACACCATGTACTACTGTTCGGATGCATACCCCAAAATCATTTTCGGCTATTGGAGATTCAAAATTCCTTAACAAAGTAATAATTTTACTTAGATCATCTTTAATATTCAGTTTATTTTTCTCAAAAAAATCATTCATTCTTTTTATGTACCCATTAATTGCTTCATTGCTAAGCTCTTTTTTTAAAAATTCATCCTGAATTTGATTAGTATCCGTTTGTATTAATCCGTTATCATCAGTGATACTTGATAAAATAACCATGCTCTCTTCTAGCTTATCTATAAACTCTTGGCTCTTATTGTAATACATAGTCATATCTTCCGATATGTGATTCATATGCTTGACTATAAAATCGAGATGTACTCCTTGCCTAAACAACTTTGTACAAACTGTTACACGGAACATATGCGGGTTAACATATAAGAATTTTCTGTTTTTAATCTCTTCAAACGAAATTTTTTTACGTTGAGCCGCGGTAAAAAATTTTTTATATCTCGTTTCACTTTTAATAGTCAAAATCTTTATATTTTCTCTCTCTTTCACTGGTACTTTTTCTATATCAAAATCATCAGCATGTCTAACAAAAAACCTCTCTATATTTTCCCGTAATAGCGTTCCACCTTTCTTTTGTGTTCCTTGCATAGCACTGATAAATAAATATTTTTTAACTTTTTCCTTAAGTTTCTCTTGATCTAGTGTCGAATTGCTTAATTTGAAATTGGAACTTGAATTTTCCATTTGATTATTATTGTACAATTTTATTAATTTTTGTACACTAAAGCCATCTATTATTGAACTAACTATATTTTCACAAACCTTATAAGCTTTTAAAGCTTTTTCACTTAGCCACGTATATGTTGTAAATGCTTCTTCATACTTTATTGTTTTAAATGTAAGAAATTCTAAATAACATACTTCCTTTTCCTCAACTATTATTCTTTTTAACCTGTTTGTTTCTAGCAAAGATAACTCTTCAACTCTCATACCAGTTTCAGCAAGAATAATTAATAAACAAGCAACAATCCTCGCATTTTTATTTAAGCCCTCATTATCAATATCCTGAAGTGCTAAGGCAACAATTTGATTTAAAAACGCATCCGGTATATAGCTATTCTTACTGGTATTAGTACTATTTTCTCTACATTTTTTCGCAATTTCATCTAAATACAACAGAATATTATTACAACTATAATTATCGATTTCCTGAAAAACACATAACAATTTTTTAACCATTATACATAAATGCTCAACATGTGAGTCTTTACAAACTCTACTCTTTCCCTCTATAAATTGGATAACTGCTTCCTTATTTATTAATCGCATATCTTTAATGTTATTATTATAAAAATATCTTGTTACTGTCTTCAACTTATCAAAAATATTTCGTAATGTTCTAAACTTATTATTCATTAATAATTCATTTAACAGCACCATTTTCACATAAAAAACATACGGACTAGGAACACCATCAAATTTATAGATATAATGAAGATTTGCTCTGTTATTAATATTCAAATAGCTAAAATCCCAAATATCGTCAGAAAACATTATATCCTTTACAATTCGAAAATTATGTTGCATTCTTTGAGTAGAATCTAGTCTTTTTGTTAGATTAAAATTCTTAATAAATTCCGAGTTGAAATTTGGTTTCACTACTTCTTTGGAATTCACCCTATCGTCTCCTTTTCTGCAGATATCTTATACATCTCAGCTAAGTATTTTGCTAACATTTTTTTCTGCAAATTAAGCTCCTCAATTTCAAGGGGATTCTTTGATTTACTTATTTCATAATTATATTTCTTTATTTCTCTTTGAAAATTAGGTATTCTGTTTATAAAGGTAACAAAATGCTCACATAATAAACATTCCCCTATTCCAAACACGCAACTTTCATTAGAACATTTCCCAAGATCTCTCTTCACATTATTATCCAAAAAATTATTGTCATCTTTAAGAATATTCCCATGTATATCTACATCTGTAATGGTAACTTGAGCCATTGCTTCAACATATAAATCAATTTCATTAAACATACGATAGTATTGATTCGCAGTTTTATAGCTATTACCTGTAATAGCTGCCATTTCCACTATAGTTAATCCCTGTTTTTTCCCCTCTCGATAGACATTATTAATAAAAGTATGACGTATATCATATGGAGCATAATCTTTATTGTCTAATCGTGACTTTACACTTTTTATAATTTTCTTCTTAAAATATGTATAAAAATCAATTCTTTTATTTTTATCTACATAAGAAGAATGATAAGGCGTTATAAACAAGTATATGGATGATTGTTCATTATCTTTAATAAATTTATCCGTCAAAGATAATGTCTGTTCAATTAGCAATGCTACTTCAGGACTAATGTTTTGAGTTACATTCTCATTATTACTCGTCTTGGATTTATATTTCAAAATAATGGAATTAGAGTTTTCATAAGTTAAACAATTTCTTTTTAAGTTTAAAATTTCGCCTATTCTCAAGTTGGTAAGCATAAATAGTTCAAAAATAATAGTATATATCTTACCATAACGATTTTTCTCTTCTTGTCTTTTGAATTCTTCATAAATAACTTTACAGTCATTCTCTGTTATCGGTGTACCACCTTTATACGTCCCTAATCCTTTTAAATTAAGAATAGCAAGATCACTAGATAATACATTATATTTCTCTTCATAATAGCTAAGATATTTTCTTACAATTTTTAAAATCCCTTTTAAATGTCCAGTCGATTTTGTTTCTAGCTCTATCATACTCCTATATTCATAGAGCATATCTTGAGGAAAAGTCTTTTGATTATCTCTATTCAATTGAATAACATTTGTATGTATTTCATGATACTCCATTGTATAATTCAAAAACTCAATTAACTTTGGAATATAGTTTACAGTATTTCTCAAGTTACCAGTACTATACCAAAGGAATTGACGCAAATCTTCTTTAAAACATTGATTAACACTTGTTAAATTTATGAAATTACAACGCATATTTCCACAACTAGTATCATTTTGATTTAAAATATCCGGAAGCACACATATTTTATCTTGTTGCGGGGGATATTCTAATTTATTATGATAAACAAAAACATATCCTTCCTCATAATATTTGTAGAAGCTTTTGGAATATATTATGTATCTAAACTGTGGAGTGAATAGTTTTATATTTTCATTTGCAGCTTCATTTATTACAAAACGATAAAACATAACTAAACAGCGTCTTAAGTTAAAATTTAATGTTACAGTAACATTCCGAATAATTTTCTTTTCCAAACATTCGAAATATATATATTGCTCTTGAAATAGACTTTCATTAAAATCTTGATAGAAATTAACAATTTCTTTTCCTAAACTGTCTTTAAAAAAATAAATAAAATATTGTAATGCGCCACCAGAAAAGCTGTTTTCCCGATTAGCTTTATCAAAGAAATCCTTTAATAACTTTTCAATAAAAATATTTTCTCCATTGACTATTTTTATACGCCCAGAATTTCCTTTTATTAGAAAAGAACTTTTGTCGAAAATCTTAATTTCAGTTTCTTCTGTTAAATAATTAATATACCAACTTATTTCCTTACTAGTTTTTAAGTTGCTAAAAATTTTATTATCAAACATAAATACATACATTTTTTTTAGAATATCAAAAAAACATTTTCTTGCCTCAATAACCTCTCTACCACTATAGTCATAACCTTTAATTTTTAAATAGCAACTTGAATTGCTATCATCTCCTCGGTCAAAATTGACTTTATCAATCAAATTACTGGAATGAGAGATTTTCGAAAGAAAGTTTTGATCTAATTCATAGACTTTTTTTCTTCTCAAATTAACAATTAAAATAATCCAACCTAACACAATTTTATTAGGTAGAAAAATGGTATCATTCTTTTTATAAAGAAAATAATGTTCTAAGAACGGTATTAAAATTCTTTTTAATTGTACATCCTGTATATCTTCCCTAATTAAATCTTTTATATCTTCTTCTATTTTGTTACAATCAAACACCTTCTCTTCACCATCCTTACTTACACTTACAAATTATTTTTAATTTTCTCTTGAATTTTCATACTTTCTTCTAAAATTTTTTCCCTAGTAGGATTGAAATATTTCATTGTTGACTGAAGACTTCGATGTCTCATTTGACATTTTACATAGCTAATATCCTTTTTCAATTTTTCAATCAAAAACATTGCATATCCATGTCTAAATCGATGACTTAAATTATTTTTTCTAACCTCTCTATCTATATCTAGTTTAACAGCTCTAAAGATTTCCTTTAAAATTTTACTCCATCCAGCTGAAGATAATGGTGTTCCATTTTTATTTAAGAATAAATAATAATTATTAATATTTGAATTACTTACAACACTGTCAGCTTTGCTCCCATTCATCATATTTTTTATTTTTTTAGTAGATAGTTCGAATATATCTCTTGATAAATTTGTGTATTGTTGAAGTTCCCTCTTTAAGTCTGGAGGTATCGCTACTGTTTGATATCCCCTATTTTCTTCTTGATACGCCTTAGTTGCGTAATCTTCTTTTGTAGTAACTTTCATACATCCTTTTGCACATTGATATTTCTTGTCACTCACTCTATTTCTGATATATAATAAACTAGCTTCATTATTATCTGGATGTTCTGTTATATCCTCCAGAGTTAACCCTAATACTTCTCCTAATCTCAATCCCCTTGTATACATCAAATTTATAATAATAGAATCTCTTAAATTATGTTTTGAATTCCTTACTTTTAAATGACTCATTATTTTTTTGTAATCCTCACTTGAAATATACTTAGGAACATATTGTGCAAAGCTGCTATGTCTACTCTTATTAGTTCTGTACTTTTCTAATTTAACTTCCTGGGTGTGTGCTAGCATTCCATATCCTCCACGTTCTTTACTCACTACTTTTTTTTCAAAAAAGCCCCCCTCCTTGATTCCAATGTACCTTAAATACTTTCGAATCATATCAAAATATTGATTGTGAGTAGATATTGACCTCTGACTAATAAATTTGCAAGTTAAAAAATTCCCAGTACTATTATTTCCTTGTAAAAAACATGAGAAGTTTTGTATATCCCTACTATCAAAATCTTCAATTTTCTTATCTAAGATTTCTACAAATGAATATAAAAATTTCAATGCGGTAGTTGACTGCTCTCTACTGTTTACTGTTTCGTTTCTACAATACTCATTTAAAAAATCAAATACGCTTTGGATTATCTTCCCCTGTGAATTTAATAAAAACAAATAGTAATATCCCTTATACTCTCGACTTACCCTAACTATTTTTATTTTTCTGAAGGATACTCCATTTATAGAAAGTTCATAAAAGTTCCCTAAACTCCCTTTAATCTCACTTAACACTCTCAAAACATCACCACTTTTATTTATCTATATTTTATAAATTATCAAAATATTCACATTTTATCAAGTTTATATATGTATTTAATTTATACAAAAAAGATATGTTGATAATATCCAACATATCTTTTTTACACAATAACCCATGTCTGTATATCTTCTCGCCCAGCATCACCTGCATGAATAATTTCCGTCACTTGTGGATTATGTAACAACTGTTTCACAACATTAAATTGCTTATACTTTGATTTTGTTACTTCAAATTGAAAACGCTCCGGAATCATTGGTAATGTATCGAGTGACCATTTTTTCCATTCAGCGTGATAATGTTCAGGATTACATAACTGCGTCAAATGACCAATTGCCCATGTACAGTAAGCTCCCTTTGGAAATAACTCATTTGCCTCTACCTCTAAATAGCCATCTTTTCGGCGATATTTAAATTGAGAAACAAGGGCCAAACCTTGATCTGGTTTCTCAGCAATAATTAATTTCATTTTATAACTCCCTATCTAAACCGTGTTACTTTCATTTTATCTATTTTTTATAAGTGATGATAAAATATCTATCATTTTTATCCCGCATTAACGGGCAGTAATACTCCCACCTCAACATTCAGCGAAAGCATTGTCCAGCTCTAGCGGCTAGAATCTCCGGTCGTTTCGCCCCTCGGACGTCCTGCGATTCTGAGCAAGCCGCTTCCGCTTTTCTAAAGAAG
>NZ_NVPR01000135.1 GCF_002551815.1 Bacillus sp. AFS098217
GCTTGACCTTCAAGTTACTTCAAGGTTTAAAATGTGAGTAGAGAGCTGTAAAGGAGCGTTTTGAAATGAAAAAAATTGAGAAACTAGACGGAGAAATTATTTTATCTTTGGGGGTAAGAAAATGAGTCAAGAACTGAAACTACGCCCTTTAGAACGAGAAGATTTGAAATTTGTTCATGAGCTTAATAACAATGCACATATTATGTCTTATTGGTTTGAAGAACCTTATGAAGCTTTTGTGGAGTTGCAGGATTTATATGATAAGCACATTCATGATCAAAGTGAACGTCGTTTTATAGTGGAAAAAGATAACAATATGGTTGGATTAGTTGAATTAGTGGAGATCGATTATATTCATCGAAGAACAGAATTTCAAATTATCATCGATCCAAAGTATCAAGGTTATGGTTATGCAGCGTGTGCAACTCGTTTAGCAATGGATTACGCTTTTTCCGTATTAAATATGCACAAAATCTATTTAATAGTAGATAAAGAAAACGAAAAAGCTACGCATATTTACAAAAAAGTCGGTTTTGCAATTGAAGGTGAGTTACAAGATGAATTTTTCGTTGATGGTAACTATCATAATGCAATCAGGATGTGTATTTTCCAGCGTCAATATTTAGATATGAAATAATAAATTTTTATATTCATGGAATCAAACACTTTCTTGGAGATATAGACATAACATGTAAAAGGTAATTTGATTATGCATACAAAAGTGAGATGAATGATTATGATAAATCATTATTTTGACAACGGAAGGCAAGTTGCATCAGCGATTACAGCAGCTGGGGCACAGGCAACGATTCATGCGGTTTATCAAGCTATGCAGCACAATCACCACCTTTTCTTGCAATATTATCATCATCCTGTGCATGTCGTACACCCTGGTATATATCTAACTCATTTCTCAGCAATTCCATTTGGGTCAACGTATACAATGTAGCATTGTGATTTAATCAAATCGTCCACATAATAAAACAAAAGGGATGGTGACTCATAAAAAATGTCACGATCCCTTTCGTTTTTATTTCACTACTTTGTTTTGTAATACTATATTCTGCCTAACTTCATTCCAAGGAATGCGAGCAGGATACCGATGCTATAAGTGGCGCCTAGGTATAGGAAGGAAACGCCAAATTTTTTATTAGTGAAAAGCTGGATAGACTCCAATTTAAATGTAGAAAATGTAGTGAAGGCCCCCATGAACCCTGTTCCTAACAATAGTTGCCAACTTTTATCTATGCCTTTACCAACGATATATCCAAGTAAAAATGCACCTGTTATATTGATCAGAAATGTAGCAATCGGAAAAGATATTGCGTTTCTTTTTTTGAACCAATTGCTTATGCCAAAGCGGGTAATGGCACCAAAGAAACCACCAATCGCTACCAATAAAGCATGATACTCTGTCATTACTTAGTTCCCCCTCTGGCTGTGATAGTACGCTTTGCATATAAAATATCTCCAAATTTATAACCCAGTCCAGACATAAGGAGACCGCCCAACATGCTGCATAATACATATAAAATTGCAAGTGTCCATTCTGAATAATTGATTAATTTAACAGTCTCTACACTGAAAGTAGAAAAAGTAGTAAATGATCCTACAAATCCTGTTCCAATTCCTGTGACAATCTCTGAAGGAAGAATGTCCAAACGAGAAATATAAGTAGTAATCCAGCTTAGTACAAAGCAGCCAATTAAATTAATCAATAATGTAGCAAATGGGAAAATATGATGCCAAAACATATCGATATTAAGTCCTAAATAATAACGGGCAAGAGCACCTAATATACCTGCAATACCAACAATAATATATACCAATTCCTTCACCTCTCTTATAGAGTGCTCAAAACAAATAGACTCCTACCAGTGTATATACTGGTAGGAGTCATTAGCTAAGCAGCGGTTATGGCGAACTCCATCGCCTTATGTATTTCATAGTTATTAGTGTACTAAATATATGTAAGATTTCCAACAAATATGTGTTTTGTTTTGTGAGAAATAAACAGCATTTGTATTTTACATTATTGAATACATTCTTGCTCAAAAGTAGCGATTGTCGTTAATTTGAGTAGGAAATTTATTTCATAAAACTAAGCTCTATAAGTTTGCCGAAGTAGCAAGTTTATATTGTTAAGGTGTTTAAAGATATATTTATATAACAATTATGAAGAAAAAAGAGTTGAAAATGATGGTTATTTGTCACGTTATTACAATAGATAATATTATTTAATTTTATTAAAATTAAATATAATGATATATAGTTTTTATTGTGATAAAATATCATGTATATATGTAGAATAATTTTATTTAACTGAAAATACAGAAAATTATTCAAGGAGATTCAGGATTTAGAAAAATGTATTTTGAAATAGTAAGAAGATGATAGAAATATTGATGTATATATACACCAATTAAAAAAACGACAT
>NZ_NVPR01000136.1 GCF_002551815.1 Bacillus sp. AFS098217
GACGTCGCCAAGCAACCTTAGACGAGTCAGAATGACTCGTCTTTTTTGTGTTTTATTTTCTATTTGTAGGCAGTAAGATTCTCACTTTGTCCCAAGGTTTAGATGATGAAAGAAGAAGGATAATAGTTTGTAAAAACCCAAGTCGTGACGAGAATTTTTCTTTATTGCAAAAAGGATCTTATATGCATAAATCCATTTTAATTCTTCAACATGTCCTTTACAAAGGGTACAGATTACTCGTTTTACTTCGCATGTGGCAAAAAAGGCCCTGACAGATGCTCTCTCTCATCTGAAAAGAGGGGTTTTATGTCGGTTTTTTAATTGATATATATATAGAAAAAACAAGTAAAATATAAAAGTAGAATTTTATAATTAAGGTTTTTACTTAACGGAAGGAATAGATACATGAAATTTTAGGATGGGTGTGGGTGATTATGAAAGAGATATGTATGTTATTAGTAGCAATTATACTATGGGGAACAGCAATTGCTCCGACAAAATGGGCGTTAGAGTTAATTCAACCATTCACTTTATTATTTCTTCGTCTTTGTTTTGCTGGAGGGATATGTCTGCTTTTTTCTTTTCATCAGCTACGAAAAAATATTGTAAATAAGGATGTCCCATGGAAAAGGATGAGCTTGTTATCTTTTACTGGTGTAGCAGGATACTTCATGTTTACCTCGTATGGGATTTCTTTAACAAGTGGGTTACATGTTAGTATCATTGACGCTGCTTTACCATTAGTTACAATCATTTTCTCGGCACTGTTTCTAAAAGAAAAAATTCAGTTAAACTATTGGGTTGGAGTTATATTAGGTTTTATAGGAGTAATATGTATTACGATTCCATCTGGTAATGATACTCAAAGTTCTTCTTTAGTTGGAGATATGCTTATTCTATTAAGTACTTTTGTATTTGCGTTTTATACAATATTATTAAAAAGGCCAAAACAAGAAAGAAATCTATCAAGCGAAGTATTTACAACATTAACATTGCTCATTGGGGCAATCATTCTATTCCCCTTTGCGGCTATTGAAACTTTTTACTGTGGTCTACCTCAAATAGGTACATGGAAGACAGGACTTAGTTTTATGTATCTTGTTGTTTGTGCAACAATTCTTGCCTATTGGTTTTGGAATAAGGCACTAGAAAAGGTTGCGGCATCAGTAAGTGGACTATATCTAAATGCTTTACCACTCATAAGTATTATTACCTCGGTTATTTTATTAAATGAATCTTTAACGTGGGATATTTTAATAGGGGGATGTCTAGTTTTATTAGGAGTTGTCTGGGCAGATAAAGATAAATTGCGTGTTCTAATAAAATCTGTAGATCGACAAACTAAAGAAAATAAAGAGTATAAATCATATTAATGTGAGAATATAAGAAGAGGGTAGACGATTCATTGAATGGTTCCTATAATATCTAAAAAACAGTTCCAAAGGCGTCTGCCGATGGAATAGAGGGATTGTGCCATCAGGCAGTTGTGTCAACTTCACTCGTGTTAAGCATCTCTTGAAGATGATACACGAGAACCCCCCTCACCTCAAAATTCGAAGGAGATAAGTGGCGAGAGTTTTCATAGGAGGAATAAAAATATTTAATTTTTATATAAAAAGCATTGACTATTTTAATGTGTAAGTGTAATATTATACGAGTCGCCGATAGCAACAAAGCAAAACGCGGCAAACGAAATAAAAAACTTAGTTGACATTGAAACATAGAAATGTTAACATAAGGGAGTCGCAAATGAGCGACAAACAAGTTCTTTGAAAAC
>NZ_NVPR01000022.1 GCF_002551815.1 Bacillus sp. AFS098217
ACAAATGAAATTGCTACGCAAATTGAAAGTATGGTAGAAACGGCAAATGGAATGTCAAAAGGTGCAAATGAGGTTTCTATTTCAGTTGGTGAAATTGCCATGACAGCGCAAAATAATGCGACAAGTACACAAAATATTGCTGCATCTGCTGAAGAGCAATTGGCTTCTATGGAGGAAATTAGTTCCGCTGCGGGTACATTGTCACAAATGGCCGAGGAATTACAAGTACTGATTGAAAGATTTAAAGTATAATGATGAGGAGACTGTCTCAACAGTAGCTGAATGGCTACTAGGGGAGGGGCAGCTCCTTTTTGTTTTATTGTCGAAAAATAAAGGGATTTGTTATAAGTATGTATAATTATTATTAAAGTAGACTACTTATATATAAAGGAGAGCAGTATGGGAGTGTATTGGGGAACAAAAAAACATTCTTGGCTTAGCTATGTTTCATTTTGGTTAAGTATTTCATTTTTTCTTGTTTTTTTAGTTGAAGTGTTTGCATTTAACACACTTTTAAATAGTTTGAGTGGTGCAATGAACGTTGTTAAATATTTTTATTTCGTATGTGTACCATTGAATATTATTCTTAGTTTAAGGCTATTGTTTAAGAAGAATGAAAAGAAAACATTACCGATTGTTAGTTTTGTTGTATCGTTATTATTTGCATGTTTGATAGCGGTGTTAGCTTTAGCGGCGATAGGTAAAGTATTTTAATGGGAAACAGGAATGATACACGTCATTTCTGTTTTTTTATGTACAATAAGATTTTCGCCTTAAAACACAGCAAAAGTGAAGAAGTTAGGTTGTCTGTAATTAGATTAATCTTGATTGTATAATTTGTATAAAATCCGTGTAGCATAAAGCAAATGAATATAGTAAGAGAAGCGATATATGGTACAATAAACGTGATAGTGATAGAGAGAAAGGGTATATATAATACTCATGGTTTTTAGTAAGAGAGGGGTTATCTTATGCTATACGAGGATTTAATGACATTGTTTCAAGTTACTCCAATGGAAGATGGAAAAGACGGCTGGAAATATGTGATCCAAGAACAAAATGGTACGTATTCAATTGTTGATGAAATAGTGACAGAACATATGAGTGTGGAAATATATTTTAATGAATATGATGAGATAAGGATTACTTTATATAAAGATGAGAAATCCATCACTACTATACAGCGGATAGCAATTTTAAAAGCGGAATTAGAAGAGGATGAGGACGCTATTCAGTTTGTATTAGAGCGTATGCCAAGTCGCATGATTCGGTTACAATTAAAGCCGTATCTTGCAGTAGAGATGGGACTATATTGGGAAGTGTGTGAAGACTGTGAATAAAAAAGCGTCCGCTCATAGCGGATGCTTTTTTATGTTTTTTGAAGTTGTTTACATGCGATAATGGGGAGTAGGATGATACTAACCCATCCGATTATTGGATATAAGATGTGCAGGAGTTCACTGTAGCCAATATAGCTAAAGCAATAACTAATTAGTAAAATAAAATAAACAATCCGATTGTTTTTCCAACCAGTGATAGATTGCATTTGTTTGGTCATCCCAAATATATTTCCAACTAATGTTGTAAATACTTCTCCAAAAATAATAAGGACAAAGAAAAAGTGAAAAGTTGCATTGAATCGTCGGACAACTTCTGCCATAGGAATGTTGTATTGATAAAATTGCTCAACCGATAAAATAGCCAAATGGCTACATAATAGAATAAAACAGAGTCCTGCGCCTCCTAAAATCCCTCCCCATAAAATAGCTTTTTGATCTTTCACCTCACTTGCTAATGGTACGAGAACACTTTGGGCGAGAGAAAGGTTTAAGGCAACATATGTAATAGGACTTGTAATCCATTTTATATTCCAACTTTCTGTAGGAATAGTATTAAGTATAGGTGTTGTACCGTGAATAAATGTTGTAATAGCAAGTCCAATAATGAAAATCATCATAATGGGTACTACAAGTGTATTTACTTCGAAAACCCCTTGTAATCCCCGGCTACCAATCATGATACAAGCAATAACTGTAATAAAAATACCCAGTTGCCTTGGGAGACGGAGTTGTTCTTCAAATACCGCACCAGCCCCTGATAACATAACACTTGTTACCCCGAACAGTACAAGGAGCAATAAAGTGTTTACTACATTTCCAAATACATCTCCAAATAAATATTTGTTAAATTCTTGTGCTGAGAATGCACCAATTTGTGAGGAAAGCAACATCATCTTCGTACCTAACCAAATAAAAAAAAATCCACTTATACATATTCCGATTGTTCCGTATAGGCCGTTAATTGTAAAAAATTCAACAATTTCTCGTCCAGTTGCAAATCCAGCCCCGACGACAGTCCCAATATAAGTAGCAGCAACTTTTTTTGCTACTTGCCATTGTTGATTATTCATGTAATCCCTCTTTCTACTATGATGAACGCGACTTACTACTATGCATATGTGTGAGCTTGGACAATTAGACATGAAAGGATACATGAATTTCTGAAGATTAGGAAAAGATAAAAGTTGTTAAAGTTTTGTTACATATAAGCTAATGATTTGGAAGAGTAGGAAATGTGTGGTACAATGAAAATGTATTATTAAAAGATAATAATTCTAAAGTGATAAGAGGAGTGGATTGCATGAGTACGAAAACAAATGTTGTTGAAGTATTAAACAAACAGGTAGCAAACTGGAATGTGTTATATGTGAAAATTCATAACTATCACTGGTATGTGACAGGACCACACTTCTTTACATTACATGAAAAATTTGAAGAATTTTATAATGAAGCAGCAACGTATATTGATGAATTAGCAGAGCGTATTTTAGCATTGGGCGGGAAACCATTAGCGACAATGAAAGAGTATTTAGAAACATCTACTGTACATGAAGGAACAAGTAACGAATCAGCTGAAGAAATGGTGCAAACATTAGTAAATGATTTTTCTGCGATTATTCAAGAGTTAAAAGAAGGTATGGAAGTAGCTGATGAAGCTGAGGATGAAACGTCCGCTGATATGTTATTGGCAATTCATACAACATTAGAACAACATGTTTGGATGTTAAGTGCATTTTTAAAATAAAGTAGAGCTTTTATTAGTGTTTATACGTAATTTATTATTTACCCTCACAAATAGTAGAATAAAAAACCTATTGAAAAATCCTTTCAATAGGTTTTTGTGATTTTTCAGTCTTCTTTTTATGGTATAATATAGTAAAAAGGAGGCGATGCAATGTTTCGCTTTTTCAAAAGTGGAAAAGAGGAGAGGCCAATTACGAAAGACGAATTAGAGCAAGCAATGGCTAAGTTTCTGGAAACAAATGCAAATATTGTTTATACAGTATTAGTCAATGAAGATTATACAGTGAATTATGACTTGTTAAAACCGTATTTACCAGCATTTCCGACAAATATGTTTCTTATTACAAAGGAAACGCTCGAGGTATTTGAATATACAGCAGAAAATATAGAACTTGTAAAAGAGATTGATCTTGTACAAAAAGCAGTAGATCAATATGTAACAGAAAAAGAAATATTCCCGATTGTAGAAGGCGATGAAGATCGTCTCATATGTAGAATGAAATTAGCGCCGTATTTAGATCGTATATTAAAGAGAGATTTATATATTTCAGAGAAGCATTATTTAGTTTCAAGTAAACCAGATAAGAGTAAACAGAATATTGTTTAGGATGAAAACAACAATACCATATTGTTGTCTTTTTTTGTTTGAATTGGAGGTTTTTCTGCTGGAGCAAGGGTGGCACTACAAGCGATATTAAACGAAAATATAGCGGCAAAAGGCTTTGTTTTTGTCGCACCGTGGCTCCCTGAGGTTGAAGAGTGGGAAGGTTTGCTGAATAAATTGAAGGATAAAGGGATTAAGGGATATATTGTTTGTGGAGATCAGGATGAGGATTGCTTTGAATGTACACAGAAGTTTGTGAAGCTATTGGAAACGAAAAATATAAAGCATGAGTATAAAGTTATATCTAATCTAAACCATGATTACCCTGAAAACTTTGAAGAAATATTACAAGAAGCAGTTGGATATATTGCGGGTACAGATTTATAAAGAAGGTAGAAGAAAAGGAGTGCATCACATAGGATGATACACTCCTTTTTTGGATTACAAATGAAAAAGCGAACGCTTTCACATCCGCTTTTCATGAGAAATTCCACGTTCATAATGATTCATTTCCACTAATGTTAAAATGTATTCGTAGTTATCGATTTCCATCTTAATTTGATTACGATCATCTACACTTAAATTTACATCCAATAATTTTTTGCATAGTAGTTGTTTTTTCAATTCTAAATGTTTTTTTGTTTCGGGATAGTCGTAAGTACGTTTCATATTTATCAATCCTTTCCTTACATTTCCTATCTATATCTTTATTATATGATAAGGGGTGTAGGATGAGAGCAAATCTCTGTGAATTATTAGTGAATATTCAGAAAAATGTATTGTTCTACTATACTTGTGAATACAATGCAGAGAATCACTGTTTTGTATTTTCAAAGTAAGGGGTGGAATGATGCGAGCGCATACACAATCCGGTGTCACAACTGATGAAATGGTGAGAATTATTGATAAGGGATTACCGAAAACAGTAGCACCAAAACAAATCATTGTAATTGGTGCTGGAATGGCTGGTTTAGTATCAGCATCGTTACTTAAAAGTGCAGGACATCATGTGAAAATTTTAGAAGCGAATAACCGTATAGGAGGCCGAATTGAGACGATTAGAATGCAAGACACCGGATTATATTTAGATGTTGGAGCAATGCGTATTCCATATATACATACATTAACGATGGCTTATATAAGAAAGTTCGGACTACAAGTGACCCCTTTTATTAATCGAAATGAGACAGATATTATTTATGTGAATGGTAGAAAAACGACATTGAGGCAATATGAGAAGAACCCTAGTGTATTACGTTACCCTGTAGCAATGAATGAAGAAGGAAAAACATCCGAGGAATTATTATTGTTAGCAGTGCAGCCAATTATGGATTTCATTAAAAGAAATCCAGATAAAAACTGGGAGATTGTCGAAAAAGACTTTGGAAAGTATTCAACAGCACAGTTTTTAAAGTATCATCCTTATCAGTACAATACGTACTTTTCACCAGTAACAATTGAAATGATTGGTGTACTGCTAGATTTAGAAGGATTTTTAGAAAGATCATTTGTTGAAACATTACGTTTTATATATATATTGCAAGAGGAAAGGGGTTTTTGTGAAATTACAGGAGGAAATGATCAGCTTCCGAAAGCTTTTTTACCTCAGTTACAGGATCATATTATATACAATCAAAAATTGATGAAGCTTCATCAACATGAAAAAGGAGTGACAGCTTATTGTAGGCATGAAGAAACGTTTGAATATAGTAGCATAACGGGCGATCTAGTTATTATTACAATTCCATTTTCTACAATGCGCTTTGTAGAAATTGATCCATTCGATTCTGTATCACATGAAAAATGGAAAGCAATTCGTGAACTACATTATATGGCGGCAACTAAAATAGGTATTCAGTTTAAAAGTCGTTTTTGGGAAGAGCAGGGGCAATTAGGGGGAAGGATTATAACGGATTTACCAATCCGTTATGCATATTATCCGAGTCATGGTATTGGTTCAAAGGGACCTGCTATGATGCTTGGAAGTTATACGTGGTCTTATGATGCATTATTATGGGATGGATTGTCGAAAGGTGATCGCATTTATTATACATTACAAAATTTAGCGACTATATTAGGTGATCAAGTATATGATGAATTTATGTCAGGAGTAGCAAAGAATTGGACATTGGACCCGTATGCATTAGGAGGGTTTGCGATTTTTCAAGCGGGTCAAGAAACAGAACTGCAACCAGCGATTGTAAAACCAGAGGGGAAAATATATTTTGCCGGAGATCATACTACGCTTTATCACGGGTGGATACAAGGAGCAATTGAGTCTGGAATACGTACAGCCGTAGAGGTGAATCAGTTGGTTGTATAAGTAGTAGGTAAAGCATCATGATGCGTATGAATTGGGAGAGGTACATGTGATTTTGTTTGAAAATAAGCTTGATTCTGAAAAAAGGTGTTTACTGTATAGTTTGGATTAAATATTATTATATGTAAAAGAATGATAAGGAGTGTTTGTAATGAATCCATTATTACTTGATTTTCCTTCTGAATTTTACACAGACAGGCTTCTTATTCGAATGCCGAAACCAGGGGATGGAAAAGCGGTATATGAAGCTATCAATGCATCGGTAGAAGAACTAAAGCCTTGGATGGTTTTCGCTCAAAAAGAGCAAACAGAAGAAGAAATCGAAGCGAGTATAAGAAGGTCACATATTCAATTTTTACAACGTGAAGATTTGAGATTACTAGTATTTTTAAAAGAAACAGGCGAATTTGTAGCTTCTTCTGGATTGCATCGTATTAATTGGGAAGTACCAAAATTTGAAATTGGGTACTGGATAGATTCGCGCTTTGGTGGAAAAGGCTATATGACAGAAGCAGCACAGGGGATTATGGATTATGCTTTTTCTGAGTTACAGGCAAACCGGATAGAGATTCGCTGTGATTCACGAAATGTAAGAAGTAGAGCGATACCAGAGAGACTAGGTTTTACATTAGAAGGGATTTTAGAAAGCAGCAGTGTAGCAGTAGATGGTCACGGATTAAGGGATACATGTGTGTTTGCAATGACAAGAAATAGGTATAAAAAAGAAGAGCTATAAGGTAGTAGCTCCTCTTTTTTATGATTTACTAGCATATCATGGTACGGGATGGCCATTTGAACTTTCAAAGATCGTAAACCATTGCTGACGATTCAATGTAAGTTTTGTTGCAATTACAGCTGCTTTCACACGATCTAGCTTACTAGAACCAACGATTGGCATCATTTTCGCTGGATGAGCAAGTAGCCATGCATACATGACAATATCGATGCCATCAATATTTAGTTCATTCGCGATATTTTGTAAAGTTTCTCGTAAGCGTACAGCACGTTCATTTTGACTTGTAAAGATTTCTCCACCAGCAAGAGGAGACCAAATCATAGGACTGATTCTTTTTTCTTGGCATAAGTCAATTGTACCTTTTTCAAAATGCTCAAGCTGCATCGCAGATACTTCAATTTGATTTGTAATGAGCGGAAAATCTAAATATGAGCTAAGCATATTGAATTGGGACGGTAAAAAGTTAGATACACCAAAATAGCGGACTTTTCCATCCTGTTTTAAACGTGAAAAAGCTTCTGCCACCTCAGCTGGATCCATAAATGGATCAGGACGATGAATAAGTAACAAATCAATATAATCCGTATGTAAGTTCTTGAGTGACTCTTCCGCGCTTTTTACAATATGTTTAGCGCTAGTATTATAGTGAGCGACATATCGATTTGGAAACTTTGGTGATGGGGGAGCGATTCCACATTTTGTTACAATTTGCATGTTTTCACGTAAAGAAGGTTTTAATTGCAAAGCTTCCCCAAATAATGATTCACATGTATATCCCCCGTAAATGTCGGCATGATCAAAAGTTGTAATTCCCATATCCATACAAGATTCGATAAAAGAAAGTAATTCTTGCTTTGGCATATTCCATTCTGCTAAACGCCAAAATCCTTGAATGATACGAGAAAATTCAAGGCTACTAGCCATTTGAATTCGTTCCATTTTAAGTAGACCTCCTTGGTGAATGGTGACGTTTTTGAAAAGGTTTTCTTGTTTGGTATTATTATATAGCTATCATAAGGTGCTTACAATAAATATGTCTTTTCTGTAAAAAACAACTTTTTTGGTATGGTATAATGTATAGAGATATAAGCATAAGGAGCTGTAAAAAAATGATTCCAGTAACAATTTTAACTGGTTTTCTTGGGTCAGGGAAAACAACATTATTAAATCGTATTTTATCAGAAGAACACGGAAAAAAATTAGCGGTTATTGTAAATGAAATAGGACAAATTGGCATTGATAATCAATTAATTATGAATGTCGAAGAAGAAATTATGGAAATGACAAATGGTTGTTTATGCTGTACAGTGCGTGAAGATTTACTTGTTGCTTTAAAACAATTGCTTGATGTAAAAGCAGAAGGAAAAATGGATTTTGATGGTCTGGTGATTGAAACGACAGGTCTTGCGAACCCAGGTCCGATTATTCAAACGTTCTTTTTAGATCCAGTTATTCAATCCGCATATCAAATTAATGGTGTCGTAACAGTTGTAGATAGTTATCATATACATAAGCACTTTGAAAAAGGGCTAGAGGCAAAAGAACAAATTGCTTTTGCTGATATAGTTTTAGTAAATAAATTAGATTTAATTGAAAAGCAAGAAAAGGAAAAGCTTCTTACTGAATTACAAGGGATTAATCCGACGGCAAAATTAATTCCAACGACAAATTGTGAAGTAGATATTCCTGCCTTGCTAGAAATTCAAACGTTTAAAACGCGTGATACATTAGACATTTATCCGCATAAAGAGCATCATCATTTAGAAGGTGTGAAATCATTTGTATTACGTGAAGAGCGTCCACTTGATTTGCAGAAGTTAAATGAATGGATGGCAGCTGTTGTTCAAGAACTAGGAGAGTACTTATATCGTTATAAGGGAATTTTATCAATTGATGGAGTAGATCGTCGCATTGTCTTCCAAGGCGTTCATACACTATTTGCTGCTTCGTATGATAGAGAGTGGCAAGAAGGAGAAGAGCGCATAAGTGAAGTCGTTTTCATCGGAAAAGATATTAATAAAGAATGGTTCCAAGAACACTTCAAGGAATGTGTGAAATAAGCCTGTAAGAATTGCAGGCTTATTTTTTTTGAGAATGTTCTATATAAGTACAAATTGAAAAATCGACATAAAACCTTTCTTTTTAGATGGGAGAGAGAATCTGGCCATGCATAGAAGCGGTCAGATCCTTTTCCTGCCCCATGCCAAGTGAAAACAAAGAGAGCAAATGAGTGCACTTTATAGCCGTGACTTATATGCTGGAAAATCAAAATGGATATATATATTAATCAATAAAGAGTAGTAGAAAAAAAGCAAAAAAGCCTGTTCTCACAGGCTTTTGCTTTCATCTATAAGTAATTCCATTACAACACCTACAACTGGACCATTATCATCGATATCACCAGTTAAATGGAAACTAAACGATTCATATAGTTTCATTGCTAGTTTGTTATCTGGATGAAGACTTAAATAAATTTTTTTACATTGAAATTTTTGTTGTAAATACTGGATAAGCAGGTGGAGAAAACGCTTCGCATAGCCATTTCCTTGGAAATGGTAATCGATCATAAAACGATCTAGCCATACGCTATCATCTTTTTTTGAATACCAGCCATACATCGCGTATCCAACAAGTGTTTCTCCATCATATAAGCCTACTGACGTTCCGTTTTCTTCATATAATGACTCGGCTAAAGAAAACGCATTGCTTTCAATGAACTGTTGCTGCTCCTTTGCTACGTCTAAAGCAGCGACTGAACGCCAATTATTTGCTGTTACTTCACAAATGTGAAGATTCATAGTTCCAACTCACTTTCTGAAATATCATATCTTTAAAACCAATATGGATAATTTTACTTGTTATTTTGTTTAAGTCAAGCTGTGGTCTATGAAAAAGACAACTGAAAAATTCCAGTTGTCTGAAAGGTACATTTAGTTTGTAGCTTCTTTTAAAGTATTCACGTTTTCTTCCATTAATGTAAAGTAATCTTTATTTTTCTTCGCATCATCTTCAGAGATAGTAGCAAGGTGATTTAAACGTAAAATTTTCGTTCCCGTTTCTTTTTGGATTACTTCCGCTACTTTTGGAGTAGAGAATGTTTCAAATAAAATATATTTTAAGCCATGATCTTTCGCTGTTTTCGTAATGTTAGCAAGTTCTTTTTGAGATGGCTCATCAGAAGCAGATATTCCAGCAACCGGGATTTGTTTTAAGCCGTAGCGCTGTTCCCAGTATCCGTATGCAGCATGAGAAACTAAAATTTCTTTTGTTTTTGCATTTGCAACAACTGATTTAAATTGATCATCTAAATCAGTAAATTTTGTTTGTAATGCTGCAAAGTTTTTTTCAAATTCTTGTTTATGATCTGGTTGCAATTCCACAAGTGCATTTTTGATTTTTTCAGCCTGTTTCATTGCAAGTGTAGGATCCAACCAAACATGTGGGTCCTTATCATGAGGATGCCCATCCTCTGTATGACCGTCTTCATGATCGTGGTGTTCTTCTTCAGATGATGCGCGAAGCTCAATACCTTGAGATGCATTTACAACTTTTACGTTCTCTTTTTTTAATGTTGTTTCCAGTTTCTCAGCAAATGGCTCTAATTCAGCGCCGTTATACACAAATAAATCTGCTTTTGCAATTTGCACGGTTTGTTTCTGACTTGGCTCATATGTATGAGAGTCAGCACCAGGCGGATAAATTGCTTCTACATTTACGTAGTCACCACCGATTTTTTTAGCGAAATCAGCCAGTGGAAAAATAGTTGTATATACAGTAAGTTTTCCATCCTTCTTTGCAGATCCTTCTTTTTTACTAGAACATCCAGCAAAAATTAGTGTGAAAATCAACAGGAATGAAAATAGGGTTAATCTTTTATTCATGTAATTCTCCTCTTTTCTCTTTTTTACAAGTCTATTTTCCCCAAAATGTAAGAGGAAAATCAATTTTTAAAATAAAACGGAATAATTACGTTTTATGTTGCGAACCTAGTATAATATATCTTTAGGAAAGTTGCAATAAATAATAATCATTCCGATTTGATTTTGTTATAAAGTTGTCAAAAAGAACAGGATTAATTTTTATGAACGTTGCATATGTGACAACACTGCTTTCATATATTGAGGTAGAGGGTACGAAAAAGGGGATGAGGGATTGAATTACATCATAGAGGCAATCTTATTAATATTAGCAGTAGTTTTGCCGTTATCTTGTGTTTTAATTTTTTTAAAGACATTAATCAGTAATTTAGGTGATTCTACATTGATAACGAAGTTGCCGGCAGAGACAAAAAAGAAAAAAGAGTAGGGAAATCATTTGAATAACGCATAGTACATTACTTATGATAAAATGAGGTAAAGGAAACTCCGGTAAATAGGGGATATATTGCCTGTTCAGATGGGATAAAAGTAGATAAAGAGGTATAAAGATAAATGAATAAACGAACAGCGTTAGTACTCGGTGCAAGTGGTTTAGTTGGACAAGAAATAACGCAGCTATTACTTGACTCAGATTACTATGATTCGGTTACTATTTTTGTAAGGAAGCCATTGCAATTAGAACATGAAAAGTTACAACAAAAACAAGTGGATTTTTCAATATTAGAAGAATACAAAGAGTTTTTTGCTGTAGATGATGTATTCAACTGCCTAGGAACAACAATTAAGAAAGCGAAAACAAAAGCGAATTTTAAAAAAGTAGATTATGAATATACATTACGAGCAGCCTGTTTAGCCGAAAAGCAAGGTGTACAAAATTTCCTTGTTATTTCTTCTATGGGAGCAAATCCAAAATCACTTTTCTTCTATTCGCAAGTAAAAGGAGAAATGGAAGAAGAGTTGCAAAAGTTAGTCATTGGCGGGATTCATATTTTTAGGCCATCGTTATTATTAGGAGATCGAGAAGAGTTTCGTTTTGGAGAAAGAATGGCAGAGAAGATTTCTGGTGTTATGCCATTTATATTTAGTGGTACTTTTAAAAAGTATAAACCGATTTCCGCGGAACAGGTTGCAAAAGGGATGTATATCGCGGCATTGCGTGAAGAATCCGGTGTCCATATTTATAATTCAAAAGAGATTACTATGATGGAATAATAAAAAACGAGAAGGGTGCCTTCTCGTTTTTATTTTTATCCCGCTATCTTTCCACCTCAAGCTCATGCGTTCAATTAGTCTTGTTTACTATTTTACCAGGAGCACGGCTGTATTGGCGTGGCTCTTGTAATTCAAAGCCGAGTTCATTGGCAGCTGTTCTTGGAAAATATGGATTACGGAGCAATTCACGACCGATAAAGATTAAGTCAGCTTCATTACTTACTAGAATCTGCTCTGCTTGTAGACCGTTTGTGATTAAGCCGACTGCACCTGTTGCAATGTGAGCGTGTTCTTTTATATGTTTTGCGTATTCTACTTGGTAACCAGGATAAACATCAATATGCGCTGGTACAACTGCACCAGAGCTGCAATCAATAAGATCTACACCTTGTTCTTTCATCCAATTTGCGAATTGAACGTAGTCATCTACTGTTAACCCCTCAGGGTGATAGTCATTTGCAGAAATACGGACAAATAAAGGTCCGGTCCAAACTTCATTTACAGCATCAATGATTTCTCTTAAGAAACGATAGCGATTTTCTGGTGATCCTCCATATTCATCTGTTCGTCTATTTGATAGTGGAGAAAGAAATTCATTAATGAGATATCCATGTGCTCCATGTAGTTCAATAATATCAAATCCAGCTTCCTTAGAACGGGATGCAGCTTTTTGAAAAGCTGTAACAGTTTCCTGAATTTGTTGTTTATTCATTTCTACTGGAACTTTCATTTTATCATGAAATGCGATGGGCGAAGGTGCAACAGGGTCTGTATGTAATTCAGCTTTTCGTCCAGCATGAGCTAACTGGATAGCCGCTTTTGCACCGTGTTCATGAAGAAGTGATACCGTCTTTTGTAATCCTTCAATGTGTTCGTTACTCCAAATACCTAAATCTTTATGAGAAATACGCCCTTCAGGTACAATTGCTGTTGCTTCAAGCATTACGAGCCCAACTTGACCAGCAGCTCGCGTCCCATAATGTATATGATGAAAATTTGTTACCTTTCCATCTTCATTTTCAGATGAATACATGCACATAGGAGACATAACAATACGATTTTTTAGTGTAACGTTTTTTATCGTATAAGGTGAAAAAAGTTGATAATTCATATTCATTCCCCCTTATTGTCATTTCTATCATTGTATCATCATCATTTTTGTTTCCATAATGAAACGCTTATTCTCAAAATTTTATTTATTCATGTTACAATTATGAATATGAATCAAATTGGGGGATAGAGTATGTATCGAGCTTATTATGAAAGTGAATTAGGATTGCTTGAAATTACGGCAAATGATAAAGGAATTACGTCGGTTATATTTGTGGAGGAACGAAAAAAAGAAAACAAGAGTAAGCTTGTAGATCAGTGTTTAGTCCAATTAGATGAATATTTTAATAAAATGAGAACCGAGTTTACAGTGCCGTTATCCGCAGATGGAACACCATTTCAAAAGAGTGTTTGGGAAGCTCTTTATACGATTCCATATGGTGTGAGTGCTTCGTATTTAGATATTGCAGAGAAAGTTGGGAATACAAAGGCTGTACGGGCGATAGGTGGAGCGAATAGCAGGAATCCTATTTCAATTATTGTTCCGTGCCATCGTGTTATTGGAAAAAGTGGTAAGCTTGTTGGTTATGCGGGAGGCTTATGGCGGAAAGAATGGTTATTAAAACATGAGGGGATTTTGAAATAAGAATATGATAACCCTATTTTAATGAGATATTAGTTAGTGGTCAGAAGTAACCTTCATTATGAATTGTTGACTTCAGTAAAATTACGTATCGTCATTATTTATGGGAGAAGTTATGGAAAGAGGGATTGTTTTGCGTTGTATAAATTGTGGGAGTTCTTGCACTGATGGTCAGCTGAATTGTAAAAATTGTCAGCGGATTTTACATAATGAACCAAAAGAGGAAATCTCACCGATAGAAAAAGATATGGAGCAATATGTTGGAGCACATTATCCATACTATAAAAGAAAATGGGATAAAGAGCGTAAACGAATCGCAAGATGGAGTTGGAATGGATGGGCTGCTATTTTCAATGTGGGATGGTTTGGATATCGCAAGTATTATTTACCTGCCTTTCTATTTGTCATGTTATTAGTAGCTTGTGATGCATTTTCGTATTACATGGGATTTAATGTATCACTCCCGATCATTAATATGGTTCCACTTACGTTTTTATTGCTTATTTTCATGATAATAGGAGTAGGGATCTTTGCAAATGGTTTATATTATCGATTTGCTGAGCGGAGAATATATCGGATAAAAGCACGAGAGATTGAAAATGAAGCAGTTGAGAGCTATCTTATTCGTGATAGTGGAGGAACGAGTAAAATGGGAGCAGCTATTGTCACTGTTTTGACAGCAGCTAGTATATTTTTAAGTCATTTTTTCTTCCCAACAGATCAAGATGTTATTCAAAAAGTACGTACAAGCTCACTTTATGAATACCCATTCTTTTCTATCGGTGAATCATTTGAAATGTATTTCCAGCAACCAGAATGGGAGTACTACCGAGGGACAGATGGATTAGAGTTAGTCGAATTTCATGGATATAGCCGTGGTATGCCAAGACAAAAAATTGTTATTCAGTTTGTTGTTGATTATCAAATGCATGAAATTGAACCGTATTCTCTTACAGTGAACGGGGAGCCTCGAGGTGAAGAAGAATTTTTGAAAATGATGGAAGATGTATTTCGGATTCAAAATCCATTTGAGCTGGACGATGGATTGCAGTGGAATGATTCGAAAGAAATGCTATAAAGAAACGCATGGAAAAGGTGACTTTCCGTGCGTTTCTTTTTCATTATTTAAATAAAATATTTAAAATAATCAGAATGTTTTGTATAATGGTATTATACATACTCTATTGTATACATACAGATTGGGGGAAGGAAGAATGAAGAAAAAAGTTTCAACGCTTGCTGTACTTGCATTATCAACAAGCATGTTCGTTGCAGGGTGCGGGAATGGGGAGAAAGCATCGACAACGAAGAAAGAGACAAGTAAGGGGATGGCTGATAAACAAGTACTAAACTTATTAGAAACCGCAGAAATTCCTTCGATGGATACATCAAAATCAACAGATTCCGTATCATTCCGAGTATTTGTAAATGCGATGGAGGGCTTATATCGGTTAGATAAAGATAATAAGCCAACTCCAGGTATGGCAAAAGATGTGAAGATTAGTGAGGATAAGAAAACATATACGTTTGAATTACGAGATGCAAAGTGGTCAAATGGTGAGCCAGTCCGTGCACAAGATTTCGTATATGGCTGGCAACGTGCGCTGGATAAAGCGACAGCTGCCGAATATGCATTTATATTATTTGATGTGAAAAACGCACAAAAAGTTAATAAAGGAGAATTACCACTTGATCAACTTGGTGTAAAGGCAAAGGATGATAAAACACTAGTAGTAGAACTAGAACAACCAGCTCCATATTTTCTTGAACTTACTTCGTTCCCAACATTCTTTCCTTTAAATGAGAAGTTTGTAAAGGAACAAGGAGATAAGTATGCATTAGAAGCTGATAAAATTTTATATAATGGACCATTTACATTAAGTGAATGGAAACATGAACAAAGCTATCAATTAAAGAAAAATCCGAATTATTGGGATAAAGGTACTGTGAAATTGGAAGAAATTAATGTGAGTGTTGTAAAGGAAACGAGTACAGGTGTTAACCTATATGATAGTGATCAAGCGGATCGCGTACTTTTAAGTTCAGAGTTTGTTGACAAATATAAAAAGAATAAGCCGGATGAATTTAAAACGAAACTAGACCCACGCATGTACTTCTTACGATTTAATCAACAGAATTCAACATTTAAGAATCAAAAAGTCCGTGAAGCAATTGATCTAGCCTATGATAAAAAAGGAATTGCAAATGTTATTTTAAATGATGGATCCTTACCAGCTTATTTCTTAGTACCAGAAAAATTCACAACAGGGCCAGATGGGAAAGACTTCCGTACTGTAAATAAAAATTTCCGTGATAACAAGGATAACGTAGAAAAAGCGAAGAAATTATGGGCTGAAGCGAAAAAAGAACTTGGTCAAGATACAATAACAGTAGAATTATTAAATGATGATAATGGTAGCCGGAAGAAAGTTGGCGACTTTATTAAAGAAGAACTTGAGAAAAACTTACCGGGCTTAAAAGTGAATTTAAAACAACAGCCATATAAACAAAAATTAGATTTAGAGAAGAAATTTCAATATGAATTTTCACTATCAGCTTGGAGTCCAGATTATCCGGATCCAATGACGTATATTGATATGTTTGTGACAGGAAGCCCATTTAATGAAATGGCTTATTCAAATCCGAAGTACGATGAACTAGTTGCTAAATCAAAAGGAGAACTATTAAAAGACGATGCAGCACGCTGGAAAGCACTTGCAGAAGCTGAAAAAACCTTAATTGGAGAAGATGCCGCAATTTCACCTACTTATCAGCAAAGTACAGCATACTTAGAAAAGCCATATGTAAAGGGTATTGCAAATCATACATTCGGTGGTGATTTTAGCTATAAATGGGCATATGTGACAAAAAAATAGTACAATAAAAGATGGGTGAATTTTCACTCATCTTTTTACTATGTAAGGAGGATTTGTTTTGATAAAGGGTTTGAATCATCTTTGCTTTTCAGTTTCAGATTTAGAGAGAGCTATTAAATTTTATAAAACTGTATTAGAGGGAAAGTTATTAGTAAGGGGAAGAAAACTTGCATATTTTGATATATGCGGGATGTGGGTAGCACTCAATGAAGAAGTAGATATTGCAAGAAATGAGATTCATCAGTCTTATACACATCTTGCCTTTTCTGTCGAACAAGAAGACTTTAATCGTTTATTACAGCGATTAGAAGAAAACGAAGTTCATATTTTACAGGGAAGAGAACGTGATGTAAGGGATTGTCAATCTATTTATTTTATTGATCCAGATGGACATAAGTTTGAGTTTCATTCAGGTACATTGCAGGATCGCTTAAAGTATTATAAGGAAGCAAAACCACATATGGAATTTTATTAGGGTTTATTTTTACAAGGTGAACATTCAAGGTGGTTGACTCATGAAGAGATTGCTGAAGGAGTTATAGCAGGGATTCAAAATAAACAAAGAAAATGGGTCGTAGGAACACTAGAACCATGGAAATCACGACCGGAATGGTAAGGAGGAGGAAAGAAATGAAAACAACGTTATATGTAACGCGTCATGGAGAAACAGAATGGAATGTGGCAAAGCGCATGCAAGGAAGAAAAAACTCGAACTTAACTGAAAAAGGTATGCTACAAGCAAAACAATTGGGTGATCATATAAAAGAAATGCCGCTTCATGCTATATATAGTAGTCCAAGTGAACGAACGCTTCATACGGCAGAGCTGATTAGAGGAAAACGAGATATACCAATTATAGCAGATGACCACTTTTATGAGATTAATATGGGGATATGGGAGGGAGAAATGCTTGCTGATTTGGAAATGAAATATCCGGAAGAAGTAAATTTATTTTGGAACGAACCACACCAATTCCGCTCCACCTCAGGAGAGAGTTTCTTTGACGTATATAGCAGGGTAGTAGAGGGGATAAATATTCTTTTAGAAAAGCATAAAGGAGAAAGTATTTTAGTTGTATCTCATGCTGCAGCAGCGAAATTACTTGTGGGGCATTTTGCTGGTAATTCTGTTGAAAAGGTATGGCATGATCCATTTATGCATAGTGCAAGTTTAAGTGTGATTGAAATTGAAGACGGAAAAGGTACAGTAAAGCTTTTTGCAGATATAAAACATTTTCAAGAAATATAGTCAAAAAAATAGATCTTATAAATTTTAAGTCATGCAAATATGAACAGTAAAGATAGTAGACTAATAATATCTGTATGATTACTCATTAGAAAATGCTTCTTGATAATTCCAGTATATCAAGGAGTGTTTTCTTTTTTGTGTATTGTTTTTACAAAAAAGATGTCCAAAAAGTAGTTATTCATCTACTTTCTGAACATCATCTTTTTAATCTAAGAGTTAAATTCCATTATATATATTTAAGTTTTACCGACTTACTTATTGCGATGAGAACTAGTTCCAAAAGGGATGGTTAGGAAAACAGCGGCTTTGTTTTTTGAACGTGGGGATATGAAATCTCTTTTTGGATTTACAAGTTTTACGGCATTTATGACTTTTATGACTCTTATGACTCTTATGACTCTTATGACTTTTACGGCACTTATGACTTTTATGAGATTTACAAGTTTTATGGGATTTGCAAGTTTTATGGGATTTACAAGTTCTGTGGGGTTTGCAAGTTATATGGGATTTACGAGTTCTGTGGGGTTTGCAAGTTATATGAGTTTTAAAAGTTCTATGAGGTTTGCAAGTTATATGGGATTTACAAGTTTTACGGCATTTACAAGTTTTATGACGGCGAGATTTATGTCCACTTGTAGGATCTTGATGTAAGAATCCTTCCATTCCTGCAGCTTTAATCTCTTCTACAGCTTTTTGGATATTATATTTCATACGAATCCTCCTTAACACTATCTATTGAAAAGAAATAGCTTTTCTTTTACATTACTACAATATGAAATAAATCCTCGCCTCGTATAGGACGGGTGTGGAATTCTAGAAAAATAGATGAATGGTAGGGGTATCAATAGGAAAAGGAAAATCATACATTGATTGTAGATGAAGTGAGCTTTCCGTCAGTATAGGGTGAATTGTGCTTTTACGAGTTCTTTATATGGTTTTCTCAGAAGCTTGAGACGGAGGGATTAAACGTAAATATGGGATAAAAAGAAGGGGAGGAGAAAATATGCTGCCTACTTATGACTTTTTTATTAATCCTATGTATATCACAGAATTACGTAAAGATATTTGGTCTGACGATCCTGTTCTTGCTAAATTGACATATCAAAAAAGAAAATATGATATTGACATTGTATATCGAGGCTCTCATATTAGAAAGTTTGAGAAAAAGTCTTATCATGTTAAGTTTTATAAACCAAAATTATTTCAAGGGGTAAAAGAAATTCATTTAAATTCAGAATTCAAGGATCCATCTTTAATTCGAAATAAGCTATCCCTTGATTTTTTTTATGATATTGGTACATTATCTCCGAAATCACAGCATGTTTTTGTGAAAATTAATAATCAAGTACAGGGGGTATACTTGCAACTAGAGTCTGTTGACGAATATTTTTTACGTAGTCGCAATTTACCAAATGGTTCTATTTATTATGCGGTTGACGATGACGCAAATTTTTCTTTAATAAGTGAATTAAATAAGGATATAAAAACAGATTTATCATCAGGATATGAATTCAAGTGTGCAAATGAGCATAGTGAAGAATATTTAAGTGAATTTGTGTATCATGCAAATACGATTTCACGAGCAGCCTATGAGAAGGAAATTGTAAAATATGTTGATATTGACAAATATTTACGATGGCTGGCGGGTATTATTTTTACACAAAACTTTGATGGCTTTGTTCATAACTATGCACTGTATCATAATGGTGAAACAGGTTTATTTGAAGTTATTCCTTGGGATTATGATGCAACATGGGGACGAGATGTAGAAGGAAGATTGTTAAATCATGAGTATATCCGAATTCAAGGGTATAACACCCTAAGCGCTAGATTGCTTGATGTAAGTGCATTTAGGAAACAATATCGGAATATTTTAGAGGGAATTTTAGAAGAAAAGTTTACTGTGGATTATATAAAACCAAAAGTGGAGGAAATGCATGGATTAATCCGTCCGTATATTGTTCAAGATCCTTATATGAAGAAGAAGGTAGAGGTTTTTGATAGTGAACCAGAATTGATTTTTCAATACATCGAAAAACGTCGTCAATTTATACAAGAACACTTACATGAATTAGAGTGAACAACAAGAAAAGAGATTCTAATCAATCTCTTTTCTTGTTGTATAATGAATATACTTCTTTTAGGAAGGTGGAAAATGAAGGTGAAATGGATTGATTGGGTAAAACAAATACAAGCCATAGCTCAGACTGGCTTAACGTATTCAAAAGATGTATATGATATTGAGCGCTTTCAACAATTACGTGATCTTTCAATTTCTATGATGTCTCACTATACGAAGACGGATTGGGAAGTGGTAGAGAAGCTATTTGCCAGTGAAACAGGTTATCAAACACCAAAAGTAGATATTCGAGCAGTTATATTTCAAAATGAGAAATTATTATTTGTGAAAGAAAAAAGTGATGGGAAATGGGCACTTCCAGGAGGCTGGGCAGATATTGGTTATACACCAACAGAAGTTGCAGCAAAAGAAGTATGGGAAGAAACAGGTTATAAAGTAGATCATTTTCGATTACTAGCAGTATTTGATAAAGAAAAGCATCATTCATCGCCATCAATATCACATGTATATAAAATATTTATCGGTTGTGAAATTGTTGGGGGAGAAAAACGAACAAGTTTGGAAACAGAGGAAGTAAACTTTTTTGGTGAAAAGGAAATCCCGCAGTTATCAGTTGCCAGAAATACAGAATGGCAAATTAGAGAAATGTTTACTTATATGAAAGATAAGGATAAAGCACCATTGCTTGATTAAAAAAAGATTATTTCCAAAATCCACCTGTTTCATTCTGTTTGTATGTGGTATATTCATAGTGCATTGTACATACTTTCAAAAGAGAATGGTGAATATATTGGCATGAACAAGCCTTTGTGGGATAATAGGAGAGTATGTGAATAGAAAAGGAGAGATAGGAAAGCAAATGTTAGCGAATTTAATAGATCAGTTATTACAATTTTTCGCCAGTCTAGGATACTTTGGTGTTGCCCTAGGGTTAATGATTGAAATCATTCCAAGTGAGATTGTCCTTTCTTATGCCGGCTTTTTAGTTGCACAAGATCAAATAAGTTTTGTGGGAGCGGTTATTGCAGGTACAATTGGTGGTACACTAGCGCAAATCTTTTTATATTGGTTAGGATATTATGGCGGGCGTCCAGTAGTTGAAAAGTATGGGAAATACTTGTTAATTAATAAGCATCATTTAGATATAGCTGAAGGTTGGTTTAATCGATATGGTGCAGGGGTTATATTTTCTGCTCGTTTTATACCAGTTGTGCGCCATGCGATTTCAATTCCAGCAGGGTTAGCCAAGATGTCTTTAAAACGCTTTACACTTTATACAGTGGTTGCAATTATTCCATGGTCTATTCTTTTTATTTATTTAGGAGAAAAGCTTGGTGGGAAATGGCGTCATATTAAAGAATATGCGGCTGATTATACGCATTACATAATTATTGGAGCAGTGCTCTTTATTGTTATTTACTTCGGTTTAAAGATTTTGAAAAAGAGAAAAACAGTTCATTAAAGCCAATGGTTTCATTGGCTTTTTTTCTGCATTTTAGTTCTAAAAGAAAGAAGTTGTCCATAATGTGTAGTAATAAAGCGTAGCGGGGGAATGAAATGAAAGGGTCACCGTTTTTACGTGGAACATTATTTTTAACGATGGCAACGATGATATCTAAAATGCTAGGATTTATATATGTGATTCCGTTTACAGCAATGGTAGGGACGAGTGGATATGTATTATACACTTATGCATATCGCCCTTATACAATTATGTTAAGCATTGCAACAATGGGATTGCCACTTGCTGTTTCAAAAATGGTTTCAAAATATGACCAGCTAAATGACTATCATACGGTAAAAAGGGTACTCAAAAGTGGAGTAGTCTTTATGGTTCTTATGGGGATTGTCTCATTTCTAGCATTATATTTGATGGCACCATACCTTGCGAAGATTGTGATTGATGGAAATGATCAAACTGGCAATAGTATGACTGCTGTAACTTACAATATTCAAATTGTAAGTTTCGCTCTATTAATTGTACCTGTAATGAGTTTGTTACGTGGTTTTTTTCAGGGATTTCAATCTATGGGACCTTCGGCAGTAAGTGTCGTTATCGAACAGTTTTTTCGTGTCTTGACAATTTTAATAGGAAGTTTTGTTATTTTATATGTTTTGAAAGCTTCAGTTTCTTTAGCAGTTGGAGTTTCAACGTTTGGAGCGTTTATGGGGGCGGTAGCCGGATTAATTGTTCTGAGTGGATATTATATGAGAAGACGGAAGTACTTGAAACAAAAAGAAATTACAAGTATTCCGCAGACAACGAAATCTTTTTTCTTATTATATAAAGAGTTATTTACATATTCTATTCCTTTTGTTGTAGTTAGTTTAGCAATCCCGCTTTATCAAACAATTGATACATTTACAATCAATAAATTATTAATACAGGTAGGGTATGTACAAGGAGAGGCAGAGAAAATAAATGCCATAATCGGTCTTGTGCAAATGGTTGTACTTATTCCGGTTTCCGTAGCAACAGCTTTTAGTATGTCCCTTGTTCCAGAGATGACAAAAGCATATACAGCAGGAAATGAACAGTTATTATATAAGCACTTTACGAAAACAAATTTGCTAGTAGTTGGAATTACCATTCCAGCAGCAATTGGAATGATGGTATTAGCGAAACCGGTATATACTCTTTTATTTGGTGCAGGGAATGATCCAAATATGGGAAGTGTTATTTTACAGTACTATGCACCTGCATGTATATTATTTTCATTATTTACAGTGACAGCGGCAATGTTGCAAGGAATCAATCAACAACAAAAAACGATTATCGGTTTAATGATAGGTATCATCATAAAAGTTGTATTAAATATTACATTATTACCATACTTAGACTACACTAGTTTTATTATCGCAACATATGCTGGTTACACGATTTCAGTCTCATTTAACTTGTGGATGCTTTCTAAATATGTTATAAAGGCAACATAAGCTTTTCAAAAGGCAGAGCAAACTCTGTCTTTTTCTATTTTGAAAGATTTTATAAAAAAAGCGTTTTCAAAATAATTTTTCTATTGAAATTTGAACGTTTGTTTCATATGCTGAAAATGGCGGTTCAAAAACTGTTGTTTAAGTGAGGTAGATTCCCACATGTAAAAAGAATCGGGGTGATAGTATGTTAAATATTTATTTAACAGACCGAAACGGAAAACTACAAGAAATTGAGGAGATTCAAAAAGGTTGTTGGATTAATGTACTCCATCCAACAGAAGAGGAAATTCAATTCCTAGTACAAACATTAAATGTAGAATTGGACTTCATTAAGGACCCTTTGGATGATGAAGAACGTTCTCGTATTGAAAAAGAAGATGATAATGCATTGATTATCGTCGATATTCCTACAGTAAGGCATGATGAAGAGGGAAATTCAATATATGATACAATTCCGATTGGTATGATTATAATGCCGGAATGTTTTGTAACCATTTGTTTGGAAGAAAATCCGATTTTTGAGCGTTTTATTAACCAACGTATTAAAGAATTTTATACGTTTAAAAAGACGCGATTTGCGCTTCAGCTCTTATATACAATTTCTACATATTATTTAAGATACTTAAAACAAATTAATCGAAAAACAATCGACTTGGAGCATCAATTAAATCAGTCGATGAAAAATAAAGAAATTTTTACATTACTAGGACTTGAAAAAAGCTTGGTATACTTTACGACATCTTTAAAGGCAAACAAAATTGTGATTCAAAAGTTAATGCGCAATAATACGTTTATTAAAATGTATGAAGATGATCAAGATTTGCTAGAAGATGTATTAATTGAAAATAAACAGGCCATTGAAATGGCTGAAATATATAGTAATATTTTAAGTGGTATGATGAATACGTTTAGTTCGGTTATTTCTAATAATTTAAACAGTGTTATGAAGTTTTTAACTTCGATGACAATCATATTATCAGTGCCAACAATGGTTTCTAGTTTTTTTGGAATGAATGTTCCAGTTCCTTTAAGTGAAAATCCGCATGGTTTTTTAATGGCTATGATTATATCCGCAATATTATCTTGCGTAATGGCCTTTATTTTTTGGAAGAAACGTTATTTTTAAATCATATGAAAGCTGCTCTAGCATAGCTATCAAACTGCGCTAGAGCAGCTTTTTTGTCGTAAGAAAACGTTTCTTATATACGATATGTGTATGGATGAAAAACTTTTTTGCCATGATTTACAGATTTGAAAAGGGCTTGTTCAAATAATAAATTGAGGTTAAAATTACATATTGTTAATGAAAAAATGGAGGAAATACATCATGGAATTGTTTCAGTTACCGAAAGCATTCCTGCAAATGAATACAATCTTTATCTCAATTTTAATTGAAGCACTGCCATTTGTGCTAATTGGTGTATTTATTTCAGGATTCATTCAAATGTTTGTGACAGAAGATATGGTGGCAAAATGGATGCCGAAAAATCGATTTCTGTCTGTGTTATTAGCCACTTTTCTTGGCATGATGTTTCCAGGGTGTGAATGTGGCATCGTTCCAATTGTAAGACGGCTAATTGGAAAAGGTGTTCCGCCATACGCTGGAATTGCATTTATGTTAACGGGGCCAATTATTAACCCGGTTGTATTATTTGCAACGTACGTTGCATTCGGAAGTAGTATGCATATGGTGTGGTATCGTTCCATTGTAGCCATTGTTGTAGCTATTATCGTTGGACTTATATTATCATTTATGTTTAAAGATCATCAACTACGTGATGAACATTTCCCAGAGGTGGATCATAAGCGTTCTTTGCGTAAAAAGATGTGGGACGTATGTACACATGCTGTTGAAGAGTTTTTCTCAATGGGGAAATACTTAGTAATAGGGGCATTAATTGCTGCTGCAGTTCAAACATTTGTACAAACTTCAACACTACTTTCTATAGGACAAGGACCGTTCTCTTCATCAGCCGTTATGATGGGACTTGCGTATATTTTATCATTATGTTCAGAAGCGGATGCTTTTATTGCATCTTCGTTCCAAAGTACATTTTCAACAGCATCAATTGTCGCGTTCCTCGTCTATGGACCGATGGTGGATATTAAAAATATGTTTATGATGCTTGCGACATTTAAAACAAAATTTGTAATTGTTGTGATAGCTACAGTTACACTTGTAGTTTATGCAAGCTCACTACTCATTTATGCGATGGGGTGGTAGGTTATGTTTCGGGCATATATTTTACTCGGGTTTACAATCTTAATTACGCAGCTTCATATTTCAGGTAATATAACAAAGTATATAAATATGAAGTACGCATATTTATCAAAAACAGCTGCAATTATTTTAGGGTTTTTAACACTTATTCAAATCATTGTTGTTTTCCAAAAAGAGCATAAAAAGGAAAAAGAGCAGCATGATTGCAGTTGTAACCACAATCATTGTGGGCATGATCATTCAAAAGATGAAAATACATGGTGGAAACGGACTTTTGCGTATACATTATTTTGTTTCCCTATTATTTCAGGACTATTCTTTCCAATTGCAACATTAGATTCGGATATTGTTAAAACAAAAGGTTTTCATTTTCCTGTTGCGCAGGCAGGAAGTACAGATCCATTTATGACAAGGCAGTTTTTAAGACCCGATACGAGTATTTATTACGGGAAAGAAGGCTATCGTGGTGTAATGGAAAAAGGGAAAAAAGAATACGTCACAAAAGATAATATTGCCTTGAAGGATGAAGATTTCTTAAAAGGTATGGAGACAATTTATAATTATCCTGGTGAGTTTACAGGTAAGACACTTTCGTTTAAAGGATTTGTTTTCCGCGATGATTCTTCAAAGAAAGAACAATATTTCTTATTTCGATTTGGTATTATTCATTGCGTAGCCGATTCAGGTGTATATGGTATGTTAGTGAAAAAACCAGAGGGAGTAGAGTGGAAGAATGATGATTGGATTCAAGTAGAAGGAACAATTTCAACTGAATTTTATCAACCATTCCATGCAAATATTCCTGTTTTAGAAGTAACAAAATGGAATAAAGTTGAACAGCCGAAAGAACAATATGTATTTAGAGGAGCCGATTGATTCATAAAATCGGTTCTTTTTTCTAGACGAGAAGTTATAAATATTGTTAGTATATAATATGTAGTTCACCTAGTGTATTATTTATCGTATTAGGGGAAATAAAAGGATTACAATATGTTAAAGTAACTGAATGATTAAAGAGGTGGCAGAAATGGCAGAAGCAAAGGGGAAAACAGTAAATGAATCAAGGGTGTTTAAAACAAGTCGTGTCTTTCCGACAGATTTGAACGATCATAACACATTATTTGGGGGGAAAATATTAGCTGAAATGGATATGATCGCATCTATCTCAGCAACTAGGCATTCAAGAATGGAATGTGTAACTGCATCGATGGACTGGGTAGATTTCTTACATCCAGTTCGTTCTACAGATTGTGTGAGCTATGAATCGTTTGTTATTTGGACAGGACGAACTTCAATGGAAGTATTTGTGAAAGTAGTAGCAGAAGATCTAATATCAGGTAATAAACGTATCGCAGCAACATCGTTTGTTACATTTGTTGCACTTGGGAAGGAAAATAATCCAGTTCCAGTTCCGCGTGTTATTCCAGAAACAGAAGGAGAAAAAAAATTGCATGAGATTGCTGTTTTGCGTGCACAACAACGTCATATTCGAAAAGCAGAAAGTAAGAAAATAGCAACTTTGTTAACTTTATAAGTGGAATTGCATTTGAGAATAGTGCATGGAAAATTGAAATGAAAAGCGGACACCTAAAAATAGGTGTCCGCTTTTATAGTTTTTTATGCGCATATCGTATTGGGATAGCTAACTAGCAAAAGCAAGCAGCACCTACGATAATTAAGAGGATAAATAATACGACAAGTAAAGCAAATCCATTGCCATGTGCGAAGCCCATAGTTATTTCCTCCTTTTATTTTAAGATACAACATACAATATGCAAATCCATATTTGTTTGACAGGGACATATATCATGAAGGTATGGATTTTTCTTGTATGTTAACGTGAAAAAAAGGAAAGATATAGGAATAACAGCGTATAAAGAAAGGATATTATCCATGAAACACTTTATAGGTTTTATGATATGTCTCATAGGTGTATTCATATGGATGAACATCGATGTAGAAATGGGGAAAAAAATGGCTGGTGGGTATGAAATATCAAAAATTCGTTATGGTAATTTCAAATTATTTGTCGATGGAGAGGATTTGTATCAAAAATTATTTGATGATATAAATCGTGCAGAAAAGTACGTGTATATTCATTTTTACATCGTAGGTAAAGATGAAGTAAGTCATAAATTCTTACAATTATTAGAGAGGAAGGCCTCAAGCGGTGTAGATGTGAAGTTATCAGTAGACCGAATTGGTGGCTATAAAGTTAAGAAAAAAGTGATCGAACATTTAAAAGGAAAGGGTGTTAAGTTTACTTTTAGTAAAAAGCCTAAGTTTAAAAATCTTTTTTATTCCCTGCAGCAACGCAATCATCGGCGTATTGTAGCGATAGATGGAAAAGTATCGTACATTGGTGGTTTTAATATAGGAAAGGAGTATCTCGGCCAAGATCCTACATTTGGGGAATGGCGTGATTATCAGATGCGTATTGAAGGAGATGGAGCAATTGATATGGAACGACAATTTGCAGAAGATTGGCAAGCAGATACTGGTGAAAAGCTTCCTTTGTACGAAGGTCCAGCTATAGAGGGGGAGGCAAAATATCAATATGTGTTTTCAAATGGAAAAGGGTTATGGCAAGAATACAGTGTATTATTAAAGAAGGCTAAGAAATCATTGATTATTGCAACACCGTATTTTGTACCAAGTAAGGAAATGATGAACGGGTTACAAGAAGCGTTAGGGCGTGGGGTGAGAGTGAAGATTCTTGTTCCCTTTAAAAGTGATGCCATATTACTAAAACAAGCTGCTTATCCCCATTTGAAAAACATGTTGGATGCTGGTGCGGAAATCTATCAGTACCGGAATGGATTTTTTCATGGGAAAGTGACAATCATCGATGATACAAGTGTTGATGTAGGAACAGCTAATTTTGATAATCGGAGTTTTTATATCAATACAGAGTCGAATTGTTTTATATATGATAAAGCAGTTGTTGCTCAAGTATGGGGACGACTACAAGAAGATTTTTATAAATCTAAACGTTTTTCTGATAGAGATTTTGAAGAAATCAATAGCTGGGATTGGTTTCTAGCAAGAATAGCAAATGTTCTAGCACCATATTTATAACATATAGTAAAGAAGAAAGGAGGTAGTCTTATGAATTGTATGGAAGAGTTAATGAGCTTTACTTATACGCTTATATATAAAATTGGAGAGTATATGAATAGGATTCACGATGAAGAGCTAAAGGATATATTACAGCAACATCTACCTTATATGCTACAAGCATATAATGAGCAAGTAAATTTTCAAGAAGGAGAAAATTTACAGCATATGATTTGTGAACAGCTAAAGTCTCCCTTTATACAAGATGATGTAGAGATGAAAAGCATCCACATAGGGGATATAGGAATTGCTATTTCTTATATTTCGCATTTGAAAAGACTAGCACTAAATTTTGCTCAAGTTGCTGTAGAAGTTGCTAATCCAGAATTTCGATCTTTTTTAGAAAGCTGTTTTGTGAAAATGAATCGTTATGCATATAGTGTGTGGCAATATGTAGTGAAGAAAGAATATAAAATTGAAGATATATATATAAATGAAAAATTTGCATAGAAAAAAGACGGCTACTATGCCGTCTTCTTTCTATAAAAATTATAAACTTTTCACCATTCCGCCATCCACAAGGAAAGATTGGCCAGTCATATATGTATTTGCATCAGATGCAAGGAATGTAGCAAATGCTGCGAATTCGCTAGGGCGGCCATATCTTCCGAGAGGGATAATGGCTTCATATTGTTTTTGAACATCTTCTACTGTAATTCCACGCTTTTCAGCAGCTGTTTCATCTAAAGAAGCAATGCGATCTGTAGCGATACGTCCTGGTGCAATGGTATTAATTAAAATGTTGTATGGAGCAAGTTCAGATGCTAATGTTTTTGCTAAGCCTGTAATGCCGACGCGGAATGTATTTGATAATAATAATCCGGGAATAGGCTCTTTAATAGAAGATGAAGCGATATTGATAATTTTACCACCTTGTTCTTTCATATATGGAAGTACTTCACGAATCATACGGACATAACTTAATAAATTGAGCTCAAATGAATGATACCAATCTTCATCTGTTAGTTGTTCAAATGTACCTGGTTTAGGACCGCCAGCATTGTTAACTAAAATGTTAATTGTTCCAAAAGTTTGTACAGTATATTCTACCGCTTGTTTGATATTTTCTTTGTCTGTAACATCGCAAACTGTATACATAACATTTCCTTTGCTTAGAGCAGTCAGCTCTTTTTGTAAGGACATTAGTTTTTCCTTATTACGGCTCAGTAGCATAACATTTGTTCCTTCTTTTACAAGCTCTGTAGCGATTGCTTTTCCTAAACCTTGACTAGAAGCAACAATAAGGGCTGTTTTTCCTGATAATCCAAGTTCCATATGTATCAACCTTTCTTTTTTATATTCCTTTTATTATAGATGAAAATGTTTCAAAAGAAAAATATACGATTTTGTTATCAGAAATTTTACAAATATTTACGGTATGTTTACTGTTTTCTAATATTCTCTTTAAAAATGAGAAGTAATATGAGATTGTACATATTCTATCAAAAGGAGGATAAGCAAATGAATAAATGGGTTAAGTCATTAACTGCTATGGCACTTGCGAGCTCTTTATTTATGGTAGGGTGCAGTAAAGATGAAGGTAAAAAGAAGGATGAGGACTCAACAACGCAGCAAGACGAAAAGAAAGATCAGGAAACGAGCAAGGATAGTACTTCTTCAGATTCAAAAGAAAAGAAATAAGTTTGTTTTATAGTATATAGCAGAGCTTCCTCAATCAATGAGGAAGCTTTTTAGTTGTATATTTTCTGTTTGTACGAAACAATAGAAGAAAAGAAATAGTAAGGAGGACACAGATGAGAGTATGTATATTTGGAGCAACGGGTAGAGTTGGATCGCGATTAATGAAGCTAGCATTACAAGCTTCATATCATGTTACAGTATTAGTTCGTGATTCAAATAAGCTTGAGATATCCCATGAAAATCTACAAATAGTAGAAGGGAATGTATTACATGAAGATGATATAAGAAAGGCATTGAAGAGCGCTAATATTGTTATAAGTGCTCTTGGAACTGACGGGAATGGAACATTGTCAAAAAGCATGCCAAACATTATTAAACATATGGAAGAGGAGGGGATTGAGAGAATATTTACAATTGGAACAGCAGGTATTTTACAGGCTCGAATAAATCCGAATGTATATCGATTTCAATCAGAAGAGTCGAAAAGAAGATCGACAAAGGCTGCTGAAGATCATTTAGCCGCGTATATGCTGCTTAAAAATAGTAGACTATGCTGGACGATTGTTTGTCCGACACATTTGCTTGATGGAGAAGGGACGGGGATATATCGAACGGAACAGGATATGTTACCGGTAGATGGATCAAAGATTACAGTTGGGGATACTGCTCATTTTATGTGGTCTTTATTGAATGAAAAAACGTATAAAAATAGCCGTGCAGGCATTGCATATTAAAAAACCATCCCTGAAAAGGGATGGTTAAAAAATGATATAACAAATAAAGATGATAATCATAATGATTTGTAAAATGGCTTTTGCTACTGTACTGCTTAAAAATCCAACAACTGTCGCAATTCCGACCATAAAGGCTTCTTTTGGTGTCTTTTTATGCATTATTTCTGTTATAAAGACAGACAAAAATGGGATGATAATGAGACCAAATGGCGGGAAGAAAAAGGAGCCGACAATAATGGAGATCATCCCAACACGTTCGCCCCATTTTGTACTTCCATATTTTTTTAAGAAATATCCATTTGCAATGAAGTCAGCAATGAAAATAATAATCGTAAAAATGATTTGAATGATCCAAAAAGAAGTTGTTAATTCTTCAGCGTTTATACCAAAATGATAAATCAAATATCCTGCCCATAGAGCAAGAATGCCAGGGATAATCGGATAAATAAACGCGATAAATGATACGATAAAACAAGAAATGATACAAAGTGTTAATAAAACAGTCACCTTATAGCTCCTTTATACTATCTAGTTTATGTACAGCAATTTTTTTAATTTGATGGCCATCAAGCTCCAATGCTTTAAATTGAAAACCTGCGTATTCAATTGAATATCCAGGTTCAATATTTAAATCAATTGCTTGAGAAAGAAGCCAACCACCAATTGTATCTAAATCGCTATCATCAATATGTAAGCCGAACATATCATTTACTTCAGAGATAAGCACTTTTCCATCTAGTACGGTGAGCTTAGGTGTTCGTTTTTCAATCATTGGTGATTCATCAGCGTCAAATTCATCTTGAATTTCTCCAATAATTTCTTCAATAATATCTTCCATTGTTAATAATCCAGCAGTTCCACCATATTCGTCCATTACAATTGCCATTTGGACACGATTCTTTTGAAGATGAATTAAAGTTTTGCGAATTGGAACGGTTTCAAAGACAGTTAAGACAGGATGAATGTATGCTTTTAATGGCTTGTGAATTCCTTTCGTTTGATCGTGAAAAATTTCTTTTGTATTTATCATCCCGATAATATCATCTTTATCTTTTTCAATAATTGGATACCGTGTATATTTTTCAGATGCTGCGATGTCCATGTTTTCTTCTAATGTGTTTTCAGTAGATAAACAAACCATTTCTGTACGAGGTACCATAATTTCTTTGGCAACACGATCATCAAATTCGAAAATATTATTTACATATTTATATTCAATCTGATTAATTTCGCCACTTTTAAAGCTTTCCCCTAAAATAAGTCGTAATTCTTCTTCTGAGTGAGCAAGCTCATTTTCCTTTGTTGGTTCTAAGCCGAATAGTTTTGTAAAGAATACGGCTGTACTATTAAGTGACCAAATGAAAGGATACATGATTTTATCAAACCAGATGAGCGGCTTGGCAAATTTCAATGTAATTGCTTCTGCTTTTTGAATCGCAAAAGATTTTGGAACAAGCTCACCTAATACAACATGGAAAAAGGTAATGACACTAAATGCAATGATAAAAGATAATGTGTTAGCCATTGTACCGGTAATATTTATTTTTTCAAATAATGGACGTAGTAAGTGTTCTACAGTTGGTTCACCAAGCCAACCAAGTCCTAAAGAAGTGATGGTAATACCGAGCTGACAGGCCGATAAATAAACATCTAAGTTAGAAATAACGCTTCTGGCAGCTAGTGCTTGCTTATTTCCTTCATTTGCAAGCTGATCAATTCGACTTTTCCGTACTTTTACAACCGCAAATTCGGATGCAACGAAAAAGCCAGAAATGAGAATGAGTACAAAAATGAGAAAAATATTTAATATGTCCAAGTGTGCTCTCTACCCCGAAGTGGGAATAAAGATGTCACCTCCTGCAAGTATGTTATACTTTTATAATAAATCGAAATGAAAATAATAGTCAAAGAAAATAAGTAAATATTGGCATGTTTTGTTAATTGTTTATAATTTTTTGTGTTATTTTGCCCTGATATACAAGAAATAACTCTTTACTTTAAGTTTTTAGAATGGAAGATTAAAGCTTATTTTTTATTCTGTCATTTGTGCGATAATACGCCTATTTTAAAATTCAGTGGAAGCAAAGAAGTTTATTGGAAAAAACCGACAGTAAAAATTATGGCTGCTGAAAAATTGTTTATTTTGAGTAAATAACATAATTGTTACTAATATATAGAAATCAAAAAGAAGATAACCCCTTATATATGGTAGGCAGTTATCTTCTTTTTTTAGGGACTTTTTCAGTGTCCTCTAAAAATTAGCATTTATTTTACTTTAACAGCGTTCTAGTGACAGCGTATGTTTGTTGTTTTGAATGGTTTGTTCTCCAAAGAGATTGGAAAAAAGAAAGAACGATGTATGGAATATAAAGAAGTAACAGACCAATTGTGACAACAGTTGGTGAACTTCCTCCAAATTGAATTATAAATTGCAGTAATCCATTTGTATGAAAAATACATTCCATAAAACAGAACGAAAGAATAATGGAGCTTAAAATAGATTTATGATTGGAAGCAAGTGCTATAAACAATGTGTTTACAAGAAAGGAAGAATCTCGTATTTCATGATCCTCTGTTTTACTTAAAAATGGTAACCATTTTTTTATTGCTTGTATAACGATAATCATTGATGTGCTAAATATGATGATAAGGGAAGAAAAGAATGGAACTGTTATGTATTTTGCTATGTAGAGAGAAAATAGTATGATTGAGCATTGTAATACAACGGTGCTAAATGAGTACGGTACCCAGTGTAATAACAAAATATATTTCTTTAAAGATTTCGGTGCTTTAAAAAAAACGCGGCCAATGGCTAAGCTAATGAAAAAACCAATTGCAAGCGTGAGTGTGAAACGAGTAATTGAAAAAAAATAAACTTCCCACATGTAAGGAAACAACGGTGTAGAATGTCCTGAGGCATGTAATGCGGTCTTTGAGTTCATAATTGGCTGGGGTGAAAAAAGAATAGATTCATGCATCCAATCAATCATTGGAATCGATATAGAAGGAAAATGAACAGAATTATAAAAAATCCCAAGTAAGCCTTTCAAATAAGAACTTTCATGAGTTAATAATAAAGCGGGAATGGGACTTATAATAAGAACGATAAGAAATCCTATGAAAAAGCGAAATATGTAAGAACGGAATAAAGAAGTCATAAAATCTCACCTACTCTTTGAATATTCAGAAAATTCTTATTCTTATTTTAGCGCTTTTTCGAAGAACTTACAATATCTTTTTCTTTACATATTGGTATAAGCTGTAATCTCATATCATTTTTCCATTTTCAACCTAAAGAAGGTATTGAGATATAATGGGGACTTCACTCTTTACGTTGTTATAAGCTGAAATTTCTCCATCCCTAAAAGTGAATCATTCATGGATAAATTATGACAACAATACGGAAAGTTTTCAGAAAAGTAAAATAAAATGTTTCTTTTTTTCTTAAAATATAATATAGTTATGGCACAGAAAGTATTTTAACATAAGGAGGCTTTTTATGAGGATAAAGGGAAATTATGTGCCAAAAAGAGAAGTTTTATATTGCTCCATTTCATTTACAATAGGTGAAGCATTGGATCATTTGAATAAAACTGGTTATCGCTGCGTTCCAGTTTTAGATGAAAAGAAAGAGAAATTTTTAGGAAATGTATATAAAGTAGATATTTTAGAATATAAAGGTTCATTAGAAGATGATTTATCAGAATTATTAAATGATAAAGAAGGCTATGTGAGAGAAGACTCTTCTTTCTTTAAGGTGTTCTTTACAATTAAGAAGCTACCATATTTGTCTGTTATTGATGAGAAAGGAACATTTCTTGGCATCTTAACTCATAAAAAGGTATTTGAGCTATTAGAGGATGCATGGGGTGTTCATTCTAGCAAGTATTCTGTTATGGTAGGAACACAAGATTATAATGGAGCGATTCAAAAACTATCTACAGTTTTGAAAAAATATAGTGGTATCCAAAGTTTAATGACATTTGATAATAATGCGTTATTAGTACGTAGAATTATGTTTACTTTGGGTGAAGAATTTAAGGCAGAAGAGCTAGAGAATTTATTAAAGGATTTAGAAGATCACGGATTTCGTGTTGTATATGTGGAAGAAATGAATAATCCACGTGAAGTAGAGATAATAGAGTAGACACGAAAAAGCCATCCGTTTTGATGTAGATGGCTTTTTCATTATATCAGTTAAGAAAGGATAAGATTATTTTAGAATAACGGAATAAAGATGTGGGATTATTCTTTAGAAATATTTTTGCAAAAGAATAAAATGAAAGATACGTACATACTATTTGATTTTTTGGAAAATTCCATATAAAAAATATGTTTCTATTTTTCAACTAAATGTGTTACTATATGTGTGACAAAAGTAAAGAGGTCTGACCTATTAACCCCAAGTTATAACACTCCAATACTTTTAAAATTCAGAAAAAACAATTTATTTATCAGGGTAAGAAAAAGGAAAATGGAGAAAAATATTGTCTTTTGAGGGCATATTTTATCATTATGAGCAGAGAGGAGGAGCATAGCATATTGTGAAAGAGAAAGAAATGATAAAGAACATGCTATGCAAAATAAAGAGATGAAGGAACGATTAAGGCCAGGAGATACGCTAGCGATTGGTTTAATGTTATTTGCATTATTTTTAGGAGCAGGAAATTTAATTTTCCCACCAGTATTAGGTCAACAAGCAGGTGAAAATGTTTGGATTGCCACAATTGGATTCCTTGTGACAGGAGTCGGACTTCCTCTATTAGCTGTAACCGCTGTAGCTTTTGTAGAGGGAGACTTGAAAGCGTTATCTTCTAGAGTACATCCTATATTTGCGTTTGTTTTTCCACTTATTAGTTATTTAGCAATTGGACCATTCTTTGCAATTCCGCGTACAGGAGCAGTTTCATTTGAAATGGGAATGAAGCCATTTCTATCAGAAGCGTTGGTGTCAGAATGGTACATGCTGTTTCTTTACACAGCAGTTTTCTTTGGTGTTACTTGGTACTTATCATTAAATCCATCTAAATTAATTGATTGGTTTGGGAAGTTTCTTACTCCATTATTAGTATTAATTGTTGCTATAATTGTTGGGAAAGCAATTATTGATCCAATTGGAGTACCGGCTGCGCCGTTAGATGCGTATAAAGATAATGCATTTTTTGGCGGATTTATTCAAGGATATTTAACGATGGATGCTATTAGTGCTCTTGTATTTGGAATCGTTGTTGTACAAGTTATTCGTTCAAAAGGGATAAAAGAAAGTGGACAAATTGCGAAAACAACAATTGTATCTGGAATTATAGCCGTATTAGGCTTAACGTTAATTTATTTATCACTTGCTTATCTTGGTTCAACAAGTACCTCACTTGGTGTTTCGGATAATGGAGGTCTTATTTTAACGAAAGTTGTAAATGAGTTATATGGAACAAGTGGTAAAATACTGTTAGGGATTGTTATTACACTTGCATGTTTAACAACTTCAGTGGGACTAACATCTGCATGTGCAGGATTCTTTACAAATCTGTTTCCGAAATTTTCACATAAAACAATTGTAACCGTGGTATGTGTATTTAGTTTATTCGTATCAAATTTAGGATTAACACAGCTTATTGCAGTAACTTTACCGGTATTAATGATTATTTATCCTGTTGCGATTGTGCTAATTGTACTGTCATATTTCCATAAATGGATTGGACAACGTAATACAGTGTATATGGGTGCCATTCTAGGTGCTTTGTTAATTAGCATATTTAACGGCTTAGAAAGTGCAAATATTAAGTTCGATGCAATAACAAATGTGCTGCAAATGCTTCCTTTATACAAAGAAGGAATTGGTTGGTTACTACCATCATGTATTGGTGGGGTTATCGGTTACTTCCTATATAGACCAAACGAATCAAGTGAGTTGCAAAAGAAAGGTGCTTAGGCATCTTTCTTTTTTTAGAGGGAATTTGTATGTTTTGTCTAAATGATAATTGGGAGGGAGAATAAAATGGCTAATTTTGAAGACTTTTTACAGTTAGATTTACGTATTGGAACGATAAAAAAAGCGGAAGAGTTTAAAGAAGCGCGTGTACCTGCAATTAAGCTAGAAATTGACTTTGGTGAACTTGGTATGAAGCAATCCAGTGCTCAAATTACGAAGAGGTATACACCAGAAGGGCTAATTGGAAAACAAATTGTAGCTGTCGTGAACTTTCCACCCAAACGTGTTGCGGGTTTCAAATCAGAAGTACTTGTGTTAGGTGGAGTTCCAGAACAGGAGGATGTAATCTTACTGCAGCCTGATATAGAAGTCCCAAATGGAACATCTATTAGTTAAATAGGAGGGGTCAGGGGTGGAAGTTGCAAAAGCTTATTTAGAATGTGCTGTTTCAAATTTTAAGGCGATTCAAAAGCAAGGTGAACGGACACTTTCACAGTTATCATATGAACAAATATGTTGGGCACTTCATGAAGAAGCAAATAGTATTGCAATTATTATCAAACATTTACATGGTAATATGCGATCGAGATGGACAGATTTTTTGACAACAGATGGTGAAAAACTAGATCGAAATCGCGATGATGAGTTTGAAGGTGGTTATGCTTCAAAAGAAGAAGCGCTAGTAGCATGGCAAGAAGGCTGGGAGTATGTTTTTCAAGCGCTGCAATCTTTAACTACGCAAGACATGTTAAGGATTGTGCATATTCGCGGAGAGGAACATAGTGTGATACAAGCAATTGAAAGGCAGATTGCTCATTATGCATCACATATCGGACAAATTATTTATGTCGGAAAATTACTGAAAGAAAAAGAGTGGGAGTGTTTAAGTATTCCAAAGGGACAGTCCAATCAGTATCTTCAAAAGTGACGTTCAATATAATAATAAGAAATAAACCGATATAGAGAAGGGGGTCAACTACCCACCGCTTAAACGCTAACACGTTTTGAAGTGGGGGCTTGTAAAAAGCTCTGGTTGTCTAGCCTCAGTCTTTCGTGGACTCCGTTCGTAGGTTGCATACCCAAGAATGATTCCCTAGTTCTTGGCTCTATGGTGGCTCTGTAACAGTTCTGATTGGGAAGGAACGGTCAACCACATGCCTTCTTGCATGAGAAGTTGCCTACACCTACAAACATTGGCGAAGGGAAACAAACTCTTAGGAGGGACAAAACATGCGTGTATTTGTCAAGAATGTAAGAGGAGAACCGCTCATGCCTTGCAGTAATCGCAAGGCACGGCTTCTTCTCAAACAAGGAAAAGCAAAAATTGTGAAGTACACACCATTTACGATTCAACTCCTATATGCCACCGGTGAAACGGTGCAACCCGTTACAATTGGCGTTGATAGCGGAGCAAAGCATATCGGTATTGCGATTACTACTGCAGATAAAGTGCTAGCAAAAGGAACCACCCAGCTGCGTCAAGACGTCAAAGAAAATCTTATACTAAGAGCTACATTACGCAGAGGTAGAAGACAACGAAAAACAAGATATCGAGAAGTACGTTTTCTCAACCGAAAAANNTTATTACCATCTCCAAAAGTGATTGTTGAAGTAGGGGAATTTGATGCACAAAAGCTAAAAAACCCCAATATACAAGGAACAGAATATCAACAAGGAGATACTTTTGGCTTTTGGAATACGAGATACTACGTATTTGCGAGAGACAACTACACCTGTCAAATTTGTAAGAAAAAAGGTGGTATTTTGCATACGCATCATATCATTGAACGATGCAATGGCGGTTCGAATATGGCAGATAATCTTGTAACCGTGCATGATGAATGTCATCAAAAACTTCATCAAGGGAACATCAAACACAGTTTCAAGAA
>NZ_NVPR01000137.1 GCF_002551815.1 Bacillus sp. AFS098217
GTTTTGTCCGTTCTTGCTTCAACTTCTGTTTGATTTTCTTGAGCTTTTCTTGTGTTTGTTTCTCATATATGTTCTGTAACTCCATTATACCTGTAAACAACGCCCTTGCTTCTTGCACCGCACTGTTTGCATAGTAATCATTCAATTGATATTTCCGTTTGAGAACAAGATGAAGACTATCTGTATGCAACTTACGGTTCCAACGTTTCTCTCGGACGATTATTTGAAACACATAGCGTTTCGCTGTATTAAATATTTCTATTGTCTGTGTCAATATCTCTACCATTTCATGCGGTACATCTGTCTTATAGATTCGCTT
>NZ_NVPR01000138.1 GCF_002551815.1 Bacillus sp. AFS098217
CGTGATTTAACTCGTCGTCGCAAAAAAGTGATTGGTGATATGACAGCAGAAAAAAACAGAATCCAAAAAACGTTAGAGTGTTCTAATATTAAGTTAGGATCTGTTATTTCTGATGTATTTGGTGTATCCGGACGAAAATTATTAACTCGTCTTGTAGAACAAGGATACGTAAGTTACAAGATGTCGAAGAGACAATTCACACAAAAATGATGCCAAAAGCCCAAGATATTTCAGATTCATTATTCGGTACATTAAACGAACATCAAATTTTCTTAATTCGGCATTCGTGGAATCACATCTTATTTCTCGAACAAGCCATTGAACAATTAGAAGCACGAATAGACGAACTCTTACTAACAATACCAGGTGTGAAAAAAAATACTGTCGCAAGCATCATCGCAGAGATTGGTATCGAAATGAGCCAATTCCCTTCTGCGCAACAACTATCCTCTTGGGCAGGTGTATCACCAGGCAATCATGAAAGTGCCGGTAAAAAAAAGCACCCGGACTATAAAAGGAAATCCGCACATCAAAACAACACTTTGTGAAGTAGCATGGGCCATTTCACGTATGCGGAAAACATGGTTATCAGGAAAATTCTGGTCATTAGCTGCACGAAGAGGAAAGAGAAAAGCAATCATCGCCATTGCACATAAAGTAATTAAGGTGATATACCATATATTGAAACAACGAACGGCATTTATTGAATACTCAAAATTACTAGCATAGACCAGTTTCCAATTTCATATACACAAACTACTGAAAAAATATCTAAAGAACAGTAGTCTTCTTTCTTATTGTCTTTTTGCGTGTTTCACACGCAAAAAGAAGATCTTAGTTTATTTTTCAAAACCTAAATAGTGCATAACCCACTTTTTATTTTCACAGAAAAAGTGGGGTTTTATGTCGGTTTTTTAAGTGATATATATGTTTGTTTTATAAGGGAAGGGAACGATGAGGCTTCAAATTTAACGTATTTCCGAAAGAAGTCCACATCTTCAAGCGCGTGACGTGCAAGAGCCCAGCGGTAAGATGGGGATGAATTTTGGTTAGGCATAGCCTAACTGATTTGTGAGAACTGCCAATTGTTTGTATGGTGTATACGTTCCATATCTGATATCTTCACTTGCTTATAAGATTTAGAAAGATTTTGTATATATTGTCCATGTATATTTTGTACGTATACCATTTTTCCTGTAAATCCTGTCACAAATCCTACTTGTCCAAATAGCTTTACTTTATCACCTAAATAGATTTCATCTAGATGTGGTGTATTTTTCTTGTTCCGTTTTGCACTTATATTCTTTGTTTTTCTTCCTTTTCTTGCAGTTGCTTCATGTAGGGAGCGTTTTTTCTTTCT
>NZ_NVPR01000139.1 GCF_002551815.1 Bacillus sp. AFS098217
TTAATTGATGTATATATATGTAGTTTTATAAGATATTACCGATTCAATCTTCCCATAATAATGGTGTTATAGTATTTACCATCGGAAAGGATTTTGTCATTTTTTAATATACCTTCAATTTCAAAACCAAGTCTCTCATACAGTTTAATCGCTTTATCGTTTGTTTCTAAAACATTTAGAGTGATTTTTTTAACACCATTGGCGTCAGCCCAAGATATAGATTCTTTTAAAAGGTTTTTACCAATTCCATATCCCCAAAAATCTTTTAATACGCATACTCCAAATTCTACTTTATGAGAGAATCGCTTTAAATAAACTCCCTCACATCTTGAAAATCCAACAATCCGATCGTTCACTACAGCGACTAAAAATAAGTTCTTTGGACTTTCAGTGTCCGTTTTTATAATCTCTTTAAATCCCGCTGTATCAATGAATCCCTCCCCTTTTTCTCTATCCAAATTTTCAGTTTCTCCGTCAATCTGTAATCTTAATTCAGACAAATCTTTTGCATCTTTATCAATTGCGGATCTAATCATATAATTTATTCTATTCACATAAAATTCTCGTTTGTTAATTCTCATAATACGTTCCTTTCACCTATAGAATGATTTCATATTACCTAAAAAATTACACATACTGTTACTTTGTATTGAACTACCCCCACCTTCACTTCGTTTAGAGGAAAGGGTCTTCTCGGTTAAAATGATAAAGTTTGATTAAAAATCCTTACCTTAGTAAACTTTCATTTTAGAGCAAATAATTGTATATAATATAGCCTAAAATTAACACTAAAATTAATATACCTGTACCTTTCCACCCCATACCGCCTACTAAATCAACTAGATTACCATTTTCGGATCTCTTTAATCCATCATTCAGAGAACCTGTAGGGTTATTTTTTAATTCGTTTTGTCTTAAGCGTTCTCTTTTTTCTTCTGCTGTTTCTTTTGAACCCATGTAATCACCTCCAACACCAACTCATCATTTACTGAATTATAAGAATTTAGAGTTTATTTCATATTTCCTTAATAGTCAAACTTTTTTACAAAGCTACATTTGTCTAGATAGCTGATTGTTTTTATTTTATTTATAATCGCTTGTTTAGTTAATTATTCTTATTCTCTAAGGTCCTCGATACTTCGCATCTGCGGATACGCCTCCCGCTATGGGCTTCGTCTTCCTCTAAAACCAATCAAATCCTTGCATATAATTCCCCTGTTTATATTCTTTCGCGTATAGTATATAGTCTTTTATTTTAAACTAATTTATTATTAAAAGCTTATAGAAACATCGTAACTTTATTTTAACGTATTTCCGAAAAAAGCCCCCATCTTCAAGCGCGTGACGGGCAAGAACCCAGCGGTAAGATGGGGATGAATTTCGGTTAGGCCTAGCCTAACTGATGTGTAAGAACTGCCAATTGTTCGTATGGTGTATACGTTCCATATCTGACATCTTCACTTGCTTATAAGATTTAGAAGGATTTTTTATATATTGTCCATGTATATTTTGTACGTATACCATTTTTCCTGTAAATCCTGTCACAAATCCTACTTGTCCAAATACCTCTACTTTATCACCTAAATAGATTCCATCTATATGTGATGTGTTTTTCTTGTTCCGTTTTGCACGTGTATTCTTTGTTTTTCTTCCTTTTCTTGCGGTTGCTTCATGCAGGGCACGTTTTTTCTTTCTAAATT
>NZ_NVPR01000140.1 GCF_002551815.1 Bacillus sp. AFS098217
TTTTCCAACATATAAGTCGCGGCTATGAAGAACAAAAAGTGACCTGCGCTCATTCTCTCTCTTTGTTTTAACTTGGCGTGGGGCAGGAAGAGGATCTGACCGCTTCTATGCATGGCTGGATGCTCTTTCCCACCTAAAAAGAAAGGGTTTATGTTGGTTCTTCAATTTGCATTTATATATATAATTAAAAGCCAGCTCTCAAATCATAAGAGAGCTGGCTTCCTATTTAGCAGTTATTGATTATTTTAAAATTTTCACTTTAACAGATTTACGTCCCCATTTGTCAGCAGCTGAATCTGAGCCAACTAGAACATCGATACGGTTACCTTTAATTGCACCGCCAGTATCACCAGCGATTGCTTCTCCGTAACCTTCTACCCATATTTTTGATCCAAGTGGAATCACTTTCGGGTCAACAGCAACCATCTTCATGTTTGGATTTGCTGTTAGGTCATGACCCATTGCAGTTAATACACGGCCGCCATATGTGCCCCCATTTTCGCTCGGATGAGCTGTATATGCTGT
>NZ_NVPR01000141.1 GCF_002551815.1 Bacillus sp. AFS098217
GGATCGCGCTTGTCATCTTCTCATAAGCGAACAGACTTTTCATTCGATTCGCTCGCTTACTTCCGTATCGATCACCTGTTTTGGATTGCGTGGTATCTAACTTCTCTATTACAATTGGCTTGTTATATTTTTGCGCTAAGTCAACTAAGCCAATGACTTCTGCTTCGATTATCTTTGTGATTTGTCCAGTTGTTTTTCCAATAACTGAAAAACGGAAAGAACCACTCCCTTTGTAATTCCCATCCTCCGTTACATTCGCCCATGCAAAGTGGTCTAGGTTACAATCCACACCAATGACACCATCCACTTTACTGTAATTCGTGTGAGGGTTTTCTAGTACATCGACTAAGCATTTTACAATATAATACTCACCATGGTCTTCAACAGACCACGCAATCGGCTTGCCATGTTTTTTCTTATTCTTACACTGTAATTGTTTTGTGATCACTTCCTCAATGATTTCTTGCCCATACGGGAATGTGACAGCTGGAAACATAACTAATTTTCCTGTACTTGTTGTCATCCATAATTCCTGATTCTCAACAACGTACTGAAACACAAAATTTCCNNTGAGACCGAAACAGTTTTTTACTTCCAAACACCGCGCTCGGAATATGTGTTTGGTACGATTCAAGCTTCTGCTTTAAACGATATTGCCGATGAGCCAAACGGCCGATTTTCGCCTGAATCCTTTTGATTTGAACATCTAAGTACTGGTGTTCAAACAGATATTCATTCAGCCAAATCAATGTATCCTTTTTACGAGACAAGGAGATGATCTGGTGGTGCTTCGAAAAGCGGGAGTTTTTTGGGAACGTAATCTTTCCTTT
>NZ_NVPR01000142.1 GCF_002551815.1 Bacillus sp. AFS098217
CGGTCAGGGCTTTTTTCTGCCACATGCGAAGTAAAACCAGAAAGAGCAAACGAGTGTAGGTTACTTTTTATTCTGCATAGCAGGGATCTAGATCTCGAAAAATGAAAATGGATTTATATATCATACAAATTGAAAAACCAACATAAAACCCCCTCTTTTTAGGAGGGAGAGAGGATCTGGCCATGCATAGAAGCGGTCAGGGCCTGTTTCTGCCACATGCGAAGTAAAAACAGAAGGAGTAAACGAGTGTAGGTTACTTTTTATTCGGCGTAGCAGGGATGTAAAGTCCGAAAAATTAAAATGGATTTATATATAAATAT
>NZ_NVPR01000143.1 GCF_002551815.1 Bacillus sp. AFS098217
CGACGACGAGTTAAATCACGAAGTTCTCGAATATCTGCTGGGGGAACGAAGCTTTTTTCAATCAATCCATATCGAAGAAGTTTGGCAATCCATTCCGCGTCAGCTACATCTGTTTTTCGTCCGGGAACATTCTTAATTCGTTGTGCATTGGCAAGTGTAATATCAAAGAAGTCTTCTATAATATTGTAGACCGGTTTCCAATATACACCCGTACTCTCCATCGCAATATGAGTAATACCAAGGGATTCTAACCATCGAAGTATTTCAAAAAGATTCTTTGTCATTGTAGAAAATGTACGGACTTCCTTTATAAGGGTTTCGTCCGATGAACCAATTAAAATACAAGCAACTATCTCTTTTTGATGTACATCTAGACCTGCGCAATGTGTGTGTAATGTGTCCATAATATATCCTCCCTAAACTGAAATGAGATGGATAGTAGAGAGAAACGGAAAATCAACATTTTTCTGTACGTGATCAGACGAAGAATCTTCTGTCAACAAAGGGATGTGCACCAATCTCTCTCTTACAGTTTTTAGGTCAGGGTTTTACCCACCATAAAGAGTTACGTACTTAGCTATCCATCATCATTATTCAATATAGAAAGGACTTGGATGTATTAAACCCATTTTCATGCAAGGGATGTGAGTACAAAATCATGGATGTTTTTAGGTGGGAGAGAGCATCTGGCCATGTATAGAAGCGGTCATCATAGCCTTTTTCACAACCAAAATTTTTATGTGTAACAAAAAACAAAAAATATAAATATTCTTATTTTAAAACAGTAGACAAAATTCTAAAAATTATGTTAGAATCTTTCTCAATATCATATTTGCTTGTTAAATTCCTTTCAAAAGGAAAATAGGTACACGAGATTTCTTATTTCGTGTTGAAAAGGGAAGTTTGGTGAAATTCCAACGCGGTCCCGCCACTGTAAATGCAGAGACTTCTTTTCTATACCACTGTGAAAACGGGAAGGTAAAAGAAATCATATGACGCATGAGCCAGGAGACCTGCCTATTTTAACAACACTGATAGACTCACGGATGATGATTAGGTGTTATGAACGAGAAGAGAGGACTATTTTCTGTACCTTTATGCTTTTCGTTACATGCATTTCCAAGTAAACGGAAATGCTTACTTTCAATTAGGGAGGAATTTAAAATGGCAATTCAAACAAGTAATTTAGGGTATCCACGAATTGGATTACACCGAGAATGGAAAAAAACGTTGGAAGCTTTTTGGTCAAATAAGATTGATGAGCAGCAATTTTCAACAACAATGAAAGAGATTCGTCTTCAACATGTGAAAGTTCAGCAAGAAAAAGGGATTGATGTAATTCCAATTGGTGACTTTACATATTATGATCATGTGCTGGATACAGCCTACATGCTTGGCTTTATTCCATCACGTTTTTCAGAGTTCACGTCTTATCTTGATGTATATTTTGCAATGGCACGCGGCTCCAAAGATCACGTTGCTTCTGAAATGACGAAATGGTTTAACACAAATTATCATTATATTGTTCCTGAGTATGAAGAAGGATTAGAGATTTCTTTAAAAGACAATCGACCACTTCGCTTATATGAAGAAGCAAAACAAGAATTAGGTGTTGATGGTAAACCAGTTATATTAGGACCGTATACATTCTTAAAATTAGCAAAAGGATATAAACAAGAGCAATTTGCTACTATTTTAAATCAACTCGTTGCTCCTTATGTACAGCTATTAACTGAATTACACGAAGCTGGTGCAAAAATCATCCAAATTGATGAACCAATTTTTGTATCTTTAACAAAAGAAGAAATTGCAGAAGCAAAAGAACTTTACAAAACATTTCGTAAGGAAGTTCCAAATGTATCTCTTATCTTACAAACTTATTTTGATAGTGTAGAAGAGAACTATCAAGAGATTATTACATTCCCTGTATCCGGCATTGGATTGGACTTTGTTCACGGTAAAAAGGGCAATATACAAGCACTTTTAGAGCACGGATTCCCATCCGATAAAATTTTAGCTGTTGGTTGTGTAGATGGCCGTAACATTTGGAGAGCTGATCTTGATGAAGTCCTTTCTTTATTGAAAACATTACAAGGTCGCGTTACACCAAAAGAGTTGATCGTTCAACCTTCATGTAGCTTACTGCATACTCCAATTGATAAGACAGAAGAAACACACTTATCAACTGAACTATTTGACGCCCTTGCATTTGCAAATCAAAAATTAGAAGAACTTACACTTATTAAACATGCGCTTTCTGAAAGTACAGAAAGTGTTAGTACGGAATTAGCTACTTACCGTAGCGCTCATGAAACAATTCGATCTTCAGCTGCACGTAATCGTGAAGATGTACAAACAGCAAGAGCCAATCTTAAAGAAGAAGATTTCTCTCGTCCTCTTCCATTTGAACAACGCTATGAATTGCAACAAGAAGCACTACGATTACCACTACTTCCGACAACAACAATTGGTAGTTTCCCGCAAACTGTTGAAGTTCGTCAAACACGTAAACAATGGCGTAGCGGCGATATTACAAACGAACAATATGAAAAATTTATCGAAAAAGAAACTGAGAAATGGATTCGCTATCAAGAAGATATTGGTCTTGATGTACTTGTACATGGTGAATTTGAAAGAACTGATATGGTGGAATATTTTGGTGAAAGACTCGCTGGGTTCTCTTTCACTAAAAATGGTTGGGTACAATCATACGGTTCCCGCTGTGTAAAGCCACCTGTAATTTATGGGGATGTTGCCTTTATGAATGGGATGACCATTAAAGAAACTGTATATGCTCAAAGTCTTACGGATAAAGTTGTAAAAGGTATGTTAACAGGACCGGTAACAATTTTGAATTGGTCATTCGTTCGAAATGATATTTCAAGAAAAGAAGTTTCTTATCAAATTGCATTAGCACTTCGTCATGAAATTGAATTACTTGAATCCTCTGGGATTAGAGTAATCCAAGTCGATGAACCAGCACTTCGTGAAGGAATGCCATTAAAAGAAAAAGATTGGGATGCATATGTTACTTGGGCAGTTCAATCATTCCTTTTAGCAACATCTTCTGTAGCGAATGAAACACAAATTCATACACATATGTGCTACAGTAACTTTGAAGATATTGTAGATGCAATTCGTGCATTAGATGCAGATGTTATCTCTATTGAAACATCTAGAAGTCATGGTGAATTTATTCATACATTGGAACATACAACTTATGAAAAAGGAATTGGTCTAGGAGTCTATGACATTCATAGTCCTCGTATCCCAAGCAAAGATGAAATATACACAATTGTAGAGCAGTCCTTAAAAGTGTGTGATTCAAAATACTTCTGGATTAATCCAGACTGTGGTTTAAAAACAAGAAGAACAGAAGAAGTTATCCCAGCTTTAGAGCATATGGTTCAAGCTGCTAAAGAGGCCCGTTCCCTTCTAAAAACAAATGCATAATGAGAAAATAAGGTATCCTTCATTGTAACGAAATTCAACAGAAAAGCCACGATAACGTGGCTTTTTGCAGAGTGTTGGGAAACCCTT
>NZ_NVPR01000144.1 GCF_002551815.1 Bacillus sp. AFS098217
TGTTTATCTCTGTGTTTGTATCTGGTTTTGGTTTTGTGTTTGAATCCGATTTCGGATCTGGCTTTGGATCCGGTTTTGGATCTGGTTTCGGATCTGGTTTCGGATCTGGCTTTGGATCCGGTTTTGGATCTACAACTGTTCCGTCCTTGATTTTTGTATTCGTAATGTTATAACCGTTTACTTCTGTTTTATATCCTGCTACTGGTTTTTCTTTCACTTCATACTTGTACGCAGCGCCACTCGCATCATATGCCGCTAAATCTTTGAATTCATATTTCCAACCATTTGTTGCTGTTACGTCTTGTGTTTGGATTACTTGACCATTTTGCAGTAAATCTACTTTGATTGTTTTCGGACGATCTGTCGCATTGTCGTCTTTCCATGTTTTTGTTCCTTCTACTGTTGTTTGACCTACTTTTGTATTCGTGATGTTATAACCGTTTACTTCGGATTGGTATCCTGCTACTGGTTTTTCTTTCACCTCATACTTGTACGCAGCGCC
>NZ_NVPR01000145.1 GCF_002551815.1 Bacillus sp. AFS098217
TCAGAGAACTCGTTTGCCGCGTCTTGCTTTGTTGCTATCGGCGACTCATATAATATTACACCTCTATATAATAATAGTCAATGGCTTTTTGATCTTTTTTAGAGATATTTATCTATTCGTTCTGTAAAATCGTAAAAATACACCTTAAACACCCCGCCCATCAAGTTAAGAAATTCATTGTTCTCCAAAACAAAAAAATGAACTAAATTCTCATGGGACACTATGAAAAGATAAAATTTTCGTTTTTGGGATACCTTAAAACACTAGCTTGATAAGCATGATATGAAAAAAACTTGGATGCACTAAAAGACAATCCGTTATGCAAAATACTCCCCGCATAAACATGTATATTCTTTCCTACCTCTTTTGGCATATATTCTCCTGTGAAAATTACAACAGTGTCATCAATTTCGATGTTCTCCAATGCAACTTTCTCTTCCACCCCATACTCATTCACTCGCCATGCATATGTCGTATCAAATTCTACAACAGAATGAATATACTGTTTCGTTTTTTCCGACGTATATTCTGTTAATAGTTCACTAATGGTAGAGATCAGTGTAATAACGAGCGCTGAACCTGGTTTTTTTTAAATATAAAGAAGCAAAAATAAATACCGTCGTTAACGTATTGGTATTTGCTTTTCTTTCTTTAAAAATATTACTTATTCCATCTTTTATAACTTCATAAGAAGTAAAAACGGAAGTGACCATCGCTGCCCAATACGAAGCTGTTTTCCACACAAGTCCAAGCTGACTGCCTTGAATATACCAATTTGCTAAAAAGGCCCCGGCACAAGCTGCAACAGGCACCAACTGCTTCCATGAAAATGTACCATTATGTATCTTCTTTTCAGGTAAAAGAAAACGAGTTAGCCATGTTTTCAAGTTGTACAGAGATAGATTTACATCATGGTAAATAAGCAAACTCCCTGTTTCACACGTATAAGTTGCTGAAAATACTTGCTACTTGCGGAAGGGAACGAACTAAACTTTCTATCATAGTGGGATGATTAGAACTTTTAACCTGCAATCGTGTTCTTCCAGGTAAGGAATGCACCACATGAATTGAATCAAACATGCGGCCTTTCACTTCCTTTCCCCTTTATAGAATACGCCCAGTATAATAGGCTTGCAGAAAATGTAGGGGCACTGTTGAATCCATGTATTCCCTTTCCTAATAAAAACAATACAAATAAACTATCAAAATCAGCAAATCCATTCGTTTGTCTTTTAATTCCTACATCTACCATCTCTAGCGTTTTTTCATCCCTCTCATAAGTGAGGCATCTGTATAGAGAAGAGCGTCCGATGCAGTTTGTCTTTCATATTTTCTTTTTCTAATTAAATTCTTTTCATCATAAAATTCACTATCCCTTTATAAAACACAAAAAAGACGAG
>NZ_NVPR01000146.1 GCF_002551815.1 Bacillus sp. AFS098217
GGATCGCGCTTGTCATCTTCCTATAAGCGAACATGCTCTTCATTCGATTCACACGCTTACTTCCATATCGATCACCTGTCTTGGATTGTGTGGTATCTAACTTTTCTATGATAATCGGCTTATGATACCGCACCGCTAAGTCAACTAAACGAATGACTTCCGCTTCAATTATCTTTGTGATTTGTCCAGTGGATTGACCCATAATAGAAAAACAGAGAGAACCACTTCCTTTGTAATTCCCATCCTTCGTTACATGCGCCCAAGCAAAATGATTGAGATTACAATCCACACCAATCACACCATCTGATTTACTATAATTCGTGTGAGGGTTTTCCGGTACATCGACTAAGCACTTTACAATGTAATATTCACCATGGTCTTCAACAGACCACGCAATCGGTTTGCCATGTTTTTTCTTATTCTTACACTGTAATTGTTTTGTGATCACTTCCTCAATAATTTCTTGCCCATACGGGAATGTGACAGCTGGAAACATAACTAGTTTTCCTGTACTTGTTGTCATCCATAATTCTTGATTCTCAACAACATACTGAAACACAAAATTTCCGTGTTTGGCATCTTTACGACCAGATAGTGTAAGTTGTTTATTTCGAGCACGAGAAAATAAGGTTTTCCATTTGTCATGGTTCTGCACGAACTCATCGATTGTAAATTGAGACCGAAACAGTTTTTT
>NZ_NVPR01000023.1 GCF_002551815.1 Bacillus sp. AFS098217
TCTATAGGGTACATTTTAAATAGTGTGGCTCCTTTTTTATCCCGCTATTTGCGGGCAGTAATACTCCCACCTCAAAATTCAGCGAAAGCATTGTCCAGCTCTAGCGGCTAGAATCTCCGGTCGTTTCGCCCCCTCGGACGTCCTGCGATTCTGAGCAAGCCGCTTCCGCTTTTCTAAAGAAGTTAGGTGGGGGATAAACTGCCCGTAAAAGCCCGATTGGTGAGGGCTAATAATCCGTGGGGGATGAAGAAAACTCCCACGGATTAAAGTTTCACTTTATAGTGAATATTGTATTGACTATAAAGCGAGAGAAACGAAAAAAATCTAATTTCCATGTAGAAATGAGGGGCTATTACTTAAATACTTGTTAGGATGATGTGGAACTTTTCTCATCTTTACGTACTTCGAAAAACTCATTTTTACACAGGTATTTAAAAATTCTTTGTGTAACTTTTTCTTCTTGATCTAATAAGAAACGATGATCAAAAGCGTAGAAGGATTGTCCCTTAATTAATTTCACGTAATACATAACATAGACCTCCACTGTATACGATTCAAATATTCATCATTATGTTATCCATTATTTGGATGAAAATACATGAGTTTTTTGTAAGTTATATTTGAGATAGAGAGGGGAAGAGTATGTTGATTTTGAACTTGTTGTTGGTAAATCAAAAATCTTTCGGATATTTTAAAATGCAATAAAAAAATGAGAATCTGAGGAAGGCTTGTCATTAGATGGAGACTATGGCAGTATATAAAAATATAGGAATTCCCTATATTTTTTTGAATTTCAAGTTCTTAATAGCTATTCTCACGAAGTTGTAAAAAAGGAATTGAAAATAATTTTTATATATTAGAATTCATGATAATAAATGGAGGAAATCAAATTATGTCTAATTTACCAAATTGCCCAAAATGTAATTCTGAGTACACTTACGAAGATGGAGCTCTTTTCGTTTGTCCAGAATGTGCGCATGAGTGGGCGTTAGAAGCAGAAACTGAAGATACAAAAGTTGTTAAAGATGCAAATGGGAATATTTTAAACGATGGTGATTCTGTAACAGTAATCAAAGACTTGAAAGTAAAAGGAACTTCATCAGTTATAAAAATCGGTACAAAAGTAAAAAGTATCCGTTTAGTTGAAGGAGACCACGATATCGATTGTAAAATTGATGGTTTTGGAGCTATGAAATTAAAATCTGAATTTGTTAAGAAAGCATAAATTTAGATTTTCATACAATTAGGTAGTAACAACAAAAACGTTCAGGAAGGGGAATTTTTCTCCTTCCTGATTCTATTTATAGCGTAATAAAAAAGGTTGCTGATGTTGTCAGCAACCTTTTTTGTTGTTAACCGTTATGATGTTTATACATCCAAAGAATACCGGACTTTAATAGCCTAGGAACACGGCCCATTAAAGGCTGATTTGCTAATAATCCGAAGCCATGTTTTTTACCGAGAGAACCGAGAACACCTTTTAATTTAATAACAGGCAGTTCATCAGGAAGTGTTTCATTGTTCCAACGTTTCAATAATATTTGGACAATTTGTTCACCTTGGCCTTCAGCAAGCTGTGCAGATGGTGCATGTGGAAGAGAAGCACAATCGCCTACAACATAAACGTGTTCATTGTTTGGAATATTGTGATATTTCGTTAATACAACCCGTCCACTACTATCGTGTTCGACTGGAAGGTTTCGAACAACTTCGTTTGCTTGAATGCCAGCTGTCCATACGATTGCATCGCATTCAAGTGGTTCATCATGGTTGTACACAATGTTTGGTTCTACTTTCGTAATGTTAGAGTTTCGTATAATTGTAACTTTATGCTTTGTGAACCACTCTTCTACGTATCTACTTAATTTCTCTGGGAACGGGAATAGAATGCGATCCTTTCGATCAAATAAGTAAATTTTTAAATCAGAACGGCTTTCACGAAGTTCACTTGCTACTTCAACACCGCTTAAGCCAGCACCAACGACAGCAACCGTTGCGTTTGGCTCTAAACTGTTTAATTGTTCGTATGTTTTACGCGTTTGTTCAATGGACTGCAGACTATGCGTATATTCCTTGGCACCTGGAACGTTATGATATTTGTCTTCACAGCCAAGTCCGATAATTAAATCATCATATTGGATTTCTTCACCGCTATCGAGATGCACGGCTTTATTTTCGAGATCAATATTCGATACAGTGCCATATTGAATATTGAGACGCGGATGCTCTGGAAACGGAATGCGAATATGCGTTTCTGAAATTGTACCCGCTACTAATGCATAATATTCTGTTTTAAAACAGTGGTATGGTACTTTGTCGATTAATGTCACTTGGACATCATCTGGAAGTTGATTGTTTGGAAGAAGCCGTTGCAGAATTCTCATTCCACCGTAGCCGCCACCTAGTAGTACGAGGTGTTTCATGATGGATTACCCCTTTTCTGTTGAAATATCCCCTAATCATATAATTATATATTGAAAAAATATTTTGACTTTACTCATTCAAATTATATCGAATTTGTGAACAAATAACAATGCATGAATGAGTACTCTGTTGTACAATAAGAAGAAAAGTGGAACAAACTGTTCTAATTTGTATGTTGGAAAAATAACAGGTAGATTAGAAAAAACGATAGAAACCTTTTCTTTTAGGTTGGAGAGAGCGTCCGCTGATGCATAGAAGCGGTCAGTGCTTTTTTTGGCTCCATGCCGTGTGAAACCAGAAGGAGGAAATGAGTGGAGATCTTTTTCTGTTTTCATAGCTGTGATGTATATGTTGGGAAATCCAAGTGGATTGATATAGAGAAGATCATTTGATTGTGCAGCAACTAAATATGTTAGTAAGTGTAATGAAAATAACAAGAAACAGCTTGGTTTCTTATTTATAGATTCATTTTTTGGAGAGACAGGGGGGGATTGTTTTGATTAAGCCATTAATCGAATTTTGTGTAGGTAACCTTGCGAGCGGCTCACAAGCAGCGCTAGAAAAATTAGAAAAAGATCCAAATTTAGATGTTATGGAATATGGTTGTCTAGGGTATTGTGGTATTTGTTTTGAAGGACCATTTGCACTTGTAAATGGTGAAGTGGTACAGGGGGCAACGGTAGAAGAGCTTGTGAAAAACGTATATGATTATTTAGATGAAAATCCAATGTTTTAAGGTGCTGCAAATAAGCAGCACCTTTTTTAATTGTCATTTGTTCCATTAGAGTAAAAATTTCTTTAGAGGAAATGCTAACAAAGAATTTGAACCTGTGAGGTGACAGAATGAACATGATTTGGAGACTCGTTGGAATTATCGGTATTCTTCTTATTGGATATTTACTTTCAAATAAGAAAAGAGTGACCGCACTGCGTATTGTATTTGGTGGACTTAGAGGAATGGCGCCAACTCGCCTTAGTGATATTGCTAAATTTGGTTTAAAGTCAATTATCACCAAAGCACTTGCTAAGCGCTGCAATTGCCGGGATGTTTGTATAAAATAAAAAAAGGCCCTTTTCGAGAAGGGCTTTTTTCTTACACAATTTGTGTAAGAACGGCTCCTATAGTGAAGCCGTCAAAACGTTGTCAAATATAAGAAACGGGGGACATTCATATTGTGTTCCAAAAGCATGCATTTTATACTTAAAACAACAAATTATTTTTGGAGTGAATGAGGATGAACCAATTTTCTTTTACAAAAATGCATGGCCTTGGAAATAGTTATATATATGTAAATATGTTTGAAGAACAAATTCCAGAGGAAGAGCTAGCTCTTGTAGCGGAGAAAGTTTCGAATATCAATACTGGAATTGGGGCGGATGGAATGATTTTAATTTGTCCTTCTGACGTCGCACCAGTAAAAATGCGTATGTTTAATAATGATGCTTCAGAAGGAAAGAGCTGCGGGAACGGATTGCGCTGCGTAGCGAAATATGCGTATGAGCATAAACTAGTAGAAGAAACGGTGTTTACCATTGAAACATTAGCTGGAATTGTAACGGCTGAAGTAACGGTAGAAGATAATGTTGTCACGTTGGTGAAAATTGATATGGGAGCACCACGTTTAACGCGTGCAGAGCTACCGATGCTTGGTGAGGGGGACACACCATTTATTCGAGAAGACTTCTTATATAATAATCATCGTTATGCATTTACCGCTGTTTCTATGGGGAATCCGCATGCTGTTATTTTCGTTGATGATGTGGAAGAAGCTCCTCTTACAACGCTAGGTCCAGTACTTGAGACACATGAAATGTTCCCAGAACGAGTGAATGTTGAGTTTATTGAAATTGTGAATGACACAGAAATGAACTTCCGTGTGTGGGAGCGTGGATCAGGTGTAACACAAGCATGCGGAACAGGAGCATGTGCATCTGTTGTGGCGGCGATTTTAAATAAAAAAATGGAACGCGGTAAAGAAATTACAGTTCATTTAGCTGGTGGCGATTTAATGATTGCATGGACAGAAGAAGGAACAGTTATGATGAAAGGTCCAGCAGAAGTCATTTGCCGCGGAGTGTATGAGTACAAGATAGAAGCGTAAAGATGTATAATAGAACGAGAACAGAAAGGAAGGTGGATTTCATGATTACTGTAACAGAACAAGCAGCATTTCAAATTAAAGATATGTTAAAAGATGCTGAAGAAGGAGAGAAATACGTTCGTCTTGCTGTACATGGCGGTGGATGTAGCGGTCTTTCTTACGGCTTAGGATTTGAAAGAGAACCAAATGAAGACGACACAGTTCTTGAGTTTTACGGTGTTGAATTTGTTATTGATAAAGAAAGTGCTCCGATTGTCAAAGGAGTAAAAATTGATTACAAGCAATCAATGCTTGGCGGCGGGTTTACAATCGATAATCCGAACGCAATCGCATCATGCGGATGCGGTTCATCTTTCCGCACAGCGACGAATACTGGTACTCCGGAAGAGTGCTAAGTTTTTAGCTTTGTTAGTCTAAGCGGAAACTGAATCGAAGGGTTACGGATTATACGGTTTAGACCGCAGGAAAACAAGTATCTTTGGGGAGATAAACGACCCGAGAACGTTCAATATACGGTTGTGGAAGACGACCTTCTTAGCGATGAAATTAAATCGTTAAGGAGGTCTTTTATTTTGCCGTTAAAAAGGAAAAAGCGCATTACAAAGATGGCGAATGCGGGTAAAAAATATCCGCAACTAACTTTGGAGCAAGCGTTGGATATTGTTATTTCGGGAAAACGAGCGGAAGGTTGTCGAGATAGAACGTTAAGAGACTATACGAAGATGTGGGGATATTTTACCGATTGGTTGCTCGATAATTACGAGGTTAAATATATCGACGAACTAACGACAGAAACGTTTCGCAACTATATCAACTACATGAAATATGATAAGAAGCGTTATGAAGGGCATAAATTTATTGACGCTGACAAACAAGGGATTGGTTTATGCGATACGACAATAAACATTAATATTCGTACATTACGAGCGCTACTTAATCATTTATACAGAGAGGAATTAATCGAAGTTAACCCGATGGAAAAGATTAAGTTACTGCGGCAGGATATCGATTTAACAAATTCATTTACCGATGCAGAAGTAAAAGATATATTACGGCAGCCTAACTTGCGAGATTTCGTAGGGTTTCGAGACTTTGTAGGAATGAATGTTTTACTAGATTCGGGACTACGTATACAGGAGTTAATGGGGTTACGTGCAGCGGATATTGATTTTCAAACACGCTTTATTACGATTCCATCAGATAAAAGTAAAAATAGGAAGCCTCGTTTAGTACCTGTCTCTACTCATGTGACGAAGTTGTTACTACAGCTTATAAACGAGAACCAAGCGCATTTTAAAACAGATAGGATATTTTTATCTAGCTATGGCGAGCCATTAGGTGCAAATCACTTTAATAAGCGTCTAAAGTATTACGCAGAGAAGGCGGGTATTAAAGATAAGAAAGTAACTGCGCATGTCTATCGCCATACGTGGGCTAAGAATATGATCTTAAACGGTTGTGATGCGTTCACATTACAAAAGATTGGTGGCTGGTCGGATATTCGTACAATGCGACGTTATATACAAATGGACGTTGAGGAAATGCGAAAGAGTCACGATGAGTTTTCACCGCTAACAAGATTAAGAAGAACAAGATAAAAGAAAAAGTCCCCAGCGCCAACTGGAGACTCAAAACAAACGGTTTGCTATCTAATAATTAAATACTAGACAGCCGCTAGCTTCATTCTATCGAAAAAATTCGGAGGGTGCAAGTTGTCTTTAGTGATGCCTTTTTTAGGTAGCTGCGGTAAGTCAAAAAGCGGAAGCCGTACCGCTATAAAAACGTAAAAGGGGAGCTAGACCGCTGCAAACACTAGCGCTACACATTTAACGCATACCCCTTCCGTGCGTGTGTAGGACTAGCTGGTTACGGGTATAAACGGTAAGGAGTGGACGCATGTTGTTCTTAAGGGAACAGGGTGTATCGTTAGATATCGCATTGTGGGACATGCTGCAATGTAGAAAGACGATATAGGCGAAAGTCTAAAGTCGGAAGGGGCATACTCGGCAACCTCAGCCAACGACTGACGCTAGTATTTGCACTTTACCTCTTATTCGCATTGATAGCTTTTATCTTTGCGAGTAGGGGTGAAGTCTGCACCACGTTTCCTAGACCTTCCTCCATCTGCTAGTAAATGTGTCAACCGAAGTCAAGTATAAATTCGAATATATTAGCTATTGGCGAAGAGTTGTGGAACGTCGTAGCGTACACACGAGTACACAACAAGGGGACGACAGATGAACAGTAGAGAACTAGATAACGTAGCAATCGAAGCTAAGACGGATACAGCGAGAATGTGGGAAGTTAAAGTGTACTACATGCCGCTCATAGAGAAGCTAGCGCAGGATCATTGGTATAAGATGAATAGCGAAGCGCACTTTATAGACGACTGTTATCGTAAGATTGAATACGCAGTGAGGTCGTTTGATATAGAAAAAGGGAACTTTGATAATAGGTAAAGGCGCTTATATATCAGAGTGTGCGACAGTATTGCGGAAATAGGGGAAGAAAACGAAGAGTATTGCAGCTAGTAGGCGAAGAACTGAACGCAATAGATAGAATAGATATGGCTATAGATGTAGAAGGGAAAGCGCTAGAATCAGTAATAAAAGAAGAAATTTACAAGAAGCACTGCGATAGGGAAATCGATAAGCTAATAGTGGATATTGTTTTCGATACGGATCACATAGAAAATAAAAGTGATATTATTAGAAGATTAGCGGAGAAAATAGGGCATACTTTTGACAGCGCAAGGGGGATGGTTCGTGCGTTTATAAAGAAAATGGTTGTTCTAGAACGTTTGTGCTGTTGACTAACGTCAACAGTTTTTGTTGAAATGTTGCTTAGAGCAACGTTATAATGGTATTAGAAGTTGATACAATTGCATCATTTTTATATGGACAAGCCTTGTTCTATACTGTAACATGGTAAGGTTCATCGGATAGGTTTAATGTAATTGTGTAATTGTGTAATACTTTCGGCTTTGTGTGGAATACTATATAAAGAAAAAAGCCTCTCAGTGCGCCAACACTGAAAGACTTTTCATAAAGGCATTACTTTTTCTTTTTCTTGTTACTCATGTTAATCATACCCATAACGACTGTGAGTAACGCGCAGACCGCAATAACGGTGTTTGCATCCATTATGTAATCACCACCTTGCGCAAAGCCTTTCGTACGCCAATACGATGGGCTTTTTTTCATATACTTGTATTATAACCCATTCTGTTTATAGATTCCAAAAGTTATTTTCTATACATAAAACCCACCTTTTTATATAAGGTGAGTTTTGTATACATATATAGCGTGTTTTGTTTTGAAACTATGTATAAGTATGATTTAACTAGAGTTAACGTCGTAGTTTAGGGCAGAGTGGCGAAGAAGTAAAGGAGAGGAATGCGCATATGATTAAGATAAAATTAAAAGAGGGCAAGAAACATTCGCTTATACTTTTTGTAGCGGCTTTAATAGGGTTAATCGTATCTGATATCGTAGACAACCTTTTCTTAAGCGCCGCAGCTGTTCTCTTTGCAATGGCTGCCTTATTTGCTGAGATTACCGAGGTATTTTTGAATTGGAAGAAGTGCAAGCAGGGCGGGCAGTAGCAGCCCTTTTTGTATGTGCAAATATTGATGTAAACAAGGGAATAAAACGTCGGAAGCCTTGGCGCTCTAAGTGTCTACTCACTTTTGGTAAGTTACGTTCATTTACATATATACGGTTGAATTTTAATAGGGGGCTGTACACCTGCTGCGAGGTCGGGCGGGGATGCCTTCTGAAACTCGACCCCTTTACGCAGATACAACAAAAAAGAACGCCTTAATTAGCGCCCTGTTGCTTTTTCTTCGCTCGTATTAACGTACTCTTACTAATGCCTGTCAATTGCTCTACCTGCGTATATGAGTGTGTTTCTAGCAATCCTAACGCATGCTCTATTTGCTTCGGTGTGTACTTATTCGGTCTACCTTCCTTAAAGCCTTCACGCTGTCTAGCTATTTCTTTTCCTGCTTGCGTCCGTTCTATAATCATGTTTCTTTCGTATTCTGCATAAGCGAAAAATATCTGCCGCATTAATTTACTGTTAGGGGTGTTATCTAATATCATGCTCATGCTATCAATAATGACTTTAACGCCTTTATTAATCAAGTCTGACACGATTTGTTCCCCTTCTATAAGTGTCCGTGCAAAGCGGTCTAGTTTAGTTACAATTAATGTATCCCCTTCTTGAAGTTTATGTATTAATTCTTGAAATGCTGGTCTATCTGTAGTTTTCCCTGTATATGCTTCCTGTACTACCTCATCGCAGTTGTAGCTTTTCAGTTTTTCTATCTGTTCTTCTAAGCTGTTTCCTTCCATGGCTTGTTTAATCGTTGAAACCCTCGCATACCCGTAAATCATGTGATTTTCCTCCAGTATTTAATGACACTAATTTATGACACCGTTCGATGTATTGATGTTATCATGTTGGCAACGCAGTGTCAATACCTTTAAGTTATGACACCAATATCTCCCCACCACACAGCAGTTATACAAATGCCAAGGTTTCTAATATATATAAACTTTCGTCAACTATTGAACCTTTGTAAAAATAAAACTCTACCTACAGCTATAATGAATCCCAATATTTCATACATGGTTATTACTCAGTCTACACTGATTTCATTTGGTAAAATCAGTATCTTTCTTAATTATGGTAAAATATAGATATAAATTAGAAAGGAGCTTTTCTATATGAATGAAAAATTGCGAAAACACATAGAACTTGTACAAAATACCAGTCAATTAGCACAAACAGCAGCTGAATTATCACAGAATGCAAATAAATTAGCACAAACCTTGGGCGATGCATCAAAAATTGCTAGCATAGTTACACAACCTTTCGAACATCATGAGCTTTTACAACCCTTTAAAGTCCCTATGCTCTCAGAAACTGTAGAAACCTTTAAAACTCCAATAATCTTCGAAGCTATAGAATCTATGAAACAGTTAACTGAAACAAATCAAAAATTAGCAGATAGCGTTCGAATAGGTGCTCAATTTAGTGAGATTTTCGCAAATACTATGTCTGAACAAATTATAGCATTCCAACAAAGTATAGATTCAATGACTCAAAGTATATTCAATGATTTTGATTGGAGTTCTATTCGTGATGGCTTGCGTAGTCAACTCGAAGAATATGAAATTAAACTAAAGGAGTTTGATAAAGAACTATGGACAATAGATGCAGAGTTACTCGATACTTTTGAGGACGAATCAAGGGAGTTTAACTCCAGCACTATCGAAAAATACGTTGAAGATTCTCTTGATTCATATATTAAATTCTTTATGACAGATGATCTTTATTCTGACTATGAATTAATAATTGAACAAGCATATAAAGCTTATAGAAATGGCGATTATGCATTGGCTGTTTTTCCTTTATTCGCTGTAATTGACAATTTAATATCCAATACTTTTTCTGCCTATCAAATAGATATCCAATTAAAACCGTATTTAAGAAAACATAAAGATAAAATCTATCATAAAGTAAAAGATTACGTGGAAACAAACGAAGATGAACTTGCCTTCTATCTAATGTTTTTCCGTAGAGTTTTTAATGTATATAAGAAAATGTTTGAACCTTCTTGGAATAATCATCCAAAGCAAATTAATCGTAATTGGATTATGCATGGTTCTTTTACATATAATGAAATAACTAAAGTAGACACGTTAAAACTCTTTCAACTTATTAAAGCTATTGAGGTTGTTAAGAGCATATCATTTGAACAAGATAAACAAGAGGTTTCATAAATAAGATTGTAAATTTGCGCAGTACTGATGCTATAATGCTTAGTAACGGATTAGGAACGGTATATTTGTGTGTTGATTTAATAAATGATTTACGATTGATTTATCGAATGGTATTATCGTAAGGTTATCAGAAACCTTGACAAGGTGAGGTCGATGGTTCGAGGTCAGTTAGGATCATATTTTTGGAAAGACCGTATTGCACAAGGGTTCACAAGTGTTGAGGAATCTACCTCTACATATCCAAAAATATCTTAGTGTTGCGGTTATTTTCTTTTTAGGGTAGAAGTCATTCATGTCTCCTTATACGGTAAGCCAAATTACCGATATAGGAAGGCGTGTTTTTATTATGCCCAGAACAGGTAAAAGAGGTAAAGTAAAGCCTTTTATAAAAATCAAATCCTTAAAAGAATCATACGATAATATTGAAGTATTGTCTGTTGACCAATTGAAAACACCATTTTCCTACACTTCATACTGTAATGATTTTTAACTCTAATTGCAGGAGCAGGTATGCTTATAGACTATTCATTATACCGATTACACAAAATGTTGATATGTACTCGACCACATCCCTTGTATATAATCAATTCAAGTCTCTTTCCTGCTCCCTTACTGTTCTATAAAGAGTTGCCCTGTTTATACAATGTAATTTATATTAATGTTTTTACAAATTGGAGTAAAATTTCTGCTCTTCTGTCTAAGAAATCCTCATAACTTAAATCAAGCGCACCTTTTGGACAACCATGCGATTTTAAAACTTCTTCTATAGATCCTTGAGGTAACATTGCCTTATAATCTGATGGTGCTTTATCTTTTATCTTTTGATTATCAGCATTATTTAAAAAACATAAATTCCCTAAAATATTTATCTTTTTATTGTTATATCCCAATCCTTTGAGATGGTTTTTCGGAAAAATATGATGGAACTCATTTCTACTGCAATTCTTCAATACTCCTTCTAAATCAACTTTTGCACCAGAAATAAATGAACGAGGGAATAAATTTGCTAACGTAATAACAAATACCTTGGTATTTACGGTTGATAAATCAAATTGATTCTTTAAGAAAAACTCTTTTTCAACTTCACATTTGAAATTTGAAACAACTACTGTATCATCCGTTAATAGGGCTAATAAATTCTCTATATCTTTTTCATGCTTATCATTTACCCCGCTAGAATACCTTCTGGAATAACAAGATTTCCAAAACCACTTAATTAATCCCTTACGTTGTTTATCATTATATAGTGTTCCATTAACTTTATCTGTCGCAAAAAAAGTGGTTAAAGAAACTAACATTGAAGGATAGGGTAATACCTTATATGAACTAATATTAAGCTCCCTTTGTAAGAAATCTATAGCTCCTTTAATACCATTTGCAATTTTATTAAAATTATTTCTTACTTGTTCTCCATTTATAGAAGCAATGGAGTCAGGAGAAGCTTTTCCATTAATTACTCCACTACAGCATTTCAGTAGTAAATCTTTATCTTCAGATAACTCCCCAAAGTTAAACTTCTCTAGCTCATCAGCTAATTTTTCAATTTCTTCTTTGAAATCAAATTGTGAACTCCAAGACCATGCTGTAATTAGTTGGAAAGTATCTAAATCTGTTCCTGCGCGGTTAATTCTATCAAATACTATAGCAATTTTCCCTTTGTCATCTGTTTCTATTTCTTGAATTGGAATCATTACCTCTTTAAATTTCTCTTGTAGCTTATCTATTTTTTTTATATCTTCTTTACTTAGTCCGTCTGTTGCTGCTCTATATCCTACAGAATCAAATAATACCCTCATAGGGAAATGACAATTTTTGTCTACTTCATCTTCTTTTAATGCTACAAACAGACTTTCGGTTGAGCTTTCATTTGTCTTATAATCGAAGTAAATATCTATCCAACTGTGATTATCTTTAGTAGGTTCTATTTCATCCTGAAAAACTGTAAATAATGAAGTAATTCTTTGTTGACCATCTAACACATATTTTACTGGATAATCTTTTTCTGGTTCTGGAAGAGTGAAATTACCAAAATCTTTTTCTATTTTTAACTTCTCATTAGTTTTCCAAAAGAATAAGTTTCCTATTGGTATACCTTTATATAAACTATCCAACAAAAAAGCTACTTGATTCGCCGTCCACACAAAATCTCTTTGAAATGATGGAATACGAATTTCTCCACTAGTAACCTTATTGATTATAGTTCTTATAGTTATTGGTTCAGCCACTTAAACTACCTCCTAATTTATAGGATATGAATTACCCTAAGATTTCAATTGACAATAAAAAGGTAATTATCATACCTTTTCTACTTGATACCAACTAATTCATATCCAAATTAACCTAATTTCTTCTATTTCTATAATAGCATGATAAGTATATTGACTTGGATATAATTGCATAATTTTTTACTATACATGAAAGAACTTCCCTTTGTAGATGTATGAGGTAACTCTAAGTTATGACACCGATATTACTAATGACACCTCAATATCTAGTTACTACAAGGATAGGGCGGCATGGTATCGCACATAGGCGAGGCTATTTGACCAAAATAGGGCGGTGCATATCCTTACGGGGCGATACGGTACAACATAGGGCGGATAGGTGGCTGCATAGGCTTACACACACGGGCTTATATACGATTAGGTAATGCATTAAAGTATTCGAACGTCCTAGAATATCTCTGTGAGCTTTGTATGGCGTCTATGCTTTTTGAGGTGGGCGCAGTGCCTTCCTTATGTAGTTATGGTAATACACCGCGCTAGTACGGCATACACTATCAGCTATTACTATACGTTGAGGTGCAGCGTAGCTGTAAGTATTCGAGAGTAATTGTATGCGAGGAAAGCAGCGAGTCTTTGCAGTGTTGTTCTTTCTTTATTCGTATTACTTTGCTAACTCTTTTGTCTTTGCTCTGTCTTCGCTTAGAAATTAATAACGAAATAAAAAAGATCATAAAGAAAAAAATGTTAATCACTTAATTCATTGCGCATCAAAAGTAATTGTAATTGAAATTGTTTGCGTTTGTTTTAATCGCATTAAAAAGAATCGTTAAGAAAACTCTTCATCAATCGAACGACTGCGAAGCTAACAGCAAAGTCTTTGCGAATCCAATTGCAGCACAACGATACAGCGAGCCATCCGAAGTGAAAACACCATTTCCCCCAACTGGGTACGCATACGTCGTTCATCAAGCTCCTATAAATTACGTATTTCATATTTCACCTCAAGGGGTTACGCATACCAATATTTCGAACTACCTGCGCCTAGAGAAACGGAAGGGCGGCTAGGGTTGTCCACTCTCTATAACGTCATATAACACTCTTTTTCTTCGGACTGTAGCTTAATCGCTGCGGTCTCTTTTTTTGTGCATTATACCAAGCCTTCGAATGCCAAGCGCCTATAAATACGGAAGGGCGGTTAGCCCACATTATAAAAACAAAAGGAGAGAGAACTATGACGAGAGTATACGACAAAACAAAAGCAGAAGGGACGTTCTTCCGATTACCTTCGGAGCTGCGCCACTACATCTTTATGAAAGGTTACAAGGCTGAAATGAACTATCTATACGCACTGATTTCTGATGCTTACAACGTAAATAGAGGGTGCGCATATCCAAGCCAATACACGTTATCGAAATATTACGGGAAAGATGAGACAACGGTACGCAGACATCTAGCGGTACTAGAGAAGGTCGGTCTTGTAAGGATTATCGGAAATGGCAAGGGAAAAGGTAACTTCTATAAACCTTTAGTACCGCTAACGCAGGAAGAACTATTCCGAAAGTATCCCGATGCTGCTGCGAAATTTAATAAGGTCACGGAGGACAAGGAGCGTCAAAGAGATAGAGATTTAGCCAAGCTAGAGCATGAAAATCTATTACGTGAAAATACGGAAGAGCAGGAGGCGTTAGAAAGCATCCAATTCTAGCTACGTATAGGTACGGGTAATTTTCATGTACAGGTATTTTGCCCGTTAAGTACGGGAGGTTTGCCCGCTGAAGTACGGGTAATTTAACTGGTTAACTAGAATTAAAGAACTAGAATTAAGAACTAGAATTAATATTCTTTGTTCTTTTAAAAGATATACGCAGCAATAGCTAGCTAGAAAGAAATGAAGAAAGAATACGGCGGAGCGGATACCATCTTTTATGGAGTGCTGCGCCTAGAGAAACGAAGAGGCTGGGCGGGTTTCTTCTTTCGGATCACTATGTAAAAATGTAATAAAAATATGCATCGGATACCAAGTTTCATACTTTCAGAAGCATATATATATGAGGAAGTAGTTTCGGTTACTTCTTATCTCTGCAATACCGCATCCTATCGTGAAACGATGGCTAACACTGGAGAGGGCGCTATTCGCACAGCGTCCAGTCCTCTTTTTTTAATTGGATATTACTAAATTTATTCATATCCATAGGGAAGGAGCTAGATAAAGATGAATGGAAAGATATTGCGCTACATCAGAAAAGCGCTAGGTCAAACAATACACCAATTTGCGCAGCGCTTAGACGTTGCACCTTCTACCATATACAAGTGGGAAGCTGGAGTAGTTAGCCTGCCTAAGGTTGCGCAGAAACGAATTCAAACGAAACTAGATATCACACAAGAGGACGTAGAAGAGGTTAACCGCCTTTTACTAGAGCAGCGAAACGATAAGCTAGATGCGAAGCTGCGAGCGCAGGCAGGTGTGAGCGAATGAAGCCTATACTAGTCGCTAATATCCACGAGCTGCGAGGACAAGCATTCCTATGCGCACACTTATACGATGGAAATTATGTAATAGCACAAATAACCGCACCTGCAAACGAGAAGCCACTAGCTGAAAAGATGCGGGATATAGTATGGAGCAACTGCGATGATTTACCCGCCTTCGAAGTTCACACGAGTACCGAAGAAATATACATAGCATGTCTAAGTGAAAACGATATGGCGGCGCACTTTAAGGTGCAGGAAGACACCTCGGAAACACTACGAGATTTCGAAGATGCGAAGACAAAAGAGGCTCTAGTAGATTTATACGAGCTAAAAGATCCGAATGAAAAAGAGCAGCAAAAACAACTACCGAAATGGCGCACGGCGCTTATTAGCTGGATGCGTAAATTAATCGGAAAATTAGAGGGGGAAACGAAAAATGCTTAACTGGAAACTGTACGAGGACTACAAGGAGCAAGACAGAAAGGCACTAGAATTAACGGAAAGATACGCAAAAAAGGTAAAAGATGCGAAAGAGGGTGTAACAGCTGCTGTAGTAGCATATGAGGACGTCTTAAAGAAAGAGTTTGCAGGCGAAAGTGTTGCTACTCAAAAGAAAAAGGCATTAAGTGACATCGACAAAGCAAGAACGGCGCTGCAAGTAGCCGAGGAAGAGGCGAAACAGGCGAACGAGTATGCTGAACAGGAGTTACAAGGCACTATTAGTAGGGTAGAGTTAGCGAACGACTGGAACGAAAATATTGAGCCAGCTATTCGTAAAGAGCGCCTAGTGCCGATTGTAGAGAAGGCGCATAAAGGACTGAAAGAATATTACAGCGCACTAGCTGATTTTTATAAGCTAAACGATGAATTTAGCGGCTTATTGTCAGAGCTGCAAGAAATCGAGCGCAGCGCATGGCGTGCAGGTGAGAAACGTATGTATACCTATACGGATATTGCGCAATTAGGAGATATACCGAAACCATCGGACGACGACCTAATGCAAGTGTATCGAACAAGGGATTTACCAGATGCGTACAAGGAGGAAAACTAAAATGTACAATATCAACGTAATGCGTAACGATGTAAAAGCGAAGTTAGGGAATAACGAGAAGATTACACGGGAAGATGTTACGGCAGCTATGCAGGTTGCGCAAGGCTCGCAGCATACAGACGATAAGGTTCTATATGCAAACGTAAAACGTGCGTATAAGGCGCAGCGGGAACATAGCGAAGAGTGAAACCAAGGGTGTAGCGTAATTGCTACACCTTTTTTATTCAAAAGTGTATAGGAGAATTTTACATATAAATGTAAAATGAGAATTGGAGGGGAGATTATTTATAAAAGGGGACATGTAAATGAGAAACAGTTCAGAACCAAGGGTAATACGAGAGTATAAGAAAGGCGATAAAGTCATGCGTGTGATAAGAGCTACGGTCTATCGAGAGGGGGAAGAAATATCATTTACTTGTGGCTTTAGGGACATGGATCTCATCGCAACTTCTCCCACAGTAGCTCTAACAAAAGATGAACAAAAGCGAATAGTGATTACTGCACGAATGAGTAAGCTGCTTAATTAATAAGAAGAAGTGAGAGCATATTAATGAGATATTGTTATGCTTGTCAATGCGATAGAGTTTGGGTAGAATATAGATAACGAAGTACATCGTTAAGACTGCGTGATGTACACAACCTTATTGAACAGAAACAATCGTAGTAAAGCGTCTTAAATGCTAATATTACTGCGTTTTAGTCTAATGCAAACTGACCGTATAATTTACAATCGATAATCCGAACGCAATCGCATCATGCGGATGCGGTTCATCTTTCCGTACAGCGACGAATACTGGTACTCCAGAAGAGTGCTAATGTAATGCTTTTCGTATCGAGATATGATTGAGTTTTGCAGATTTAATCAAATGATTATTTAATTCGCTATAAAGGAAAAGAGTGTCCGAAGACGGACGCTCTTTTTTTATTCATATAATCTTATTGGTCGTTAGGAGAATAAACCTATTAGGGATCTGGCTGCTTCAAAGTGCATGAAGTGTTACTGTATTTTCAAGGGGGGGAACAGTATGACTATCTGTAGTAGCTTAGGAGATAACTTGTATGGTATCTCCAGCCAATAATTTTAAGATAGCAGAAATGCTTATTAGAATAACGATATCCAAAAAAAGGATTATTATGTTCGTTTTTCAATTTGTATATAATTGTTTTTGTTAAATTCACATAATGTTCAAACAAATAGGTCTAAAAACTCGGAAGTTATAGTATTCTTGAATTAAGAATAATTTTTCGACAAATAAAGACAAAAAATTATGGTGATTGGAAAATTTTATTTTATATCTGTGATTGCACAGATAATAAGGAGAAATGATTATGGCGAACAAACATTGTAAATTACTTCATAAATCGTTTAAAGAATTGGTACAAGAAAATAAACAAAAGATATTGAATGATAAACAAGAGATGGAAAAAATTGAACAACGTATTGAACAACGTTATACAATTAATAAATCGGCTTCCTAATTTAGATACGAAAACTTTGTTGATATACAAACAAGAAGATAATCGACTAGATGCAGTAGTTGGTTATCTTTTTTGTTTTTTCAGTGTTTCATCTTACAAAAGTGTAATACTCATGTCACGTTTTTGAATTTCTCCTCAAATGAAAAGAGATTATGATAATAACATCATAAAAAATATATGAGGTGAATGACGTGAAAAGATATATTGCACTTTTTAGTATTTTAATTGTTTTTGCTACGATGTTAGTTGGTTGCGACTTGAATCGTATGGGAAAAGATGAGTACTACGTACAAATTACAGTTGATGGAACGGAAAAGACAGGTAAAGCTGATGATGGTCGTACATACAAATCATTTGAGTATAAATTACCTGCATTCGATAAAGAAGGTAAAGAAAAAGAAATGGAATTTACAGCTAATAAGAACCTTCGTAAAGAAGCATTTCTACGTGTATTCTATTCTGATAAAAAAGGTGTAACAGCTTGGGAAGAAGTGAAAAAAGACGAGCTTCCTGTGAAAGTAAAAGAAAAATTAGGTGTGAAATAAATAAAGGAGTTGACCTGTGGGTCAACTCCTTTATTTGTTTGCAAAATCCTCTTCTGAAATTACCGTAAATCCGTGTCTTCGGAATAAGGCTGTTGTTACACCATAACCATCTTGTTTGTTCCCATTGAATTCCCCTGTATAAATGGTAGAACTTCCGCAAGAAGGACTTCGTTCTTTTAAAATGATGTATTCTGGATTTAAATCTTTTATTTCTTCTAAAGCTTTATAAGCTCCTTGTACAAAAGCTTCGGTTACATCGTTGCCTTCTTGATCCGTTACCTTTGCTTTGCCATCTAGTACATCATCGCCATTACCGCCAATGATTTCTGCTGATGGACGCGGAGTAGGTAATCCGCCTAATACTTCAGGACAAACGAGAACAGTTTCTTCTTTTTGTAATAACTCTTCGATTTTTGAAACGAGATTGTCATTTCCATCATAGCGGCAGGCAATACCACCTAAACAAGCACTTACTACAATCATGTTTTTCTACCTCAGTTCATCAAAAATTATAAAATCATCGCCCATTTTGCTTTTGAGTTCCTATTTATATATGGGGTGATAAAAATGGGAACTTTCTATAATTTAATGAAAACATATAGCGAATTTCAAAGTAAAGAAGAATTTAATGCGTATCAACAGCAAATTGTAAAGAGGTATCAATCGGATATAAACGAGACGGATTTTTTAGTGATTCGTTTGTTAGGAAGATATGCAGTTAATGAAAAACAAAAAACAGTTGGTGTTGCTTGTCCATTAATGGGAACGATTGCTGAGAAGATAGGAAAAAGTATTCGTACGGTGCGCCGCTCTGTTGCAAAGCTGGAGGAACTCGGAATTATTGAGCGGATCCCTACGAAAGAAAGACATAAGCGCGGAGGGTATAGTGCGAACTTATATGTATTTCGTAAAGCAGCGATTGACCGCATGAATGACCGTATGGAAATGACCGCATGTGAAAAGCGGGAAAGTGTAGAAGGCAGTAAGAAGGAAGATGCGCAAGAAGAAAGGGAAACGGTTTATTATAAAAACTTTTCTAAATTACAAAAGAATAGAATAACGTATGAACTTGATGAAACATATTGTCGTCATGATATTCCAATCAATTTCATACATGCGGTTATACCAATGTCCAGAAATCCGCAAACGATTAATTTGCTTTGGAGTAAAGTGGAACTTGCATATAAAAAAAGTGGATTACTAGAACAAGGTGTATTTTTGGAAAAGTTGATTGCTGATGAAGATGTTTATGCACAGGTCATTCGGCGTACGAAAAGTGTTGTAAGAGCGCATAAGTATGGGGAGATTCGGAAAGATATTGGAGCTCTTTTGTATAGTACGATGCGAGCGCTATTTTTGGATGTTGGATTGGAATGGGGAGCAGCTGTAAGAAGGAGTAAAGGACTAACTTTATTTGATCCATTCAAAAAAGAGTCATGCGTGTAGCACATGACCCTTACAGGTTAATCAAACTTTCTTACTACTGGAACGCGAATTGCCACAAATAATACGAAGATAATAACTGCGATGGCGCCGCTTTTCATAATGGTTACAATCGGAATGCCAGCAGCGAGTGCGAGCGATGTAATTGCATAGGAAAGCGGGATAAAGCCCATAGATGAAAGCATCATTAAACTCATAACGCGTCCCATCATTTCTTCTTTTACAGTAGACTGAATCATTGCCATTAATGGAACGATGGCCATGGCAATGGTAATACCGTAAAAGGCACCAGCTAATAGAGCTTGCCAAAGTGCTGTACTAAAATTAATTGATAAAAAGAACACGCCGGACAGCAGCATCATGACGATACAAAACAAGCCGCGTCTACGATTGATATTCTTAAGGCCAACGATGACAGCACCAATTGCCATACCGCCTCCGACAGCTGCTTCTAAGTAACTAAATTGAAGTGAGTCACCGTGCAAGACATTTTTGATGAACAGTGGAAAACCAACTTGCATGGGGCCGATTAGAAATAAGTTTAAAAAGGCACTGCAGATGAGGAATGTTGAAAGAAAAGGTGATTCCTTTACATATAAAATCCCTTCTTTAATGGATGTAAACATTCCTTTGTCTTTATCAGGTTCCTCTTGCATTGTAGATTGTATTTTCTGAACGAGTATAGCAGCAACGATGAGTAAAATGATCGTAATTGTAAAGATTGTCTCATAGTTAGTAAATTTGATAAGGATCCCCCCAAGTACAGGGCCTAAAATGACTGATGCTTGGTTTGTCATCTGCGTGAGTGAATTTGCTTGTGTTAAGCGATGTTTTTCTACTAGTTCAGGCAGAATAGATCCATCTGCTGACCAGAAGAAAGCATCTGCTAATCCGAAGAATAAAGCAAACAAAGCAAATGTATACAAGGTTACATCACCAACGATAAACCAAGTTAAAATCGTTGCAACAAGAATGGCACGAATGATATTGGAGTAAAACATAATACTTTTTTTCGGAAACTTATCTGCCACAGCTCCGCCAACAATCATAAAGATAAGTCTTGGGACACTAAGAGCAACAAAGACAACACCAAGTGAAGCTTCAAGATTTAATGTTTTCGCTATGTACCATGTTTGAGAAAAAGTAAAAAAGGCTAAAGCAAAGCTTGAAAATAGAGTAGCTGCCCAGAGGAAAAGGAAGTTGGTATTCTTTAATAACGGCTTTCCGCTTCCTTCTAAAGCAGATTTATTTTGTTGTAATTTCTCCATACTGCTTCCTTTCTATGTAACAATTTTGAACGGATATAAAATCCTGTTAACACTCGTTTTATACAGTTTCGAATATTTCTATACTGCACTTTTTAATTGTAGACAATGATAGCAGATTTGCCGGTTCTGGCGCAAGTAATCTCTAAATCTTGAGCATACTGATACTATTATTCTGAAAAGGTGTGTCACCGGTATGGAATTATATAAATCCATTTTAATTTTTCGACATCTAAATCCCTGCTATGCAGAATAAAAAGTAACCTACACTCGTTTGCTCTTTCTGTTTTTACTTCGCATGTGGCAGAAAAAGG
>NZ_NVPR01000147.1 GCF_002551815.1 Bacillus sp. AFS098217
CGCGCCCGAGAGGACTCGAACCCCTAACCTTTTGATCCGTAGTCAAACGCTCTATCCAATTGAGCTACGGGCGCATATGGTGCCGAGGGCGGGGGTCGAACCCGCACGGTGGTCACCCACCGCAGGATTTTAAGTCCTGTGCGTCTGCCTGTTCCGCCACCCCGGCATGTCATATTGAAAATTGGAGCGGAAGACGGGATTCGAACCCGCGACCCCAACCTTGGCAAGGTTGTATTCTACCACTGAACTACTTCCGCAAGACATGTATGAGATATTTTATTAAAAGTGCGGGTGAAGGGAGTCGAACCCCCACGCCAAAGGCGCCAGATCCTAAGTCTGGTGCGTCTGCCAATTCCGCCACACCCGCATATTCTTTTAAAATGGTGAGCCATGAAGGACTCGAACCTTCGACCCTCTGATTAAAAGTCAGATGCTCTACCAACTGAGCTAATGGCTCTTAATGGCTGGGCTAGCTGGATTCGAACCAGCGCATGACGGAGTCAAAGTCCGTTGCCTTACCGCTTGGCTATAGCCCAATAATTAAGAAATGGTGGAGGGGGGCAGA
>NZ_NVPR01000148.1 GCF_002551815.1 Bacillus sp. AFS098217
CGTTCAGTTTTCAAAGAACTAAAAGCGGGTGAAGAGAATCGAACTCTCGACCAGAGCTTGGAAGGCTCTTGTTTTACCACTAAACTACACCCGCGTGGTCGGGAAGACAGGATTTGAACCTGCGACCCCCTGGTCCCAAACCAGGTGCTCTACCAAGCTGAGCCACTTCCCGTAATGGCGCGCCCGAGAGGACTCGAACCCCTAACCTTTTGATCCGTAGTCAAACGCTCTATCCAATTGAGCTACGGGCGCTTATTCATAATGTTCCGTCGTTGTTGTTTTTCAGCGACTCAATTATCTTATCACGTTGCATCTTTAAATGCAAGCACTTTTTTATTTTTCTTTGGTGCGGCCGAGAGGACTTGAACCTCCACGGGGTTTCCCCCACTAGGCCCTCAACCTAGCGCGTCTGCCATTCCGCCACGACCGCGTATGCGGGTGAAGGGAGTCGAACCCCCACGCCAAAGGCGCCAGATCCTAAGTCTGGTGCGTCTGCCAATTCCGCCACACCCGCGGAAATAAAAAAGAATGAGCCATGAAGGACTCGAA
>NZ_NVPR01000149.1 GCF_002551815.1 Bacillus sp. AFS098217
GTTGTTATTCGATTCCTTGTATGTCAGGTTTTTTTAGTTTTTGCGCATAAAATTTCCCTCCTTCGACAATGACTTTTGGAGATGGTAATAACGAGCGAAATGTTTCAATCCAATGAATTTGGTTATCCACTCTGTTTTGAATCGATGGCGGTAACCATCCTTCTTTCTTTTTTCGGTTGAGAAAACGTGCTTCTCGATATCTTGTTTTTCGTTGTCTTCTACCTCTGCGTAACGTAGCTCTTAATATAAGGTTTTCTTTGACATCTTGACGAAGCTCAATGGTTCCTTTTGCTAGCACTTTATCTTTAGTGGTAATCGCAATACCGATATGCTTTGCTCCGCTATCAACGCCAATTGTAACGGGTTGTACCGTTTCACCAGTGGCATATAGGAGTTGAATCGTAAATGGTGTGTACTTCACAATTTTTGCTTTTCCTTGT
>NZ_NVPR01000150.1 GCF_002551815.1 Bacillus sp. AFS098217
CTTGTTTTTCGTTGTCTTCTGCTTCTGCGTAATGTAGCTCTTAGTATAAGATTTTCTTTGACGTCTTGACGCAGCTGGATGGTTCCTTTTGCTAGCACTTTATCTGCAGTAGTAATCGCAATACCGATATGCTTTGCTCCACTATCAACACCAATTGTGACAGGTTGCACTGCTTCACCTGTGGCATATTGTAATTGAAT
>NZ_NVPR01000151.1 GCF_002551815.1 Bacillus sp. AFS098217
AAATTAGCGATGGGGACTTAACGCAAACAATTGAAATTCATTCTAACGATGAAATTGGGCAGCTTGCGAAAGGTTTTAATGAGATGACGCATTCATTACGCACATTAATTGGTAGAATTAATACTTCAGCAGGTCATGTTGCATCTGCATCTGAAGAACTGACGGCAAGTGTGAGACAAGCAAGTGAAGCAACAGAACAAATTACAATGGCGATGGA
>NZ_NVPR01000152.1 GCF_002551815.1 Bacillus sp. AFS098217
TGCGTAGCAATTTCATTTGTAGAATGCAATATTTCTGCAAAATTCTGTTTCGTTTCATTCGCTATTACAAGGCCAGATTGAACTTCTTCATTCACATTACTCATAGACTTTACTGTCTTGCCCATATCTTCTTGTATTTCACCTATTAATTTCCCAATCTCACTTGATGATACGCTAGATTGCTCTGCTAGTTTTCGTACTTCATCAGCAACAATCGCAAACCCTCTACCATGCTCACCTGCTCGTGCGGCTTCAATTGCAGCATTTAATGCAAGTAAATTTGTTTGATCTGCAATATTTTGAATCGCTTCTAAAATATCACCAATTTGCTTCGATTTATCATTTAATGCTTGAATTACAGCATCTGACTGTGAAACAGACTCTGCAATCGAATGCATTTGATTCACTGTTTTCCCGACAAGTTCCCCACCATCTTCTGCTTTTTCACGTGTATATGTAGATGCATTGGCAATTGAAGAGGAACTGTTTGCTACATGCTGAATTCCCTCTGTTACATTATGAAGTAACATTGCTCCATTTTCTACACTTGATGTTTGTACTGTTGCTCCACTTGAAACTTGCTCCATCGCCATTGTAATTTG
>NZ_NVPR01000153.1 GCF_002551815.1 Bacillus sp. AFS098217
ATTCAATTACAATATGCCACTGGTGAAGCGGTACAACCCGTTACCATTGGCGTTGATAGCGGAGCGAAGTATATTGGTATTGCGATTACAACTGCAGATACAGTGCTAGCAAAAGGAACCATCCAGCTGCGTCAAGACGTCAAGGAAAATCTTATACTAAGAGCTACATTACGCAGAGGGAGAAGACAACGAAAAACAAG
>NZ_NVPR01000154.1 GCF_002551815.1 Bacillus sp. AFS098217
CAAGACCGATCCCTTCAGCCAGACTTGGGTATACCTCCAGGGAATTTTCTTCAAATGGTGGACCTTGTAGGACTCGAACCTACGACCGGACGGTTATGAGCCGTCTGCTCTAACCAGCTGAGCTAAAGGTCCTTTATGGTAGCGGCGGAGGGGATCGAACCCCCGACCTCACGGGTATGAACCGTACGCTCTAGCCAGCTGAGCTACACCGCCATAAGTATTTAAATAAGTGGAGCCTAGCGGGATCGAACCGCTGACCTCCTGCGTGCAAGGCAGGCGCTCTCCCAGCTGAGCTAAGGCCCCATATTTAAAGATATCGGGAAGAC
>NZ_NVPR01000155.1 GCF_002551815.1 Bacillus sp. AFS098217
TGTCTTTTTCTCAATTCAATATTGATATTTTTCGAGCAATTAATGATTTAGGTAAACAATATTCATTCCTAAACTCAGCCATGGTATTTTTGGCAGAATATATGGTATATATTTTTGGTTTAATTATTATAGCTTATTGGTTTACCGGGTTCAGAAAAAGTAGGATGATGGTTATTCAAGCGATGGTTGCTTTTGTGATTGCTGAGGTGATTGGAAAAATAGCAGGGAAATTTCATTTGAATTATCAACCGTTTGCAGTATTGCCTGATGTTAATAAACTTGTCGACCATGCTGTAGATAATTCATTTCCTAGTGACCATACGATTCTCTTTTTTTCGATTTGTTTTTCGTTTTGGCTTGTTCGTAAAAAGACTGGATGGTTATGGCTTATACTTGCATTTTGTGTAGCGATCTCTCGTATTTGGGTAGGGGTTCATTATCCTTTTGATGTTGC
>NZ_NVPR01000156.1 GCF_002551815.1 Bacillus sp. AFS098217
TAGCCGTCTAATGTATTAAGACCTTTTAATAATGCAGAGTTGCTTAGGCAAGATTCTTTGTAGCCTTTTTTTGCAATTTGTACTGCATATGGCACTGTTACGTTTGTTAATGCAAGAGTTGATGTACGTGGAACCGCACCTGGCATGTTTGCAACTGCATAATGAACAACGCCGTGTTTTTCATAAGTTGGGTTATCATGAGTTGTAATGCGGTCAGTTGTTTCGAAAATACCACCTTGGTCAATCGCGATATCTACTACAACAGAACCTGGTTCCATTGATTTAATCATTTCTTCTGTTACAAGTTTTGGCGCTTTTGCACCTGGAATTAATACCGCACCGATTACAAGATCAGATTCTTTTACAGCTTCTGCAATGTTGTAAGGGTTAGACATTAACGTTTTTACTTGGTTACCGAAAAT
>NZ_NVPR01000024.1 GCF_002551815.1 Bacillus sp. AFS098217
GCCATGCATCGAAGCGGTCAGTGCCTTTTTCAGCCACATACAAAGTAAAAACAAAAAGACCAAACGAGCGGAGGTTACTTTTTATTCTGCATAGCAGGGATTTAAATGTCGAAAAATGAAAAGGGATTTATATAAAAGTGTTACATTAAAAATAGGCAGGAAAGAAATAAGAGATAAAGTTTCGCTTTATGTAGAGATACGTAGGAGTTGTAAAATGAAAAAGAAAACAGATAATGAAAATGTTGGTGTTAATGTTATTCGGATAATAGTATTTTCTATGATTCTATCGATAGTTGGTTTAGCTCTATTTATGTCAAATAAGATTAGTTATATGCATTCGCTTTCTCCTATTGTATATGATCTGGAACGAGAAGCAAGTGCTGCAGTATTAGCTCTTATCTATGTGCTGTGGGTGATGTTGTATCTTCTCTCGGTTGTATTACCAAAAAGAAAGTGTATAAGGCGTGTACTATTCATAATTTTTAGTACTTCTTTTGGAATCATTTATTTGCTTTTCTTCTTTTATTCTAGCATAAGCAATACAGAAATTATTGAAGATCCATTTTGGGGAAGTGCGAAAAGGGCTAGCTGGGGAGAAATTAAAAAGGTAGAAGTGTATGATGCTTATAAGGATGCAAAATCAAATAGGTTGGGCTTTAAATTTGTATTTTATACAAATGCGAATGAAAAAATCGAAGTAAAATGTATAGAGGACAATTGGTCAGAGGAACAGCGCAAAATGAAGGAAATAGAAGAAAGAATAAAGCGAGAAGGAATTTCGATCACGTACAATCCGATTTTTAAAATAAAAGATCAATTTCAAATGTTTTTAGAGAAGCATTATAACAAGAGAGAAGTAGAGCAAATTCGCGAATTTTTGCAGGAAAGAAATATGCAAGTAAAGTGGTTTGATGAAAGAGACTAATTGTTTGAGCGGAAAATTAGTTTCTTTTTTTTGAATACAGTTTGCATATGAGTAGAATTACTTCACTCGTTATGAAAATATTATTGATTAAAAAGAAAAGGTGGGAGTAGGGAAGTTGTGTAAAGGAAACTTGACGTAAAGGTTGCTTTACATCTATACTCTGTGTAAGGAGGAGGGGAAGATTTCCTTGGAAAACAAAATGGTAGAATACAGAAAAAAATTTGGCCTGTCACAAGAGAAGTTAGCTGAAAAACTTGGCGTTTCTAGACAGACTATTATTTCAATTGAAAAAGGAAAATATGATCCATCACTTCCTTTAGCATTTGAAATTGCGAAAACATTTCAGACAACGATAGAAAATGTATTTATTTATGAAGGGAAAGAGAAGTAAATCTACATAAGGGGGAAAGAAAGATGAACTACTCACAAAAGTATTTTTTGATTATGGGGATTATCTTTTCGGCTATGAGTGGATTTATGCTATTTATAGGTATAATGGCGCATTCTTCACCACCGCCACAAACGTATACATTACTAGCAATGACAGTAATGTGCTTTTGCTTAAGTTATCTCCATCCACAATTTAAGGAGAAAGACGAAAGGATGAAGCTAATTCGTCAAAAAGGAATGTTCTATTCCTACTTTGCGTTGTTAGCGTACTATATTTTATTTTCTGTTGGATTAAATTTAAAGATTATTACATTATCTGCTACAGAACTGCTCAACATTTTAGCGGCATTAACAATTTGTACGGTCTTTATTTCATTCGTTATTTTGTCTAAAAAATATTAAAGCTGGAATGAGAAAGGTGAATCAGATAGATGCAAAGTATATATGCTTTTGGGTTAGCCCTGCTTTTATTTTTAGCAGTGTACTTATTTATTCGTAAGGATATACAAGGGAATACATTGACGAAGAGAGGTTTCTATAAGCTGATCGGGTGTTTGGGCGTAATGTTTGTAGGCATTATCGTGATGGTTGTCTTGGTAAGTAAGCGATTATAAGAAAAGGATAGAATGAAAACCCTGTTTTTGTTTCAGTGTCAAAAATAGGGTTTTTTATTATGACATGATAGAGAGTGATTATATACACATCAATTAAAAAAGCGATATAAAATCGCTTTTTTTAGGTGGGAGAGAGGATCTATTCATGCATAGAAGCGGTCAGTGCCTTTTTCCGCCACATGCGAAGTAAAANNGGATTTAGATGTCGAAAAATAAAAATAGCCTTATATAAATTGTATCTTTTCTATGTAAGAGATTCACTGCGAAATGTTTCAAGGAAATGCATAGCGACTTTTGAAAGGGAGCGATTTTTTAGCCATATAACGGCGGAGTCGGATGTAATGGTAGAGTCTTCTATGTCAACGATTTTTATACCATTTAAAGGGAGTGCGATGAGAGTTGATTTTGGGAGTAGTGTAAATCCAACACCGGATCTAACTAATGATAGCAGCATAGCTGCATCTGGACAATCGCAAATAATATTTGGTTTTAATCCGTGTTTTTTAAAGCCGTCAATGACTTGCTCATAAAGACCGAGCCCTTTTATACGCTGCAGTAACATAAGCGGGGCATTGGCGAGTTCTTTCATTGGGATCATTGTCCGATTATCTGCGCTTTCATTAGGTAGGACGGCAACGAATTTATCTGTAGGTAACGGAAGGGAAGAAAAGTCCTCCATCTCTAACGGAAGTCGTACAATGGCAAGTTCAATCTCCCGGTTCTTTATAGATTGTGCAAGACGAAATGAATCTCCCTCATGTAGACGAAAGGTAACGAGTGGATATTTTTCACGAAATAAGCGGAGTCTTTCTGGTAAATGAGAGAACGATGATTTCACGGAGCCGATTGATAAGGTTCCTTTTAACCCATTTCCTACCTCTTTTACTTCTATAATTGCTTCATCAAATTGATTTAAAAGTTCTTGTGCTTTTTTAAATAAAACACTTCCGGCTTCTGTGAGTTCTAATTGTCTCCCGTTTCTTTCTAACAATTGAACACCAAGTTCTTGTTCTAGTAATTTCAATTGTTGACTTAATGGGGGCTGTGCCATATGAAGCTTTTTTGCTGCCCGTGTAATTTGACCTTCTTGTGCAATTGTGAAGAAATAGCGAAGTTGTCTAATATCCACACTACCTACCTCCCGTAGCTAAGTATATTTTTTTCGTATTGAATGCCAACTTTTTTAGTATTTTTCATCTATGATATCACATGATACAGTAACACTGTAATTAATTTTCGGATAAGTTTGACTTTTACAAAAAAGACTTCTGTTAAATGCGTGCAGAAGTACAAATGAAAAAGGGGAGACTTTAAGATGGCTAAATTCGCAGAAGCAAAGAAAAAATTGAGAGGTTCTATCGCTCCAATTATTACGCCATTTGATGAGAGCGGTTCGATTGATTTTGAAACGCTAGAAAATCTAATTAATTGGCATATAGAAAGTGGAAGTCATGGTATTTCGGTTACAGGTACAACGGGAGAACCAAGTTCATTAAAGATTGAAGAACGTGTACAAGTAATGGAGGTAGCGGCAAAGGCGATTCGTGGACGAGTTCCTTTTGTACCAGGGACAGGTTCTACAAATCATGAAGAGACATTGTATTTAACGAAAAAGGCACAAGAAATTGGTGCAGATGCAGCGCTTGTTATTGTGCCTTATTATAATAAACCATCACAGCATGCGTTATATAAACATTTTAAAATTGTTGCGGATTCGGTTGATATTCCAATTATTATTTATAACATTCCAGGAAGAACAGCTGTAAATCTACAAGTCGAGACAATTGCTAAACTGAATAAAGATTGTCCGAACATTATTGGAGTGAAAGAATCGAATAAAGACTTTGAGCACATTAATCGCGTTCTTTTAAACTGCGGAAGAGATTTTCTTTTATTCTCCGGTATTGAATTGTTATGTTATCCAATGCTAGCAATTGGTGGTGCGGGACATATTAGCGCTACCGCTAACGTTGCACCGAAACAAGTTGCAGAAATATATGATGCTTGGAATGAAGGTGACGTAAAGCGTGCATTAAATCTTCATTATGAGTTAATGCCGCTCAATGATGTTTTATTTAAAGATACAAACCCTGCTCCTTTAAAAGCAGCGTTAGGAATGATGGGGAAAATTAAACCTGTATTACGTTTACCAATGGATGTTCCAACGCAGGAATTACAAGATGAAATTCGTGAGGTTCTAAAGCAGTATGTAGAATTACCAGAAAGTATTGTATCTAGATAAGAACACGGCCCCTGTCAACTATCCACTACTTAAACGCTAACACGTTTTGAAGTGGGGACTTGTAAAAAGTCCTGGTTGTCTAGCCTCAGTCTTTTGTGGACTCCGTTCGTAGGTTGCATACCCAAGAATGATTCTCTAGTTCTTGGCTCTATGGTGGCTATGTAACAGTTCTGATTGGGAAGGAACGGTCAACCACATGCCTTCTTACATGAGAAGTTGAGGGCACCTACAAACATTGGCGAAGGGAAACTACATCTTGATATGGATGGGCAAAACATGCGTGTATTTGCCAAGAGTTATTTTAGGCTATGCCTAACCAAAATTCATCCCCACCTTACTTACCGCTGGGCTCTTGCCCGTCACGCGCTTGAAGATGGGGACTTCTTTCGAAAATACGTTAAAGAGGCACAATAACTGAGCTGTGGAGGGAAGAGGATGCAAACGGAAGCAAAGAATGCTCAAAAATATAGAGCGCATGAGCAAGTAGAAAATATAGATTTATATATTAATGGGGAATTTATACCTGCGCAATCAGGTAAAGTATTTACAAATATGAATCCGTTTACAAATGAAGAGATTAATAGAGTAGCAGAGGGTAGTACTGCCGATATAAATGCGGCAGTAACTGCAGCAAAGGTGGCTTTTGAAAAGGGGCCATGGGGTAAGATGAAAGTCGAAGAGAGAATGAAATATATAAATCGCATTGCAGATTTAATTGATGCAGAAATAGAAGAAATCGCATATTTGGAAGCATTAGATACGGGTCTTCCTATTAGTCAAACGAGAAACATGACGTCTCGAGCAGCTGAAAATTTTCGCTTTTATGCAAGAATGGTTCAAACGAAATTACATGGTGAATCGTATCCAGTTAACCGTGAATTTATTAACTACACTGTGTATAACCCAATCGGGGTTGTTGGACTTATTACCCCATGGAATGCACCGTTCATGTTAGAAACTTGGAAAGTTGCTCCAGCATTAGCTACTGGGAATACGGTTGTCTTGAAGCCTGCTGAATTATCTCCTTTAACAGTTAACAAGCTTGCGGAAATTATTGATAAAGCAGAAGTGCCAAAAGGAGTATTTAATGTAGTTCATGGGTTTGGAGAAACTGCTGGTGCGGCTCTTGTTGCACATAAAGATGTGAAAGCGATATCATTTACGGGCGAAACAACGACAGGTTCTATCATTATTAAAAATGCTGCTGACACGCTAAAGAAAACATCAATGGAACTTGGCGGTAAATCACCTCTTATTGTATTTGATGATGCAGATTTAGAGCGTGCCTTAGATGCGACTGTTTGGGGGATTTTCTCATTTAACGGAGAGCGCTGCACAGCAAATTCTCGTTTATTACTTCACAAAAATATTAAAGATCAGTTCATTGAAAAATTAAAAGAACGTGTGGGATATATTACGATGGGTGATCCGATGGACCCAGCAACAGAACTCGGACCTTTAATTGAAAAAGAACATTTTCAAAAGGTGCAAGAGTACATTGAGCTTGCAAAAGAAGAAGGTTGTGAGGTTGTACAGGGGATGGTTCCAGAAGAGATTAAGGCGGGGAACTTTGTGCCACCAACTTTATTATTACATGCAAAAAATGACATGCGTGTATGCCAAGAAGAAATTTTTGGTCCTGTTATGGCTGTTATTGAATTTGAAACAGAAGAAGAAGCAATCGCAATTGCAAATGACGTCAGATATGGCCTTGCTGGTTATGTTTGGACAAATGATATAAAGAGAGGGCATCGTCTTGCACAGTCGATCGAAGCGGGGATGTTATGGGTGAATGCGCAAAATGTACGCGATCTTCGTATTCCGTTTGGTGGAGCAAAAGATAGCGGAATCGGAAGAGAAGGCGGTCACTATGCAATTTTTGAATTTTATACAGAACCAAAGGTAATCCATGTTGCGATTGGAGAGCATCATATTCCGAAGTTTGGAAAAAAGAAATAGGCGTTAGGAACAAATAGCTGGAACAACTTTCTATATATACATCAATTAAAAAACCGACATAAAACCCTTCTTTTTAGGTGGGCGAGAGCATCTAGCCATGCATAGAAGCGGTTAGGACCTTTTCTGCCACATGCGAAGTAAAAACAGAAAGAGTAAGCGAGTATAGGTTACTTTTTATTCTGCATAGCAGGGATGTAGATGTCGAAAAATTAAAACGGATTTATATAAATAATAGTTTTTCGAAAGGGGAGAGTGAAATGCCAGCAAAAACGGGAAAAGAATATATTGAAAGAGTAGATCAAGCGAATGCAAATGTATGGATTGACGGGAAGAGAGTGGAAGGGAAGATTTCAGAACACCCCGCTTTTAAAGGAGTTATGAAAACGCAATCTGAGTTATATGATATGCAGCATGAAAAAGAGAAAGCAGAGTATATGACTTATACTTCTCCGACTACGGGAGAGCGTGTAGGTACTTCGTTTCTACAACCAAAAACAAAAGAAGATCTAGAAATGCGCCGCAAGATGATACAAGAATGGGCGAAGTATAACGGCGGCATGATGGGACGCTCTCCAGATTATATTAATGCTGGTATGATGGCTTACGGATCGGCTTCAGAAATGTTTGGAAAGCAGGATGCATTTTATGCGAAAAATATGGCTGAATACTATGAATATTGCCGGGAGAATGATTTGTCTTTAACGCATACATTAATTCAGCCTCAAGTGAATCGTGCTGTAAATGCTGCTCAATTACCTGATCCTTATATCGCAGCTCGCATCGTAGAGAAAACCTCTGAAGGCGTAGTGATTCGAGGAGCACGTTTACTAGCAACGCAGGGTGGAATTACAGATGAAATTATGGTATTCCCTTCAACTCTTTTAAAACAATCCGAAGAGGAAAATCCATATGCATATGCGTTTTCGATTCCGAATAACACACCAGGATTAAAGTTTATTTGCCGGGAATCGTTTGATTATGGGAAGTCTCATTTTGATCATCCGCTCGGATCACGCTTTGAAGAGATGGATACAATTGTTGTATTTGATGATGTTGTGGTGCCTTGGAATCGTGTATTCGCTTTAGGTGATGTAGGGGTTTGTAACCAAGCTTACAATGAGAGCAATGCAGTTGTTCATATGACACATCAAGTTGTCTCAAAAAATATTGCGAAAACCGAATTTGTATTAGGCATTCTTCAGTTAATGGTAGAAACAATCAATATTGGTCAGTTTCAACACGTACAAGAGAAGATGTCAGAAGTCATTATGGCGCTGGAGACCGTGAAAGCGTATGTGACAGCGGCAGAAGCAAATGCAAAACTGGATAAGTGGGGCATTATGACACCAGACTTTACGCCATTAAACATTGCGCGTCATTATTACCCAAAAATTTATCCAAGGTTCAGTGAAATTATGCAATTACTTGGAGCAAGTGGTTTAATGGCGATTCCATCAGAGTCAGACTTCAAGTCAGATTTACGTCCAGATTTAGATAAATATTTACAAGCAGCAAACGGGGATGCGTATAATCGCGTCAAACTTTACCGACTTGCTTGGGACGTTTGTATGAGTGCATTTGGTACGAGACAGACATTATATGAGCGTTTCTTTTTTGGAGATCCAGTTAGAATGGCAAGTGCGTTGTACAACGGCTACGATAAACAAGTGTATGTGGATCGTGTAACAGAGTTTTTAAATCGTTCTGAAGAGTTGGTTGAAAAAGCATAAAAGGATAGAAAAAGAAACTTGGAGGTGGAAGGGATGGATTTTAATATTATTCGAATTGCAAGAGCGGTAATTCATGTAAAGGATTTGGAGCGCTCGAGGGAATTTTATGTAAACGCTTTAGGATTTATCGAAACAGAGTGTGACGAAGAACACATTTACTTAAGAGGATTAGAAGAGCATGTTCATCACAGTTTAGTACTAAAAAAATCAGATCAGCTAGGCGTTCAGGCACTCGGTTATAAAGTAAAGAGTGAAGAAGATTTAGATAAACTAGCAGCGTTTTTCCAATCAAAAGGATTAAAAACAAAGTGGAAAGAGGAAGGGACACAATATGCGCTTGGAAGAGCATTACATGTACATGATATATCAGGTATGCCGCTTGAATTCTTCTGTAAGATGACAGGTGCGGAGCGTATGATTCAGCGTTATGACCAGTATAGAGGAGCGAGAATCCAGCGAATTGATCATGTGAATTGTGCTGTCCCTGATGTGGAGAAAGCTTACAATTTCTTTGTAAATGAACTCGGTTTTGCGTGTTCCGAATATACAGCAACAGAAGATGATCGCGTGTGGGCAGCTTGGCTTCATCGAAAACAAACTGTGCATGATCAAGCATTTATGAATGGAGAAGGGCCAAGGCTTCATCATATTGGTTTTTGGTTACCAGACCCGTTGGCACTTATTCATTGCTGTGATGTACTTGCATCTCTTGGTTATGGAGCAAATATTGAAAGAGGACCTGGTCGTCACGGATTATCCAATGCGTTCTTCTTATATTTACGGGATCCAGATGGGTATCGAATCGAACTTTATAACGGGGATTATTTAACAAGTGATCCAGACTTTAATCCAGTGCGCTGGGATTTAAATGATCCAAGACGCCAAACATTCTGGGGGCATAAAGCACCGGATAGCTGGTTTAATGAGACATCACCATTTCTAGATATTGAAACAGGTGAAAGAATACAGGAAGCAAGTCCTACGTTAGAACAACGAAAACCAGATTTTGTTTTGTAGATTGACAGATATTATAGGAAATCACCTTTTGTGAAGTGAACAGTTTAATGAAAAGGGGTAGGTGTTAAGGTGAAGACGATGTATATTCAACATCCAATTTCTAAAGCGTTACGAGATGAAGCTGAAGAATGTGTGCTTGCACTAGGCTTCTTTGATGGAGTTCATATGGGGCATAAACAGTTGATTAGGGCGGCGAAAGAGATTGCACGTCAGAAAAATATAACATTTGCTGTAATGACTTTTTATCCGCACCCAAGAGACATTATTGATTCCTCTCAAGGTCCAATGAAATATTTAACTCCTTTGCAAGTGAAAGAAGAACGCTTTAAAAATATGGGGGTTGAAAAACTAATCGTGGTGAAATTTGATCCAACATTTGCCCGCCTATCCCATGAAGAATTTGTAGAAACATATATTGTAGGATTTCGATGCCAGCATGTTGTTGCTGGTTTCGACTATCACTATGGATATAAGGGCCAAGGAAATATGCTGTTACTGAAAGAACAAGGCCAGAAACGATTTGATGTTACAACGATTCCAAAAATAGAGCATAGTCATAACAAGATTAGTTCAACTGCCATTCGGCAGTTGCTTGCAATGGGATCAGCACACGATATTCCGGCGTACCTTGGTGATTATTACGAGATAAGAGGAAGAGTGAAAAAATCAGCTTCTTTTTATCAAATCTATAGGTTTGCCGAAATTTTAGTAGATAAAGATTACATGCTACCAGTACATGGTGTCTATCATGTTGAAGTAGAAATAGATAATCGTGTATATAAAGGCGTATGCCAACAAATCTCCCAGCATAATGATGTGCAATCTCTCCTTCTTCAGTTATCAAACTGCTCTGTAGATTTATCGCAAAAACATGTGAAAGTAAAATGGATTCAATATATTTTTGGGAAACAACATGCATATGATATGAATCGATATTTTTTGTCAGGCGATTTAGCGATGTAATGTGGAAAATAAAGAGAAGCGTTAAATTGGTATAAAACTGAGTAAAGGGTGAGGTGGGTTTTATATGATAAAATCCAGTAAAAACATAAATTATAAGAAGATTGCCAATTCGGAAAAATTTAAAGAATTATTGAATGCTAGAAAGAAGTTTACCGTTTCCGTTACGATTTTTTTCATTTGTTTTGCATTACTTCTGCCTATTTTAACATTAGATACCGATATTTTAACAAAGCCGGCTATTGGTGCAATATCATGGGCCTGGATATTTGCTTTTGCACAATTCGTGATGACAGGGGTAATTTGTCATTTATATGTAAAAAAAGCAGCCTATTTTGATACATTAGCTGAGGAAGTATTAACAGAAGAGGCAGAAGGGAGACAAGCAGATGGATTTTAAAGTTGTGACAATGTTTGGATTGATTGTTGTGATTACACTTTTGATTACATATTATGCCTCGAAAAAAACAAGTAATGCGAGCTCTTTTTATACAGCCGGAGGGGGATTGAAGGGATGGCAAAATGGATTTGCCATCGCTGGTGACTTTATGTCAGCTTCTTCTTTTTTAGGTTTAATTGGAGCGATTTCACTTTTTGGATATGATGGTTTCTTCTTAATGTACGGTGCACTTGTCTCCTATTTAGTTGTATTACTGTTAGTAGCTGAACCTCTTCGGAATCTTGGAAAGTATACGCTAGCAGACATGATCACGGAGCGTTTTCAAAATAAAAAGATTCGTGGTGTTACTGCATTTAATGCACTTGTGATTTCTGTTTTTTATATGCTTGCACAGCTTGTAGCAGCAGGATCATTATTTAAGTTATTATTAAATATTAATTATGAAATATCGGTAGTCATTGTGGGACTTGTTATGCTCATTTTTGTTATTTTTGGTGGCATGACAGCTACAAGCTGGGTTCAAATTACAAAAGCTTTTCTTCTGTTAGGCGGGACATTCATTATTTTTATGATGGTAATGACTAAATTTGATTTTAATATTTTACGGATTTTTGAAGAAATGAAAACAGCTACTCCTCTAAAAGAAGCCTATTTAAATCCAGGTGCAAAATATACGAATGGGTTAGATGCATTTTCATTAACACTCGGGTTAATTCTTGGTACAGCTGGGCTTCCACATGTTCTTAGTCGCTTTTTGACAGTGCCAAACGCAAAAGTGGCACGGAAATCCGTCGTGTATTCTATTTGGATCATCGGCTTATTTTATATCATGGTAATATTTTTAGGGTTCGCAGCAGCAAAATTTGTCGGGGCTGCAGATATTATGGCGGCAAATCCAGCTGGAAATATGGCTGCACCGTTACTTGCAAAAATATTAGGTGGTGACATATTATTCGCTGTTATATCAGCTGTTTCCTTTGCGACTATTCTTGCTGTAGTAGCAGGTATTGTTGTAACAGGTGCTACTGCATTCTCTCACGATTTTTACAATGAAATTATTCGGGAAGGAAAAGCGACCCAGAAAGAACAGCTTCGTATGGCGCGGCTTGCATCTATTGGGATCACCATCTTTTCTATTATTTTAGCGTTATTTGTTCAAAAAATGAATGTTGCATTTCTTGCCTCACTAGCGTTAACGGTTGCAGCGAGTTCTAATTTACCGGTTATTTTATTTACTGTATATTGGAAGCGTTTTAATATAGCTGGAGCTGTTACAGGAATGCTCGTTGGTTTATTTGGAAGTATGATTCTTGTTGCACTAAGTCCAAGTGTGTGGAGTCCAAAAGTAGGGCAGGCGCTCTTTGTTGGAGAACCATTATTCCCGTTAACATCTCCAGGAATTGTCTCTATTCCGTTAGGATTTTTAGGGGCTTATATAGGTACGATCCTATTTGCGAAAAGAAGTAAGACTGGTAATTTTGAAGAAATATTAGTGAAGTCGAATACAGGAAGTGATGTGAAGGGTGTTAGTCATCACTAAGGTAAATATTTGTTCATTAGGGGTGAGAAAATGAGTAAGATAAAGTTTAAATTTTGTGGTGCGAAGCAGATAGAAGAAGGAGAAGTAAATTTAGTAGAAGACATAATCAAATGGAATGGAAAGCATTATGAGAATAATGAACTAACATTAGATGTTCCAACTATAGGAAATATATATGGAACATTGTTGAATTATAAAGGAGTACTTGCGGCATTAGGAAATTCGGTACATGAATTACCATATAAACAAGCGCCAAGTGCTCCTATTTTGTATATAAAACCTGCGAATACGATTATTGCCAGGGGAATGTCCATTCCGTTGCCAAGTGAAGTAGAAGAGTTAGAAGTTGGCGCAGCTCTTGGCATTGTAATCGGAAAGAGGGCAACGGGAGTACGTGAGGAGCAGGCGCTGGAATATATAGCTGGTTATACAATTGTGAATGATATTAGCGTGCCACATGATAGCGTATATCGTCCCGCTGTGAAGCAAAAAGCACGCGATGGATTTTGTCCAGTTGGTCCATGGATTATGGATCGAGATGCTGTAGAAAATCCAGATCGTTTAGAGATACAAGTGTATATCAATGGTGTATTACGGCAGGAGAATAATACGGAAAACTTAATTAGGCCAGTAGCACGCCTTATTGCTGATGTGACAGAATTTATGACATTAAATGAAGGAGACATACTGCTTGTTGGTGTTCCAGAAAATCCGCCCTTTGTAAAAGACGGAGATATCATTCGTATTGAGATTGAAGGAATTGGAAGTTTAGAAAATAAGGTTGTACTTGAAAAAGAACTTGTGAGAGGAGGGGTACGATGAAGAGAGCACGTGTCGCATACGCTGGTGCCATTTATAACGCTACTGAAGTAGATGGCCAGTTGAAATTAGATGATGGACGTCTTCTATCGGAAGAAGAAGTGACGTGGCTACCGCCAGTTGAGCCACGAACAGTATTTGCCTTAGGTTTAAACTATGCAGATCACGCAAAAGAATTATCATTCAATGCGCCAACAGAACCGCTTGTCTTTTTAAAAGGGCCTAACACATTCATCGGCCACCGTGGTCAAACGTATCGTCCAGAAGACGCAACGTATATGCATTATGAATGTGAACTAGCAGTCGTAATTGGTAAAACAGCTCGAAATGTAAAGAAAGAGGAGGCATACGATTACGTCGCAGGATATACAGTAGCGAATGATTATGCCATACGGGATTACTTAGAAAATTATTATCGCCCGAACCTTAGGGTGAAAAATCGTGATACATGTACGCCAATCGGTCCATGGATTGTAGATGCAGCTGACATTGACAATCCAATGAACTTAACGCTCCGTACGTATGTAAATGGCCAGTTGACACAAGAAGGAACAACAAAAGATATGATCTTTGATATTCCATCTTTAATAGAATATTTAAGCAGCTTTATGACGCTAAGTAAAGGAGATATCATTTTAACAGGTACGCCAGAAGGACTAGTCAATACAGCGGTTGGAGACGAAGTGATTACGGAAATTGAAGGAATTGGCCGCTTAATAAATACAATTGTTGGTGAGGAAAAGTTTTCTAAACGATAGAAAGGAAAACAAAAGAGTAGCTATATATACATCAATTAAAAAACCGATATAAAACTCTTTTTTTAGGTGGGAGAGAGCATCTAGCCATGCATAGAAGCGGTTAGGGCCTTTTTCTGCCANNGAGCAAACGAGTGTAGGTTACTGTTTATTCTGCATAGCAGGGAGTTAGATGTCGGAAAATTAAAATGGATGTATATAATAAAGAGGCTACTCTCATTCTCGTTATACATAAAAAGAAGGGAGCTATATGCATGCCGCATTTTATTGTAGAGTATACAAATAATATAAAGGAAGAAGCGAATATTGCGGATTTATTAAAAAAAGTAAACCACATACTAATCTCACGAAGTGATATCTTTCCAACAGGAGGTATTCGTTCAAGAGCAATTGAACTAGAAGATTACTATATTGCAGATGGAAAAGAAGATGATGCATTCGTCCATGCTACATTTAAAATCGGTGCAGGCAGAACAGAAGAAGATAAAACAGAAACATGTAATCATATCTTCAATATGATGAAAGAGCACTTCGCCGATCTAGCCGCAAAGCGGTACTTTGCACTATCGATGGAACTCGCAGAGTTTAGTGAGGCAGGGACGTATAAGTGGAATAATATTCATGGAAGGTTTCGGGGATAGGAAATGTGAATGAGAGCTGACTTCGATATTGGAGTCAGCTCTCATTCGTATTTCCTAAGGTATCTTTTTGGGAAGATTAAAATTCAGTATATGTAATGCATTTATTGCGTATGTATTTTTTAATAATAAAATAATGTGTAAATATGGTAGAGTTAATAGTGTGAATATTCTTTTTAATAGAGAGTCAGAAAAGGAGAGAGAAAATGAAATTCATCGGTATAAAGCCATATTTACATGTACGGACAGCAGAAAAACCTGTATATCATCCAACTGGTGAAAGCTTAAATTTTATTACAAATATTACTGGGCTCCCGCAAGTATGGGAATTAAAAAAGGGCAATGATTGGCCTACGCAAATATCTTTCACGGATGAAAGAATTATCTTTATGGAATATATCTCGGGAACAACAAAGCGTATTATCGGAATGGATGCTGGTGTAAATGAACGTCAACAGTTATTTCTTTTAGAAGATGATGGGGAGTTAATTCCATTAACTGATTCACCTGATTATATCCATCATTATGGCGGAAGCTCTCCAGATGGAAAGTGGATAGCGTGGGCAAGTAATCGTCGCAATATAGCACATTTTGATATATACATACAATCTCTAGAAACGTATGAAATTCGAAAAGTATTTGATGGTGATGGACTTTATTTTGCAATAAAATGGTCACCAAGTGGTGATTTATTGCTTATTCAAAAGGCTAACTCTAATCTAGATAATGACCTTGGATTATTACATCTTGAGAGTGGGGAAGTAAATTGGATAACGAAGCATGAAGGAGAAGCACGATTTGAATGCCCAAACTTCAATAAGAATGGAGATCATATATATGTTCTCACTAATATAGATCAAGAATTTATAGGATTAGGAGTGATTAATCTTGCAACAAGCCATTTTACTTGGCTTGACCAACGAGATTGGGATCTGGAAGGCTTACAAATGAGTAATAATAAACAGTTATTAGCGTATTCAATCAATGAAGGCGGGATTTCTAAAGGAGTTTTATTGAACCTTCAGAATAAAACCATTGAATCGTGGGATACACCAAACGGAGTTATTACAAATATTACTTTTTCACAAGATGATGCTAGATTATCCTATGTTTTAAATGGGGCAACACACCCCTCAGACATATGGGAGTTGGATTTAAAAACAAAGAAAAATGCTCGACTTACCTATGTATCACAGTCTCCTGTTGTGGAACATGCGCTAGTGGAACCAGAGCTTATTCATTTTACTTCATTTGATGGGTTAGAAGTACCAGCGTTTTTTTATAAACCACAACAGGTTAAAAATGAGAAGCTTCCAGTAGTAGTATTTGTTCATGGGGGGCCTGAAAGTCAGATTCGTGCCGTTTACAACCCTTTTCTTCAATATTTCTTAAATCGAGGGTATGCAGTATGTACACCGAATGTTCGTGGTAGTACTGGATACGGGAAAGCATACACTCATCTTGATGATGTTCGAAAACGAATGCATTCAGTTCAAGATCTTACTTATTTAGTAGAATGGTTAAAGACAGAAGGAAATGCTGATCCAAATAAAATCGCAATTATGGGCCGCAGTTATGGTGGATTTATGGTTCTTGCTGCCATCACGCATTATCCTGATTTGTGGTCTGCGGCAATTGATATTGTTGGTATTTCCAGTCTTAAAACGTTTTTACAGAATACAAGTCCATGGCGCCGTAAATTAAGAGAGGCAGAATACGGATGTATTGAAGCGGATGGGAACTTTTTTGATGAGATAGATCCATTACATCGTACTGATCAGATTAAATGTCCGGTAATGTTGCTTCATGGTGCCAATGATCCTCGCGTTCCAATTGAAGAAACAGAACAAATCGTTAATGAGCTAAAAGAACGAGATCATCCAGTTTCATATATTCGATTTGAAGACGAAGGACATTTTTTCGTCAAACTAAAAAATAATGTTACTGCCTACACGAGTGTTGCTGATTTCTTAAATCAGTATATTGGAAATGAATGAGATGATTATGGAGAAAATGCACAAGACACACATTCCTTGTGAAAAGAGGCATTATTAAAAGAGAGTAGTAGAATTATTAGCAGTGTATGTAGCACATAAAGTCGCTTGGAGTATGATCCAAGCGGCTTTAACACTAGTGGATGTCTGATTAAACTATATAAATCCATTTTAATTTTTCGACATCTAACTCCCTATTATGCAGAATAAAAAGTAACCTACACTCGTTTGCTCTTTCTGCTTTTACTTCGCATGTGGTAGAGAAAGGAACTGACCGCTTCTATGCATGAATAGATGCTCTCTCCCATCTAAAAAGAGGGGGGGATGTCGTTTTTTAATGGATGTATATATAGACATTCATTAGTGTAATAAAAATTCTACTTTATACGATTAAAACAATCGTTGTTTATTTAGTTTTCTGCAATAGCTGAATTAATTTTATTCATAATAAAGGTATAATTAGTCGTGAATAAGATGTAGTTATTCGTTTTTGTTTTAATTAAAACTCTATCAGTAGTTCCATAGGGAGGACCAATTCTTATAGCTCCCTCATCTGTCCCAGCATATGTATCATCTAAAGTCACCTCAATAATATCTGAGATAGGAATTTCCACTTTAGCTAAATGGTATTTGATTACAATGTTCTCATTTGATTTTTCTACGTTTATTCCTAACATTACCATTCACCACCTATAAAATTAATAAATTATTATAATTAGATAATATCACTTTTTGGTAAAAATAGGCGTTGTTTTATTGTTTTTTTACCTAATCTAACTGTTATTCCAGACATTCATGAAATTATATTAATCAACAAATGTAATTTTTTTAAAAAAATAAGTTTGCTTAAAATTAGGAGAGCTATACTACAAGTAATGGCGGAAATTATAGGGTGTCGATTCACTGTTAACGGCAAAACAAAGCCTCAATCTGGGAATTAAGGCCTTGTTTTTTTGTGTTCCTAGGGCCTTGCAGATGGACTTCTCACTTTTTTATTAGCCTTAAACAGTTTATAATTATCAGATAATACTAGATATTTTACCCTATAAATACTTATAATAGAATATGAGATGGTTATAATTGAGACAGAAAAGATGTATTCCTAGGTGGGGCCTAGGCGGCGCCTTGCTTTTTGCGACATCTAAGCAGAAGCGTCTACTCTTTTTTGCCAATATAGGGGATGGAGAGATTATCATGAGCAACATGCAGCAAAAAACAGACGTTATCTTAATTGGTGCCGGAGTCATGAGCGCGACTTTGGGATCATTACTGAAAGAGTTGGCACCTGAATGGGAAATCAAAGTGTTTGAGAAACTTGCAAACGCAGGAGAAGAAAGCTCTAACGAATGGAATAATGCGGGTACGGGTCATTCTGCACTGTGCGAACTGAACTATACATCCGAAAAATCTGACGGATCTATAGATATTAGCAAAGCTATAAAAATTAATGAACAGTTTCAGCTTTCAAGACAGTTTTGGTCTTATCTTGTAAACAGCAATCTGATTCATAATCCGCAGGACTTTATTATGCCAATACCTCATATGAGTATGGTACAAGGGGAAAAAAATGTAACATTTTTGAAAAAACGTTTTAAAGCGCTGTCAAACAATCCTCTTTTTCAAGGGATGGAATTTTCCGATGACCCTGAAAAGCTGAAAGAATGGCTTCCGCTTATCATGGAAGGCCGTACATCGAATGACCCGATAGCAGCAACAAAAATCGACTCTGGAACGGATGTCAACTTTGGTGCTTTAACACGCATATTGTTTGACCACTTACAGAGTAAAAACGTCGAGATAAACTACAAGCATAGTGTTCAGGATATTAAACGTACGAGCGACGGCTTGTGGGAAGTGAAAGTGCATGATATGGATGGCGGTAAAATCGAATACCATACTGCAAAATTCGTCTTTATCGGTGGTGGGGGCGGAAGTCTGCCTTTACTACAAAAAACTGGTATTCCTGAGTCAAAACATATTGGAGGGTTCCCGGTAAGCGGCCTATTTATGGTATGTAACAATCCGGAAGTTGTAGAGAAGCATCATGCAAAAGTATACGGTAAAGCTAAGGTTGGTGCTCCACCAATGTCTGTTCCGCATCTTGATACAAGATATATCGACAACAAAAAAACATTGCTGTTTGGACCGTTTGCCGGCTTCTCACCAAAGTTCTTAAAAACTGGTTCAAACTTTGATTTGCTAGGTTCTGTAAAACCGAATAATGTTTTCACTATGTTGGCAGCGGGCGTAAAAGAGATGTCATTGACAAAATACTTGATCCAACAAGTTATGTTATCGAATGAAAAGCGCGTGGAAGAATTACGCGAGTTTATCCCGAACGCTAAAGGCGAGGATTGGGATATAGTAGTAGCAGGTCAACGTGTGCAAGTTATCAAAGATACTGCTGCCGGCGGTAAAGGAACACTTCAATTTGGTACGGAAGTTGTTAGTGCCTCTGATGGCTCGATAGCTGCATTGCTCGGCGCTTCTCCGGGTGCTTCTACTGCCGTTCATGTTATGCTTGTGGTATTAGAAAAATGCTTCCCACAACATATGCAAGAGTGGGAAACGAAAATAAAAGAAATGATTCCTTCTTATGGTGTTTCACTAGTTGATAACCCAGAGCTATTCCAAGAGATTCATACTTCGACAGCGGAGACGCTTGGTCTAAGTGAAAAGGAACTGGCATATAGTTAATTCTTTGGATGTAGAAACAAAGATATTTAATGAAAAGGTTTAAGCAACATGTTTCATCAATAGAATATCATTGAAAATAAAACATAGAACCTTCGATCTATCTTTGGATTGAAGGTTCTTTTTTCAAAATGGATTCCTTTTATTCATAGTAAGATGCTGGTTTGTGAGGTGTTTTTGATCAAACTTTGTGGTATCAATCTTGCGTTTTTGAAGAGACGAGAGAAGAAGCCTTTGAATCGTATCGGTAACTAACAAATGTCAGAAGTAGAGCAAATTGATTCATGAAGAGGGGCTATGAAGTTGAAAAAACGCATGTATTAGGAATGCTGACACTTATCCCGCATTAACGGGCAGTAAGACCCCCACCTCAAGACCTGGAGAGAAGCGAAGAAGATAGGTGGGAGATGAAGAAAACCCCCACTGATGGAAGTTTCACTTTATCCGCATGTTGGGAGGTGTCTCGTTCGTAGACAAAGTAACTCCCTTTGTACTTGGAATGCCGTTTGTTCAGAAAGCAGAGACAAAAATAACGATTTAAGGGGGATTTGAAATGGCAGATCGTGTATTTTTAAACGGTGAAGTAATTACAGTCGATGAGAAAAACAGAATTTTAGAAGCGGTTGCGGTCAAGGGGAACCGAATTATTGCAGTTGGTACAAACGAGGAAATAAAGAATTACATTCATGATAATACTCATGTAATAAACCTGGAAGGAAAGAGCTTACTGCCTGGCTTCATTGATTCTCATTTACATATGGCGGTTATTGGAACGAATAAGCTTGGTATTGATTTTAAAGAGATGCATTTGAAATCCTTATGTGATCTTCTGGCAGCAGGGAAGGCATCGGCGGATCGGACGCCTAAAGGGGAGTGGATCCGGTCATGGGGATTTAACGAGAATACAATTGAAGAAAAGCGTTTTCCAACGAGATGGGAGCTTGACGAGATTTCCAGGGAGCATCCAATTATCATTGGACGTACTTGCGGTCACATTTCTGTAGTAAACAGCAAAGCACTTGAATTGGCTGGTTTGTCTAAAAATACTCCCGATCCGGAGGGAGGAATCATCGGACGGGATGAAAACGGTGATCTTAATGGACTGTTGTACGAAACCGCTCATATGAGTATGTTTGCACTTGCGCAATTTTCCGAAGAGGAACTGATTAAAGGGCTTGCTCTAGCTAGCAATGAGTTTGTTAAATTAGGAATAACGAGTATTCATGATGCCGGCTCATACGGTGCTTCCGTTTTTAGAGCAATGCAGAAAGCGGTTTCTTCCGGGGCTGTGAAGACACGGATTTATGCCATGATCTGTGAACTGAACCAACCTGAAAATTACATTAAGAAAATGATAGATGCCGGTATGTTGTCAGGGGTGGGTAACGAGTGGTTTCGAATCGGTCCTGCAAAGGTATTTACGGACGGTGCCAGCACAGGTCCAACAATTGCAACAAGGGAACCATACACAAGTAATCCAAATGATTGCGGAATTCTCTATTATAGTCAGGAACAATTGGATGAGATATTGGGAGAAGCGCACGAAAAAGGGTTTCAAATTACGGCACATGCACAGGGAGATCGAGCGATTGATATGTTGCTTACTTGCATGGAACGTGCGCTGGAAAAACATCCGCGGTCAAATCACCGGCATCGGATTGAACATGCGGGGTTGACAATGCCGGATTTACTTATCCGCATGAAAAAACTTGGAGTGGTTCCTATTCCTAATCCTGGGTTCTTCTATGAATTTGGGGAAGGGTATATAAAAGACTATGGTGAGCGGGTAAATCATATGTATCCCCTTCGCGATTATATTGATGCTGGTATCATTGCTGCAGCTGCTTCCGATAGTCCAGTTATCATGCCAAATCCACTTCTTGGTATTCATGTTGCTGTTAACCGCTTGAGTGCATCGGGACAGGAAGTCGGAGCCAATCAGCGTGTTAGCGTTTTGGAAGCAATCAAACTATTTACCTGGAACGGCGCGTACGCAAGTTTTGAAGAAACGATGAAAGGCAGCATCGAAGTGGGGAAACTTGCAGACTTGGTTGTTTTGGATAAACCGATTCTAAACGTTCCTCACGAACAGATTAAGGACATACAGGTTGAACTGACCATGCTAGACGGTGAAATTGTATTCCAGCATTCAACTTCCTTAATCGGATAGTGCATAATTTTATCATGAAAGAAAAGAGGCTGCTCTTAGGAGCAGCCTCTTTAATCGAACGTAACTCCGAATATATCGACTCTTCGACAATGTGCGACCAAACACATACTAATCTTAGTATGTGTTTGGTATTTAAGTAACTGAGAGGAGGTTAGCTTCGGATTATTTCCGTATTCAGAGCAGATAAATCATGAAGTATACCTTTTTAAAATAATGAAAGTTTTCGCGGTATTGACGTAAAGTACCAGGCGTTCTTTCTTTCGTTTCTTTTACATGAGTGAACGTTGTAAATAGGATGTGTAATATGTATTGTTCAGTCTTGCTTATGGTTTTTTGTTTCGAAAATTAAAATTTTTTGAAAAATAAAGCGAATAATATTGTGATATATGAAAATAATCCGTTATAATACTACTTATTAGAAAGATAGTTATCTTGATGGAGTGAAATGTGATGAAAATGGGATTTCTATTAGATAAATCTTTGGAGAAATTCTGAAAGAGCACAGAAGGAGAAGATTAAAAGCCAAGCTGGATTGGTACATATTTAATAAAAATCATTTATTATTCAATCGAAGCGATCTGAAATAGGCTTAATTTTATCCCGCATTAACGGGTAGTAATACTCCCACCTTAAAATTCAGTGAAAGCATTGTCCAGCTCTAGCGGCTAGAATCTCCGGTCGTTTCGCCCCCTCGGACGAGGCAAAAAGTGCCTCTCTGTCGGAGGCTCCAACGTCCTGCGATTCTGAGCGAGCCGCTTCCGCTTTTCTAAAGAAGTTAGGTGGGAGATAAACTGCCCGTAAAAGCCCGATTGGTTCAACTAATAATCAGTGGGNNGGGGATGAAGAAAACCCCACTGATTAAAGTTTCACTTTATCATAGGGTTGTGAGAAATGAATAGCTCCATAGTAGCAATGTTGCAATTTTATCTGAAACTAAAGGGGGAATATCTATGAACAGTATACTGAAAAAGTGGAATCAAGTGAGTCTTGTAAAACAAATTATTGTAGGTTTGATTATTGGTATTATTCTATCTTTGACAATCCCAGCAGCAGCAAAACCTGTTGTAATTTTAGGTACTTTATTTGTAGGTGCTTTGAAAGCAATTGCGCCTGTGTTGGTACTTTTCTTAGTTATGTCGGCCATTGCTCAACACAAGAGTGGTCAACGAACGAATATGAAATCCATTATCTTCCTATACCTTTTAGGAACCTTTTTAGCTGGATTAGCTGCCGTTGTTGTAAGTTTTATTTTTCCTGTAAGTTTAACACTTGCAAAGGGTGCTGAAGGTGTGACTGCTCCTGGCGGTGTTGTGGAGGTTCTCAAATCATTACTGCTGAACATTGTTGATAACCCAGTTAAAGCGATTTATAATGCGAACTATATCGGTATTTTAGCTTGGGCGGTACTCATTGGTTTGGCTTTACGAAATGCCTCTGATACGACAAAAACAATGATTTCTGACTTTTCAGATGTTGTATCTAAAATAGTTACATGGATTATTAAGTTTGCACCATTAGGAATCATGGGTCTAGTAATTGAGTCTATTACTACAAATGGAATCGGGGCACTACTAAGCTATGGAAAATTACTTGCAATTTTGCTTGGTTGTATGGTCTTTGTGGCGCTAGTTGTCAATCCAATCATTGTGTTCGCATTTATACGTCAAAATCCGTTCCCACTTGTGTTTAAGTGCTTAAAGGAAAGTGGTATTACAGCATTCTTTACACGTAGCTCAGCTGCGAATATTCCTGTAAATATGAGATTATGTGAAAATCTAGGTTTAAATAAGGATAGTTATTCAGTATCTATTCCATTAGGTGCAACCATCAATATGGGTGGTGCCGCTGTTACTATTTCTGTTTTGACACTTGCAGCGGTTCATACACTTGGTATTCAAGTAGACTTCCCTACAGCAATCATCCTCAGCGTATTGTCAGCTATATGCGCTTGTGGTGCTTCAGGGGTTGCTGGTGGATCTTTATTACTGATTCCTCTAGCATGTAGTTTATTTGGAATCTCATCTGATGTTGCTATGCAGGTAGTTGGAGTAGGCTTTATCATAGGTGTTGTACAAGACTCTTGTGAAACGGCACTTAACTCATCCACAGACGTACTTTTCACAGCAACAGCTGAATTTAAAGAGTGGCGTAAAAAAGGGAAAAAAATAAATATCGACAAAGCATCATAAAGAAGAAATCTAGTTTTAGTGCAAATATGATTTTTTAGAAGCATAGAACGCCAATAACATGTTCGGCTATGGATTAGTAATGTTTGAAGTGTATGTATTACAACTAAATATATAGTTCATAAATAAAAGACAGTGAGCAACAAGCTCCTGTCTTTTATGTTGGAAATTCGAGCCGTAGTTAAAGAAACCTTTATTCATAGCTATAAAAGCAGAACTTCCTTGAGCATGCTATGGATTAGGACTAATCAGTAAAAATATAGCTTTTAAAACTAAATTGATGAGATTTTTACACGGTAATATGATCAAAGAGTTAGGTGTTTAATCAGAAGGAGATTGAATATAACTAAGATATTGTTAGTTTGTGATACCGGGATGGGGATCCGTATCATAAGTAAATGAGGTTTTAGCGAAAAAACAACAGCACCCTCTAATTTGCTGGAGAGGTGCTGTTTTGTTATTTGAATGGCTTACGTTAATATACTCCTTTAATTCGAATGGTGGCAGCACCTTTTATTAGAATTGTCCCCTTGGTTTAACAAATGCTTTTTTGTAAATAATATGTTTGTTAAACAATTAATTAAGGGGGACTTGTATGCCACAGGATCGAAAAGCAGAAGTTCAAAACGATGCATACGAAGGAAAAGAGATCATGTCAGATAATCCACAATATCTACCGCGTCACGTGCAAATGGAGCTGCCTCACGAATTTTCTGTAAATCCTCTGTTTACCCGCGAAGGAGAATCAGTCGTTCCGCGCTTTCACATGCCTGATAAAGGCATGTTACCAGAAACAGCGTATCAAATCGTCCATGATGAAATTGCTCTTGATGGCAATGCCCGCTTGAATCTTGCAACATTCGTTAGCACATGGATGGAGCCTGCCGCAGAGCACTTATATGCCAAATCATTCGACAAGAACATGATTGACAAGGATGAATATCCACAGACAGCTGAAATTGAGGAGCGGTGTGTCCGCATTTTAGCCAACCTCTGGCATTCGCCCACCCCTATTACGACTATGGGCGTTTCAACAACTGGATCGTCGGAAGCATGTATGCTCGGGGGGCTTGCGTTAAAGAGACGCTGGCAAAACGCACGCAAAAGCGAAGGGAAGCCGGTGGATCGGCCCAATATTGTGTTTAGTTCTGCTGTTCAAGTCGTTTGGGAAAAATTCGCGAACTATTGGGAGGTTGAACCACGCTATGTGAAGGTTAGCCCAGAGCATCCCAAATTGGATCCACAGGGGGTCCTCGCTGCCGTGGATGAAAATACGATTGGTGTGGTACCGATTCTCGGTGAGACTTATACCGGGCTTTACGAACCGGTTGCCGCCATTGCGAAAGCGTTGGACGATTTACAGGAGAGGACGGGCCTCGACATTCCCATGCATGTGGATGCGGCTTCGGGGGGATTTATAGCACCGTTTCTTCAACCAGATTTAGTCTGGGATTTTCAATTACCGAGGGTGAAGTCCATCAATGTATCCGGACATAAATATGGATTAGTCTACCCTGGGTTGGGTTGGATAATTTGGCGGGAAGCTGAAGATCTCCCTGAGGATCTAATCTTCCGCGTCTCCTATTTGGGCGGGAACATGCCGACTTTTGCCCTGAATTTCTCTCGTCCTGGCGCACAAGTGCTCCTGCAATATTACAATTACCTGCGTTTGGGGAAAAGTGGGTACTATGATGTCCAAAGGGCTTCTCAGAAAGTCGCTCTTTTTCTTAGCAAGGCGATTCAGAAGATGGAACCGTTCGAACTTTTGTCTGATGGTTCGGATATTCCGGTTTTCGCTTGGCGACTGAAAGATGGTTACACATTAAACTGGAATCTTTATGATTTATCTCGACAATTGCGTGTGTTCGGCTGGCAAGTACCCGCCTATCCATTGCCTCCAGATATGGAAGCGGTGACGATTATGCGCGTTGTGGTTCGAAATGGATTTTCCATGGATCTCGCGCATTTATTTTTGATGAACCTCAAACAGGCCGTTGCCTTTCTGGATTCCCTGGACGGGCCTATGCCACATGATACGAAATGTGATAATAGGTTTCATCACTAAGTGGAGACAGATCCCATAGTCATTAAGTTGAGCTAACCACCGGTGAAATTAACTATCTTAGATGAATCCATCCATTAAGAAATTTATTGGATGGACTTTTTATCGGAAAATTGGCAAGAAAACTCCATCTTCAAAACGTGTAGGGCATAGCCCAGTTTAAGGTGGAGATGAATTGCCATCGCATTTGTAAAAATATTTTCGTAGTATGACGAATGTATGTTCTTTCCAAGTGTTTTGTAGTATCATGAAGGGGAGAAGGAGGTGAACATGATGACAAAAGAAAAAGAATATGCAACCTATCAAATTTGGATTAAGAAAGGTCATAAGTTATACTCTTACTTCTTAGAAATGTGTCAAAACGCAAAAAATCTCTACAATACAACAAACTTCTATATTCGCCAAGTGTATACGGCCTTACGTACGGATCAACCATTACAGCCACTTCAACAAGAAGTTCTTCATACATTACAAGCACATATTGAAATCATGAATGAAAATCAACTGCATGCATACCAAAAACGCGTGCAAAAACAAAAAGAAAAACCTGCGAAAAAACAAAATGAAATAAGATATAACTCGTTTACATTACCGACAAAAGAAAACTCGTTTCTATCCTATAACTTTCTAGATTGTTTGTTTAAAACAATGAAACAACAAGATTATATGAATTTGCCAGCACAAACGAATCAAGCGGTTATGAAGAAGTTATATCAAAACTGGAAATCATTCTTTGCATCCATCAAGGCATACAAGAAACAGCCTTCCACTTTTACGGGTAGACCTCGCATTCCAAAATATATCAAATCATCTATGAAAGAAATTGTTTTCACCAATCAAGTATGCAAACTCCAAGACAAATATATTCGCTTTCCAAAAACAAGCATGAAATTAAATATCGGTAAATTGTTTGGGCGTATCGAAAATCTCAAGGAGGTACGCGTTTCTCCTGCTTATGGGAAATTTAAGGTGGAAATTGTGGCAGAACAACCCGAGTCAGCATCTGAGCATGTGGACAACAACCGCTATATGAGTATTGATTTAGGAATCGATAACATTGCAACTATCACAACGAATACAGGGGCTACTCCTGTGTTAGTAAAGGGCAATGTCATCAAAAGCATTAATCAATACTACAACAAGCAAAAGGCTCATTTACTGGGTATTCTTCGTCATGGAAAAGAAACAAAAGAAGGACCACACACATCAAAGCGTTTAGAGAAGCTTCATGAGAAACGGTTTCTCAAAATCAAAGACATTTTCCACAAAATCAGTTATCACATTGTCGATTTTGCAGTTCAGCATGAGATCTCTATGATTGTGATAGGGAAAAATATATCATGGAAACAAAACAGTGATATGGGGAAACGACAAAATCAATCCTTTTGCCATATCCCATATAATCTACTCATTGAAATGATCACATATAAGGCGCATCGACAGGGTATTAATGTACAAGTCGTGGAAGAATCGTATAACAAGCAAAGCATCCTTTCTAGACAATGATGCAATCCCAACTTACGGTGAGGAAGATATTCCTGAGTTCAGTGGAAAACGTATCAAACGTGGCTTGTATCGCACAAAAGAGAACAAATTACTAAATGCAGATGTGAATGGTTCCTATAATATCTTAAAAAAAGCAGTTCCAAAGGCGTTTTCCGATGGAATAGAGGGGTTGTGCCATCAGGCAGCAGTGTCAACTCCACTCGTGTTAAGCATCTTTTGAAGGTGATACACGAGAAACCCCCACTTCAAGATCCGAAGGAGATAAGTGGTGGGAGTTTTCATGGAGATTAAGTCGACCAATAAGGATATGCTTTATACAGAAGAAAAGTTTATATCTCTTATCGGTTTGGGGAACAGGTTAAACACCCGATCTGATAAATAGACGGAGAGATTCCGCCTATTGACTCGAAAAATATGAAAATGGGTAATTTTGCTTTGCATAATCGGAAAACCTCCCCTTATAAACTCCGGAACGAGCTCTATTCTGCATCTAACCGAAAAATCTGCGCTTATTTTACTATCGCTGGTTACTCAATTAAGGACAAGAATTCATATTTAAAGGAAGTGAGAGGGGGGAGGGCGATCCAAGAGAACCTCATTTAGATACGTCACGGTGAACCGTACCATAAGTAAATGCGGTTGCGTCCTGGTATGCGTTTTTTAGTAATGAAAAAGAGATCTAGGATTTATGTAGGAAAGGATGCATTAAATAAAGTAAAATTTCCATTAGTGGGGGGTTCATCCCCACTGATGGTTAGTTGAACCAATCGGGCTTTTACGTGCAGTTATCCCTCACCTATCTTCTTCGCTTCTCTCTGCATCTTACTGCACGTTAATACGGAATAAAATTGATGGTAAATTAATAGGCTTGTCCAAAATGAACAAGCCTGCTTTATAATAATCCAGTATTACCTAATGCTCTATGATGATCTTAAGTATTAGGAAAAACGAAAATATGCCGCGCTTGAATATCCGAAGATTTGTGCGGCATATAAGATCGATTTCGCTTTGTATAGTCTTAAATAAACTAAATAAAAACTGCTGCTTTCTTTTTATGTTCCAAATTTCGATAAACAAGTGCAAGTAGCATCGACGGTATGGTACAAACAATCATCCCGATAAAGGCGTATCTTGGCTCGATTTCGTATAAATAACCGCCGAACATCGTGAACACCGCAGTACTCCAGCTAAGTGCCAGTGCTGAATACATGCCTTGTGCTTTTGGAATCTGCGCATGTGGAATATTTTTGATTAAATATTTCATAAAGGCATAATGCCCCATTGCAAATGAGCATGCATGCAATGTTTGCGCGATACAGAAAACAATAACATTTGGAAAGGCAAATACTAATATCCAACGGACGGATGAACCAAGTGCCGCTAGTGTCAGTAAGGAGCCTACTGAAAATTTACGAAAGCTCTGATCTGCGATTGAGAAGAAAATGATTTCTGCGATCACGGCAATGTTAATAATTACCCCAATTAAATATTTGGGTGCGTGAATATCTTGTAAAAAAATATAGCCATAGCTGTAATAAGAAGCGTGTGCCGCTTGCAGTAAAATCACAATGACGAGCACCAAACCAAAGTGTTTGATACGAAATAATTCCAGCATACCGCCTTTTTTTGTTTGATCCGCTTGCGGTTTTTTAGATAAAACAACGGGTGCACGCATAAAACCAAGACACACGAATACCAATGTGCCGAGTAACAGTGCCCATAAAATCACTTCATCCCCAAACGCCCCTGTAAAGATGGTTAAGATCATACCTGCCACGACAAACCCAATGGATCCCCACGAGCGGCTCTTCCCATAATGTCTTAATTGATTACTCTGCGCAAGTACGCCAGCTGCGCTATCTAAAGCAGGCATCAGTGCTGGGTAAATAAAATTCAAAAGTAACGTTACCACAAGTAAGCTAACAAAGGAACTCGCTGGAATACAACACAGAATAGCAATTAGTGTGCCGATTGCCATTCCATTTAATAAGGTTTTACTACTAAATTTCCTCGATAAATAAGGAAACGCAATTAATGTAGAAAGGCCTCTTGCAACCAAACCTAAGCTCATAATCAAACTAGCTTGTGAAAGCGTAAGCCCTTTTGTATGAATCATCCATCCTGTCCAATAGGGTAGAAAAATGCCCCATGTCATATAAAAACTAAAAAACTGTCTACTCATCCAGCGTTGTGTGTTCATTCTGTATCCCCCTCATTGTTTGCATGATAACATGGAGATACGTACAATAATATGAGATATCTCACATTTTTGAGGTGGATTATGGAAATTTATAAAAATGAGAAAAGGAAAAGATATTTGAATGAGTACTCCATTGCGCATTTATTTTCTTTTCCGATTGAAGAGTTTATAGAAGTGCATGAATATAAACGCGATGAATGGATTATTCAAGAAGGCATGAGACCGGATTTCTTATTTTATGTCATTGAAGGAAAAGCAAAAATTTATGTAACGCATCAAAATGGGAAAGTTTCCTTAATTAATTTTATCAATGCGAATGAGTATATTGGGGAAATGGAATTATTAAATGAGGTGTACTATACAAAAGGGATCCAAACCTCCACTAAGACCATTTGCTTTGCGCTTCCTTTTCATCGCTGTCGCGCACAATTGATGGAAGATGCAAAATTCCTACGTGAATTAACCAAGTTTTTAAGTATAAAAGCAACACAAATGGCTGCAAAATATTCGTATAGTCTCGCCTTCCCGCTTGAAAACCGGCTTGCGGATTTTATTTTGCAAACCTCGGATGAAGAGGTCTATAAGGAGAAACACGTAACTGTTTGTGATTTTTTAGGCGTCTCCTATCGGCATTTATTGCATGTGCTTGCACAATTTTGCGACAAAGGGTATTTGCAAAAGGAAGGACGTCACTATCGCATTCAGCAGCATAACCAGCTATATGAACTTGCTGAGATGTTGAGGAATAACTAACTGCGATTCAGAAATAGTGGTATACCAAAATAGAAGAATAGACGTTTACTCCGATAAAAACCTTAATTTAATGAACCTCACTTAGATTAATCACGGTGAACCGTATCATAAATAAGGTTTAACGAGGATATATTTAAAAGTCCACGATGATTATAAGAATAAAAAAGGATAGTCGAAGGAATCGGCGTGTGAAAACAGCTTCTTTTTTTAGTAGGTACTCATTATAAAATCATCCCCTTAATAAATTACTTAATATATACGAGATCCATTGTTTACAAACCTTGTACTATGAAAGGATAGGTGGTAATGGGGATGAGGACAAGGCTTGAAAGTTCCGGCGGAAAATCTGCTCTCAATGTAATATATATTGTTTTAGATGATGTAGGTTATTCGGCTTTAGGTTGCTTTGGTTCAGAGATTGAAACGCCTAATATTGATTCGTTAGCGGAAAACGGTCTGCGGTACAATCACTTTAATGTAACTCCTTTATGTTCTCCTACTCGCGCTTGTCTTTTAACAGGCCGTAACTGCCATTCTGTGGGAGTGGGGTTCATAACTGAAATAGACTTGGGACCTCAATACCCGAATAAACGAGGGAGAATTTCAGATGCTGCTGCCACTTTGGCTGAAATTTTGAAGTCGAATGGGATGGCTACATATATGGTTGGAAAGTGGCATCTCGTTCCTGGTCATGAGGCAGCAAGAATTTGTTGTTTTTTGAGGATTAATTTCATTTTTTATGGGAGAATATGTTAGTAGGTATACGATTTAAACGCTCTATTTTTTAGAGTATGAAAGGAGATGTATGAATATGGCAGGAATTGAAGTAGGCGAAATTTTTACCATTAACGATGAGAACGATCAGGAGCAGGAAGTTGAAGTGCTGGGAACGATGAATGTCGAAGGAGCAGAATACATTGCTGTTGGCTTTGTAGAGGACCTTCAAAAGGAAACAGATGAAGACATTGACATTTTCTTTTTAAGAGTAGAAGAAGATGATGAATTGTCATACATTGAGAGTGACAAGGAGTTTGAAAAAGTGTCTGCTGCGTTTGAGAAAATGATGGATGAGCAAGATTAATATTGATTAGACAGAAGAGGGGGATAAATATATGCCCTCTCTTTTTGTATATAGGGTTGGAAAACATTTCTAATGATTGATTGTAAATAAAGGGGAAGTAATATTGATGGTTATTAAATATCTCATTGAATTCTTTTGCATAGTTTGAATCAGCAACCATGTTGGCTAAATTAACGAGTAAATCATCGTATGAAAATAGCTTCCAATGCTATTTTACCGTATTTTATGATCCAGACTAGGTTTGAACTAGCGACTTTCACCATTTATAGTCCTTCCACAAAAAATCCCCTTCAAAGTAGACCTTTTTTAGTGACTATTTTGAAGGGGATATATCATTGTTGATTGAAATATGTAGTTTTAATATTTTTTTCATTCAAAAACTTTTCGATTTCTTTTTGCTTCCTTCCATTAACTTTAGTGAAATGCTTTGAAAAAGAAAAATCTGTTTTTAACAAGTTACCATTTTCCGTGAGTTTATCTATTTCCTGTTCTAGTTCTAATAAAAGTGCCGTAGTAGATGAAATATATTCATAGATTTCCTTTGAAGGTTTTTTATAATCCTCAGGTATATTATTATTACTAATAAAATCATGGAAATTCATATCATTTTGTTTCGCTAAATCTATTAGTTTTTGTAATTTTTCTCGATCGGATTCAGTAAAATTCTCATCAGAAGTTGTTGAAGAAAGCGGAACGATGTTTTCAGATAACTCCCCACTATAATCTAAATAATTTTTTATACTTTGTTTCATTTCATTTTCATTAATATTTTCATTCTTTTTTTGAGAGATAAATACATTTTCTGGAATTTTAATAGTAACAACTTTAATAGATTGTACATCGTTTGCTTCATTAGATTGTGTATTGTGTGAGCAAGCAGATATAAATACAATAGTGAGCGACATGAATAGATATAAAGTATATTTTTTCATTTTAATCTCCTTTTAAAATGGCTAAATTCCATTTTAAATACTTTACTAAAAGTGAGTATAAATGTTTTAGTGCCTGGTAAGATATTACAGCAATTGCTAAACCAACGAGAGAAGCTACACATACACTATAAACATCTGAAAAATGGATTTGATGAAATCCTTTGATAAATCCTACTACTATTAATAGGATAGGTGAAATTAATAGTAATGGAGTAGCAATTATGAGCGTTAGGAGAATTGGTAATAACAAGAGTAACAAGAAGAAGGCAATAATGATAAATATAAAGTTCACAAAACTTAAGCTCATAACAGAAAATATTGCTATTATAATATTTTTGAGGCTTCGTTTATTATCAGCATTGCTTATAGCATATGTAACATTAAGTTCTTTAGCGATAGTTTTAGGGTTTCCTAGATTTTTAGAAATTTCTTCTTCAGATTTCCCATCCTGTTTACCACTGATAAAATGAGTTTCATATTCTGAGATAATATCTTTTTTTTCTGAATTCGGTATATTTTCTAAGGAAGAGCTAAGTTGTTTTAAAAATTCATTTTTGTTCATTAAAATCACTTTCCTTTATGAAATGATTAATCATATCTGAGAATTCTATCCGTTCATTTAGTAAACAGTGCAACCTTTCTCCTCCTTTTTCGGTTATAGAATAATATTTTCTCACAGGATATTTGGGATATTATTGAAAATAAGTTAAAAGACAGCCATTATTAACGAATCTTCTTAGTAGAGGATGGAGAGAACCTTCAGATCTTTCTATCTTAATTAGAAATACGTTTAGCCAATGAATAACCATATTGATCACTCTCAATTAGTATTGCTAAAGCTATTAGTTCACACGCCTTTTTTAAATTGTATGTTCATAGGACCTCTCATCACCTTTAATATAATAATTCCACTTAATGGATATCAAATTATTTTAAAATATACCATTAACTGGTAAATATTGCAAGGTACTATGATGTTATTGATACCACGAATTGATGAGTGCTATAACCATCTTAAAGAAGGAATAAAATGAATTTATATTAAGATATAATAATATTTTAATATGTATTATATAAATTTATAGTTAAATGGGTTAGGAATCCATAAAGAAACCCCCTTGCAGCGCAAGGGGTTTCTCATATGATCCCGACTGGCCTCGAACCAGCGACCTCCACCCTGTCAAGGTGGCGCTCTCCCTGCTGAGCTACGGGATCATGATATGTAAAAGAATGTATATTTAATTTTAAAGGAGTAGAAGGATAAAATCAATAGAAAAGTATAAAATTTCAGAACATTTAGTTTTTGTTATTTAATAGCAGATACTTTTTACAATCCTATGGAAATAAGGTATAACAGAACTAGAAAATAGTTTTATCAAATATTCGTGAGTAAAAGGAGTACATATATAATGGTAAGAAAATCTTTCAAAATGCGTGTCCCTAGAAATAGAACGATTTCAATTCGTGGTGCGATTCTTGATGTGGATGTGTCACATGACGAGTTTTTGGAGGAGTTAATTGAATGGATAGATTCTAAAGGGTGGTCATTTATGGGGATGACAGATGAGATTACAGAAGAGGAAGCTGGGAATCATTTAATAGATTTATTGCGTGATGAGAAGGATAAGAAAGAGTGAGTCCTTCTTATTTTTATGCGTATGATGATTTCCTTTATCCTGCTATTTGCGGGCAGTAAGACTCCGCCTCAAAACTCAGCGAAAGAAAAGAAGTAACTGCTCGTAAAAACCTAATTTGTGAGGCATTCCATCAGTGGGGGGGAAGAAAATACCATTGATGGAGGTTTCACTTTATTGTAAAAGTGTGATATAGTGAAAAATGGTGATTGTTTTTCCATTTAAGTCCCAATCAAATGTTAGGGTGTTCGAATTCATATATATGTTGTAAAAGAAAAGTGAAAAGGGAGAGTCATATGGTAAATTGTAAGAAAATTATGGTTTTTATGCTGGCGGTTTGTTTGTTTTTTTTAACACCTATGACGTTGTATGCTGAAACTGGTACTGAAACGGCGCCGACGCCAACACCAGCACCAGCACCTGGACCAGGGCCAAATGTGTTTGGACAGTTCGCGGTTTCGATTGATGCAAAAACAGGGGATGTATTGTACGACAAAAATGCACATCAGCATGCATTTCCGGCTAGTATGACAAAAGTTTTGACGGCGATTTTGTTAATGGAACATGCGAAGCCTGACGAGCAATTTTCGTTCTCGCAATTGGCGTTAGACCAGGAAAAGAGTAATTATCAGCTTGAATTTCAAGTTGGGGAGACGGTGAATCGTGATACAGCACTAATGATTTTAATGGTACTAAGTGCGAATGATGTCGCATATGCGATTGGTGAGCACATTGGAGGAAATATAGAAAACTTTGCAAAGATGATGAATGAGAAAGCAAAGCAGTTAGGGGCAACAGATAGTCACTTTGTAACTCCAAATGGTTTGCATGATCCGAATCATTATACAACGGCATATGATATGGCAATGATTACGAGAGGGGTTCAACAATACCCTGAAATTTTGCAAGCAATGAATACAAAGCGAACAACGGTTACAACATCTAGACAAACAGTTTCTATTTTTAATAAAGCGACTTATTTTGAAAATCCATATTGTATTGGTGGGAAAACAGGTTTTACAAATGAAGCACGGAATACGCTTGTATTATTAAATGAGAAAGATGGCAATCGAATTATAAATGTAGTAATGGCCTCACGAAAGCCGGAAATTTATGAAGATATGCGGCAGATGACTGATTATTCTTTTTCACAATTTACGAAACAAACGGTATTAGATAAGAATAATTGGCATGAAAGAACGACATATTTAGACAAAGATATAGATTGCGAACTGGAACGAAGTGCAGAGCTTATGTTAAAGAAGGATGAAGGAAAGAATGTGAAAACAGTTTTTCGGTCAGCTCCTGCTGATAAAGAAGTATTGTATCACAAGGGGATTCATCGCGGTGAAGTAGTCGGAACAGTTGATGTTACAAAGAATAATCAAACAATTGCAAGTATTAATGTTCTTGCAAAAGAAGATGTTGCGTTCGCAATGCCGAAAGAGACTATAAAGCCAGCCGGACCAACATACTCCTTTAAAATGATAGCGGGAATTGGAGCCGGAATCATTGTTCTTATATTGTTTGGTATATATATGATAAGAAAGGCTAAAAAGAATGCGGTTTCAGAAGAAAAATAGGCAACGATGATTGCCTATTTTTTTATTGCGTTTTTAAATTGTTCATTATAGTATTATTTTAAGTTCTTTTTTGAGAACGTTGTGAAGTATTCTATTTTACATGCATATATATCATAAATATATAAATCCATTTTAATTTTTCAACATCTAAATCTCTGCTGTGCAGAATACAAAGTAACCTACACTCGTTTGCTCNNCTGACCGCTTCTATGCATGGTCAGATGCTCTCTCCCACTTAAAAAGAGGGGTTTTATGTCAGTTTTTTAATTGCTATATATAGGAGGAGATATCGATGAAACTAGTTTGGAAGATTATTAGTAACTTCATTTCATTTGTTTTATTTGCGTTAATGGTTTTCTTAGCATTTGTTGTGATTTCGTCTAAAGCAAGTGGTGGGGATCCAACTATAATGGGATATCAGTTTAAAACGGTACTATCTGGTTCAATGGAACCGACATTTTTAACAGGATCCGTTATTGCGATTGAACCAACGAAAGATGGCTCTAAATATCAAAAAGGGGATGTCATTACATTTAAAGAAAATGAGACGAAAATTGTGACTCACCGCATTATTGATGTGAAAAATGTGAATGGGAAAGTCATGTATGAAACAAAAGGTGACAATAACAATGGACCAGATTTGAAACCGGTTTTAGCAGAGAATGTAATAGGAAAATATCAAGATATCACAGTTCCTTATGTAGGTTATTTATTAAATTATGCAAACTCTAAAGCAGGAGCGGCTTTACTTTTAATTATCCCAGGTCTATTCTTACTTGGTTATTCAGCGATTACTATTTTTAGTGCAATTCGTAGTATAGATGGTGATAAGAAAAATAAATCAGCAGATGTAGGACAATCTGTATGAAGTAAAGCCATAATGAGTAGGTTATTATGAGGGCAAATAAAGGAGAGAAGAGCTATCAAATTGATAGCTTTTTTCTGTTAGGATGCCAAACAGGATGCGCTGGAGGAAAAGGCTGTTTTCATTTAAATATAATTTCATTATAATGAATATAAAGGTTCTTTAAAAAGAATATAGCGTATATGTAATAGGAGATGATAGAATGTCCAAAAATTTAAAGGGAATAAAAACAGTACTCATATTGCCCTGTATGTGTTCAATCGCTTTTTATATGGGCTCTCAAGTCGTCACTCATACAGAAGCTGCTTTTGTGACAGAACAAAAAGTTCAAGGTGCTATTTCAGCAGCACCTGTGTTTCCAAAAACAATACATTTATTAAAGGAAGAGGCAAAGCAGCATGAACAGTCTATCTTGCAAGAATATGAAGGAATGAAAAAGGAGTTAGAAGCTCATTCTCTAGAAGTACTTGAAAAAAGACTTGTTTTATGGAAACAGCAACGTGAAAAGATCGTTTCTGAGCGTGAGGCGTTGCAAAACATATATGGAGAAATGGAAAGCTACTATAATCAATTAACTGAAGATGAAAAGAAGAACAATGGGGAATCAAATCAACAACTTCAATCCATACAAGCTGATGTTAACTTTATCCATACAATTTGTGAGAATGTAGATAAATCTGCAAGTATACAAACAATCGATGAACAGATTCAAGCGCTTCAAAAACAAATAAATGATGAAAAAGTACACAAATTAAATGAACAAGCCAAAGAAATAGAGAAGCACCAGGAGGTACCTACAAATGGTAAAGAACCTGTAGAAGAATCTAAGCAATCTCGTGACGTAGAAGAGGGGAAACGTGTACAAGAAACGGATTCTTCTGTCATACAGAATTAGAAAATAAATGTTTACTAGAAAAGTATATATAATTATTTTTAGAATATTCAGTATAATGTTGAGACAAAAAAATAATGACTTTTTATAGTTGTATTTGGATTATCTAGTTCTTTATAATGAATATAAGGTAACTTTTTAAAGAACAGAAAGGAATTAGGGAGATTGTATGTGTAGTGGATGGGGAAATGCAAGGCGCTCTATTCATATATTTCTTAATGGTCTAAAGAGATAATAAAAAAAGCTAGGGGGAGTTTAAAGTGAGTGTAAAGAAAAAATTAGGTATGGGAGTTGCATCAGCAGCATTAGGATTATCTTTAATCGGCGGAGGGACGTTCGCTTACTTTAGTGACAAAGAAGTATCCAACAATACGTTTGCAGCAGGTACATTAGATCTTACTTTGGATCCTAAAACAATTGTAGATGTGAAAGACCTTAAACCAGGGGATTCTGTTAAGAAAGAGTTCTTATTAAAGAACACTGGGACATTAGCGATTAAAGATGTTAAATTAGCGACGAAATATACGGTTACAGATGCAAAAGGCGATAATGCTGGGGAAGATTTCGGTGAGCACATTAAAGTAAAATTTATTTGGAACTGGGATAAACAAAGTGAGCCTGTATATGAAACAACATTAGCAGCTTTACAAAAGGCTGATCCAGATCTTTTAGCAAAAGATATCTTTGCTCCAGAGTGGGGTGAAAAAGGTGGTTTAGAAGCTGGAACAGAGGATTACCTATGGGTACAATTTGAATTTGTTGATAACAAGCAAGATCAAAATAAATTCCAAGGCGATAAATTAAACTTAGAATGGACTTTCAATGCAAACCAAACAGATGGCGAAGAGAAATAATCAAGAAATAAAACACAAAAAAGCGGGAATTCCCGCTTTTTTGTAAAGAAAAAAAGGGGTGTCCCCAGTATGTCCCCTTTTTGATATGTATTATTTTTGATTTTTTTTCCATTTTGTAAACTCAAGAAATTCACGGAATTGCTCTTTTGAGACACCAGAGTTCATTGCTTCTTTGACGAGATGTGTCCATTCTGAATCTAATTGGTTTTCCGATGTTGTTTCGTCATGAAGGAGTGTGTCAACAGGTATTTGCAGAACCGTTGCGATTTTTTCGAGAAATTGAATGGAAGGGTTTTTTTGCAAATTACGCTCAATGGAACTAATGTAAGACTTTGCAACACCAGCTTTTTCAGCAAGTTCTGTTAAAGAAATCCCTCTTTGTAAACGAAGGCGTTTTATACGTTCTCCAATCATATTTGCGCACCTTTCTGTAAGTATGTAGTCGGCTTATGATGTTTATTATTATAACACAAACTTCGTTAAAAAGAACAATGCTGTTAAGTCCGAGTAGGCTGCTTCATACGCTCGAAAAAGTGTTCAATGTCTTGAATCGTAATTCCAGCATCAAGAGCCTCAAGTATTAAATCAATCCATTCTTGATCTAGTGAGTCCGTCTTATCTTCGTACAAGTGTATTCCTCCCTAATTATCGGTCGTAATCGGTGTTGCAAAATAATCGATGTTTTAACATTTTCATGACAAATTCGACAATCAATTTAAAAATATGTCAATAAAGCCAATATTTTACATATAAAAACCAAAGATAAAGTCCCCGCTGAGTTCTCTCATAAAAAAATTATAAAAGGTTTCGTGAGATTTATCAATATTTTCAGAAAACATTAATGAATTACGATATATTCTTATACGAAAAAAGTAATTTTTACAAAAATGTTAAAAAGATTACATAATATGACTGAATATTGAAAACATACTGAATGTTTAATAAAATTCAAAGTACAGTACATATTTTATTAGGGGAGGAACTAGGGAGATGAAAAAGAAACCATTTAAAGTGTTATCAACACTTGCTGTAGCAGCTGTTCTTGGTTGCTCATTTGGGTTTGGGAGTGCGCCTGTTTATGCAGAAACGCCTGCAAAAACAACAGCTACAAGTCCAATTGATGATCACTTAATTCCAGAAGAACGTTTAGCAGAAGCACTTAAGAAGCGTGGGGTAATTCAATCAACAGCTTCCAATGAGGAAACAAAGAAAGCTGTTGAAAAGTATGTAGAGAAAAAGAAAGGTGACAAGCCTGGAAAAGAAGAACGAACAGGGGATCAAGTGACAAAAGAAGCGTCTGACTTTCTGAAGAAGGTAAACGATGCAAAAGCAGACACGAAAGAAAAGCTAGAGCAGCAGGCAAATGGTAATGGCGCAGGAACAGCTCCAACTAAAGGTGCTTTAAATGGTAAAGTACCCACTACTCCTGCGAAGCAAAAAGAATACAATGGTCCAGTTCGTAAGGATAAAGTACTTGTTTTACTTGTAGAATATGCTGACTTTAAACATAACAATATCGATAAAGAGCCTGGTTATATGTATTCCAATGATTTTAATCAGGAACATTATCAAAAAATGTTATTTGGTGATGAACCATTTACATTAGATGATGGAAGCAAAATTGAAACATTTAAGAAATATTATGAAGAACAATCTGGCGGTAGTTATACAGTAGATGGAACGGTTACAAAATGGTTAACAGTTCCAGGCAAGGCAGCTGATTATGGCGCAGATGCTGGAAGCGGTCATGATAATAAAGGGCCATTAGGACCTCGTGATTTAATTAAAGATGCATTAAAAGCAGCAGTGGATAGTGGGATCGATTTATCAGAATTTGATCAATTCGATCAATATGATGTGAATGGAGATGGAAATCAAAATCAACCTGACGGCTTAATCGACCATTTAATGGTTATTCATGCTGGTGTTGGACAAGAAGCTGGTGGCGGTAAATTAGGAGACGACGCAATTTGGTCACACCGCTGGACGATTGGACCACAACCTTTCCAAATCGATGGTACAAAAGCAAAAGTGCCGTATTGGGGCGGGAAGATGGCGGCATTTGACTACACAATTGAGCCAGAAGATGGAGCAGTTGGTGTATTCGCTCATGAATATGGTCATGACTTAGGTCTTCCAGATGAATATGATACACAGTATACTGGTTCAGGTGAGCCAATTGAGGCTTGGTCTATTATGAGTGGTGGTAGCTGGGCTGGTAAAATTGCTGGAACAACGCCAACAAGCTTTTCTCCACAAAACAAAGAGTTTTTCCAAAAAATAATTGGTGGAAACTGGGCGAATATTGTAGAAGTAGATTATGATAAATTAAACAGAGGAATCGGTTACGCGACATATTTAGATCAAAGTGTTACGAAATCGGAACGACCAGGTATGATTCGTGTAAACTTACCAGATAAAGAGGTAAAGGGAATCGAGCCTGCATTCGGCAAGAAGTACTATTACAGTACAAAAGGTGATAATCTTCATACAACGTTAGAAACGCCTGTATTTGATTTAACAAATGCAACGAATGCAAAATTAAATTTCAAATCACTTTATGAAATTGAAGCAGGGTATGATTTCCTTGAAGTACATGCTGTTACAGAAGATGGTACAAAAACGTTAATTGATAAACTTGGTGAGAAAGCAAATAATAAAAATGCTGATACAACAAATGGAAAATGGATTGATAAGTCCTATGATTTAAGTCAATTCAAAGGTAAGAAAGTGAAACTTGTATTTGAATATATTACGGATGGCGGCTTAGCATTAAATGGTTTTGCTCTTGATAATGCAACGCTAACAGTAGATGGTAATGTTGTATTCTCCGATGATGCAGAAGGTACACCACAATTCAAATTAGATGGTTTCGTTGTATCTAATGGAATGGAAAAGAAAAAGAACAACTACTATTTAGAGTGGAGAAACTACGCTGGTGCGGATGAAGCATTAAAATTTGCTCGCGGTCCAGTATATAACACAGGTATGGTTGTATGGTATGCAGATTCAAGTTATACAGATAACTGGGTTGGAATCCATCCAGGGAACGGATTCCTTGGTGTAGTTGATTCTCATCCAGAAGCGATTGCAGGTACTTTGAATGGGAAACCGACATTTAAAAATAGTACACGTTATCAAATTGCTGATGCAGCGTTCTCGTTTGATCAAACCCCAGCTTGGAAAGTTGTATCTCCAACTCGTGGTACGTTTGTATACGACGGATTACCAGGGGTAACGAAGTTTGATGATTCTAAAGCATATATTAACAAACAAATTCCAGATGCAGGACGTATCGTACCGAAGCTTGGTCTGAAATTTGAAGTAGTAGGTCAAGCGGATGATAATTCTGCAGGTGCTATTCGTTTATATCGCTAATGTTGAAGAGGCTGTTGAAAGATTTTCTTTCAACAGCTTTTTTGATGAGCAAATGAAGTACACATGGAGTGAAAACTCATATATAATTAAACTTTAAGTATAGGAATATTTCTATCATAGAAATTTTATATAAAATGAAGTAGTAGTATATATACATCAATTAAAAAACCGACATAAAACCGCTCTTTTTAGGTGGGAGAGAGCACCTATTCATGCATAGAAGGGGTCAGGCCTTTTTCTGCCACATGCGAAGTAAAAACAGAAAGAGCAAACGAGTGTAGGTTACTTTTTATTCTGCATAGCAAGGATGTAGAGGTCGAAAAATTAAAATGGATTTATATAAATATAGAAAGCGGGTGAATGGATGAACATTACTTCTATTGTAAACGAACAAAAAACATATTTTTATCAAGGTCACACAAGAGATATAAAGGTAAGGAAGCAACAGTTACAGAAACTATATGAAGGAATTAGACGCTTTGAGAATGAGATTTTTCAAGCGCTAAAATTAGATTTAAATAAATCGAATCATGAATCATTTACAACAGAAATTGGGTATGTATTAAAGGAGATTTCCTTTCAAATCAAACATCTTTCTTCATGGAGTAAACCGCAGCGTGTTCGAACGGCTCTTACACATTTTGGCTCGAAAGGAAAAATCGTTCCAGAGCCTTATGGTGTTACGCTTATTTTAGCTCCTTGGAATTATCCATTCCAATTGGCAATTGCGCCGCTCGTAGGAGCAATAGCCGCTGGAAATACAGTTGTTTTAAAGCCGTCTGAATTAACACCTAATGTCTCGAAACTTCTTGCCAACATGTTACGAGAGTTATTTCCGGTAGAACTTGTTGCGGTTGTTGAAGGTGGTGTGGAAGAGAGTACGGTGCTGTTAAACGAGCCGTTTGATTATATTTTCTTTACGGGTAGTGTTGGAGTTGGAAAGATTGTTATGGAAGCAGCAGCAAAAAAATTGACCCCACTTACGTTAGAACTTGGCGGGAAAAGTCCTTGTATTGTACATAAAGATACAAAGTTAGATGTAGCAGCAAGGCGTATTGTTTGGGGGAAGTTTTTGAATGCAGGGCAAACATGTGTTGCGCCGGATTATATATACGTTCATTCGTCTATAAAGGAACAGCTTATTGAAGCGTTACGAAATGAAATTGCGCATCAATATGGGGAAAACCCGCTACAAAACGAAAATTATGTGCGAATGGTTAGCAAGCGTCATTTTGAAAGATTATGTTCGTTCTTACAAGATGGTAGTGTGGAAATTGGTGGGAATTATAATGAAGAAACATTGCACATTGAACCGACCATTTTAACAAATATTACATGGCAGCATTCTATTATGGAAGATGAAATATTTGGTCCGATTTTGCCAATTATGGAGTATGAAAAAATAGAGGATGTTATTGCAGTCATTCAGCAGAATCCGAAACCGCTCGCTCTATATGTCTTTTCAGACAATAAAGAGATTCAAAAACAAGTTACAAGTAATATTTCATATGGCGGAGGGTGTATCAATGATGTCGTGTATCATCTTGCGACACCATATTTACCTTTTGGCGGCGTTGGAAGTAGCGGATTAGGGAGCTATCACGGTGAACAAAGTTTTCGCACATTTTCCCATTATAAGAGTATTTTGTCCCAATCCACGGTATTGGATATGAAAATTCGTTATTCTTCTACAAAAAGTGCTTTAAAATTTATACGAAAGTTGTTAAAATGATGATGGTGTTTATCAGTAGGCGTAGCCGTATGATAAAAACCCCTTCTTACCTGAAGGGGTTTTTCTGTTCGACATATGTATCGTGCGAAAATGAATCAAACATACTACATAGAGAATAGAATAGAACACTGTTAAACAATCATTTTTGTTTGGATCGAAACAAAAAATAATCTATAGAAAATTAATATTTATTCATGAATATAAAAATTAAAAATTTGAGGTAGATAGGACGGGAAAATGAAAAAGATTATTAAAGTTGAAGCGATAGAAAAACATTTTGGAGATCAAGTGATTATTCCACCTCTTTCTTTAGATATTAAAGAAGGAGAATTTTTAACGATTCTTGGACCAAGTGGTTGTGGGAAAACAACGTTACTTCGTATGATTGCAGGTTTCGAAACTCCTACAAAAGGTAACATTTTACTTGATGAAGAAAGAATCAATGATTTACCACCATATAAGCGTCATATGAACCTAGTGTTCCAGCACTATGCGTTATTTCCACATATGAATGTTGAGAAAAATATTTGTTTTGGTATGAAGATGCAAAAAGTATCGGCGGCAGAACAAAAAGAGCGTGCTGAAGAAGCAATGCGTTTAACGCAGCTACTTGAATTCCGCAATCGTAAACCATCAAAGCTTTCTGGTGGACAACAGCAGCGTGTTGCAATTGCACGAGCAATTGTCAATAATCCACGTGTGCTATTACTGGATGAACCACTTGGAGCGCTTGACTTTAAGTTAAGAAAAGATTTACAGCGCGAATTAAAAAATTTACAGCGTAATTTAGGAATTACGTTTATCTATGTAACGCACGATCAAGAAGAAGCAATGAGTATGAGTGATCGTATTGTTGTTATGAATCAAGGCCATATTGAACAAATTGGAACGCCAAAGGAAATTTATAAAGAGCCAAAAACATTGTTTGTTGCGACTTTCATTGGTGAAAATAATATTATAAAAAATGGGGAAAACTATGTAGCAGTTCGCCCTGAAAATGTAAAAGTGCGTTCGGTTGAGCAACCAATTCTAAAAGAATACCATCTTGGGCATATTGAAGATATTGAGTTTGTTGGAAATATGGAAAAGCTTTATGTACGTGATGAAAAAACATCTGAACTATTAATGGCATATCAAACTGCTGAAAAAGCAGCGCAGTGGAGTATCGGAGATAATGTATACGTAGGCTGGGAGCAAGAAGATGAGGTGACCTTAAATTGAAAAAAGGGAAACTACTTGCATTACCTACGGTTGCATGGCTGCTAATCTTCTTTTTAATTCCGCTTGTATTCGTATTAGCATTTGCGTTCTTACAGCGCGGAGAATACGGAACAGTGGAAATGCACTTTACATTAGATAATATATCGCGCGTGTTTGATCCGTTGTATATGAATACATTATGGGAAACAGTGAAAATTGCAGTTATTACAACAGTGATTTGTTTACTTATTGGTTATCCATTTGCGTATACAATTACAATTGTTGATCGTAAATATCGGTCTATTCTTTTATTGTTAGCAACAATTCCGTTTTGGATTAACTTTCTTGTGCGCTCATATGCATGGATTGTCATTTTACGTTCACAAGGTCTTGTAAATACATTACTGCTAAAGTTGGGCATTATTACTGAACCATTAAATTTATTATATAATACACCATCTGTAATATTAGGAATGGTATATTCTTTACTGCCATTTATGATTTTACCAGTGTATGCAGCAATTGAGCAGCTTGATAAACGTAAGTTAGAAGCAGCATATGACTTAGGAGCAACACCAATGAAGGCATTTTGGAATGTAACATTGCCAATGACAATGTCAGGGGTTGCTACTGGTTCGATTCTAGTATTCGTTTCATCTATTGGAATGTTTGTTGTATCAGATGTTATGGGTGGATCGAAAGTAGCATTGATCGGAAACGTTATTCAAAACCAATTCTTGGGTGCGCGTGACTGGCCATTTGGATCCGCATTATCAATGATTGTTGTTCTGTTCTCTGTTCTGTTAATTTACTTATATTATCGTGCGACGAAAGTATATAAATATGGAAACGGAGGGGAATAGGCAAAGATGAAGAAGTTTTTAGTTTCTTATTCTTGGTTAATTTTATTGTTCTTGTATTTTCCAATGATGGTTCTAATGGTATATTCTTTTAATGATTCTCGTATTAACGCAGAGTGGGAAGGATTTACACTCCATTGGTATACAGATTTATTTCAAAAACAAGATGTGATTGATGCATTTATAAATAGTATTACAATTGCGATTGTAACGACAATTGTGACGACAGTTCTTGGTGTGATTTGTGCTGTTGCGTTGCATCGTTATAAATATCGTTTTGAAGGGGCAATTAATGGTCTTGTGTATTTACCAATTCTAATCCCTGATATTTTAATGGGATTATCGTTACTCATTTTATTTAGTCAAATTGGGATAGAGCTTGGAAAAGTCACAATTATTATTGCACATATTACATTTAGTATTTCATTTGTTGTTGTTATTTTAGCAGCGCGTCTTTCTGGTATGGGACGTGATTTAGAAGAAGCGGCGAGTGATTTAGGAGCAACCCCATGGCAAACGTTTCGTTACGTCACGCTTCCGGGAATTGCACCTGGAGTTATTTCAGCGGCATTATTAACATTCACATTATCAATCGATGACTTTGTGATTAGTTTCTTCGTGTCTGGACCAGGATCAACGACATTGCCATTATATATTTACAGTATGGTGAAACGTGGGGTAACACCTGAAATTAATGCACTTTCTACAATATTAATTGTTGTTATTGTTGGATTGATGATTCTATCGGAAGTATTCCGCAATAAAGGGGCAGATGGTGAAGAAAACTCCGGAGGACCTCTTCCTTTATAAGAGAAGGAAGAAACTACAAAGAACGAGGAGGTAATGAATTAATGAAATTAGTGAAAACGATAGCTGGTGCAGCAATTGGCTTCGGCCTTGTTGCAGGCGTACTTGCGGGCTGTGGAGAAAAGAAAGAAGAGTTAAATATTTATAGCTGGGCTGATAACTTTGATGAGGGCGTAATAAAGGATTTTGAAAAGAAATATAACGTGAAAGTTAACTATGATAAATATGCAAGTAACGAAGAAATGCTTGCAAAATTACAAGCTGGCGGAGCTAAATATGATTTAATTCAACCGTCTGATTACATGGTTCAAACAATGGCGAAAATGAACTTATTAGAACCGTTAGACAAGAAAAACATTCCAAACGTAAAGAATCTTGTGTCTAATTTTAAAACACCTCCATTTGATCCAGAGAATAAATATTCTCTTGTATATACTTGGGGTGTAACAGGAATTGCTTACAATAAAAAGCATGTAAAAGAAGCTCCAACAAGCTGGAATGACTTATGGAATGACAAATATAAAGGACATGTTACTTTATTAAACGATTCTCGTGAAGTATTAGGCATGGCCCTTAAGAAGAATGGATTCTCAAATAGTACGAAAGATGATGCACAGTTAAAGACAGCAGCTACGGATTTAAATAAGTTACTTCCAAATTTACTTGCATTTGATACAGATAATATTAAACAAAAATTTATTACAGAGGATGCATGGATTGGAACAGTATGGTCTGGGGATGCAGCGTACATTGCAAAAGAGAATAAAGATATAGGATATGTTGTTCCAAAAGAAGGCGGTACAATTTGGGCTGATACATTAGCGATTCCAAAGGGTGCGAAACATAAAGAGCTTGCAGAGAAATTTATGAACTATTTAATGGATGAAAAGGTAAGTGTGAAAAACTATGAATCCATTGGATATAGTAACCCAAATGAAAAAGCTTGGGATCTTCACAGTAAAGCTTACCGTGATAATCATATGATTTTCTTATCGCAAGATGAATTAAATCGTACAGAATGGCTTGTTGATGTAGACGATAAATTAAAAGAATACGACCGTTACTGGACAGAGTTAAAAACAAAAGGAAAATAAGTAATAAAAATGCGGTTTCTGAATAGAAATCGCATTTTTTTATACATAGGGGGAAAAGGATTGAAGCAAAAATTACATCGATATGAGCTGGTTTGTATGACTTTATTATTTGTTGTATTCGGCATCATTGCGTGGAGAGTACAAGCCGGTGGTGTAATAAGGGTTGATAAATATGTACAAGAGCTTGTAAGAGGATTACAAACGGAGAGCTCTCTTTTATTTTTCTCATATTTTACAAAAATGGGATCTGCGATTGGTATTACTAGTATACTTATCCTAAGTTTGCTTGTCTTCTGGAAGAAACGTTATTATGTAGCGATGTTTATTTACCCGCTTGCTATCTTAACAACGCATATTGTGAATAAAGGAATCAAAGAAATCGTGAAAAGAAATCGCCCGAATTTGAATGAGGCGCTTGATGCACTTGGGTATAGCTTTCCAAGTGGACATGCAATGTTATCAATGATTACATATGGATTCCTTGCTTATATCATTGCCGCAAATTTAAAAAATAAAGCTGGAAAGTATATGATTACGATTATTATGGCATTGTTTATTATAGGGATTGGATTAAGCAGGGTTATTCTATCTGTTCATTATCCAACTGATGTTTTAGCGGGTTATTGCTTAGGTGGCATTTTGTTAATTCTTGCAATTTATTTTCATCGTTTATTTTCAGAGAGATTTGCAATGAATCAAGAGAGATAAAAAGCGTCTGAAAAGACCGGAATGAACGGTTTTTTTAGATGCTTTTTTGTATATGATATAAATTGTTACCTTCACCTCAAAGCTTAGAAAAAGTAAAGAAATTAGGGAGTAGATAAGCTGCTCGTGAAGCTTTATATAATATAGATGTGCTAAAATATAAGTGGATTCACGAATTACATAAAGTAGGTGAAAATGTGTGAAGACAAATGTACATAAAGTGGACAAGTGGGGGAAAGTAGGAGCTTTTCTTTATCAATTTCGCTATACAGTGATAGCAGTATTAGTTGTATTAGCTATTGTGCTTGGTAGTTTTGCGCCGAAACTTCCTGGTGTATTAGGTGGTGATGGTTTTCAAACAAAAGGAGACTATTTAACGACAAAAGCAATTTTGGATAAAGATTTTAAGCAGTCTCAAGATACACTTTTTCTTGTTTTTCAAAAGCATAAAGGAATTTCGACAGAGACCTTTCAGAAACGAATAGAAGAAATTATTAATAAAATTCAAGCAGAAGAATCATATGACTCTTTTCATCATCCGTTAGAAAATAAAGAAATGTTACAAGATGATATTGGTTATGCGACAATCTTATTTTCCGGGAAAACAAATAAAGAACGAAGTGAAAAGACATTACGGTTTGCTGAAGAAATCAAGAAGGAAAGTAACGATATTTTGACAGTAACACCAACAGGATATCCAAAGATTAATCAGGAAATTAATGAACGAACACAGAATGATTTGAAAGTAGCAGAAATGATTGGATTACCAATTGCATTTCTTGTATTACTTTTTTCATTTGGGAGTTTGCTTGCATCCATCTTACCGATTTTAAATGGGGCACTTAGTGTCATTAGTACGATGGGAATTTTATATTTTATCGGTGTAGATAAAGAGTTATCTATTTTTGTTTTAAATGTTGCACCGATGATTGGACTTGCATTATCAATTGATTTTGCGCTGTTATTTGTGAATCGTTTTCGCGAGGAAGTGGCGCACAGGACGGTTAAGGAAGCGATAGCTGTTACATATCAAACAGCGGGACGTGCCATTATCTTTTCAGGGTTATGTGTATTTGTTGGTTTATCCGGTTTGTTTTTCTTTGAAATAGATTATATTCAATCTGTTGCAATCGGCGGAATGATTGTTGTTGTAATGAGTATTTTATTTTCGCTTACACTTCTTCCAGCATTGCTATCCTTAATTGGAAAACGGTTATTGAAAAAAAATCAAATGCCTCCTCGAACATCAAGTATATGGAGGAAGTTTGCCCAGTTTGTAATGAAGCACCCTATCATGATGATTATCGTTGTTACAATGTTTATTCTCATTTGTTTGTTACCACTTCGTACGGCTAATCTTCAATTTCCTGGTGTAGAAGCATTGCCAGAGAAAAGCGATACACGAATCGCGTATGAAAGATATGAAGAGGCATTTAATAAAATTGTGAAAACACATGCTGATGTGACCGTAGTACTGGAGACGAAGCAGAAAGTAACTGAAAAAGAAAGTTTACAAAAGATAGAAGATGTGATTCAGAAGCTGAAAAAAGATAAGCATGTGTACAAAGTAAAGAGTTTGTATGATGAGCTAAATGGAATGACAGCTGAACAAGTTGCTGCATTATTACAATCACCTCAAGGAGCACAAATAGCGCCTGTATTTGAAGCATATACAAAAGGAAATAAGACAACTCTTCAAATTTTCTTGGATACGAAGCCGCGGACTGAAACCGCGAAGCAATGGGTCCGTGATTTTAAAGAGAACTATAAGGAAGATGGCATTACATATTATCTAGGTGGTATGACAACATTCCAGCAAGAGTTAGAGGATGAAATAAAAGATAAAGTTGTAATTGGTATGTCTGTCATATTCGGCTCCACTTTCTTTATTTTATTATTCGCTTTTCGATCTATACTCATTCCTATTAAGGCGATTGTTATGAATATACTTAGCTTAAGTGCGACAATTGGTATTGTTATTTGGTTATTTGAAGGCGGGCATTTTGGATTGGAAGAAAGTTCAGTTTTATTCGTGCTACCAATCTTTATTTTTGGTCTCGTATTTGGCTTAAGTATGGATTACGAAGTGTTCCTTATTTCGCGTATCCATGAATTATATGAAGAAACGAAAGACAACGATACGGCAACATTAGAAGGGCTTGTATCAACAAGTCGTATTATTACATCAGCTGCTTTAATTATGATTGTTGTTACTGGTGCATTTGCATTCACTGACATTTTACCAGTAAAACAAATGGGACTTGGTGTAGCACTTGCTATTTTTCTTGACGCAACAATCATTCGACTTATGCTTGTACCAAGTTTAATGAAAATGTTTGGAGATTGGAATTGGTGGCTGCCATTTCGCAAGAAAAAAGAAAAATCATTAGACTGAAGAACACTCATCTTATAGATGGGTGTTTTTTTATGAATAGCATGCCCCTCATATTGCAAATAGTATGTGATAAGAACAATACATATAAAAGCGGGTGAAGACAATGTTTCGTTATTTTAAATTTAAGTTAAATGATACTGTACAGTTTGCAGAAAATGATGGGCACATGTATCGCATTGTCGGCTATAGGTTAGAAAAAGGGTTTTATCCAAAAGATGAATGGACTCATATTATTTATGAGTTATTGAGAGAATTTGATGGGTATACAATTGATGCGGAAGAAGAAGAACTTGTGAAAGTGATCCAAGTAGATGAAGAGTATTATAAAATTCATGAGGTGTCTGGCTATCGATATCCAGTTAAAGTGAAATCAAAATCAAAATCAAAAACTGCTAAGATAGACACAATGGATGATTTATTAGATGCATATAACGACTATAAACGGTTAGCAGATTTCTTTAAGGATTTATCGTATGAACAGAAAGCAGAAGAAGTATTGCAAGAGATGAGGAGGCTACGCGCCTAGTGGACAGTCTATTATATAGGCTGTCTTTTGTTTAGACGGTGCATCATAATGTATTTTCCGTTACAATAGGAGAATCAATAGAAATAAGGTGATAAGGTATGGAAACGAAGAAAAAGGGAGAATGGTGCGAAATTACGGTTCCTACTAAATGGAATGGTATGAGTATTGAGTCCTTACTAAAAGAAGAGTGGGGTGTGCCTAAAAAATTGTTGCATCAACTTCGCATGGAAAAAGGAGTTGTTGTGAATGGTGAGCAGAAGCGATGGAATGAACGTTTAGAAGAAGGGGACAAGTTGCAAGTTCATATGTTTATTCAAGAAGAATATGGTGTCGAGCCGGAATTTGGTGATTTAGACGTGATATTTGAAGACGACCACGTGTTAATCGTTAATAAGCCAGCGCAAATGGATACACATCCCTCTGAAAAAAAAGGGACAGGAACCCTTGCGAATCTGGTCGCTTTTCATTTCCAAATGCAAGGTTTAGAAACGAAAGTTCGTCATATCCATCGGTTAGACAAAGATACGACGGGCGGTGTCGTATTTGCGAAACATAGATTAGCTGGAGCTATTATGGATCAATTATTGATGGAACGCAAAATCAAAAGAACATATATGGCACTGGTTGAAGGAAAAGTGAAAAAGAGACAAGGAACAATTGATGCAGCGATTGGAAGAGATCGACATCATGCAACAAGGCGCCGAGTTTCTTTAAAAGGTGATCATGCTGTAACGCATTATAAGGTAGAGAAATATTTTAAGAACCAAGATGTGACGCTTGTAACATTACAATTAGAGACAGGAAGGACCCATCAAATTCGCGTTCATATGAGTTATAGCGGGCATCCGTTACTTGGTGATGTATTATATGGGGGCCAAGTAATATATATGTCTCATCAAGCATTACATGCTATGCGAATTGCTTTTTTACATCCGATTACAAAAGAAGAGATTACAGTAGAAGTTCCATTCCCTGCACACATAAACAAAATTATGCAGTCTTTCCAAAAGTCAAACAAGTAAGGTTTGGCTTTTTGGTTGAGAAAAATATTTTTTGCAGGAAATTTTTTTGTAAGAATCGAAGCCGTAAATAGAAAAGAGAGGTGAAAATCATTTGGTAAGATATAAATATATGATGGGGATATTTTTTGCTTGCCTTCTATTTACTTTATTTCTCTACCCGTACTTGCCGAATCATATAGCGGTACACTGGAACCAGCACGGTGAGCCAAATGAATTTGCAAGGAAGCAAGTTGTTGCAGTATTTATTCCTTGTCTCATCATTTTTTTTCATGGCTTGATGCATATGATTTCACAATATGTATATAAGTTTAACAGGGATGATTATTTTGTTGTAATGAGATTTAAAAAGAATGTGACTTTATTTTTGGTGTTTATCCATATGCTCGTTCTTTTCATTAGTCTAGGAATCGTTATCCCATTTCAAATGGGCCTCACAATAGGAATTAGTGTGTTCCTGTTTATGATTAGTAAGGGATTTAAAAAGAGTGGTAAAAAAGAGGAAGAACCGATAAAATTACAGAAAATACGTTTGTTTAGTCAACGTATTTTTCAAAGTATGGCGTGTATCATATTGATTTCGTTATTTTTGAAGCTTGAATGGGGATTTTACTTATTGGTTAGTGTTATTTGTTGTGGATCCATTTCTTTTATGTTTTGCATTTTGTACTCATATATACTAGAAAACTATGAAACATAAAAGGAGCCTTCCGTTAAGAAGACTCCTTTTCTATTTACTTCGTAATAAATTGTTGTGTCCAGTAGTTTCCATTTTCTACATAGCCGACACCGATGTGAGTGAAGCTTTTATTTAAAATGTTTGCACGGTGGCCTTCACTATTCATCCAAGCTTGTACAACTTCTTCTGGTGTACGTTGACCTTGTGCAATGTTTTCGCCTGCAGCTTTATAAGAAATACCAAACTTCTTCATCATATCAAATGGAGAACCATATGTTGGGCTGTTATGATCGAAGTAGTGATTTTTTTGCATATCTTCAGATTTAGTACGTGCTACTTTGCTTAGTTCAGCATCAACTTGTAATGCTGGTAAGCCTTGTTTTGCACGCTCAGCATTTGTTAATTCAACAACGCGTTGTTCAAATTCACTTAAAGAACCTTTTTTGTCTTCAGCTGGTTTATTTTCAGCTGGTTTTTGTTCTACAGGCTGCGTAGTTTCCGGTGTAGTAGTTTCCGGTGTAGTAGTTTCTGGTGTAGTAGGTGCAGTTGGTTCGTTAGGAATAGAGCAATTTGGTTGGAATTGTACTTGCTTCCATTGTGATAGAGATTGAATTCCCATAGATTGTAAGTATGCTTGCAATTCTTGTTGATTCATATGCTTCATAACAACTTTAGATTGCTGAATATTTTGAACTTTAATTGCAGATGGCTGAACTGTTGCAGCTTGTGCATCAAGAGATGATACTCCTAGTGTAAGTGCCGCTACTGCTGCGACAGATAATAGACCACGTTTTTTCATGATGTGTGTCCCCCTATATAAAAGTTTTGAACTGCTTTCAAACAGACTAATTTTTGATAGCCTGTCCGGCTGACAAATTCATCGTAGCATACAAAAGGCCGAAAAAAAGATGGAAAAAAATTCATAGACTATAAAATTTCCTATTTTATCCTATATTAAAATAAGAGATGAAATGGGAGAAAACTAGATTATAAGAGGAATTTTCAGCATTTTTCACTTTGCTTATAAAGGAGATTTTTTGGTTAGAATTACCTTTTTCAGAAATTGAGGAACCTATTATATCAAGGGTTTCTATGTTTTTTTGAGGAATATAATGGGTGTTTTTTTACAAAGCTGTAATGTTTTTGTTGTTCTTTTTTATGAGATAGTAACATATTTTTAATCTTGTAGCGGATAAAAAAGCGGCTATCTCTTTACATAGAAGAAAGAGATAGCCGTTTTCGCATTGTTACATATATTAAGAGTGATGTTCAATTGCTTCTAATAATAGATCTACAATATGAATGCCTCTCATTTTATGAGAAAGATGTTCACGCTCAATGCCAAGTTTCATTTGTAGTAAGCAACCTGGATTGGCAGTAACAATTGTTGTGGCATCTGTTTCATGCACACGTTCCATTTTATAATCCAAGAATTCCATAGATAATTCTGAATGAACAATATTATAAATACCAGCAGAGCCACAGCAACGATCTGCTTCTTTCATTTCGCGATATGTTACACCTTGAATTGCTTGCAGTAGCATACGTGGCTGAGAAGATGTCCGCATCACATTGCGCAAATGACAAGAATCTTGATACGTAATAATTTGCGGTGGAAGACGTAAATCAGTTCGTTTATGGAAGTCTAATTCTACTAAAATAGCTGTAATATCTTTTATTTTTGCAACAAACTGTTTTGCACGCTCAGCCCATTCGGGATCATCTTTTAATAAGTGATCATAATCTACGAGATATGCTCCGCAACCACCAGCATTTGTAATAATATAATCAATTTTTAGATCTTCAAAGGCTTGGATATTTCGTTTGGCAAGTTCTTTTGCCCCGCCTTTTTCACCAGCATGACCATGCAGAGCCCCGCAGCAGCTTTGTTCTTTCGGGATGACAATATCACAGCCAGCAAGCTGAAGGAGTTTCATTGTGGCGTTATTTGTTTCTAAAAATATTGTATCCATCAAACACCCCGTAAAGAAAGCAACTTGTTTTTTCTTGGTTGTTTCAGCTGGTAAAAATTCTGGGCGTTTCTTCATGTCTTTCATTTTTGGTACTTTTGGTAAGACAAGGTCCATTGTTGCAAGTGTTTCTGGGAATAACTTCATTATACCTGTTTTATGTGTGAATGTTTGTAAACCAGAGCGCTGATAAAACCCAATTAGTCCTGTTAATGTTCGCATGCGATTTTGATGAGGGAATAGACCTTCAAATACAACCTTACGAACAGTTTTGACTGGCATAGAAAATTTCTTATTTTGATTCATAATATCACGCGCTTCTTCTAATAAATGCCCGTAGTTTACTCCGGATGGACAAACAGGTTCACAAGCGCGGCAGCCAAGACAAACATTTAATGTATTTTCAACATCTTTATCAGGTTCAATTAAACCATCTACGACTCCCTTCATTAAGGCGATGCGACCTCGCGGGGAGTGTGACTCTTTATATCCAGATTGAATATAGGTAGGACAAGTTGGTAAGCAAAAACCACATCGCATACAGTTTAATAATTCGTCTTCACTAAGACGCTCTTTAAATTCTTTTTGAATCTGTTCTGTATGTAATGTTGTCATCGTTCAACCACCACTCTTTTACGAGAATCTTTGGCAAACATTTTTCCAGGATTCATAATGTTATGTGGGTCGAAAGCTTGCTTAATTCCTTGCATAGCAGCGATGCCCTCTTTACCTAATTTCAATTCTAAATAAGGAGCCTTCATGGCACCAACGCCATGTTCGCCTGTAATTGTACCACCAAGTTCAATTGCTTTTTGGAAAATCTCTGCAAAGGCTTGTTCAGCACGGTGCATTTCTTCTTTATTACGAGCATCTGTCATACAAGTTGGATGTAAGTTTCCGTCACCAGCATGACCAAATGTACAAATGGAAATATCATATTTCTTTGCAATAGCATTAATCGCCTCAACCATTGGAGCAATTTTAGAACGTGGTACGGTTGCGTCTTCCAATATTGTTGTAGGTTTCAGTCTTGCTAATGCAGAGAGTGCACTACGGCGTGCTGTACGAAGTGCATCTGCTTCAGTTTCGTCTTTAGCGATGCGAACATCAACAGCATGCATGGAGCGACAAACATCAGCCATTTTCTCAATGTCACGGTTTACAACTTCAGGTGAACCATCTTGTTCAATTAAAAGAATGGCTTTAACATCGGTAGGTAAACCAATTTGTGCGAATTCCTCTACTACTTCAATTGTTGGTTGATCTAAAAATTCAAGTGTTGCTGGAATGATTTTATTGGCAATAATTGCAGAAACGGCGCGAGCGGCTTCATTGATATCTTGATATAATGCGAGCATGGTTTTCTTCGTTTCAGGCATTGGAACAAGTTTTAAAATTGCTTCTGTAACAACGCCAAGTGTACCTTCCGAACCAATAAATAAGCGAGTTAAATCATATCCAGCTACATCCTTGGCTAATTTACCGCCAGTACGAATAATATCGCCATTTGGCAAGACAATCTCAAGCCCCATAACATAGTCTCGAGTTACACCGTATTTTAAACCGCGTAAGCCACCGGAATTTTCATTGATATTACCACCGATTGTAGAAATTTTCATGGAGCTTGGATCTGGTGGATAAAATAGTCCTTTTTCCTCTGCGGCTTTAATAATATCAAGTGTAATTACGCCAGCTTGCACAGTAATTGTTAAATTTTCTTCATCTATTTCTAAAATATGATTCATATGGCGGAAGATAAGAACGATTCCGCCTTCAAGTGGACATGTTCCTGCACAAAGGTTGGTACCAGAACCACGAACGTACACAGGAACTTTATGGGCGTTACATACTTTTAAGACTTCAGCTACTTCATTTGTATTACGTGGTGCAATGACCGCATCAGGCATCGCTTGGAAGTTTGGCGTTGCATCATAGCTATACGTTAAACGCCCCATGTTGGATGTATCTACATTATCTTGACCAACAATGGATACGAATGAATCGATAATACGCTGTTCTAACATTAGAAATCCCCCTCAAACTGTTAACTTGTTATCCTATTTATAAGAGTTTGACCTTGTGATATAAAACGAACCTTCATCTCAAGTTGCTTTTATTGTCCGTGAATATATAAATCCATTTTGATTTTTCAACATATAAGTCGCTACTCCGAAGAATAACTCGTTTTTTCTCTTTGTTTTAACTTCGCATGGGGCAGGAAAGGGATCTGACCGCTTCTATGCATAGCTGGATGCTCTCTCCCGCTTAAAAAGAAAGGTTTTATGTTGGTTTTTCAAATTGTACTTATTATATACCGATGAAAGAACATAAGGATAAAAGCGTTGTAACAGTGTTTTCATTATAATCATAAAAAAGTAGGGGACTTCTTTCTATGGATGAATGACTGAAGATTAATTGATTTTTCCATCTTTTTTTGTATGATTATCTAATAAGAGGAGGGCGAAATATAAAACGATTAAATCTTTAAAGTGTTTTGGGTTAAGTCCTGTATATTCTTCGATTTTGTTGAGTCTGTAATGCAATGTATTAATATGAATGTGCAATATTTCTGCTGTTTGTTTATATGATTGATTATGATCAATAAATAAGCGTAGCGTTTGCATGAGTTCAGTTGCAGATAATAAGTTATAAATCGTGCGTTTCAGAAATTCTGTACGGGTTTCAGCAGTAATATCTTGTAAACACATTTCTAAACGTAAATCTTCATTAAATATAATACCTTTTGTTTCAAAAGCAACTGAAAGAGCACGTAATGCTTGTTCATAGGATATATGCATTTCGCTTGGCATAACAGTTTGCCCAATACCGATATATAGTGTAATAGGGAATAAAGTTTCACAATCTTGCTTTAATCGTTTTAAAAATTGAAAGGACTTCGTTTTTGACTCCATTGTCGTAAATAAAATAAAACGGTCATTTCCCCAGCGTACAAATAGTTCCTCCTTCGTTAGCAGGTTCCGAATATGTTGCCAAATTTTACGTTGCAGCATCGTGTCATCTTGATCAAAGGAAAATAAAATGAGTTGTTTCTTTTTATATAAATCGATGCCCAGTGTTTTTGCACGATCTAGAAAACTAGGGGACCAATCATTACTTTGAAGCCAATCAAAAACAAATGCTTCATATGAACGTTGCTCAAGTTCTAGTTGTTCTAGAAAATAATTTTCATGAATTAATAATTCGGTCATTTTTCTTAATATTTCTCCATACTGTGAAATATTTTCGGGTGCTCCCGTTATACCGATCACACCGATTACTTCATCATGGAACAGAAGCGGAAGATTCATTCCAGCTTTTACCCCTTGTAAATGCTGTTCATCTTCCTTTGTAATAATGACTGTTTTCTTTTGCTTTGCACAACGAAGAGCACCTTCATGAAATTGTCCAATTCGTTCAGTGTCTGTACTTGCAATAATTGTCCCTTGTATATCAATAATAATGATGTTCTCTGTAATTAGCCTTCGAACTTCACGTACAATTTTATTTGCTAAATCAGGAAAAAGCATAATTTGCACACCTCTATTTCTGTTTGTTGTACATTATATATGTAGTTTCATTAAGATAGGAAGATTTCACACTTTCCTCACAAATATTTGCTATTTTACAATTATAACGAAATCATCTAAAGATGGAGGGAATCTTTTGAAGAAGTACGTTTTTCTTCTATGTTTTTTGTTTCTGTTAGCAGGGTGTCAAGGAAATTCATATACACCGATTGCTAAAAATAAAAGTATACTCATAACGACAAATATTAAAGAAGGTAGCGTTAGTTTTATTGATAAAAAGTCGAAAAAGACATTAACAACATGGGAATTAAAAGAACCAATTACAGGAATTGCGATGCTTCCGAATGGAGAAGACATGCTTGTATATGGTAAGCAATTAGAATATGTATATATATACTCGTTAACAGAAGGAAAACAAATGAAAAAATGGAAGACAGGAAAAGGAATTACAAATGTCGTCGTATCAAATGATGGAAAACAATTATTTTTCGCCGATCAGAATGAACAAAAAGTACGATTCTTTACGATAAACGGGAAAGAGTTAGGAAGTGTTTCGGTAGGAAAAGGTCCGTTAACAATGGTGCAGCATGAGAAACGATTATATGTATTAAACTTTTATGATACACAGCTATCTACAATTGATTTAGAGAAAAAGCAAGTTATACAATCTTTTATGGTGCCACCAGCATCAACAGGAGCAATGGTCAGCGCTGATGGTAAGGAAATATGGATTGGTGGACATGGTGATGGAAAACAAGTGAATGAGAAAGTATTAGTATATTCTTTAAGTAATGGAGAGATGATACGTTCTTTACATGCACCATTTATGCCAGTTAGTATTGCAGGTGATGAAAAATTTGTGTACGCCTTAAGTCATGGGTCAAATATGCTCAGAAAGTTTGATGCTCATACTTATCAAGAAGTAGGGGCGATAGAAGTCGGATCTAACCCATTTGCTTTTTTGAAAAGCGGAAAAGAAGGTTATGTAGCCAGCTATGATAGTAATGAAGTGTATGTCATTGATATACAGGATATGAAAGTAAAACAAACGATTGCAGTTGGAAAGGGACCATTCCAACTTGTGCAGCGAGAAGGGAGAGGGAAATGAATAAATATAAAGTGTTACTTGTGGATGACGAAAGTGATATGAGGCAGCTTGTCGGCATGTATTTAGATAACTTTGGGTATGAATGGGGAGAAGCTGAAAATGGAAAGGAAGCCCTTCAGAAGTTAGAGACAAATCATTATGATTTCGTCGTTTTGGATATTATGATGCCGGAGATGGACGGGATTTCAGTCTGTAAAGAAATTAGGAAAACATCAGATGTTCCCATTATTTTTTTAACTGCAAAAGGTGAAGAATGGAACCGCGTGAATGGTTTACGAATGGGGGCAGACGATTATATTGTGAAGCCGTTTAGTCCAGGAGAACTCATTGCTCGTATGGAAGCTGTATTAAGGCGATATACAAAGCAAGAACAACAAGAGGAGCTTCAGTTTGGTCCCATTCTAATTAATGAAAAAAGCAGACGGATTGAGACGAACGGTGAGACAATTTCTCTTACGGTAAAAGAGTTTGATTTACTATACTTTCTTTGCCAGCATCATGGACAAGTGTTTAGCCGGGAGCAATTGCTTGAAAAAGTATGGGGATATGATTACGCAGGAAGTACAAGAACGGTAGATACACATGTGAAAACGATGCGCTTAAAGCTTGGAGAAAGTGGAAACTACATTCAAACCGTTTGGGGTGTAGGCTATAAATTTGAGGTGTAATATGTTTACGATGGTACAAAAGCTTTGGCTTACAGTAGTATGTGCAGTATGTGTAACAGTTTCTTTTCTTTATTTCGTGTCTTTATATTCATATGAAAAGTTATATGTTCAAAATATTGAAGATTCATTAGTAATGGAAGGAAAAAGACTCGTATCACAATATGACAAACAAGAAGGTGTCTCAGCATTCGAGGAAAAAGTGAAGGCGTTTGATCGTATTGCGAGTGCAGATGTACTTTTCGTGAGTAATCCACGTGATTTAAGTGCATGTTTACCTTTTGATGTACATTATCATTCTCTCATTAGTGAAAATGATAGGCAGGCATTGTTAGATGGGAAGACAGTTACAAAGGTAGGATTTGAAGAACACTTTCAGCGCAAGATTATGGGCGTGGTCATTCCTGTTTTAGAAGAAAAAAAGTTAGTTGGGATTGTATACTCGTATATTCCGCTAAAGAGTATTAAAGATTTAATATTTGATATGGGACTTATTTTAGCACCATTGGCTCTTTGCATGATGATACTTACAATATGGATTGGCCGAAAAATTATTATTGCAATTACAAAGCCGCTCTCACAAATGGAACGAGTGGCAAATCATATGGCAACGGGAGATTTTTCTGAGCGTATTACAATTTCATCTGAGGATGAAATTGGTCGTTTAGGAAAAGCATTTAATAAAATGGCAACTTCATTGGAGGCCGAAGATGCAAAACGCAAGGAATTTTTAGCGAATGTTTCGCATGAACTTCGGACACCGCTTAGTTATATTAAGGGGTATAGCGAAGCAATCTTAGATGGTGTGGCAAAGGGACAACAACAATCGAAATTTACGCAGCTCATTCATAAAGAAGCGGGGCGTATGCAGCGGCTTGTACATGATTTATTAGACTTAGCACAGCTAGAAGGAGATCATTTTCCATTAAAAAAACAACCGATTGTGTTTGCTCAGCTTATTGAAGACGTATTGGAAACGTATGAATTGAAATGTACAGAAAAACAACTGCATATTTCAATGGATCTCGATCCAGATATTATTGTAATGATTGATGAGGATCGAATGCAGCAAGTACTTCATAACTTGTTAGATAATGCGATACGTTATACAAATCAAGATGGGCATATTGTAATAAAACTAGAGACAAAAGATACGTATTGTGAATTGAGAATACAGGATACGGGAATTGGAATTGATCCGGAACATTTTGAACAGCTTGGTGAAAGGTTCTACCGAGTAGATAAAGCAAGAAGTCGTCAGCATGGAGGAACTGGTCTAGGGCTTGCGATTGTAAAACAAATTGTGCATATTCATGATGGAGAATGGCGAATTGAAAGTGAAAAAGGAAAAGGGACAACGGTTATCATACAATTACAGATAGAGTGAAACTTTAGTTAGTGCAGGGCATCCCTCACCAACTGGGATGAATGAAGAAGAAAGCATGTTCTAGTCTAGAATATGCTTTTTCTTATAAGGGAAATCATTATGGGATAAGCAAGGAGGATGTAGGGAGAAAAATTATAAATCAATTGTTAATGGAGATAATATCCATTAATCTCCACGATATAACAAAAAATTGACGGTTTTATGAACAAAACATTTGTACTTCTTACCAATTCGTTCTAAAATAGGTATGGATGCTATGTTTTTATAAATCGTTTTAACTGTTGTTTGGATGATACTGAGGTGATTTAACTGGAATACAAATCTATTAAACCGAAAAAAATTTACGAAGAGGTATCTGAAGCCATTTTAACAATGATAAAAAATGGTACATTAAAACCTGGTGACAAACTTCTTCCTGTTCATCAATTAGCTGAGCAGTTTCAAGTTGGCAGATCTGCAGTTCGTGAAGCGCTGAGTGCTTTGCGAGCAATGGGCTTAATTGAAATGAAACAAGGAGAAGGGACATATGTGAAGAGCTTTGATTCTTCAGCATTGACAAAATCGTTAAATCATACATTGTTAATAAAGAAGGAAGATATTTTAAATTTATTGGAAGTGCGAAAAGTGCTTGAAGTGGGGGCAGTTCGAGCAGCTGCAGCGAAGCGTACGGAAGGTAATTTACAAAATATGAAGCGTTGGTTAGATGAAATGGCAAAAGGCATGGGAGATGAAAAAGCTGGTGAAAAAGCAGATTTTCATTTTCATATGGGGATTGCAGAATCTTCACATAATAACATCTTACTTGAACTTATGAATCATGTTTCAGAGATGATTGCTGAAACAATTGGTGAGTCAAGACGCATTATTTTATATGGTGAACAAACGACAGCAGAACGACTTTTAGAAGAGCATCAAGCTATTTATGATGCGGTATTGAAGCAAGATATAGAGTCTGCACAGCAAGCAATGCTAAATCATTTAACAAATGTAGAACATATTGTCACAGGTAGAAGAGATATAAATTCGTGATTTAGTCTTTCGAAAATTCAGTTTTCTGATAAAATAGAGAAAGATTGAGGAAGCGTTTTCTTTAGAAAAGGGAAGAATCAGGCGGAATTGGATGCCTTGCTTCTTCTTTTCTTAGTCATCTGATGACCATATGAATATTGGCGAAGTTGTAATGAGGGGGAATTATAATTATGAAAGTTACTTTGTTTGTTACTTGCTTAGTCGATATGTTTGAAACAAACGTCGGTAAAGCAACAGTTGAAGTGTTGGAGCGTTTAGGTTGTGAAATCGAATTTCCAGAAGCGCAGGTTTGCTGTGGTCAACCAGCTTATAATAGCGGCCATGTAGAAGCAGCAAAAGAAGCGATGAAACACATGATTGAAACTTTTGAAAATGCGGAATACATCGTTACGCCATCTGGTTCTTGTGCGACAATGTTTCACGAGTATCCACACGTTTTTAAAGATGATCCAAAATGGGCAGCACGTGCGCAAAAAGTAGCAGATAAAACATATGAATTAACACAATTTATTGTAGATGTGTTAAAAGTTACAGATGTTGGAGCTAGCTTAGAAGGAACAGCAACTGTTCATAAATCTTGTCACATGACACGCATGCTTGGAGTAACAGAAGCGCCAGGGATTTTACTATCAAATGTAAAAGGATTAACTGTAAAAGAACTACCAAATGTACAAAATTGTTGTGGTTTTGGGGGAACGTTTTCAGTTAAGATGACACCAATTTCTGAGCAAATGGTTGATGAGAAAGTTGATAGTGTGATGGAAACCGGTGCAGATTATTTAATCGGTGCTGACTGTGGGTGTTTGTTAAACATTGGCGGACGTATTGAACGTTTAGGTAAAAAAGTAAAAGTAATGCATATTGCTGAGGTACTGAATAGCCGCTCATAAAGGGGGAACATAAGCTATGTCTATGAAAATCAGTGAGAAAAAATTTAATGATCGTGTTGGCGATGGAATTCAAGATTCGTTTATGCGCGGAGCAGTATCTTCTGCACAAACGCGTTTATATACAAATCGATTAAAAGCAGCAGATGAATTAGGAAACTGGGAAGAGTGGCGTGAACTTGGTGAACAAATTCGTCAGCATACGCTGGAAAATCTAGATTATTATTTGATGCAACTGAGTGAAAATGTATCAAAAAGAGGCGGGCATGTTTTCTTTGCGAAAACAAAAGAAGAAGCCGCACAATATATTCAAGAAGTAGCGAAAAAGAAGCAAGCGAAAAAAGTTGTGAAATCGAAATCGATGGTAACTGAAGAAATTAGTATGAATCATGCGCTTGAAGAAATTGGTTGCGAAGTTGTTGAGAGTGACTTAGGAGAATATATTTTACAAGTGGATAATGATCCACCATCTCACATTGTTGCACCAGCACTTCATAAAAATAAAACGCAAATTCGTGATGTATTTAAAGAAAAATTAGGATATGAAAACTCTGATGATCCATATGAAATGACGAAGTTTGTTCGTAAGCACCTTCGCAAAAAATTTATGGATGCTGAAATCGGGGTAACAGGCTGTAACTTTGCAGTTGCAAATACTGGTTCTCTTTGTTTAGTAACAAATGAGGGGAACGCAGATCTCGTTATGTCTATTCCAAAAACACAAATTGCGGTAATGGGTATGGAACGTATGGTTCCAACGATGGAAGAACTTGATGTTTTAGTTGGTTTACTATGCCGTAGTGCAGTAGGTCAAAAACTAACGAGTTATGTAACAGTAGCTGGCCCGATTCAAGAAGAAGAGGTAGATGGACCTGAGGAATTCCATTTAGTTGTTGTAGATAATGGACGTTCTGAAATTTTAGGTTCAGAATTCCGTCAAGTTTTACAATGTATTCGTTGTGCAGCATGTATTAATGTGTGTCCTGTATATCGTCATGTTGGTGGACATTCTTACGGATCAATTTACCCAGGACCAATTGGAGCTGTGTTAACACCACTTTTAGGTGGTTATGATGATTATAAAGAACTTCCATATGCATCTAGTCTGTGCGGGGCATGTACAGAAGCATGTCCAGTAAAAATTCCATTGCATGACTTGTTACTAAAACATCGTCAGGTCATTGTTGAGAAAGAAGGACGTGCACCACTTGCAGAAAAACTAGCAATGAAGATGTTTAGTATGGGTGCTTCTTCAGCAGCTTTATATAAAATGGGTTCTAAAATGGCTCCAGCCGCAATGAGTCCATTTACATCTGGTAATCGTGTATCGAAAGGTGTAGGACCACTGAAAAATTGGACGGATATTCGTGAGTTCCCAGCCCCAAGTAAAGAAAGATTCCGTGATTGGTATAAAGATCATAAGAAAGGCGGGAATAACTGATGACAGGGACAATTCAAAACCGTGATTCCTTTCTAGAAAATATTGCGAAAGAGCTTGGACGTGAGCAGAGAACAGAAGGTGTAAAGCGCCCGGTATGGAAAAATAATATAAATGTAGAAACGTTAAAAGATTATTCAGAAGAAGAATTGCTAGAAGTGTTTAAAAAGCAATGTACAAACATTCATACGACTGTCATTGAAACGACAAAGAATGATTTAAGTGCAACGATTCAAAAAGTAATTACTGAAAATGGCGGCGGACCTATTCTATTATCGGAAGACAAGCGTTTTGAAGCGTACGGTTTGACATCGTTATTTACGGAAGAACTTCCAAGTCAAAATGTTGAAGTGAACATTTGGAACTCAGAAAAAAAAGAAGAAAATGTTCGCTTAGCTGAAAAAGCGAATATTGGGATTGCATTTAGTGATTATACGTTAGCAGAATCCGGTACGATTGTTGTACAGAGTCATAAAGGCCAAGGGCGTTCTCTACACTTCCTACCTACTGTGTATGTTGCTATTATTCCTCGTGAAACAATTGTACCTCGTATTACACAAGCGGTTCAGGATATGAATTCACGTGTAGAGAATGGGGAAGAAGTTGCATCTTGTATTAACTTTATAACAGGCCCAAGTAACTCAGCTGATATTGAAATGAATCTTGTTGTCGGTGTACATGGACCATTAAAAGCATTTTATTTTGTAGTATAAAATGAGGAAAAGCAGACCAGAAAATGGTCTGCTTTTTTAGTAGAATAAAGATAACAGTGATTAGAAGTCGTATCCTCTTTTTGTTATATTTTTGGAGAAAGGGGATGATGATATGTTACTTTATGTATATGCATTTTTAATAGGAGCGGTGCTCGGTTCTTTTTATATGGTTGTGGCTATAAGAATTCCAAAAGGAGAATCTATTATTACGCCTCGTTCCTATTGCCATTATTGTCATCATACACTAAAGCCTAGAGAACTTATTCCAATTATTTCATTTTGCATACAAAAGGGGTGTTGTACGTATTGTAAAATGAAAATACCCTGTACTTATATATTGTTTGAGTTGATAACGGGAAGTCTATTTTTGATTTCAGCATGTGTCATTGGTATGGATAAAGAGCTAATTGTAGTATGGACGTTAGTTTCGTTGCTCATTATTATTACAGTGACAGATCTTTTTTATATGATAATTCCAAATGTCATTTTATTCTGTTTTGCTTGTTTATTTATTGTAGAACGTATTTTTATTCCACTAGTTCCTTGGACGGATGGTTTAATTGGCGGGGGAATTATATTGCTTGTGTTATATCTTATTCGGCTCATATATCCAAATGGGCTTGGAGGAGGAGATGTAAAATTGCTTTCGTTACTTGGATTTATAATAGGAACGAAAGGGATTTTGATGACGCTTTGTTTAGCTTCTTGCTTAAGTCTTTGCTTTTTTGGAATATGTATGTTACTAAAGCGTATGAATGCAAGGGAACCGCTCCCCTTTGGACCTTTTATCGCACTCGGAACAATATGCTATTTGATGATGGTATATTGGGAATAAAGGAGAGGTAGAGAATGAATGTATATATGGATGACCAAAGAACTAGTCCGTTCGGATACACCTTGGCGACAACTGTAGAAACGGCTTTGGATTTTGTCCGAAACAATGATGTAGATATTTTGTCACTTGATTTTAATATGGGATGGCGTCAGAAAAATGGTTTGGAATTTCTAGAAGTTTTTTGTACGGAAGGTTTATATGTAAGAGAAGTTCATTTGCACACAAATGATGTAATTGGTATGCATCATATGCTAAATAGAATAAAGAAGGGCAAAGAGAAAGGTGAGATTCAATCTAATATTGTTGTGAAGTGTACCGGTAGTTAACAAAAAATCCCAAGGTGTTCCTTGGGATTTTTTGTTATTGTTTTATATGCGCCTGTAAAGGAATGATTTCTTCTTGCGGAACAGTTTCTAATTGATCTTCCGCCGCTTTAGATTCCGGGCTTTTTTGTGTTAAATAGTGATATACCATACCCACAAATACAGACCCGCCAATAATGTTACCGATTGTAACTGGAATTAAATTATGAATAGCACCAGCAAAAGTAACTGTATCAGGATGTGGTGACAATAAAGATAATGCAAATAATGATAAGTTTGCAATGCTATGTTCATAACCAGATAAGAAGAAAGTAAAAACAAGGAGCATTATAACAATTATTTTTGCTGTATCGCCTTTTACTTGAGAAGGAAGGAAACAGGCAAGACACACGAGCCAGTTACATAAAATAGCTTTGAAAAATAATTGTATTGTAGGTGTCGCCATTTTTCCTGCAACGACTGTATTTAGCAAATGTTTATGATCAATTGCTCCGAAAATACCAGCTGCATAGAATAGCAATGCAAAAAATAGTGCACCTGCTAAGTTACCTGCATAACAAGCAATCCAATTGCGAAGTGTATCGACAATTGTTGTTTCTTTTCTAAGAGTCGCGACTGTAAAATACATTGTATTTCCTGTGAACAACTCAGCACCACCATATATAATTAATACGAGGGCAATTCCAAAAAACATGGATTCAGCTAAGTATGTTCCTGGTGAATTCGCTACGTTAAAAAAATTACCTAATTTAAAGCATAGTACAATAACAAAACCAATATAGATGCCAGCTAGTGCAGCGCGAAGGAAATATTGCATCGGATTTGTATCCAGCATTTGTTTTTTCTTCTGCGCAAGTTGTACAACGTAAGCTACTCCTTGTTCTAGCATAAATTATACGCTCCTTTAGTACAGTGTCTGTAAATCCTTTTTATATGAATAAGGTACACGTATTTGTTTGTAGTTTCAATAAGTTTGTGCGATTTTTCACAAAAAGGACATACCTTAATCGTGAAAGCGCTAACAAATAGTGATATAATGTCATGTATTTCCAAATTCAGAGAAGAGGGTTTCATAAAAGTGTGTGAAATTTTAAGTTTTTTGTTTTTGAACAGGAAGATTATTAAATAGTAAGATACAGAAAAAAGCGCTGTTGTTACAGCGCTTTTTCATCGAAATTCTTTTGTGCTTTTTGATTTTCTGTATCTTTAGATAAGAACCAACCACCCATTGCAATTCCGATTAATACAAGCCAGAATGTAATTTTCCATGGAGCAGATTCTGGGAATCCGTGTGGAATTACGCCTAGGGCTGGGTGTGCTAATGTATAAACCGCTAGTTTTACACCAACCCAACCAACGATTAAGAAAGCGGCTGTTTCTAAACCTGGCTTGCGTTTTAATAATTGTACGAAAGCGGATGCAGCAAATCGCATAATGATTAAACCAATTAGACCACCTACAAAAATAACAAGGAATTGCCCTGTATCGAGGCTACCAATTGTACCTAAACCTGTTTTAGGTAAAGTCATTGCTAATGCGACAGCCGCTAAAATAGAGTCCACTGCGAAGGCGATATCAGCAACTTCCACTTTGAATACAGTCCACCAAAAATTTTCTTGTTTTTTCTTTGTTTCTTTTTCTTCTGTTTCTTCATGTGCATTCTTTTTGACGTATGTTTTAAATAAATGGTTACCAGCGATAAACATGAGGTAAATTGCCCCTATTGCTTGCACTTGCCATACGTCGACTAAGAAAGAAATCATAAACAATGATCCAAATCGGAAAATAAAAGCTCCTGCTAATCCATAAAATAATGCTTTTTTTCGTTTTTCTTCTGGTAAATGTTTAACCATGATTGCAAGGACAAGTGCGTTATCCGCTGCTAGAATCCCCTCTAGTGCAATTAAAATAAGTAATACCCAACCATACTGTAGTAATAATGATACATCCATGTACATTCTCCTCTCATTTGTGTTTAAACAAGTGAAGAAGTTTCTCCACTGTTTTGTTTTCTCATACTCCTGCCTATCGGCGGTGGAAGGAATTGGAAAAGAATGCAAAAAAGACCTCTGCCGTTGATAGGCAAAGGTCTTGCTAGACATATGTAATAAAAATGCCAACAAAGCCGGAAGAACTAAGTTCTACGTAATGACGACTTTGTTTCCAAGAATAAATTCTTGGACGCTACTCCCCTTTGGAGATATGTTATTGTATTTTTATTATATAGATAATAAAAATGGTTGTCAACCCGTTAAAATATCTTCATTTGGATATTTTATTTTTCTTTGTTTTTTACGAGCAAAAGAAAATGCTAACGTTAACGGACCCATTTTCCCAAAAAACATCATAAATACAATGATTATTTTTCCGATTATTGTTAAATGCGGAGTAAGCCCCATGCTTAGGCCAACGGTTCCAAATGCTGAAAACACTTCAAATGCACTCATTAATAGAGGGACTTGTTCTGTAATACTTAAAATTAAAATGGAAAAGAAGATAAATAAGATTGAAATGACTGTAATTGTCAATGCCTTGACGATAAGGGCATCTTTAATGGATTTTTTGAAAATGACAATATCATCTTGCTCTCGCAAAAATTTTACTACGCCTAATAACATAATTAAAAAAGTTGTTAATTTAATACCTCCACCTGTCGAAGCACTGCCAGCCCCAATGAACATGAGGAGCATCATTAATAAAAGAGAAGGTTTTGATAATTGCGCTATGTCAACGGTATTAAAACCAGCTGTACGTGTAGAAATAGCTTGAAAATAAGCAGCCATTCCTTCTTCAAATGGTGTAAAGCCTTTCATAGAAATAGGGTTATCAAATTCAAATATCAAAATTAAAATCGTAGCACCTATATTTACAATAAGGGTAGAAGAGAGCATAAGCTTAGAGTGTAAGGTAAGGTTTTTAAAATTTTTTTTTCGTTTTACATCTACTATGACTGTGAAACCTATTCCTCCTAAAATGATGAGAGAAGAAATGACTATATTGACGAGGATGCTATGTGAGTGAGACATTAAATTATCAGTCCAAAGAGAAAAACCTGCGTTGTTAAATGCCGAAATGGCATGGAAGAAACTATAATATAGTCCATGAGAAACACCGTATTTTGGAATCCATTCAAAAGCAAGAAGAAGGGTAGCGAAACATTCAACAGTAAAAGAAAATAGAAATAATGATTTCGCAAGGCGGATAACGCCCCCGATGTTCGTCTGGTTTAATGCTTGTTGTAGTAAAATCCGATTTTGGAGACCGATTTTTCTCCCGAGCATAATCGCGATTAATATAGCGAAGCTCATAATGCCAAGACCGCCAACTTGTATGAGTGTTAAAATGACAAGTTGGCCAAACAAGGTGAATATTTTTCCAGTATCAACAACACCGAGTCCCGTAACTGTAAATGCAGAAACGGTTGTAAATAAGGCATCTAGCCAAGAAATAGAAGCTGTAGTAGCGATGGGAAGTTTTAATAGGCATGTTCCGATAATGGATAGCGTAATAAAAGATAAAGTGAGTACACGTGGTGGACTCATTCCGATGTTAATCCGTTTCATATCGTACATCTTTCCTTTCGGTTTGCTTTTTGTAGTATGTGAAAAAGGATTGCAATGTATGTTGAAAAGGAAAGGGGACAGATTGTATCTGCCCCCAGAAGCCATTGTTTATAAGATTATCCACGTAATTGTTGTTGAGCTAAAGAAACAAGACGTTTTGTTACTTCGCCACCAACAGATCCATTAGAACGAGATGCTGTATTAGATCCTAAACTTACACCAAATTCTTGTGCGATTTCATATTTAAATTGTTCAAGTGCTTGCTCGACACCAGGAACGAGTAATTTATTTGTTCTTGCCATTGTTAGACACATCCTTATTTAAAATCCAGTTTATTTTGTTTTGAATCATTTGCTGTATAAACTGGTACTGTTATTGTGTGTGTTATAGGTCTACTCATACACGGAAGTAATCGGAGGGATTAGAACTTCTTGGATATAAAAAAAGAGTAGCAAATTAGCTACTCTTTTTTTAGTATAGTTGCTGTTCCTTCAACAACTATGTTATTTAATTGATTATATATATTTGTTTGCAACGTAATAATTTTTTTATCATCACGTTTTTGGATAACCTCTACGACTACACGCAATGTATCGCCGATTTTTACAGGTGCACGAAATGAAACATTTTGCGATAAATAAATTGTGTTTTTTCCGGGTAATTTTGTTCCAAGAATGGTAGAAATAAAACTTGAAACAAGCATACCATGTGCAATACGTTCTTTGAATATTGTTGTTTTTGCAAAAGAATCTAGAATATGAATAGGATTTACATCTCCAGTTAGTTTTGCAAAATTGATGATATCTTCATTCGTAATTGTTTTTGTTAGCGATGCTTGATCACCAACTTGAATCTCATCGTAATGAAGCTCCTTAACAGCTTGTGCTTCTTGAAATGGATTCATGTTTTCCTCCTTTTTTTCCATGTTGAAAAATGTAAGCCATCTTGATGTAATGGGAGGAAGAAAGAGTTTCGTTTGTTCGGGAGTAAGCTTCCACATTTTTCTTACTTGATGGAAGTGAATAGATTTTTTGAATTTTCCTCGAACTTTTTTACGAGTTCCAGTTGTGTGGATTTGAACTCTTCCAAAAAACCTTCTAGTTGTTTTTGCACCTCGTCACGTTGAAGTTGTTGCTGTTCGATAAATTGTTTTGTTGTTTCTTCAAATTGACCACTTGTTTGAGTAAGGATAGACAAAGATGTTTTTGTAGGAGAGACGGTAAGCTGATGGATATGATTGGAAAGTTCATCCCATTTGTCTTGCCATTCATTAATTTGATCGTTTAAGGAGTTACCTGTAAATTGTTTTACGTATTCTGTATATTGGCTGTTCAATTGAGCAGTGAATTGTTGTAGTTCTTTTTCAAGTTCGTCAACTCCTGCTGTTAATTTATGCAAAGCATCTTGTTGTTGTTTTAATGTTTCTAAAGTAAGTTGCTCTAATTGTTTCCCTGCTGAAGAGAAAAGGGAAAGAGAATGTGACCAATTTTTCCAAAATGCATCGACAAGTTCGTATGGTTTAGTTTCCATGGTTTGACCTCCAAATGTTTTTTTACATATTGTGAACGCAGATTATTCTGCTGTACCACCAGGTGAAGATGAAGAGTTTTTTTCATCCTTTTCTGGAGAAGTAGAAAATGGAAAGAAAGCGTTGGTGTATAACGTAAAAAATGTCCGCAGCATATTTTGATAATGTTCAAAAGAGGTCGCGCATGTTGCTAAATACTGCTCTCCATATTCTGTTAAAGAATAAATTCGTTTTGCTGGCCCTCCTTCACTTGTATCCCAAGTAGAAGAAATAAGGTTTTCTTTTTCTAATTTGCGCAAGGTACGATAAACATTGCCTTGGTCAACAGAAGAAAAGCCGATGTCCATTAGCATTTGAATCAGTTTGTAACCGTGAAGACTCCAGTCTTTTAGACAGAGAAGTAAGAAGGGAACTAAGAAGTTTTTTGGCATGGAGTTTGGTTGTTTCGCTTGGCTTTTTTCCAAACTTTCTTGTTGTTCTGGTTCATTCTGTAGCATGATTGTGCATCACCTCATGAATCAGTTAGATGGAATTTTTTGCTTATAAGTGCAATTTACACTTATCTGTTTTTAAAGTCAATACATTTGTTAGAATATAGAAAAAAATAAAATACAGACTTGAACTTTTTTTCAGAATATTGGAAAATAGTGAATAGGTTGAATTGTTTCAAATACGAATAAAGGAGTGTAGGAGAAGTGATTGATCAAAAGTTTGATCCACTACAAACATGGAAAGAAGTGTATGAACAGACCGAAACATTTTGGGGAAAAGCGCTCAATGAAACAATCAAAACAGAAGAGTATTCTGCTTGGATGGGAAGCGTTCTAGATTTGAACTTGTTTTATCAGAAGATGTTAAATGATGCAACAAAGGGCTATTTAGAAAAAGTGAACATGCCAACTCAAGAAGATATTGCAAGAGTAGCTACGCTTGTTATTAACTTAGAAAATAAAGTTGACAACATCGAAGAGTTTTTGGAAGAGAAAGCAGATTCTTTAGAACAACCTCCTACGCTAAAACGCGATGTAATTAAAGTGAAACAAGATATGCGAACATTAGAAAATAAAATGGACAAGATTTTAGAACTGCTTGAAAAGCAAAATGAAGTATTAGCAAAATTGCAAGAGCCTGCAAAAGAAGAAGTAAAAGCACCGGTGAAACCGGAAAATAAAAAGTAATAAAGAAGCGCTTTGTTTAGATGTTTCAAAAAGGGGAGAAAGAATCTCTTTTTAAGACAGCATAAACGGCGAAAACATATTATATATGGGACTTCGTTATACGAGTGCCAAATTGATTCATTAATTATCGTTCACAAATGAATAAGGGGGAAAAGAAATGGTTCAATTAAATGGTAAAGTAGCAATCGTAACAGGCGGAGCAAAAGGGATTGGAAAAGCGATTACAGAAGCGTTAGCAAAAGAAGGCGCAAAAGTTGTTATTAACTACAATAGCAGTAAAGAAGCAGCTGAAAATCTAGTAAATGAATTAGGAACAAAAGGACATGATGTGTATGCAGTTCAAGCAGATGTGTCGAAACTAGAGGATGCAAAACGCCTTGTAGATGAAGCTGTGAATCATTTTGGTAAGGTTGATATTCTTGTCAATAATGCTGGTATTACAAGAGATCGTACATTCAAAAAGTTAAATCGAGAAGATTGGGACCGCGTAATCGATGTGAATTTAAGTAGTGTGTTTAATACAACAAGTGCAGCACTTCCTTACATAACAGAATCTGAAGAAGGAAGAATTATTAGCATTTCCTCTATTATTGGGCAAGCTGGTGGGTTCGGCCAAACAAACTATTCAGCAGCAAAAGCAGGTATGCTAGGGTTTACAAAATCATTAGCATTAGAGCTTGCGAGAACGAATGTAACAGTAAATGCAATTTGCCCAGGATTTATTGATACAGAAATGGTAGCAGAAGTACCGGAAGATGTTCGTCAAAAAATCGTTTCTAAGATTCCAAAGAAACGTTTCGGACAAGCAGATGAAATTGCAAAAGGTGTTGTATATCTGTGCCGTGATGGAGCGTATATCACAGGGCAGCAACTAAATATTAACGGCGGATTATATATGTAATGAAGTAAGAAGAAAGTGCATATCCATAGCAGGAGTGCACTTCTTTCTTGAAGAAGGAAATCAATCAAAAAGGAGATAGAAAAATGACTACATTCGTAACAGAATGGGAAAAACAATTGGAATTATACCCAGAAGAATATCGAAAAGCATATCGTCGTTTTAAAAGAGCGAGTCAAGTTCTACTACGTGAACCAGAACCACAAGTTGGTTTAACGCCAAAAGAGGTTATTTGGACTAAAAATAAAACGAAGCTTTATCGTTACATTCCAAAACAAGAAAAAACACACGGAGTTCCAATTTTATTGATTTATGCGTTAATCAATAAACCATATATTATGGACTTAACACCAGGAAATAGTTTGGTGGAATACTTAGTAGATCGTGGTTTTGATGTGTATATGCTTGATTGGGGAACATTTGGTTTAGAAGATAGTCATTTAAAATTTGATGATTTCGTGTTCGATTATATTGCAAAAGCAGTTAAAAAGGTAATGAGAACTGCAAAATCGGACGAGATTTCTTTACTTGGTTACTGCATGGGAGGAACACTAACATCCATTTATGCAGCACTTCACCCGCATATGCCAATTCGTAATTTGATTTTTATGACAAGTCCGTTTGATTTTTCTGAGACAGGATTATATGGTCCATTATTAGATGAAAAGTATTTTAACTTAGACAAAGCAGTTGATACGTTTGGTAATATACCACCGGAAATGATTGATTTTGGAAATAAAATGCTAAAACCAATTACAAATTTTGTTGGTCCGTATGTTGCTTTACTTGATCGCTCAGAAAATGAGCGCTTTGTAGAAAGTTGGAAACTCATTCAAAAATGGGTCGGAGATGGTATCCCGTTCCCAGGCGAATCATATCGACAATGGATTCGCGACTTTTATCAAAATAATAAACTAGTCAAAGGTGAGCTTATAATTCGAGGACAAAAAGTTAAACTCGAAAATATTAAGGCAAATGTATTAAATATTTCAGCAAAACGTGATCATATTGCCTTGCCCTGTCAAGTAGAAGCATTACTTGAGCATATTTCTAGTACAGATAAACAATATGTGTGCTTGCCAACGGGACATATGTCAGTTGTATACGGTGGAACAGCTGTAAAACAAACATATCCAACAGTTGGGGATTGGCTTGAAGAACGTTCTAATTAAGATGAAACACGATAGGAAAAGGTAATTTTGTTATTGTGCTAAGTGAAATAAAAAATCCAGCTAACGAGTGCTAGCTGGATTTTTTTTTGAGAAATAACGAAAAATAAAAGGAGGAAATTTCATCTTAGGAGTATAGTTATGAAACTAACATTTGGGAATTTGTTTTGGAATCAAGGAGCTTGTATGCCTTGTTATCCACTATTAGAAAATGATATGATATGTGATGTGCTTATTATTGGAAGCCGAGAAGCTGGCGCTCATATTGCGTATTTGTTAACGAAGATAGGGATGAGTGTTACACTAATTGGTAAAGGGAAAATTGCAAATGGAAGCACAGCTGCTAATACAGGGTTACTACAATTCGTTCATGATAAATCATTGACTTCACTAATTCATACATTTGGTGAAGAAAAAGGTGTACGTGCTTATCAGCTTTGTTATGAGGCCCTGCAGACACTAGAACGTATTGTTCCAATGCTAGATATTGATCCTAATTTTATTCCAAGAAAAAGTTTATATTATGCAAGTCAAAGTGAAGATATTTCATTTTTGCAGGAAGAATATCGCACATTACGCCATTACGGATTTCCTGTTGAGTATTTAATGGAAGCTGATATTAGAAATCGATATTCATTTACAAAGCCAGCGGCACTATGCACCCACGGGGATGCAGAAGTGAATCCATATATGTTAACTCATGGTCTCATACATAAAGCGAAGCAACTTGGGGCTACTATTTTTGAAAATACAGAGGCTATGCACATTAAGCCTGCGCAAAAAGATTTAATTTGTTACACAAAAACAGGTAAGAAAATTGTAGCGAAATCAGTTATTATGGCTACAGGATACGAAGCGCTCTTTGGAAAAAAAGAAAGAAACACAACAATAGGGACTTCCTATGCAATTGTGACAAATGAGCAAGAGCATTTTGATGGATGGTACGACCAGTCTTTAATTTGGGAAACGGCCCGGCCTTATTTGTATTTTCGTACATATAAGAATCGCATTATTGTAGGTGGACTGGATGAAACGATGAAGCTTCAGAAGATTGGTGATACGAAGTTGTTGTATAAACGAAATTTACTTACTAAAATTATACAAGAAATGTTTCCAAATATGAAAAATGTAAGAGCTGACTATTATTGGGCTGCTGCGTTTGGTGGAAGTCATGATGGACTTCCTATTTTAAAAGAAGATGAAAAGATACCTAATTTATATTATGCATTACCGTATGGGGGAAATGGAACTGTATACGGAATGGTATTTGCAAAGTTATTTCGGAAATTATTTACAAATAAAGAAATCAGTGACTTTTCTTTATTTAATCGATAGAAAAAAAGGTAGCGAAGTGATGGGATGAGAGAGATAAAGAAGTTATTACAAAAATTACGCCCGGTGCAGCTTATCGTTTTATTTTACTTTATAGCAGTAATTGTTTCGGTAATCTTATTAAGTTTACCATTTGTTATTAAACCGGGTGTAAAGTGGACATTTATAGATGCTTTATTTACATCTGTTAGTGCTGTAAGTGTTACAGGACTTTCGGTTGTGTCTATTCCTGATACGTTTAGTACAGCGGGGATTATTGTTTTAGCGCTTGTTTTACAATTTGGTGGTTTAGGAATTATGGCACTTGGTACATTTGTTTGGATGATAACGGGTAAAAAAATTGGTTTGCAGGGAAGACGATTAATTATGGCCGACCATAACCAAGGAAATTTATCTGGGCTTGTTGATTTGATGCGGTCTATTTTAATTGTAATTATTTCAATAGAAATCGTTGGGGCGCTGCTGTTAGGAACAAGATTTTTACATTATTTCCCAACGTGGAAAGAAGCTTATTTTCATGGTTTTTTTGCTTCTGTTAGTGCGACAACAAACGGTGGCTTTGATTTAACAGGTCAATCGCTTATTCCGTACCAAAAAGACTATATTGTACAAATCATTCATATGCTACTCATTATCTTAGGAGCAATTGGATTCCCGGTATTAATGGAAGTAAAACAGTATGTAAGTAAGAAAAAACATCAACTATTTCGATTTTCGTTATTTACAAAATTGACAGCAACGACATTTTTCTCGCTTATTATTGTTGGCACAATTGTAATTTTTTTATTAGAGCGAAATCAATTTTTAGATGGAAAGTCATGGCATGAAACGTTATTTTATGCATTGTTTCAATCTGTGACAACGAGAAGTGGTGGGTTGGCCACAATGGATATACAAGACTTGTCCCAACCGACGCTTCTATTTATGAGCATTTTAATGTTTATCGGTGCTTCTCCAAGTTCAGTTGGAGGAGGGATACGTACAACAACATTTGCTGTTAATATTCTTTCTTTATATTCATTTGCAAAAGGTGGAAGAACAGTTCGTGTCTTTAAACGGCAATTGCATGAAGAGGATATTTTAAAAGCATCCGTTGTTATGACAATGGGGTTTTTATTATGTGCTTCTGCGTTATTGATTTTATCTATTACAGAAAATGTACCGCTTATGAATTTAGTTGTTGAAGTGTGCTCAGCTTTTGGAACGACTGGATTATCAACCGGTATCACCCCAGATCTAACAACTGCTGGTAAACTCGTATTAATCGTTCTTATGTTTATTGGGCGTGTCGGGATTTTAACATTTATTTTAGCTAGTGGTGGAAGAGAACAACCTCCTCGCTATAAATATCCGAAAGAGAGAATTATTATTGGATAACATGAAGCCATTCTACCTGTGAAGGTAGAATGGCTTTTTAATCGTTAATTCCAAATTGGGGATGCATAAATGTGTCTTCTGCTTGTTCTGTTTTATTTTTTAGCAATTCTTGATTTTCTTCTGCAATCCATCCGATATCATTTGTTGGATGAATCCATTCTTTTCCAGCCATAATGGCAGGATCAATATCATCACTCCAATTGTTAAGTGGACTGTTTGGGGAATTATATTTACTGTCCCCAATTACAACATTATATGGATTAATAAAAGGCTGCTGCATTTGTTTTCCTGTTCCTTTAAAGGACGGGAAATTCATTTGATGTGGCAGTGTTTCATCTAAAATAGGTGAATGAATCTTTTGTTTTTTCTTCAATGTAATCGTTCCTTCTTCCGTATAATGAGAAATGTAAATAGTTGGTTCGCATGTAGTATTCCCATCTGGACTTTGTTCTGTACTTGTTAACACTTCCCAGCAATAATTTTTGAATGTTTTCTTAAACTATGATAGAAAGTCAGATGTTATTACAGTTAGGGAAGGTGAATAAGATGGTAAAGCGAAAAGTAAAACAGCGCGCGGCAATCAATCATAATAAAACTCCAAAGGAAAGTCTACCGGATGCAGAATTTGCACTAGAGTATGAAAATGAAAACCCAGCGAAATATGCAAATCGTAATTCGAAAAAAGGTAAGAAAAAATGAGGCGTTTTTACAAACGTCTCATTTTTGGGAGTCTCAAGTGTTGAATTGAAAAAAGTAAAATAATTAGAAGTAATTGTAAAAAAACAACATTCGCTGGACGATGAGTTAAATATGAGAATTATACTTTAGAGTTTTCCTTTATTATATGCATAGGAATACAAAACGAATAGAAAAAGATTTGTATTTATACAAAAAATGGACACATTTTCCTAACTTGTTCATATAATTTACCAATAGAAAAAAAGTTGACCTGAGGAAAGAGGGGGAGGAAGTGTCGGAACGTATATATAATAAACTCATATTGTACGCGAGCATACTACAAAAACTTCGAGTTATTAATGAACAAGAAAAAAGTGAGATACTTCAAATGATGAACAAAAAAGCCCTATGAAAAAAGGCTTTTTTGTTTATCCAGCTATTTCACATTGTAGTGAAAGTAAAAGCAGCTAGGTGGGAGAGAAACTGTACATAAAGTTCGATTGGTGAGGGTTCATAATTAGTAGGCTGTGAAGGGTCTTACTAATTAAAGCGTTACTTTATCCCGCTATTTGCGGGCTGGAATACTCCCACCTTAAAATTCGGTAAAAGAAAAGAAGTTAGGCAGAAGATAAAAAGCCCGTAAAACCCACTGATTAAAGTTTCACTTTATGTCATATTTTCCTGTTTTTTAGGAGATGGAGAAATCATATTGACAAAAAGACATTCTCATGTGATAATTCAATTAAATTTTTAGAATAATCAAAAAATAAACTCTTTTACATAGAAATGATTCGTTTATTATATCGATATTATTACGGGGGTGACGAAATGTTATTTTTTCTAAAGAAGTGGAAAGAATTAAGAGATATAAAAATGGAATTGGCACTTCGTGATTGGTTTTATGGTACAAAAATTAGTTTATCTATGTGTACATCGAAAGAACCATTAACGTTTTTAGTAAATATAGAGGGAAGGGACAAAGGGTTATTTGCTGAAGAAGATTTTATTGTAGTAAATAGCATGTGCGAGCCTGTATTTGCAAATGATGAAAAGCCGGCTATTGAATCGTTTATGCATGCAGATATTTACAAAAAAAGTAGTGCAGACTGCATTTTACAAGTTCAGACAGTAGATAGTCACTTACTGTTAGAGTTATATGGAGAAGAAGGAGAAGTTACGTTTGAAAAGAGTAGTGTAGGGCGTGTTTTTGGAAAAGAAGGCATAGAAGGGATTACAATCCCAATTGTAGAAAATGAACAGAAGTTTGCCGATTTATTAGAGAGTAACGTTCCAAATTTTACTGAAGGTGGGGGCGCAGTGCTTGTTTATAATCATGGAATGATTGTCTGGGGGAAAACACCGGAGGAGACGAAAAAATGGTTAGAAGGTCTAGAGTATTTAATGAATTATCATGTGAAATTATTGATGATTAAAGGAGCAAAGAGTTCGGTTATGTAAAAAATATACACTATTTATGAATCACTAAATGAAAGCGTTTTAATAATAATTTCACTCATAAAATATGGGTCTCCTTATTATATATAGATTACATGTCGTCATGTGGGGAGGAACGTATTTTGCGAGTTAAATATCATTTTCTGCCGAAACAACAGGTGATTTTTTGTAAAAGTGATGATTCGGGGGAACAGGCGTTAAAGCTCATGAATGAAAAGGGATATAGAGCAATTCCTGTATTAGCAGAAGATGAAAAGCAATTTAAAGGGATTATTTATAAAGTGGATATTTTAGAACAGAAATGTAATGGTGGATTAGAAGATATACGTGTGAAAGATATATGGGAAGATCAATCTGCATTTATTTTTGAAAAAGATTCTTTTTTTCGAGCTTTTTATGTAATTAGATGTCTTCCGTTTCTAGCTGTTTTGAATGAATACAATGAATTTGTTGGTATTTTAACGCATTCTAACATATTTGATGTTATTGAAGATTCATTTGGCATGCGAACCGGAGGATATATATTAACTATTGCAACACAAGATTGTAAGGGAACGATTAAAGAACTTGGTACACTTTTAAAATCGTATCATATTGGTGGATTATTAACATTAGATAATGGTGATCAATATATTCGTCGTGTTATTGTAAATATAACAGATGACCTAAATGAAAAAGCATTAAAGCAATTAACTGCAAAAATAGAGAGAAAAGGATTTCGGGTGAGTCATGTAGACTATATTTAGAAAATAGAGAGCAGCCATGTGGCTGCTCTCTATTTTTGTTTAGAGACGGGAGGTGGTGACAGGGCAAGATCAGATAGAAAAATAAAGTCGGCATGTTCACGTACTCTCGGGATAGACGATTCAATGACGCGAGAAGTGATTTCTCCAGGAGGACCAACATGACCAATAGCTACTACAACGGGCTTTTCTTTAATTTTTTGTAGAAGTAACTGTGCCTGTTTTGTAATGTGGGATGATGTATAAACGTCATCAAAGAATAATTGGTTTTCTACAATAGGAACACCTAATTCTTTTCCGATTTTTGGTACTACGCTTTTTGGATTTGTTTTACTATCTAAATAAAATAGACCATGCTTTTTACATACAGACAGTATGATTCGCATAATTCTTTCGTCGGCTGTTACTTTCGATCCCATGTGATTGTTCATACCAATTGCATGCGGTACTTCCTGAATGGCCTGTTCAATTCGATTTTTAATTTCATCATCACTTAAATCAGTTGTAATTGCCTTCGGACCGAGCCATTCCTTTTTTCCCTTAATTGGTTCCATAGGCATGTGAATAATAACTTCATGGCCTTTTTTGTGTGCAGCTATTGCGTCTTGTTTAGTAGATGGCAGGAACGGCATAACAGCAATTGTAAGTGGTATAGGAAGGGATAACATTTTTTCAGTTCCCTTCATATTGTTTCCGAAATCATCAATTATAATGGCAACTTTATTTGTATGAGCGCTTGCTTGAACAGGGGAAATGAGAATAGGTACTAAAATAAATAGTAGGAATGTAATGATCGGTTTACGCATATAATATGTTCCTTTCTGATTCACAAGATGAATGATATAGTTGTATCTTTTCTAATTTAACCAGGGGAGAACGAACTATATATATCAATTAAAAAAAACGACATAAACCCCCTCTTTTTAGATGGGAGAGAGCATCTATTCATGCATAGAAACGGTCAGGGCCTTTTTCTGCCACATGCGAAGTAAAAACAGAAAGAGCAAACGAGTGTAGGTTTTTTTTTATTCTGCATAGCAGGGATTTAGATGTCGAAAAATTAAAATGGATTTATAT
>NZ_NVPR01000157.1 GCF_002551815.1 Bacillus sp. AFS098217
GATTTTGTATATATTGTCCATGTATATTTTGTACGTATACCATTTTTCCTGTAAATCCTGTCACAAATCCTACTTGTCCAAATACCTTTACTTTATCACCTAAATAGATTCCATCTATATGTGGTGTATTTTTCTTGTTCCGTTTTGCACTTGTATTCTTTGTTTTTCTTCCTTTTCTTGCGGTTGCTTCATGCAGGGAGCGTTTTTTCTTTCT
>NZ_NVPR01000010.1 GCF_002551815.1 Bacillus sp. AFS098217
ATGGATCCACCACCACCTGATCGTGGTTAATAATCCCTAAATTTACCGAGAACAAAGCAAAGAAGAAGCTAACTACCTGGCCTCCTCTTTGCTTTTTTATTTTTGTCTCCATCTACTCTACCAACACACCATTTTATACATTTGTTATAAATTTCACAAAGTTTCCACAGCCCTTTTCACGCCTTCGTACTATAATCATGTATGGAAAAGGAGATGGAAGACATGACACAAAGCGCCCCAGAATTTAAGGTTTTGCAAAGTATCGCTTTTCTTGCCGTTGTTTTGCAAAGTTCCTTACTATATACAATGAATCAAGGAAATATCGTATTAGAGCAATCTCTCATTATGGGAATGCTATTTAATCTCGCAAAATTTTCAGCACCTGCATTCATCTTTATTGTTGGATTTCATTTAATTCGGCAATATACAAAACAAATTGTCTATAAAGAATACATCTATGAAAAAACAGCACACTTACTTGCTCCTTACTTCCTTTGGTCTATTCTTTACTTATTTACAACAAATCAAGTCGTTACATGGCACGGTGGGATAAAGAACCTATTGCTCGGAACAGCTGCCCCTCACCTTTGGTATGTCATCATGATGTTCCAAATTCATTTACTGTTCCCCCTGCTATGTACTTTATTCTATTGGTTTCAAAGACGCACACATAATCAGCACGATACATATAGATATATGACCATTTTCGCCATCATATATTTTCTCTTAATGTGGTATTCTTCTCACTATATTTTTAATGGCGAACAACTAACAACTTCCGCCATTTTACACTATACAGATCGTTCCTTCCTCTTCTATTCATTCTACTTCGTCATGGGAGGAATTGCGGCTGTAGCGTTAAAAGCTTGGCGTTTATTTGTAACGAAACACATACCACTTATAACAATCTTATTTTTTATTCTCTTCTTATTTATCAACTATGAACTATTTAGCTTCTATGGTGTAAATTCGATTCACCTTACTGTATCTACCTATTTAAAGCCATCCATGTTTCTGTACATTGTATGTGAAATTTTAATACTATACGTACTTTCTATGATGATCGTACAGCGGCGAGGGGCCTTATATAAAACATTACGTTTTATCGGAAACTACACATATGGGGCCTATTTAGCACACTATTTCTTTTTACAACTCATTACGAAATTACTATCTCTATTTACAATTCAAGCAAATACAATTCTATATAGTCTATTACTTTTTCTTTTGACGGCAACACTCTCTATCATCACAATGGTTATATGTAGCATCCTCCCATTCCATACGTGGATTACAGGGCCTTCTCCCACACCTGTATTAAAATGGCCGACGCTTGTACCATTACGACCTCTATTAAGAAGTAAAAAGTAAAGAAGCTGTCCAAAAAGACTTTTTGGACAGCTTCTTTATGCAAAATATAACTTGTGATCCAAACAACACCACAAGAGCATACACACACATAAAAAAAGACAATCGATTTCGATTGTCTTCTTTACTCTCTATCCCTCACACGCTTCTTTTGTAGGCTTATATAGCGATTGCACAAGACGATCATATTCACGCCGCGTAATTTCTTTATTGTATAACTTTAATAACAAATCTTTATGCTCTTTTGAAAATGCCATTTTGTTAATGACTTCAGGATACATAAAACATCCCCTCCATTTCACATGAACTTCCTCATTCTGTTAGTTTCAGCCACACCCTAAACAGAACCCACGTTCGCATAAAAATTATAAAAGATTTTGCTCTAAAACACAAACGAAATATTTTCCCGTTCTTTTTTTGAGCTTTTCTGAATATTTCAGAATCATAATACCATATTCACTTTTTAAAATACATATATATTTTTGGCATCTTTTTGAATAAATTTTCCAATTCGATCAGAAAATAATGGTAAAAATGAAAAGGAGTAGAATTATGGATACTGTTACTTTGTCACGGGCTTTCTTCGGTTCATCATTAGCATTCCACATTATTTTCGCAACACTTGGAATCGGACTATCTTTAATGATTTTTATAAGCGAAGTATTATATCACTGGAAAAAAGATTCAGATTATGCCGTCATGGCAAAAAGATGGACAAAGGCTTTCGCCATCCTTCTCGGCGTTGCAATTCCAACTGGAACAATTGTCGGTGTACAAATTTCACTTCTTTGGCCCGGGTTCGCCAAAATTGTCGGTCAGGTAATTTCTGTACCCTTTCAAATTGAGATTTTTGCCTTCTTCTTAGAAGCGTTATTTATGTCTATTTATGTATATGCAGCCGATAAATTACCTCCATTTATGAGACTCGTATCTCTCTTTTTCGTTATGCTCGGTGCTACTGCATCCGCTGTGTTAATCACTTCAGCAAATACATGGATGAACACACCTGCGGGCTTTTCTATGCATCCAGACGGTTCCGTTTTTAACGTTGATCCATGGAAAGCATTCTTTAATCCGAGCTTTTTCACAAGCTCCTTTCACGTTGTAATCACTGCTTATGCAACCGGAGCGGCTGTCATCGCTTCTATCGCTGGATTTAAATTATTAAAACGAAATACAAGCGCACGGGAAATTGCTTATCATAAAAAAGGATTATTTTTAGGGCTTGTCGTCACATTTATTACCGGTGCAACGATGTGGATCTCCGGCCATGAATCCGCAATTGCTTTACATGAGCATTCTCCAGAAAAATTAGCGGCAGCGGAGGCATTATTTGATACGAAATCCCACGCTTCTCTAGCGATTGGTGGATTGGTGGATCCTGTAACCCATGAATTAAACTATGCCCTGGAAATTCCCAATATGCTCAGCTTACTAGTTGGATTAGACCCTAACACCGTTGTAACAGGGTTAAATGCATTTCCACAAGAAACATGGCCACCATTTTATACCCACACATTCTTTGATTTAATGGTCGGTACAGCCACATTTACCTTTGCTGTTGCAACAATTGCTCTTCTCTATTGGTACTTTATTTATCGAAAAAAAGGAGCAGAATTGCCGAAGTGGCTACTATGGGGAACTGCTGCATGTGGACCGATTATGATGTTCGGTATTGAATGCGGATGGATTTTCAGTTGTAGCGGTCGTCAACCTTGGACAATTTATGGAATGCAGCGCACAATCGATTCGGCCACACGCGCTGATTTTGTCGGACCTTTATTTGTAGTATTCGTCATTTTGTATATTGGACTAGGCGCTTTAACGATTTTCGTACTACGGACATTCTTTAGAAGACATCCATTACAAAATGATTTAAAGCAGCAAGGAGGAGATTCTCGTGCATGAAGCAAGTATTGCGATTATCATCTTATGGGCTCTTATCTTCGTATATAGCATGTTAGGCTCCATTGACTTCGGAGCTGGTTTTTGGGGCATGGTATACGCCAAGCATCCAACACTTGCTGGAAAGCTTGCCAACCGTTACTTATCACCCACTTGGGAAGTCACTAATACGTTCCTTGTTTTTGTTGTTGTTGCATTTCTTGGTTTCTTTCCAAAAGCGACTTTCACCCTTGCAACGGTCATGTTCGTACCTGTGACATTAATTTTAGTTCTCGTCGCCATTCGTAGTACATTTATGGTGTTTGCCTATTCCGTACCAAAATATGAACATACCATGCGCGTTATTTCTGGTATTACTGGGCTTTTAATTCCCGCCTTGCTAATTACGGTTTTACCCGTAACAGAAGGCGCCTATATTACGACTTCTGGAGGCAAAGAAGCTCTATTATACGGAAAGCTTCTTTCAAGCCCTGTAATTTATTGTTATATGTTATTCGGATTAACTTCTGAGCTATTCCTGTCCTCTCTTTTTTTAGCTGATTTTGCAAGAGAACAACGCTCAGAGGATACGTATCGTCTTTATAGACGTAATGCCATCATACTCGGTCCAGCAACACTCGTTACAGCAATTATCGCCCTTGTTGTTATGGACCCAGAAACGCACTGGCTCATGCAAGGATTAATTAAACAATTTCCTTGGTTTACAGTCTCCATTATTTTATTTGTCATCGGATACTCTTCCCTTTGGTGGACAAATAAAAAATACGATTCACTCGGCTGGCCGCGAATCGCTGTTTTAGCAGTTGTTGCACAATATGCATTTGCAAGCTACGCTTATGGCGTTGCACATCTACCATATATCATTTATCCAGATGTCACTGTATCTACAAGTTTTACAACGAAAGAAACTTTTTACGCCTTGCTTATTCTCTATGCGATTGGTATCGCAATCTTGCTTCCAGGCTTTATCTTCTTCTGGAATTTATTCTTAAAAGATCGAACGTTCTTAAAGGAGAAATAATAATAGCCCCCTCTGCTACCGTCTTAGCGAAGGGGGCTTCTATATTTAAGTTAAGTACATGTGATCAATGAAGTAAAGAGGTGTTCAAAATCGTATACTCTATTTATCGATATAAGTGACTACCAGCTTCTTTAAATTCTCTAGCTTTCTCCTCCATACCTTTTTCCATTGCTTCCGTTGTTTCTAAATCATTTTCTTTTGCATATTCACGAATGTCGTGTGAAATTCTCATACTGCAGAACTTCGGACCACACATGGAACAGAAATGAGCTGTTTTTGCTCCTTCTGCTGGTAATGTTTCATCGTGGAAATCCATTGCACGTTCAGGATCTAAAGATAAGTTAAATTGATCGCGCCAACGGAATTCAAAGCGAGCTTTTGAAAGTGCATCATCACGTTGTTGCGCTGTTTTATGCCCTTTTGCAAGATCAGCTGCATGAGCTGCGATTTTATACGTAATAACTCCTTCGCGAACATCATCCTTGTTTGGTAATCCTAAATGCTCTTTCGGCGTTACATAGCAAAGCATTGCAGTACCAAACCAGCCGATCATTGCTGCACCAATTGCAGAGGTAATATGGTCATATCCTGGTGCGATATCTGTTGTTAAAGGTCCGAGTGTATAGAACGGTGCACCTTGGCAAATATCAATTTCTTTCTCCATATTCTCTTTAATTAAATGCATCGGTACATGTCCTGGTCCCTCAATCATTACTTGCACATCATGCTTCCAAGCAATTTTTGTTAACTCACCAAGTGTTTCAAGCTCAGAGAATTGTGCTTCATCATTTGCATCTGCAATCGAACCCGGACGTAATCCATCTCCAAGAGAGAAGGAAACATCGTATTGTTTCATAATTTCACAAATTTCTTCAAAGTGAGTATATAGGAAGTTTTCTTTATGATGGTATAAACACCACTGCGCCATAATCGAGCCGCCCCGTGAAACAATCCCTGTCATACGCTTTGCTGTCATTGGAATGTAACGAAGTAGTACACCAGCATGAATTGTAAAGTAATCCACGCCTTGCTCTGCTTGTTCAATTAACGTATCACGATATACTTCCCACGTTAAATCTTCAGCAATCCCATTTACCTTTTCTAACGCCTGATAAATTGGCACTGTTCCAACTGGTACAGGCGCGTTACGAATAATCCATTCACGCGTTGTATGAATATTTTTTCCCGTTGATAAATCCATAATAGTATCCGCACCCCAGCGTGTTGCCCAAGTCATCTTTTCTACTTCTTCCGCAATAGAAGAAGATACAGCAGAGTTTCCGATATTCGCATTAACTTTCACATGGAAATTGCGTCCAATAATCATCGGTTCTGCTTCTGGGTGGTTAATGTTTGCTGGCAAGATCGCGCGTCCTTCAGCAATCTCCTTACGAACAAATTCTGGTTCTACCCCTTCCCGAATCGCAACATACTCCATCTCAGATGTAATAATACCGTTACGTGCATAGTGCATTTGCGTTACATTTGCACCTTTCTTTGCCCTAAGCGGCTTGCGATCCATTTGCGGGAAGACTGGTGTATGCTGAGATGCCACCTTCACACCATCATCTTCTGGTTTCATTTCGCGCCCTTCATATGCTTCCACATCCCCGCGCTCAACAATCCAAGCATGGCGCGGCGCTGGAATTCCTTTTTCTAGCTCAACTTTGTACGCAGGATCTGTGTATGGACCACTTGTATCATAAACACGAATTGGTGGATTTGGTACACCATTTGTTTCACTTTGTTCAATCTCACGCATCGGTACTTTCATACCTTCACGCGGGCCATCAATATAGACTTTCTTACTCCCCGGTAAACTCGACTTCAATTCAATTTGCTCAGCTGAAACAGATTGCTTCATAATTTGTGTTTCCTCCCCTTTATCATTTCAAGAAACCATCTTTGCTCAGAACCGCGAGTCGGCTCCTAAGCAGTTTCAAGTATCTTGATTTGCACTTCACCCAATCGTAATGATCGGTTCCGCTTTTCTTGGATTCAGCTTCACCTCCTAGCCCTTCGCGTCTAAAAACCTTCCACACAAGAAAGTAAAAATCACTTTCTGTGTGGAAGAACTTTAGTCGTCAGGGCTAAACAGTCGGTTCCGCTTTTCTTGTGACAAGGACGAGAACAAAACTTGTGACCAGCGCATGCCAAAATAAAAAGAGCCAGGTCCATAGTAAAATAAGGACCTGGCTCATAAAGACATTGTTATGTAAAGCCGTTAACTTCCCTACGCTGGTACGAGCCAGATCAGGTCCAAAGGGTTAAGAAGTTATCGCGCTTCTCTCTCAGCCTAAGCATCACTTAGGCACCCCTAGTTTATCACTGATTTAATTTTCAATACTTTCCCATCATACACGATAATCAGAAAAATGCAAAGAAATGAATTGTATTTTTATATGTCGTTTTTTGTCTGCTAGTCGATACGCCTTCTCGAACAGTTGATAAATTGAAACCTTGATCGGGGATGAATAGTCTCTCATGCCGTGCGTAACCATCGAGCTAGGGTTATGAAACAAGCCAGGTGCTTTCAGCACCTGGCTTGTTTGTGTTAAATTGATGACTATTGCTTACGGTATCATCCACGTTAAATAATAAGCTTGTACATATGTCATAATACCAACAATGGTTACGAAGAATAGACTATGCTTTAATGTAAATCGGAATAAGTCAGATTCTTTTCCAGCAAGTCCTACTGCTGCACACGCAATCGCAATCGATTGCGGAGAAATCATTTTACCCGTTACACCACCTGTTGTATTAGCCGCAACAAGCAATACTTCTTTTACACCAACTTGTTGCGCTGTAATTGCCTGTAGATTAGAGAATAATGCGTTTGCTGATGTATCCGATCCTGTTAGGAATACGCCTAGCCAGCCAAGGAACGGTGAGAAGAATGGGAATAATCCACCTGTTGCCGCCAATGCTAATGCTAGTGTCGATGATAAACCAGAATAGTTTGCAATAAATGCAAATCCTAATACAAGACCGATAGATAAAATCGGCATCTTTAATTCTTGTAAGGTTTCTTTAAACGTTTCAACTGCTTGTTTTGCACTCATTTTCAACACAAATATTGAAATGATACAAGCAATTAAAATTGCTGTTCCAGTCGCCGATATAACATCCAACTTTAATATTGCCTCATAAGGCGTTGGTTTATTTACAATCGGTTCTGCCTTCATTACTAGATTGTGCAAACCTGGAATTTCAAACTTAAAGACAAGACTTTCTAGAGCCCCGCCTGGAGCAAATAAAGATTTAAAGAATTTCTGACTCCAAATAACTACCATAATCGTTAAAATGATAAATGGTGACCAAGCCTTTACGACTTTTCCCGCTGTTAATCTTGGCATAGATGCAGTCGTTGCTGCCACTTCAGCATTTTCTTGATTAGATTGGTAGATTTCTTTCGGTTGCCACACTTTCAGGAATAACGCTAAACATACTAAGCTGACAAGCGCTGATGTAATATCCGGAAGCTCTGGCCCTAAAAATGTTGCTGTAATAAATTGTGTAATAGCAAAGGAACCGCCAGCTACAAATAATGCAGGCCACGTTTGTTTTACTCCTTTGAAGCCATCCATTAAAAATACGATAAAGAACGGAACAAACATTGATAAGAATGGTAATTGATGCCCAGCCATTTGCCCGATTTTATGCGGATCAATACCTGTTACTTGCCCCGCAACTGTAATCGGAATCCCCATCGCTCCAAATGCTACTGGTGCTGTATTAGCAATTAAGCAAAGCCCAGCCGCATATAAAGGATTTAAACCTAGACCCGCAAGAAGTGCAGCAGTAATTGCTACTGGTGCACCAAATCCTGCTGCCCCCTCCAGAAACGCTCCAAATGAGAAGCCAATTAAGATAACGAGTAGACGGTGATCATTCGTAATTGATAATACAGATGCACGAATTACGTCAAACTGTCCTGTTTTTACAGAAATTTTATATAAGAATACCGACATGATAATAATCCATGCAATTGGCCATAACCCGTATAAAAAACCATATCCAGTTGCTGCCATTGCCATTGTAAACGGCATTTTATATGCAAATATTGCAACTAAAATTGTTAATACCACTGTAATAAATCCTGCCACATGCCCCTTCATGCGAAAAACTGCTAAAGCCAAGAAAAAAAAGATAATTGGAATAAGTGCGACCGCTGCGGAAACCCAAATGTTACCGAACGGATCGTAAACTTGCGTCCATGTGTTCATTGTCCCTCTCCCTTTCTGTAATCCCCTGTTTTAAAATCCTCATAACCATATCAATAGACTATCCGGTCATCATACCTTTCAGTCTAAAATAAAAAACGTCCAAGGAAAACGTTTTCATATCACTATATTTATACTTTACCATATCATTTCCTTTTTGGGGATATTTTTTGAAAATTTTATTATTTTAAACCGAATTTCTGCTTATTTATCCATTTTCTATTTATGAATAATAAAATAACTTTTTTTAAACAAACGTTTGATTTATTTTCAGAAAAGCTATCACCACAACCTTCCTCTGCTTAAACAAACGTTTGATTAAACGTTGTAATCAACCTTGAAACACTAAAAGAGCACTCGCAATTCGCAAGTGCTTTATCTTCTTCGTCTTTTCTTTTTTCTTCGCATAATTCTTTTACGACGTGTATTCAATTGATCCGCTATAATATGAAGTGCGCTTGCAGCAATAACTCCCATTACAAATGTCACTAATGATACATCGTGCTCTTTTGCCATTTCTACTAGCTTTCCGTCTAATACTGTTTCATTTAATATGTATAGAAATGGAGAAAAGACTAGTAGCATATACAAGATACGAATAAGGTCACCTATTACAATCGTATGCGTTAAAAAAGAACGATGAGGCATCACACATTGATACGGATACCAAAAGATCCGAAGTAATCCCCATTTATTATAGGCATTACTATGAGTATCTAAATCCGGTGTTAAAAAAAACGTACCAATTAAAAATCCAATCCCAAAAGTTAATAGAAAATCAAAATTTGTTAGTCCATATGAAACAAGCATAAACAAAACAATCGGCAGGGAAAGTAAGTTTATTTTCGTATGTGTTTTTCCTGATGGCATAGTGCACTTCCTCGCTTATGTTCGTACTGTCAGTCTATGACAGTTCTCACCTATTGATCTAATTTTTGATCGATAAACGATGTATCTATATCCGAACCAAACCAATCCGCTAATTTCATCTGTGCTTTTTCCTTCACATCTTCATTTACATGCATAGATGCTTGCAATAATGCAGCCGTTAATGCGCCTAAATCATCCGTATAACCAATCCCAGCTATAAAATCTGGAATCGCATCAATTGGTGCAATAAAGTAAGCAAGCGCTCCGATGATTGTTGCCTTTACCCGTTTAGGAACATCTGGCCTTTGCAACACATAAAACAGTAATAAACTCGCATAAATAACCGACTGTCCTGCTTGTTTTGCTACATGTTTTACTTTCTTCCAAAACGCTTCGACTGAAAATTTCCGCTCCATATAAACAGCCCCCATACTTTTTTTCATTATCAAAAAAACAGATATATCTTCTAAAAAACTAGCTTCGTTATTTAAGAAAAAGTTCATCAAATATACACATAGCTTACCAATGGAATTTCATTTTAACAGATAACAAACGAAAGAACAAGCGTTCGTATATTTTCCATATAGATACAAGTTAAAAAACCGACATCCCCCCTTTTTTAGATGGACGAGAGCATCTGACCGTCAGGGCCTTTTCCTACCACATATAAGGATGAAAACAAAGGGAGAATACAAGTGCAGGTCATGTTTTATTCTGCATAGCAGCGACTTGTATATTGAAAAATTAAAATGGATTTATATAACCATGTTCCCTCATAATAATAGTTTCCTAGCGGATTACATCATACTTTCTACCTATATTTCTTAATATAAAATACTGAATTCTGCTTAACATTCCCCTTTATCTTTGTTATATTTTCTAGTTGACGAGCATATAAACCAATGTTAAAGTTTTCTCTGGCAGTAACAATTAAAAAATACAAAAAGATGTAAAATGTTATAGTGTTTCTCAGAACTGAATTTTGTTGTATAATACAGAGATGACGTTATACTTATGAACCAACAAAAGAAACCAAAAGGGTATGCATAGTTAAAGTCGTACATGGGTGAATATCAAAAACTCTACTCATTGCAAAGAAAACTATGTATTTTTTATTTTAGCATTTTTCGCTCCAAAATCGACCAAGCCTGATAGAGAAAGGGTGGAATGGATGAAGGAATCTTTAAAATCACAATTTCATAATGTACGTTTTACTCTGTTCGTTGCTTTGGCTGTATGGCTGAAAACTTACATTATTACACGTACGAGCTTTGATTTAAAACTTGAATCTTTCATGCAAGAATTTATCTTATTCATTAGTCCATTAGCGACATCATTACTGTTTGTGGGTCTTGCATTATTCGCAAAAGGGAAGAAACGGAACTATATAGCACTTGGAATTGATTGTGTTTTAACAATCATTCTTGTTGGTAACGTAATGTTCTATGGATTCTACAATGACTTCGTTACTTTACCAGTCCTTTTCCAAACATCCAACTTTGGACAGCTAGGATCCAGTGTAAAAGAACTACTTAACTACAAAATCATCGTTGCATTTGCCGATATTATTCTTTTCTTCGTGCTATTAAAGAAAAAGAAAGACTTCGCAAAAACGGAACGTGTATCACGTCCAATGCGTTCTTTATATTTCGTTTCAACTATTGCTATTTTCTTCGCAAACTTAGGTCTTGCAGAAACTGAGCGCCCAGAGCTATTAACTCGTTCATTTGACCGTGTTATGCTCGTAAAAAACTTAGGTTTATATACACACCAAGTATATGACCTTGGCTTGCAAGCAAAATCAAGTTCACAAAAAGCATTTGCTGATGGTAGCAAATTACAAGAAACAGAAAACTATGTAAAAACAAATCAAAGTAAACCGGATCCAAATATGTTTGGCGTTGCCAAAGGGAAAAACGTAATTGTCGTTTCTCTTGAATCACTACAAACATTCTTAATTGGTGCAACTGTAAATGGTCAAGAAGTTACACCATTCTTAAACCAATTTGCAAAAGAAAGTTATTACTTTAATAACTTCTTCCACCAAACTGGACAGGGAAAAACTTCAGATGCTGAATTCTTAGTAGATACATCGCTATACCCATTAGACCGTGGTGCTGTATTCTTTACACACGGTAACAATGAATATACAGCAACCCCAGAAATTCTGCGTCAGCAAGGATATTACACAGCTGTATTCCATGCAAACAACGCAACATTCTGGAACCGTAACATCGTGTACCCTGCACTTGGTTACGATCGTTACTTTAACGAATTAGATTATAAAATTACACCTGAAACAAAACTAGGGTGGGGTTTAAAAGATATTGAGTATTTTGATCAATCAGTGGATATGTTAAAAAATATTAAGAAACCGTTCTATACACGTTTCCTTACTTTAACAAACCATTATCCATTTGATTACGATGAGGGAACAAAGTTCATTGAACCTTATAACTCTGGTGATGGTGTATTTGACCGTTACGTAGTAACAGCTCGTTATTTAGACGAAGCGTTAAAACACTTTATTGAACGTCTAAAAGCAGAAGGTCTTTACGATAACTCTGTTATCGTATTCTACGGTGACCACTATGGTATTTCTGAAAATCATAACCGTGCAATGGCACAGTTCTTAGGCAAAGAAGAAATTACAACATTTGATCATATGAACTTACAAAAAACACCAATGTTTATTCATGTTCCAGGTCAAAAAGAAGGTAAAACAATTTCAAAACCAACGGGTGAAATTGATATTAAACCTACAATTCTAAACTTACTTGGTGTTGATTCAAGCAATGACATTCACTTCGGTCATGATGTATTCTCACCAGATTATAAATCATTCGTTGTTCTTCGCGATGGAAGCTTTGTAACAGAACAATATATGTACACAAATAATACATTCTATAATCGCGAAACAGGCGAGGTCGCACAAGTACCAAAAGATGAAGCTCAAGCAATGATTGACCGTGCACAAAATGAACTGCACATGTCTGATAAACTCATTGAGGGAGATTTACTTCGCTTCTCTGACAGCAACAAAATCAAGACTGGCGAAGTAAAAACCGTTATTAAAGAAGACAAAAAAGGCGCCGAGTAATCCCGGCGTCTTTTTTTCATCCTCATTCATCATCTCTTTCCTAAACATAGTATTTGGAACTATATACTAAGATGTTAAAATTACATAATCTTCACTAAATATTTACATAAAATTTATGAAACATCTTTATAATTGAATTTATAAGCAAAGTCGCATATATTCCCCGTCTCTCATTTCAAACTTTATGAAAAGTTTCCTTTGGGGAATGTTAGGAACTTTTGTTAACAATTTTCTAGTGTTACTGGAAGTAACACGAATTGTCTTTAAAGGACGTTCTGATTTGTCATCCATCAAGCCTTTAACAAGACAATGTCCCTATGAAACATAGCTACCCTCCTTATGCAACATTCATGCTGAATGTTGCTTTTTTTATCGTAAAAAGCAGGATTCTTATTGCTCATTTTCGAATTTGTATATGCAAAATACAATAAAAAAATTTTCACCTTCACTGATGGCCCTTATTCATCTGATCCTTGCAGGCTAGCCCCTTTTTATTTCCAGCACATTTTTTGCTACCTACAAATAGCATCATGAAAAGAATTTACATAACAACAACCAAAAGGATTTTTTACTTTAGTAAGTGATATAGTAGCACCCTTACTTTGATCACGACTCACTATTCAAACGATTAAGAAAGGATGGGACGTAAATTGACATACGAAAGATTTGTATTATGGAATGATGCTGTTATTGATACAAATAAAAAACAAACGTACATACAGTTAGAAGAACGGGGATTACAATTTGGTGATGGCGTCTATGAAGTCATTCGTATCTATAAAGGAAACCTGCACTTATTAGATCCACATTTAACAAGATTATATCGCTCAATGGACGAAATCGAATTAACACTTCCATTCTCCAAAGCTGAACTCATTACATTACTCTACAAATTACTCGAAAATAATAACTTTCATGAAGACGGAACAGTCTACTTACAAGTATCTCGTGGGGTCCAAGCTCGTGCACATGCATTTTCTTTTGATGTAGCCCCAACAATCTATGCCTATATATCAAAAAAAGAACGACCTGCCCTATGGATTGAATATGGGATACGCGCTATATCAGAACCTGATGCACGCTGGCTTCGCTGTGATATTAAATCACTAAATTTATTACCTAATGTATTAGCTTATACAAAAGCAGAACGTAAAGGTTGTAAAGAAGCACTTCTCGTTCGTAATGGCATCGTCACAGAAGGGAGCCACTCTAATTTCTTTCTTGTAAAAAGCGGTACTCTTTATACGCATCCCGCCAATCATTTAATCTTAAACGGGATTATCCGTCAGTATATTCTATCTTTAGCCAATAAACTACAAATCCCTGTGCAAGAAGAACTATTTAGTATTCGTGATGTTTATAATGCAGACGAGTGCTTTTTTACAGGAACAACCGTGGAGATTTTACCTATGACACATCTTGATGGAATTGCTATTTTGAACGGTCAAGTTGGTCCAACCACAAAATTACTACAAAAATCATTTGTACAAAGTTTTTCGGTTTCTGACATCTCATTATCTTAAATGCGTATAGTTTCACTCTAATCATTTTTCAATATATGGATTTCTAGTGAAAATCAAGGTGGTAATTCACACCTTGATTTTGTTTTGTAACCTTTTTGTCATATTCGGATTCCCTTATAAGACTTGACAGTAATCGACATGCCTTTTAGAATTTTTAACAGTTGGTAAATATTTCATCACTATATTACAGACAGAAAGGAATCGACAAACATGAAAAAATATCTTGCTGGTCTTGCGGCAGTGTCTGTAGCAGGAGGCGCAGCCCCGACACTTGATAACGTTCAAGCTGCACCTGAACAAAATGCACAAAAGCCTGCTGCACAAGCTATTCAAGCCGCATCACAAAACAATTCAAATTACAAAGTGACTGCTGACGTATTGCTCGTTCGCGCAGGGTCTAGTACTTCTCACGATATCATCTCTCGTGTTTACGAAGGACAAGCACTAAACGTGATTGGAGAAGAAAATGGTTGGTTCAAAATTAACCATAATGGTCAAACTGGTTATGTTAATGGCGAATTTGTGTCAAAAAATGGCGCTGCAAAAACAAGCGTAAGTGCAGGTGGAAACAACAAAGTTACTGCTGATGTATTACGTGTTCGCACAAGCCCAAATAATTCCAGTTCCATTGTAGGACGTGTATATGAAGGACAAGCATTAAACGTAATTGGCCAAGAAAATGGTTGGCTTAAAATTAACCATAATGGTCAAACTGGTTACGTAAGTAGCGAATTTGTATCCGGTGCTTCTTCAAACGCTAGCTCTACAAATAATAACAACAATAACAACACAGCTGTACAACCAGCAAGTGGAAACTATACAGTCAATGTATCTTCCCTTCGTGTTCGTACAGGTCCTAGCACTTCTCATACAACTTTAGGCTCCGTTCCTAAAGGACAAGTTGTACAGGTTGTAGGAGAAGTTCAAGATTGGTTTAAAATTAACTATGCAGGACAAGCTGCTTATATTAGCAAGGACTATGTAACAAAAGGTGGCTCCGGCGAAAATACCATTCAAGGTAACAAAGAAGAGCCAAAATATCAAAGTGGGAATGTAACTGTTCAAACTGGCGGTACTTATGTTGTTAACGCAACATCTCTTCGCGTTCGTACAGGTCCAGCTACATACCAAAGTGTTATCGGTGGCGTATTAAATGGTCAAACATTAAACGTTACCGGTGTTGAAAATGGTTGGTTTAAAGTTAACCATCAAGGACAAACTGGTTATGTAAGTAGCGAATTTGTAAAGTTCGTTAAAGGCGGCACAGATGCACCTTCACAGCCAAAACAACCTGAGCAAGAACAACAACCACAAGGATCCGTTGGTGAATACTACATTAATGCATCTGCATTAAATGTACGTAGTGGCGAAGGTACAAATTACAGAATCATCGGTGCCCTTCCTCAAGGTCAAAAGGTGCAAGTAATTTCTGAAAATTCCGGATGGAGTAAAGTTAACTACAACGGTCAAACTGGCTATATCGGAACTCGCTTCCTATCAAAAACACCAGTTAGTGGCGCTGTAGATAATAAACCTAGCAAACCATCTAACGTAACAGATAACAATAATAATCAAAATCAAAATAATAATACAAATAACAACAGTGGAAATGCCTCTTCTATACTTGCATACGCACAATCAATGGCAGGTGTACCATATGTATGGGGTGGTACTTCTGCTAATGGTGTTGACTGCAGTGGTTACATTTTCCACGTCTTTAATAAATTTGGTCATAACATTAGCCGTCAAAGTGTGGCAGGATATTGGAGTAGCTTATCACAAACTTCAAATCCTGAACCTGGTGATTTAATCTATTTCAAAGATACTTATAAGTCTGGTCCTTCTCACATGGGTATCTACCTTGGCGGTGGATCATTTATTCAAGCTGGAGATAAGGGTGTTGCAGTAGCTTCATTAAATAACTCTTATTGGAAGAGTCACTTCTTAGGCTACACAAAAGCACCTTAAGTTATAGTTTTAGAGCTTTCTAGATTACTAGAAAGCTCTTTCTATATAAATACAAATTGAAGAACCAACATAAACCCTTTCTTTTTAGATGGGAAAGAGCATCCAGCCATGCATAGAAGCGGTCAGACCCTCTTCCTGCCCCACGCCAAGTTAAAACAAAGAGAGAACGAGCGCAGGTCACTTTTTGTTCTTCATAGCAGCGACTTATATGTTGGAAAATCAAAATGGATATATATACATCAATTAAAAAACCGACATACCCCCCCTCTTTTTAGATGAGAGAGAGCATCTGACCATGCATAGAAACGGTCAGGGCCTTTTTCTTTTTCTGCCACATGCGAAGTAAAAACAGAAAGAGCAAACAAGTGTAGGTTACTTTTTATTCTACATAGCAGAGATTTATATAAATTTAAATATGTTTCTCTTCTCTTATTTCATACATCACATTTTATACAAACAATTTACAACGTTACAATAATGAATATATTCGCGCTAAAAAACATAACCTATTTTAACCTCATAAGATTTATATGTGTTTTCTTGAGGAATTTTCTTTCTATTTAAACTTTTTTATGGATGTTTGACCTCTGATGTCCGTTGTGATAAGTTACTTAAGATGTTATTTTTGCAGAAGTATATACATCTGTTACATATACTTTTCTACTATGAGAAAGGAGATTTACACTGCATGAATTTTTTATGGGGAATTGGCGGCGTAATTGGAGTTTTAGCAATTGCTTTCTTACTATCTTCCAATCGCAGAGCTATTAATTGGCGCACAATTTTAATCGCGCTAGCATTACAAATTACATTTTCATTTATCGTGTTACGTTGGGATGCTGGAAAAGCAGGCTTAAAAATCGCTGCTGACGGTGTTCAAGGATTAATCAATTTTTCTTATGAGGGCATTAAATTCGTTGTTGGAGATTTAGTAAATCCTAAAGGTCCTTGGGGATTCGTTTTCATCATTCAAGCACTACTTCCAATTGTATTTATTAGTTCATTAGTAGCAATCTTATATTATTTTGGTATTATGCAGAAATTCGTTAGTATCGTTGGTGGTGCATTAAGTAAACTTCTTGGAACTTCAAAAGCAGAAAGCTTAAATGCAGTAACAACTGTTTTCTTAGGACAAACAGAAGCACCAATTTTAATTAAACCGTACTTAGCACGTTTAACAAACAGTGAATTCTTCACTATTATGGTAAGCGGTATGACAGCTGTTGCCGGATCAGTTCTTGTCGGCTATGCAGCAATGGGTATTCCGCTTGAGCATTTATTAGCAGCAGCAATTATGGCAGCACCATCAAGCTTATTAATTGCAAAAATCATTATGCCAGAGACAGAAGAAGTAAATAATGATGTACAACTTTCTACAGAACGTGAAGATGCGAACGTCATCGACGCAGCAGCACGCGGCGCTTCTGAAGGAATGCAGCTTGTTATTAACGTAGCAGCAATGTTAATGGCTTTCATCGCATTAATCGCTGTATTAAACGGCCTATTAGGATGGATTGGTTCTTGGTTCCATATTAAACTTAGCCTTGATTTAATCTTTGGTTACTTATTATCACCATTCGCTATCTTAATCGGTGTTTCACCAAGCGAAGCTGTACAAGCAGCTGGTTTCATCGGTCAAAAACTTGCAATCAACGAATTCGTAGCTTATGGGAACTTAGGACCACACATGGCAGACTTCTCTGCAAAAACAAATATGATTTTAACATTTGCAATCTGTGGCTTTGCAAACTTCTCTTCTATCGCAATTCAATTAGGTGTAACAGGAACACTCGCTCCTTCTCGCCGTCAGCAAATTGCACAGCTAGGGATTAAAGCAGTAATCGCTGGTACATTAGCGAACTTCTTAAACGCAGCAGTTGCAGGTATGATGTTCTAATAATTTGAAACTTGAATCAGCGGAGGTTCTTCCTCCCCACTGATTATTAGCCCGCACCAATAGGGCTTTTACAGGCAGTAATACTAAAACTAAACAAACGTTTGTTTAAAAAATAAGCACAGAGCGCCGTATGCTCTGTGCTTATTTTTGAACTAAAATCTATATATCGGACAATACCCCTTAGCCGAAAGTAATTTCACGTCCATCCCCCAACGAACGATCTACTTTCATTTATATACGAAAAAGTGATTGCTATTTTTGTAAAACCAATTGCTTCTCTTGTTGCTCTTTAGATACCTGAGTCTTTGGTTCCGTGCTTTCTTGGACATTTCGATGTGCCACACGTTTCAAACAAATATGCTTCCACTTTCTTTCGTAACGTTTCATTATTCTAGTTGTCCCCCTCAAATACACTTAAAAAACCATTTGAAATCGCTTACAAGAAATAATATAGCACATATATATAAAAGTGACAACACATTTCCGACAATTTTTTGTCAAAAATATGAATTACTTTTGACAATATATCGGATAATGTCAAAATATAAAGATTCCTTACCTATTAAAAAAGAGCTGATTCTAAATCAATCAGCTCTTTTCTTCTATCTATGTGATTTATGATGATGGACCTCTTTTTGCAACTCTTTAAATAACGAAGCTACCATAAAGAAGATAACAAACACAAATGGGAATGCTGCGATAATCGAAGCTGTTTGCAGTGCCGTCAGTCCACCGACATATAGTAGAATTGATGCTACCGCCGCTAGGACAAGCCCCCAAATCATTTTAATACGATTTGGTGGGTTTAAACTACCATGCGTCGTTAACATACCTAGAACAAATGTCGCAGAATCTGCTGATGTAATAAAGAATGTTGAGATTAGTAGAATAGCTAGAACAGATAAAGCTGGTCCTATACTACCCATATGATCTAGCACAGCAAATAATCCTACTTCTGTACCCATCTCTTTAATTTGCCCATGAATATTTGCTCCATCAAATAACTCCATGTGAATAGCTGTTCCACCAAAAACAGAGAACCAAAGCGCACCGATTAATGTCGGCACAAGTAACACACCGATAACGAATTCTCGAATCGTACGTCCACGCGATACACGGGCGATGAATGTACCAACGAATGGAGACCACGCAATCCACCATGCCCAATAGAAAATCGTCCATGATTGAATCCATTGGTTTCCATCCTCGTTTAGCGGGCTTAAACGGAAACTCATACTTGGTAACTCTTGAATGTAAGATCCAATTGTTGAAGTAAAGTAGTTCATAATAAAGTTTGTGGGACCTGCAAATAATAAAATTGCCATAAGTGCAAATGCCAAAATAATATTTGTATTACTTAAATACTTAATTCCTTTATCTAACCCTGTTTGCGCAGATAACATATAAAGAACCGTTACGATTGCTATAATAACTAACTGCGTTGTTAATGAGTTTGGAATAGACGTTAAGTAACTAACACCACCTGCAATTTGTTGCGCCCCAAGCCCTAATGAAGTCGCAACACCAAATACTGTGGCAAATACAGCTAACACATCAAATGTATGGGCAATACGGCCATGTTCACCGCTTTTAAATAAAGAACCTACTGTCGCGCTAATTGTACTTGGCTTCCCTTTTCGGAACGTGAAATAGGCAATACAAAGAGCTACAAGCGCATATAGGCCCCACGGATGTAATCCCCAGTGGAAAAATGAAAAGCGAAGTGCAAGGCGTGCACTCTCTTCGGTTGCACTTTCTCCAAACGGCGGCGTATATAAATGATTTAATGGTTCGGCAACACCCCAGAAAATCAAACCGATTCCCATACCAGCACTAAACAGCATGGCAAACCATGTCATATAACTATAATCAGGTTCATCATCATCTTTTCCTAAACGGATGGAACCATATTTGGAAACAATTAAAAAGATTGAAATTGCTAAAAAGATTGAAACAGAAATAATATAGAACCACCCAAATTTACTAACTAGTGTAGTTTGGATTGCAGTGGTTACATTCCCCAAACTCCCTTTTCCAATTATAGATTCGGGAATAATCCCCCAAATTGTAAATGCAATACATACTGTTAATGAGACAATAAATGTTTTCGTCAGTTTCCTCATCAAATCCCCCTTTGTAGATTTCTTTTTTTGTGTAAAATAACCATAATTCCAATGTGTTAAATCAGATATAATGAAATAATTAGTGATTTTCTTCGAATTCTATAAAATGGACCTTCACCAATTAGAATTCTTATGAACAGCTTATCTTCTCGCTCGAAGTATAATGTAAAAATCATGCTGCCAAATTGGGCGAGATAAAGTGAAACTTTAATCAGTGATCACTGATTATTAGCCTTCACCAATTGGGCTCTTACGGATAGTTAATCCCCTACTTAACTTCTTTGTCTCTTTCACTGAATTTTGAAGTTAGGGGTTTTACTGTCCGTTAAAGCGGGATAAATGCGGATGGGAATGTGCTTCCCTAAAAAATGATGTGTTACAGTTGTAAAAAAGGACAAATTTATTCATTGCAGCCCTTTCTTTTTGTAACAATTATGCGGTTGTTTTGTTAGGATATAGTACGTATTTATAAATTCACAAACAAAATGTTTATGTTTATATAACTATTTTAGGCATAAATCGATAAAATACTCAAGGAATGCAATCTATCGGTAAACGTTTTGTAACATCACTGTAATATTTTTATCTTTATCGAAAAAAACTGTTGTATTAAAAATAGTAGATATGCGATATAAACTACTTAAAAATACGGAATGAAAAACGCTTTCTATTATTTTTTGCTATATTACAAAGCATTAATGGTTTGTTACGAATGGTTTGTAATTGTGTGATTTCCCAAATTCCAAAAAAATCTGTTGCTATAATGAGGACACGAAAACAAACGCAATGGAGGCTATCATGAAAAAATTAATTGGTATAGCAACAGCAGCAGTTTTTGGTCTTGGGATTTTCACTACTTCTGCTAAAGCAGAAACTGTTGTAACAACAGACGTACTAAACGTACGCGAAAACCCAACTACGGAATCAAAAGTTGTCGGTAAATTATTAAATGGTAATAAATTAGATGTTACAAATACAGAAAACGGATGGTCACAAATCAAATTAAATGG
>NZ_NVPR01000011.1 GCF_002551815.1 Bacillus sp. AFS098217
TAGCCGCTGGAACTAGATTACAAAAAAGTGAAAGCAACTAAAGGCCATAAAAAATAAAGGGAGAGCCAGCTTCTCTCAAAATGAGAGAGGCGGCCTATGAAAATATGAAGGAGGAAATTTTCATGGAAAAAATAGTGGGAAATGCAATTAAAGGCGGTAGTTTTTTAATCGATGAGATCACAATGGATCAAGTATTTACACCAGAGGATTACAGCGATGAGCATAAAATGATTGCGAAAACAACAGAGGACTTTATCGTAAATGAAGTTCTCCCGGAGCTTGAATATTTAGAGCAGCATGAGTTTGACCGTTCTGTTCGCTTATTAAAAGAAGCTGGAGAGCTTGGATTATTAGGTGCTGATGTACCAGAAGAGTACGGCGGAATTGGTCTTGATAAAGTTAGCTCAGCGTTAATTGCAGAGAAATTCTCTCGCGCTGGCGGCTTCGCGATTACACATGGTGCTCACGTTGGGATCGGATCGTTACCAATCGTATTATTTGGTAACGAAGAGCAAAAGCAAAAATATTTACCAGCGTTAGCAACAGGTGAAAAATTAGCTGCATACGCATTAACTGAGCCAGGTTCTGGATCTGATGCATTAGGTGCAAAAACAACGGCTCGCTTAAATGCGGAAGGTACACACTACGTATTAAATGGTGAAAAACAATGGATTACAAACTCTGCTTTCGCTGACGTATTTGTTGTATATGCAAAAATAGATGGCGAGCACTTCTCGGCATTTATCGTAGAGAAAGAATACCCAGGCGTATCAACAAGCCCCGAAGAAAAGAAAATGGGTATTAAATGTTCTTCTACTCGTACGTTAATTTTAGAAGATGCATTAGTACCGAAAGAAAATGTACTTGGTGAAATTGGTAAGGGTCATGTTATTGCCTTTAACATTTTAAATATCGGCCGTTATAAATTAGGCGTTGGTACAGTTGGTTCTTCTAAACGTGCATTAGAAATTTCAGCACAATATGCAAATCAACGTCAACAATTTAAGCAACCAATCGCTCGTTTCCCATTAATTCAAGAAAAACTTGCAAATATGGCAGCGAAAATCTATGCAGCTGAAAGCTCTGTATATCGTACAGTAGGTTTATTTGAAAGCCGCATGAGCACATTATCCGAAGAAGAAGTAAAAGACGGAAAAGCTGTTGCAGCTTCTATTGCTGAATATGCAATTGAGTGCTCTTTAAATAAAGTATTCGGTTCTGAAGTATTAGATTACGTAGTAGATGAAGGCGTTCAAATCCACGGTGGTTACGGATTTATGGCAGAGTATGAGATTGAAAGAATGTACCGCGATTCTCGTATTAACCGTATTTTCGAAGGAACAAACGAAATTAACCGTTTAATCGTACCAGGTACGTTCTTACGTAAAGCAATGAAAGGTGAATTACCACTTCTGCAAAAAGCACAAAAATTACAAGAAGAGTTAATGATGATGATGCCAGAAGAAGTGGGCGATGAGCCATTAGCGCTTCAAAAATATTTAGTAGGTAACGCGAAGAAAATTGGCTTAATGGTAGCTGGATTAGCTGCTCAAAAATACGGTAAAGCATTAGACAAAGAACAAGAAGTTCTTGTTAACATTGCGGATATCGTAAGCAACTTATATGCAATGGAATCAGCTGTTCTTCGTACAGAAAAAGCAATTAAAGCAACTGGTCTTGAAAAGAATAAACAAAAAGTGTTATACACTGAAGTATTCTGTCAAGAAGCATTCAACCAAATCGAAGCAGATGCAAAAGAAACAATTATCGCAGTTGAAAACGGTGATATGCTGCGCATGATGTTATCAGCGCTTCGCAAATTCACTCGTTACACGCCGCTTAATGTAATTCCGAAGAAACGTGAAATTGCTGCGAAGATTTTAGAAGAAGAGCGTTATACAGTTTAATTTTTAATAAAAATGAAGGAGCTGGCTTGAAGGTCAACTCCTTTGTTTTGTGTGTTTGTCTGAAAATTAAGATGTGAATCTTTGATTAAGAATCTGCAGTTATTTTTTGTTCCCATTGTATATTTGCACCACAACCTAAAAACACCGCATAATTATATTGTCTTGGATTTACTTTATTGATCTTTTGATTCTGAAAAACTTAATTCTCCTTTAATTTCTATCATTCGTTTTTTTCCCCATTCATACATCATTTCAACTATAGGTAGCAAAGTCATTCCGAGTTCAGTCATAGAGTATTCAACTTTTGGGGGAGACTCTGGGAACACTTCCCTGCGGATAATTCCATCTTCTGCAAGTTCACGTAATTGATTAGTTAATATTTTGTGAGATATTTTAGGGAAAAGTCTTTGAAGATCACTAAAACGATGTGGTCCTTCTACACCCAGGTGCCACAAAATAACTACTTTCCACTTCCCGCTAAGTACAGACAAAGTAAGTTCTTTTTCACAATTAAAATCACCATTTAATATCTTCTTTTTAATGTCTTCTCGTAATGTATCTGACATGTCTTCTTAACTCCTTATTTTCTTACGATAGTAACTTTTTGGTAACCTTCGTACAAAAAAGTGCAGTCTTCACAGTGTGAATAATTGAGGTTAAACTATATTTAATCTTAAAATTATTTTTATTTAGAGGAGATAAACACACAATGAATAAAAACGCATTATTTATTATACCACCAGATCGCTTTAATGAAGATGAATTATTTCATCCAAAAGAAGTATTAGAAAATGCAGGAGTTAAAGTGACGATTGCAAGTACCAAAATTGGTGAAATTACAGGAGATAATCAAGGGAAGACAAAAGCAGAGGTTATTTTCTCTGAAGTTCCAGTAAATGATAACGATATTATAGCTGTTATTGGCGGTTCTGGCACTATAGATCATCTATGGGAAAATCAAACATTGATAAGTTATTTGAAGCAAGCTTATGAGCAGAAAATTCTTGTAACAGGAATTTGTGCTGGCTCTGTTGTAATAGCCCAAACTGGTTTACTTTCCGGACGACAAGCAACATGTTATCCAGTAGATGTGATGATTAATGCATTGAAAGATAATAATGTAGAATATGTTGCACAACATGTTATTGCTCATAGTGATATTATAACAAGTGACGGTCCAGAGGGTGCTAAAGAGTTTGGGAAAAGCTTAGTTAAAGCACTAATCTAATTTTTATATTTAATTTTGAGCAATTTGTGCGGATCCCTTAGGAACTTACTTTCTAATGCTTCTTTAGATAGAGTGTTCTATTTTAAAAAAAAGATTTTGGAATACTCAAAATAAAGATTCCAAGATGAAAAAGTACTCATTCATGAGTTTATCCAGCAACTAGCTATTTCAGTTGCTGGATAAATTCAATCAACACACTAAAGATGGTTGTATTTGTAGGGTTATTGCTAACAAACTACATAAATCAAAATAGTGCCTTCAATATGTTACAAAAGAACGAATGTCCTTGCTTTATTCGAAATTCATGGTAAGGATTACTTTATCTATGTTCATACCTAAGGTGATATTTTGTAAAAGGAATTTTTTAGAGAGAAGGTAACAGTATGTGTGGCTTTGTAGGTTGCTTATATGATAAACCTAGAGAACTTTCAACTGAGGATATTGTACAGTTTGAGATGATGAATTCAATGATTCTTCACCGTGGACCAGATGATGAAGGCTATTTCCGCGATGAACATGTACAATTTGGCTTCCGTCGCTTGAGCATTATTGACTTAAAGGCTGGCCATCAGCCATTGACATATGAAAATGAGCGATATGTGATTATTTTTAATGGCGAAATTTATAACTATGTAGAACTTCGAAATATGCTTTTGGAAAAAGGGGCTACATTTTCAACGCAATCAGATACAGAAGTACTAATTGCTTTATATGCAAAAATGAAGGAAAAGTGTGTAGATTACTTGCGTGGCATGTTTGCATTTGTAATTTGGGATCGTGAAGAAAAGCGTTTATTCGGTGCACGTGATCATTTTGGTATTAAACCATTGTTTATTGCACAAGAAGAAGAGATGATTTATTTTGCATCTGAAAAGAAAAGCATTCTTCATGCATTGAGGGATAAAGGTATAAACATTTCATCTTTACATCATTATTTTACTTATCAATATGCACCAGAACCACAATCTTTAAATAAGGAGATTAATAAGCTAGAGCCAGGACACTATTTTGTTAAAGAACCTGGGAAAGAAATTTCCTTCCATCGCTACTGGAAGCCATATTTTAATGCTTCTAATGTGTCAAAAGAGGGTCATATCAAAAAGATTCGTGATGTATTATATGATTCTGTAAAATTGCATATGCGAAGCGATGTTCCTGTTGGATCCTTTTTATCTGGCGGGATCGATTCCTCAATTGTTGTATCTATTGCAAAAGAGTTTAACCCTAATTTGCTTACATTCTCTGTAGGTTTTGAACATGAGGGTTTTAGTGAAATTGATGTGGCAAAGGAAACAGCAGACAAAATCAATGTGAAAAATTATAGCGTTCTTGTAACACCAGAAGAATTTATGAATGAATTTCCAAAAATTATGTGGCATATGGACGATCCATTGGCGGATCCAGCCGCTGTTCCGTTATACTTTGTAGCAAAAGAAGCACGTAAGCATGTCAAAGTAGTTTTATCTGGTGAAGGGGGTGATGAATTATTCGGTGGTTATAATATTTATCGTGAACCGAATTCATTAAAGTTATTTCAGTACATTCCATCATCAGGAAAACGCGCTCTAAAAGCATTGAGTGGTGCATTACAAACAGGCTTCAAAGGAAAAAGTTTCATTGAACGTGGCTGTACACCTATCGAAGAGCGTTACTATGGAAATGCAAAAATCTTCAGGGAAAGTGAAAAAGAGGAGCTTATGCAAAACTACAGTAATGCTGTAAACTACATGGACATAACCAAACCTTTGTACAATGAGATACGTTCTTATAATGATGTAAGCAAGATGCAATATATTGATATGTTTACTTGGCTACGTGGTGATATACTTGTAAAGGCAGATAGAATGACATTGGCACATTCCTTAGAACTTCGCGTTCCATTTTTAGATAAGGAAGTGTTCGATGTTGCATCAAAGATTCCAGATGATTTAAAAATTGCAAATGGAACAACAAAATTTCTTCTACGCGAAGCAGTAAAAGGTATTGTTCCGGATCATGTGTTAAAACGTAAAAAACTAGGGTTTCCTGTACCAATTCGTCATTGGTTAAAGAATGAAATGTATGATTGGGCTGTAAATATTATTACAGAAAGTCAGACTGATCATTTAATTAATAAGCAATACGTTTTGAAATTGCTCGAAGCACACTGTATTGGAAAAGGGGATTATAGCCGTAAAATTTGGACAGTTTTATCATTTATGGTATGGCATCAAATTTATATAGAACATAAATTTGACACAAGTACATTTCGTGGAACCATAAAACAATATATATAGACATATAGGGTGAATTTAGAATCCCTTGTAGTGATGGATATCTCTTAACGTTTTACTGTATGAAATCCACCCTTTATTAACCAGTACGAAGAAATAGAGCTGTCATCATCTTTTCAGTTAAAGGACTGTTTATTAGAGGATGAACAAACGTTAAAACACTTGCCTATTCTTTTGAAAAACGAATAAAAACAAAAAACAAGATGTTAAAGTCACGCATCTTGTTTTTTATTTTTTAACTCTAATCTTATTTTCTCTGTCGTAGGGATGTAGAACCAAACACATAGGCCTGCTAAGTCTTGTGAACGATATTTACTTTTTGTTGAACATATCCTACTTTTCTAGCTAACTGATCTAAAGCATATGGTGACATATGTCGATGAAGCTTATTAGAAAGCAATTGTAATTCATCAGAAGTTGATAGGCCATCCTCTCGTTTTGAATTTATGCCGAAAGAATAGTGTTCTTTTCGTTAATGTTAAGCTTTCAATTGGAAAGCTAAGTAAAGATATTATTTTGCAGGCTTTAGAAACGTATATATCGCTAATAAGAAGCCAAACAAAATAAAGACTTGAGCATCTTGACTAGGACCCGGATCATAACTTTTTTGAATGTCTGTAAGGAATTCATGTGTTTTCATTTTACTATCTCCTTTTTTGATAGTGATTTGCAATGAGAAATATCATCTAGTTCATTTGCTGTAATAGAAAAACGAAGACGACCATCATAAATACGAAAGATAACGGAATGACAAAGGTTAAGAAGCGTTTTAAAGGCACAGCCTTAAATTTAGGTGAAGCAATGATAAAGGATAAGGTGAAAGAGAGAATTGCTGTGATTGCAAAGGCGAAGAACAAGCTTAAATTTGAATCTTTTTCCATAAAATATGCAGAGCCTACTCGTCCTATTAAGGTGCTAGCAAGTGTTATTCCTAATAGGAAAAAGATGTATTTAAAAGATACTTTCTTTATATTACTTGTAGCATGCATTTTTACTCCCCCTTTATTAATTATGACTAATAGATGACGTCTAATAGTCTGATAAGAACGGAAGTTCAAATTTTTTTAATTATTTAATTATAATATATTAATTAAGTTTAAGAAACAATGAATTTTTCATAATATGTAAAATTGTATATTTTCCTTTTTAGCTTTATAAAATTATAGATTTTCAGTGGGAGAGATGAATGGTAACATTCATCTTTTGTTTTTTGCATTGCTCCTTGTGTGTAGTAGGAATCCATATCTCAAATTTCAGCGGAAGTAAAGGAGTTAGATTAGGAACAAGAAATTAAATATCTTATACCGTCATTTCTCGTGCATACAATCCAAAAACAAATAAATACTAAATGGTGAATGAACAAAGAAAGGAAGGTTTTTATTATGCCAAACTTAACAGAGCTGGAGCTTGAAAATTTACGCCATCTTATTGGGGGACATACAACAGTTGCAAATAAATTAGATCAGTATGCACAGCAGTGTACAGATCCTCAATTAAAACAAATGCTACAGCAAGATGCGCAAGCTGCAAGAAATACAAAACAACAATTAATGTCCTTTTTAGGCTAGGAGGGTATCGATTATGAACGAAAAAGATATGGTTAACGATTATTTAGCAGGATTAAACGCTAGTTTGACTAAATATGCGAATTACATAGCAGAGTCGAATAATGAACAGTTACATCAAACGTTGATTCACATTCGCAATCAAGATGAACTAAGGCAGCGTAATGTATATGAATATGCGTTACAAAAAGGACATTATAAGCCAGCTGCTCCTGCAAATCCAGCGGTTGTTCAGCAATTGAAAAGTCAATTAAGTGCACAATAATACACAAAAAAGAGAGTGAATATTCATCTGATATTCGCTCTCTTTTTTATTTATCTATATATGTCAATAAATACGCATAAAATATTTTTTTAGTTGTAACAAATATGACGAAACATAGTAGAGGATGTCACAAAATAGACATAAACTTTGTTCAATATTTCACAAACTATCCATGGTTTCTACAGTGTAAATCTCTATAATGAAAAGTGTAAATAACAAAATAAATAGATTACATAATCAATTAGGGGAGATTGTTATGAATAGAAACACAAGAAAAATCGCTATTATTGGTACAGGGTTAGTTGGATCAAGTTGTGCGTATTCGATTGTGAATCAAGGCATCTGTGAAGAATTGGTATTAGTTGATATAAATCATGAACGTGCAGTTGGCGAAGCGATGGACCTATCGCACTGCATTAACTTTACAAATACAAGAACAAAAGTATATGCAGGCGATTATGGAGACTGCAAAGATATGGACATTGTGATTATTACAGCAGGTCCAGCACCAAAACCGGGACAAAGTCGTTTGGATACTTTAGGAGCAAGTGCAAAGATTATGGAAAGTGTGGTAGGGGGTGTAATAGGAAGCGGATTTGATGGCATCTTCTTAATCGCATCCAATCCAGTCGATATTATTACGTATCAAGTTTGGGAATTGTCTGGTTTACCAAGAAATCGTGTGCTTGGTACAGGTACATCATTAGACTCTTCACGCCTAAGAACAATTTTATCTGAAATGCTTGAAGTTGATCCTCGTAGCATTCAAGGTTATTCATTAGGAGAACATGGTGATTCTCAAATGGTTGCTTGGTCTCATGTTACAGTCGGTGGAAAACCAATCTTGCAAATTTTAGAAGAGCAAAAAGAACGTTTTGGTGAAATTGATTTAGATGAAATTGTTGAGAAAACTGCGAAAGCTGGTTGGGAAATTTATAAACGTAAAGGAACTACTTATTACGGTATTGGGAACTCGTTAGCTTATATTGCACAATCAATCTTTAATGATGATCATCGCGTAATTGCTGTTTCAGCAATTTTAGATGGTGAATATGGCGAATATGATATTTGCACAGGTGTACCATGTATTATTACAAGAGATGGTGTGAAAGAAGTTGTAGAACTAAACTTAACAGAATCCGAAGAAAGCCGATTTGCAAAATCTAATGATATTTTACGTGATTACATGAAAACAATCGGTTATTAAAATAGGAGAAGGTGAAACAGATGAAGGAATATATTATGTCTCGTGTATTCAAAGGTTCTGCCGGAATTGCACAAGGTATTTTCGTATCCCTTGGAATTGGTTTACTTATCGAAAATATAGGAAGAATTGTTGATATTCCAATGTTAATTACAATTGGAGTTGTAGCAAAATCACTTATGGCACCAGCAATTGGAGCAGGGATTGCTTTTATGCTTGGAGCAAACGGACTTGTCATTTTCTCAGCAATGGTTGCAGGAGCGATTGGAGCAGGGTCCATTTCAATCACTGAAGCCGGTTTAATCATTAAAACTGGTGAGCCAATCGGTGCGTTAATAACAGCGACTTTAGCGGTTTATATTGGTAAACGATTAAGCGGAAAAACAGCTTTAGATATGATGCTCGTTCCATTTGCAGCAATATTAGGCTCAGGCATAGTCGGTATTTGGTTAGCTCAAAATATTAGCCCTGTTTTAAATATAGTTGGAGCGTTTATTAAAGATAGCTCAGCTGGTAGCCCATTTATTGCTTCTGTCGTACTTTCAGTTGTTTGGGGACTATTACTTATTTCTCCAGCATCATCAGCTGCTCTAGCAATTGCGCTTAGTCTAGACGGTGTTGCAGGGGGGGCTGCACTTGCAGGATGTGTAGCTCAATTTATCGGATTCGCTGTTATCTCTGCGAAAGAAAATAACTTAGGTGGTATTTTAGCACAGGCGCTTTGTACTCCAAAAGTACAGTTGCCGAACATTACTAAAAATCCAATGATTCTCGTCCCAACTGTCGTCGCCAGTGCCATTGTGGGCCCTGTATCTGCACTTCTCTTCCATTTGGAAGCAGGTAAAGAAATCGCAGGTCTTGGGTTAAGTTCTCTTATTGCACCAATTAATTTAATTTCTAGCCAAGGATTAAGTGTTGTCCCAGCGTTGGTCATCACTTATATCGTAATCCCAGTAGCTGTTTCTTATATACTTTACATGGTACTAAGAAAAGCAGGTCGTATCCATGCCGGTGATATGACTGTACCACAATCTTAATGTAATACACTGAAAATCTCCTTTATATAGATAAAAGCAGACTGAAGAAGCCACAGTCTGCTTTTTTATTATAGTTTATAAGTTTGTCTTGCAGGAATTGTAACAGTGTCTTTTCGGTTCACTAGCAGTAGTTGCACACCGAAGTACAGAGTACTTGCAACTGCCATACCAGAAACCGCATCTAAGAAGGCATGTTGTTTTGTAAATAACGTAGATAGAATAATGAGTGTACCAAAGAAAGTAAGAATCAAATATTCCCATATGTGTTGTTCTCTTCGCTTATAAGCAACTAACATAATTACGAATGTTGTGAGAACATGGATGCTAGGAAAACAGTTTACAGGTTGATCAATACTATAAATATAGCGAACTAACTCAGAGAATGCATCTGTTCCTACAACTGTTGGACGCGGTACAGTAGTTTGCCAAAAGTAGTAAATAGAAAAACAAGTCAGCTTCCCAAGAATCACGCTGCTTAGTGCTACGTAATATTGCTTGCGATCAGTAAAACAGTAATAAATGAGTGCGCCGTATAAGTATGGAAACCAAAGTAAATACGGAATAATAAATGCCTTTACAAACGGAATCCAATCATCAACTATTGTTGTAACATCAACGGCATGAACGCCAGATTTATTCAGTACATCGTAAAGGGGGCTTACAAGTACGAGTAGAAGTATATAACTTAATGGAAGAAAAGATGAAAGCTTAGATTTTTTCATAATGATCTCCTATGTTTTAGTAATGTAAGCAAATTCAATTGATTATAATATAGAAAATCAAAATGGGCTATCGATTTTACTTACATTTTTTTGAATCAACCTTACATTTTTGTCACTTGACTCTGGGAATGGGGGAGATTAGATATGGGACGTTCGTTTCGTTTTTGTTTTCTTACTTTTTATTCATTTAAATAAACGTTTGTTTAAGATATATGTTCGGGTTCCGTATACACAGTGAATCGGGAGAGAAAAATTTTATAGATAGAAATGGCGGAAAATAAGGAAAATTTGCAGGATAAAAGAAAATTGTGACGAAATAAGTTAAAGTTTGGAGAATAATCGTTTGAAATAATAAAACGTTTTCTATATGATAAGGGTAAAGGTTAGTAAAAAAGTAGGTGAATTTATGACAGTAACATTTTATTCATACCCAAAGTGTGGCACATGCCAAAAAGCAAAAAAATGGTTCGAGGCAAACGATGTAGCATATGAGATGATTCATATTGTTGAAAATCCACCGTCAAAAGAAGATTTACGTAATTTACATGTGAAAAGTGAATTGCCATTAAAAAAATTCTTTAATACAAGTGGAATGCGTTACCGCGAGCTTGGCTTAAAAGATAAATTAAAGGATGCAAGTGAAGACGAAATGTTTGAACTTTTAGCATCTGATGGCATGTTGATTAAACGTCCAATCGTAACAGATGGAACGAATGTAACACTTGGTTTTAACGAAGAGCAGTTTGAAAGTGTGTGGAAAAAGTACCAATAAGGTATTTTTACATAATTAATACATTCACTGGAGGTACAGTCATGAGCATTCCAAATCATTTACGTTACTCTGAAGAACACGAATGGGTAAAAACTGAAGGCAACGAGGTTGTTATCGGTATTACTCATTTTGCACAAAGTGAGTTAGGCGACATCGTATTCGTTGAACTTCCTGAAGTAGGTGCAACACTTAAAGCTGACGAGCCATTCGGAAGCGTAGAATCTGTTAAAACAGTTTCTGAATTATACGCTCCTGTAAGTGGTAAAGTTGTAGCAGTAAACGAAGAATTAAGTGACCAGCCAGAACTTGTTAACGAATCTCCATACGAAGGTGCATGGATGGTTAAAATTGAACTTTCTGATGCAAGTGAAGTTGAAAAGTTATTAACTGCAGAACAATACGCAGAAATGACAAACCAAGACTAATTTTAGTTAAATCAAAAAGGACAGCCTATGTGCTGTCCTTTTTATTTTGTATTACGAATGCATATGTGTCAGAAGCTCCATCCCCCTCACATTCTGAACAAACCGCTTCCGCTTTTCTTTGTCTAGCTACGCCTCCTAGCCCCTTCTGTCTAAGAACATTCCGCACAAGAAGATAAAAAGCGTCTTCTGTGCGAAAGAACCTTAGCCAACGGGTCTAAACAGTCGGCTCCGCTTTTCTTTGATGTCCAGCTCCAGCGGTTAGAATGTTCGGTGGCTTCGCTTCTTCCAGCGAGGCAAAAAGCGCCTCTACGTCAGAAGCTCCATCCCCCTCACATTCTGAACGAACCGCTTCCGCTTTTCTTTGCAAAAATAAACAGGAAACAACATGAAAATATCGAATATACTATATACTAAAGTAAGGTTATTTTTATAGTATATGGTGATCGGGTGATGACATATGATTTATGTAGAAAAAGTCATTATTGTAGAAGGTAAATCAGATAGAAGAAAGATTGAATCTATTATTCGAGAACCGGTGGAAATTGTTTGCACAAATGGTACAATTGGTTTGTCGAAAATGGATGAGCTCATTGATCAGTTTTTTGATAAAGAAGTATATGTGCTAGTGGATGCTGATGATGCAGGGGAAAAGTTAAGAAAACAATTTCGTAAAGAATTTCCGCAGGCTGAGCATATTTATATTGATCGTTCGTATCGTGAAGTGGCGACTGCGCCATCTTCTCATTTAGCAAACGTACTATGGGGAGCTGACATTGACGTTTATACAGAATATTTACGGTAAGGAATGATAGAAGTGATTGATTGGACAGGTGCTGAAGCTACAGATCTAATAGCAAACCAAGAAAAAACAGTGTTATATGTATATACACCAATGTGTGGAACATGCCAATTAGCAAAGAAGATGTTAACAGTTGTAGAAGCGGCAATATCTGATTTGAAAATTGGGATGTTAGATTTAAACTATGCTCCGCATTTAGCTAGGGAATATGAAATAGAAAGTGTACCGTGTTTACTTGTATTTGAAAATGGGACACTGACGAAGAAAATATATGCATTTCATTCGGTTGAATATTTATATAATGAATTACAATAGGCGGCAAAGTTTTTGCCGCCTCGACATATTTCTTGGGAAATATGCTCTAAAGGCAGCAGTACGCCGTTATTTGTCGAGAGAAAGCAACAGGATTGCTCTTCAGCAGGGTGGAATGGTATTAGTAGAAAGTGATATGAAGGATGTGATTAGAATGGGGTTATATTCGTTGCTTCAATCATTTGTAACTTATGCCAATAACCAATATCATTTAGAGCCGCTTCTAAGACAAGGAGAAAAAACAATTAATATCCGTTTGGGAGATGAGTGTTATTCACTTCAAATTTCAAGAGAGTATATACAAGTTTTGAAGGAAACAAGGGGAACAGAACAAATTGATTGCTTTTTGGAGGAAGACTTGCAACGACTAGTTACCGGAAATATTCGATTACAAACCTTAATTAATAATGGGCGTGTACACTATTCTGGAACGTATCGCACAATGCTATTATTTGAATCTGTATTTCATATATGTAAGCCGATGTCAGTAGGTGCTTAATATTCTGAAGTTTTGTTTTTCACAAAAAAATCTGTTGACATAGCGAATGTATATTGATACAATTCAAGTCATAAAATATAGACAATTTCATAAATTTCAAATCAGACGAAAATTAAATCTGATTTCTCTTATCAAGAGAGGTGGAGGGACTGTGCCCTGTGAAACCCGGCAACCGTCAACTTTTATGTTGAAATGGTGCCAATTCCTGCAAAGCAAATGCTTTGAGAGATGAGAGAAAGGGATCATGTTGATATACGCATAAAACCTTTCTGCTCATTTTACAAGCAGAAAGGTTTTTTTGTTGTTTGAATGAGGAGGACATTTAAGTAACAAAAGGAGCTGTTACATCATTTAGCTATAGCGGCAAGATTTTTGTATTCTGCATAAAAAGATCAACAGAATTTGTTGGAGAAGAGCTAAGCAAGCCAGCTTCAGCAGCTAGAATGTTCGGTGGCTTCGCTTCTTCCTGTGAGGCAAAAAGCGCCTCTACGTTAGGGGGACGGGCGCCCTCTTGTTCTGAGCAAGCCGCTTACGCTTTATAAACAAAAAAGGGGTGATGCACCATGATTCGATTAGAGAATGTAAAGAAAATATATAAGTCAAAAAGCGGTGATGTCACTGCTGTGGATAACGCCAATTTAAAAATAGAGAAAGGTGAAATCTTTGGTGTTATCGGATATAGTGGCGCTGGAAAAAGTTCTTTAATCAGATTATTCAATCAATTGGAGAGACCGACTTCCGGACAGATTACGATAGCTGATCGTGTTATTTCAGCAATTACTGGAAATGAGCTTCGAAAGGCAAGACAAGAAATCGGAATGATTTTTCAGCACTTTAACTTACTTTGGTCACGAACTGTACGTGAAAATATTGCTTTTCCACTTGAAATTGCAGGAGTGGATAAAGCGCAGCGAAGAAAGCGTGTAGATGAGTTAATTCATCTCGTTGGATTAGAAGGAAGGGGCGACGCATATCCATCTCAATTAAGTGGTGGACAAAAGCAGCGTGTTGGAATTGCGAGAGCGTTAGCGAATAATCCAAAAGTACTTTTGTGTGATGAAGCGACATCGGCACTGGATCCAGAAACGACAGATCAAATTTTAGATTTACTATTAGATATTAATAAGCGCCTTGATTTAACAATTGTATTAATTACACATGAAATGCATGTCATTCAAAAAATTTGTAATCGCGTCGCGGTAATGGAAAAAGGAAAAATCGTAGAAAGCGGTCCTGTACTAGATGTATTCCGTAATCCACAGCAGGAAATCACAAAACGATTTGTGCAGCAGTTAACAGATTCTGACGATACAAATGAAGCGATTGAGAGTTTGCTAGAGAAATATCCAGATGGTAAAGTGATTCGTTTGCAGTTTATTGGCGATTCTGTAGAACGTCCAGTACTTCAGAGATTAATGAGACGAGATGATATAGAAGTGAGTGTACTTCAAGGAAATATCGCTCAAACGAACAATGGGTCTTATGGAAATCTAGTTGTTCACTTAAATGGTGAGGAAGCAGCAATCCAGCAAGCGATAGAAGGAATCAATCAGGAGCAAGTAGAGCTGGAGGTGATTGCACATGGATAAGCTACTATCAAACGTTGATTGGAATCAAATGTTAGAAGCAACAGGTGAAACATTATACATGACGGCAATCGCAGTAATTGCCACATTTATTTTCGGTCTTATTTTAGGATTATTACTTTTTATGACAGCCAAGGATAATTTGTGGGAAAACAAGATGGTCCACACTGTGATTGGAGCGTTCGTAAATATTTTTCGTTCCATTCCATTTATCATTTTAATTATTTTATTAATCCCATTTACTAAGATTCTCCTTGGGACAATTCTTGGGGCAAGTGCAGCATTGCCAGCTTTAATTATTGGAGCAGCGCCATTCTATGCAAGGATGGTTGAAATTGCACTTCGTGAAATTGATAAAGGAGTTATTGAAGCTTCAAAAGCAATGGGAGCAAAAACAAGCACAATCATTTGGAAGGTATTGATTCCAGAAGCACTGCCAGCACTAGTATCTGGTATTACAGTAACGGCAATTGCTCTTGTAGGGTATACAGCAATGGCTGGTGTTGTTGGGGCTGGCGGACTCGGTACACTTGCATATTTAGAAGGATTCCAGCGCGGAAATAATGATGTGACAATCGTTGCAACAATTTGTATATTACTTGTTGTTTTCTTTATTCAATGGATTGGGGATTTTGTTACAACTCGAATTGATAAACGATAGATAAAAAGGGAAGGGTGTTTACAATATGAAAAAATTATTACTTACAGCACTTATTACAACGTCAATTTTCGGATTAGCAGCTTGTGGGGGGAAAAGTGACAAAAGTAAGGATGAGCTTGTCGTTGGTGCTTCTAACGTACCGCACGCTGAGATTTTAGAGAAGGCAAAACCGTTACTGGAGAAAAAAGGTATAAAACTAGAAATTAAAAAGTTCCAAGATTACGTACTGCCGAATAAATCGTTAGCGGATAAAAATTTAGATGCAAACTACTTCCAGCATATTCCGTACTTAGAGAAAGAAATGAAAGATAAAAAATATGATTTTGAAGTGGCAGGGAAAATTCATTTAGAGCCAATTGGTGTATATTCTCAAAAGTATAAAAGCTTAAAAGACCTTCCAGACGGAGCAACAATCATTATGAGTAATTCTGTTGCTGACCATGGACGTGGATTAGCAATTTTACAAAAAGAGGGCATTTTAAAAATTAAAGACGGTGTAGAACCTGTTAAAGCAACTACAAAAGATATTGCGGAAAATCCGAAACACTTGAAGTTCAAAACAGACATTGAACCTGGTTTATTGCCACAAGTGTATAACAATAAAGAAGGCGATGCGGTTTTAATTAACTCAAACTATGCGATTGATGCGAAATTAAATCCAGAGAAAGACGCAATTGCAATTGAAGGTAAGGATTCTCCATATGCAAACGTAGTTGTTGTTCGTAAAGGGGATAAAAATAAGAAAGAAATTAAAGCACTTGTAGAAGTATTACATTCCAAAGAAATTCAAGATTTTATTAATAAAGAATATAAGGGAGCTGTACTTCCAGTAAGTGAATAGAAGCAGGAAAGGGCTGGGAAATTTCCAGCCCTTTTTTCTTTATATATATAAGAAGGAAGGTGTATCATAATAGAATGTGAGGGAATAGTTATATACATTTGTGGAAAAATTGTTACTTTTTTTCATTGTTTGCGATATCATTTTATTTGATATAAAATTAGAATGAGAATAAAATGAGAATGTGAATGTTTTAGGAACTTTTAAAATGTATATAGAGGATTAATGGAGGTATTGAGATGGCTGGTTCTACATTAACGGTTAAAGACTTACATGTATCAATCGATGGCAAAGAGATTTTAAAAGGTGTAAACCTTGAAGTGAAAGGTGGAGAAATCCACGCAATTATGGGACCTAACGGAACAGGTAAATCAACTTTATCTTCTGCAATTATGGGCCACCCAAAATATGAAGTAACAGAAGGCAGCATCATCATCGACGGTGAAGATGTATTAGAAATGGAAGTAGATGAGCGCGCACAAGCAGGTCTATTCCTAGCAATGCAATATCCAAGTGAAATTAGCGGAGTAACAAACGCTGACTTCTTACGTTCTGCAATTAATGCACGTCGTGAAGAGGGCGATGAAATTTCTCTTATGAAATTTATCCGTAAATTAGATAAAAACATGGAATTCCTAGAAATGGATCCAGAAATGGCACAACGTTACTTAAACGAAGGTTTCTCTGGCGGTGAGAAAAAACGTAACGAAATTCTTCAATTAATGATGATTGAGCCAAAAATTGCAATCTTAGACGAAATAGACTCTGGTCTTGATATCGACGCATTAAAAGTTGTATCTAAAGGTATTAACGAAATGCGCGGTGAAGAGTTCGGTTGCCTAATGATTACGCATTACCAACGTTTATTAAACTACATCACTCCAGACTTCGTTCACGTTATGATGAACGGTCGTATTGTTAAATCTGGTGGCCCTGAGCTTGCACAACGTCTAGAGTCTGAAGGTTACGACTGGATCAAAAAAGAATTAGGTATTGAAGACGAAACAGCAGAGCAAGAAGCGTAAGAGAGGAGCATAAACATGACAATCGGTACATTACCTTTCGATCAAGAAACAATCCGTCAGCGCGCAAGCGAAGTAAACGAAGCTGCTTGGTTGACTGAGTTCCGCTTACAAGCTCTTGCACAAGCAACTGAACTTCCAATGCCAACGCCTGATAAAACAAAAATTGATAAATGGGACTTTATCGGAAAAGGCGACGCTGCTAAGCAAGAGCCTGTAAGTTCTTTAGCAGAGCTTCCAGAAGCAGTGAAAAACTTAATCGACGAAAATAACAGCGTATTAGTACAACGTGCTGGTACAACTGCATTCGTTTCTTTAGCGAACGAAGCAAAAGAAAAAGGTGTTATTTTCACAGATATCGTAACAGCAGCAACTGAGCATGCTGAATTAGTACAAAAGTATTTAATGAAAGACGGCGTGAAAGTGGATGAGCATCGTTTAACAGCACTTCATGCTGCATTAATCAACGGCGGTGCATTTGTATATGTTCCGAAAAACGTTGTTCTTGAAACACCACTTCAAGCTGTATTCTTAGTAGACGGCGAAGAAGCAAACGTATATAACCACGTATTATTTGTAGCAGATGCAAACAGTTCTGCAACTTATGTAGAAAACTATGTAGCAAACGAAACTGTTACAGGTATTGCAAACATCGTGGCAGAAGTAATTGTAGAACAAGGTGCACAAGTGAAATTTGGTGCAGTTGATCTATTGGCGAAAGATGTAACGACTTACGTAAACCGCCGCGGTGTTGTTGGCCGTGATGGTCGTATTGAGTGGGCGTTAGGTCTTATGAATGATGGAAATACAATTTCAGAGAACGTAACGAACTTAATGGGCGACGGATCATTTGCTGATACAAAAACAGTAACAATTGGCCGTGGTAACCAAACACAAAACTTTACAACTAAAGTTGTTCACTTCGGTAAACACTCTGAAGGATTCATTTTAAAACACGGTGTACAAACAGATAGTGCAACATCTATCTTTAACGGAATTGGTAAGATTGAACACGGTGCATCTAAATCAAATGCACAACAATCTTCTCGCGTTCTTATGTTAAATGAAAAAGCACGCGGTGATGCGAACCCAATTCTTCTAATCGATGAAGACGATGTAATGGCAGGTCACGCAGCTTCTGTAGGCCGCGTAGATCCGGTACAACTATACTACCTAATGAGCCGTGGTATTCCGAAGAAAGAAGCAGAACGTTTAGTCATCCATGGATTCTTAGCACCTGTAGTAAATGAGCTTCCAATTGAAGGAGTAAAAGCGCAGCTTGTTGAGGCAATTGAAAGGAAAGTTCGCTAATGGATATTCATGAAATACGCAAACAGTTTCCAATTCTTGATCAAAAAGTGAACGGCAAACAACTTGTTTATTTCGATAGTGCAGCAACTTCTCAAAAACCAATTCAAGTCATTGGAACGTTAGAGCGTTACTATAAAGAATATAATTCTAACGTGCATCGCGGTGTTCATACGCTCGGTACAAAAGCTACCGATGCGTATGAAGGTGCACGTGAGAAAGTTCGCAAGTTTATTAACGCGAAATCAATGGAAGAAATTATTTTCACGCGTGGAACAACCACTGCATTAAATACAGTAGCAGCAAGCTATGGTCTTGAAAATGTAAAAGAAGGCGATGAAATCGTCATTTCTTACATGGAGCACCATAGTAACATTATCCCGTGGCAACAAGTTGCGAAGAAAACGGGCGCAACATTAAAATATCTTCCGCTTCAGCCGGACGGGACAATCTCATTAGAAGATGCTCGTCAAACAATTACACCGAATACAAAAATCGTTTCTATTATGTATGTGTCTAACGTACTTGGAACGATTAATCCTGTAAAAGAAATTGCAGAAATCGCACATCAAAATGGTGCAATCATGATCGTTGATGGTGCACAAAGTACGCCTCATATGAAAGTGGATGTACAAGATTTAAATTGTGATTTCTATGCATTATCCGCTCATAAAATGTGCGGGCCTACAGGTATCGGCGTATTATATGGTAAGAAGGAATTGCTAGAGAATATGGAGCCAATTGAATTTGGTGGTGAAATGATTGATTTCGTAGACTTACAAGATTCTACGTGGAAAGAACTTCCGTGGAAGTTTGAAGCAGGTACACCGATTATCGGTAATGCAATCGGACTTGGAGCGGCAATTGATTTCCTAGAAGAAATCGGTCTTGATAATATTGAAAAGCATGAACATGAATTAGCGCAGTACGCTTTAGAAAGACTATCAGAAGTAGATGGCGTTACAATTTATGGACCAAAGCATCGCGCTGGTCTTGTTACATTTAATATCGATGAAGTACATCCGCATGATGTGGCGACAGTATTAGATGTAGAAGGCATTGCGGTTCGTGCAGGACATCACTGTGCACAGCCGCTTATGAAGTGGTTAAAAGCTTCTTCGACAGCACGTGCAAGCTTCTATTTATATAATACAAAAGAAGAAATTGATACATTTGTTGAAGCGCTAACGAAAACAAAGGAGTATTTCACAAATGTCTTTTAATAATTTAGATACGTTATATCGTCAAGTTATTATGGATCATTATAAGAATCCTCGTAACCATGGCGTGTTAGAAGATAGTGTTACAGTTAACTTAAACAATCCAACTTGCGGCGATCGTATTCAACTTACGATGAAAGTAGAAGATGGAATTGTACAAGAAGCGAAGTTTGAAGGAGAAGGTTGTTCCATCTCTATGTCTTCAGCTTCGATGATGACGCAAGCAGTAAAAGGAAAGAAAATTGAAGAGGCACTTAAGCTTTCTAAAATTTTCTCTGATATGATGCTAGGAAAAGAGTATGATGACAGCGTAGATTTAGGAGATATTGAGGCATTACAAGGCGTATGCAAGTTTCCAGCACGTATTAAATGTGCAACATTAGCTTGGAAAGCATTAGAAAAAGGCTTACACGAAGATAAGTAATGTAAAAGGTTCCTAAACACGTGGTTATCTAAGGAGGGACATACCAACATGGCGAAGCAAATGCCAGATATCGGCGATTACAAATATGGTTTCAAGGATAAAGACGTTTCGATTTTCCGTGCAGGACGCGGCTTAACAAAAGAAATCGTTGAAGAGATTTCACGTATGAAAGAAGAACCACAGTGGATGTTAGACTTCCGTTTAAAATCACTGGATAAGTTCTACGAAATGCCAATGCCACAATGGGGCGGCGACTTAAACGACTTAGATTTCGATGAAATTACGTACTACGTAAAACCATCTGAGAAATCTGAGAAGTCTTGGGATGAAGTACCTGATGAAATTAAAGCTACCTTTGATAAATTAGGTATTCCAGAAGCTGAGCAAAAATATTTAGCTGGTGTATCCGCACAGTACGAATCTGAAGTTGTATATCACAACATGAAAGAGGACCTAGAAGCTCTAGGAATCGTCTTCAAAGATACAGATAGCGCATTAAAAGAGAACGAAGATATTTTCCGTGAGCATTTTGGAAAAGTAATCCCACCAACTGACAACAAATTCTCAGCATTAAACTCTGCAGTTTGGTCTGGTGGATCATTCATCTACGTTCCAAAAGGTGTAAAAGTTGATACACCACTTCAAGCGTATTTCCGTATTAACTCTGAAAATATGGGACAATTCGAGCGTACGCTTATTATCGTAGACGAAGGCGCACACGTACACTACGTAGAAGGTTGTACAGCACCTGTTTACACAACAAATTCACTGCACAGTGCAGTAGTAGAAATCATCATTAAGAAAGATGCATATTGCCGTTATACAACAATCCAAAACTGGGCGAACAACGTATACAACCTAGTTACAAAACGTGCTGTTTGTGAAGCAAACGCAACGATGGAATGGATTGATGGTAACATCGGATCTAAATTAACGATGAAATACCCAGCAGTTATCTTAAAAGGCGAAGGCGCTCGTGGTTTAACATTATCTATCGCGATTGCTGGTAAAGGTCAACACCAAGATGCTGGTGCGAAAATGATTCACTTAGCACCAAACACATCTTCAACAATCGTTTCTAAATCGATTGCAAAACATGGTGGTAAAGTAACGTACCGTGGTATCGTACACTTCGGACCAAAAGCGACAAACTCTCGCTCTAACATCGAATGTGATACATTAATCATGGATAATCAATCTACATCTGATACAATTCCTTACAACGAGATCAAAAACGATCACGTTTCACTTGAGCACGAAGCAAAAGTATCAAAAGTATCAGAAGAACAATTATTCTACCTAATGAGCCGCGGTATTTCTGAGCAAGAAGCTACAGAAATGATCGTAATGGGCTTCATCGAGCCATTCACTCGCGAACTTCCAATGGAATACGCAGTTGAAATGAACCGTCTAATCAAATTTGAGATGGAAGGTTCTATCGGTTAAATAGAAATGCGGAGCCGACTGTTCAGACCCTTTGGCTAAGGTTCTTTCGCACAGAAGATGCTTTTTATCTTCTGGTGCGGAAGGTTCTTAGCCATGAGGGTCTAGGAGGCGAAGCTGGACAGTATTAAAAGTGGAAGCGGCTCGTTCAGAATGTGAGGGGGATGGAGCTTCTGACGTAGAGGCGTTCTTTGCCTCGCAGGAAGAAGCGAAGCCACCGAACATTCTAGCCGCTGGAACTGGATAATGAAAGAAAAGTAGAAGCGCCCTGTTTACAGGGCGTTTTTTCATTGGGAGCAAATATATCGGCGCTTCGACACGATATAAAGTGAAGTTTCCATAAGTAATGCTTTTCTCACTGATGGTTAGTTGAACTAATCGGGCTTTTTCATACGATATTTACTTTGTCAGAACGCTCGAACAAGTAAAAAGGATCGGGCGCATGAAAGCCGATGAAAAACTATCTAGTTTGAGTAAGTGAAAAAAATTTATCAATATACGAAAATCGTTATTTTATGATATAATTTTTTTAAAGAAAGGAGTTGAGTTTTTTGAAAATTATAAATAACATCAAGGTAATAAAATTTCTAGTATGTTTATTAGTTGGTTTATGCACTATTAATTAT
>NZ_NVPR01000025.1 GCF_002551815.1 Bacillus sp. AFS098217
GAAGAATTAAAAGAACAAAAAAGACAATTGAAAATTCAAAAACGGAAAGCAAAACATCGAGGGAAATAAAAGAACATCCGCCAATTTGGCGGATGTTCTTTTATCTTCAGGAATTAGTTTATTGTGAAAACTCTCTATTAGGGGTCACCTTACATGGCGCTCAACTTAAGAGATTTTAATACCTTTAAATACAAAAAAACGTTATCCTTTCTAAACAAGCTAGATTAGAAAGGATGACATTTTTTATGAATCTCTCGATTCAAGATGAACTACAACCATTTGCGGAAGAATTACAACGATATGTTACACCTGTATTTTTAGAAGAACTTGCAAGAGAACTTGGGTTTGTAAAGCGAAAACGTAAGTTTTCTGGCTCAGACTTAGCCACCATTTGTATCTGGGTTAGTCAACGAGTCGCAAGTGATGCCTTAGTCCGATTATGTAGTAGGCTTCATGCTGCGACAGGCACTTTACTTAGCCCTGAGGACTTAAATAAACGCTTAAATACAAAGGCAGTTTTATTTTTACAACATATTTTTTCTTTACTGTTACAACAAAAAGTCTGTGAACAAACACAAATTTCTAACCATCTTTTCTCTTATTTTGGGCGAATCCGTATCCTAGATGCCACCATATTTCAAGTGCCAAATGCTTTAGAGAATACATATCCAGGCTCTGGAGGATGTGCCCAAACAGCCGGAATCAAAATTCAATTAGAATATGATCTGCACAGTGGGGAATTTCTTAACTTTCAAGTTGGACCAGGGAAAAATAATGACAAAACATTTGGTACGGAGTGCTTAGATACCTTACGACCAGGAGATTTATGTATTCGAGATTTGGGTTATTTTTCATTGGAAGACTTAGATCAAATGGATCAACGAGGTACATACTATATTTCTCGTTTAAAATTAAATACGAATGTATATGTGAAAAATCCAGATCCAGAATACTTTAAAAATGGTGCTATTAAGAAACAATCGGAATACATACAAATCGATGTGAAACAGCTTCTAAACCAACTACAGCCCGGAGAAACATTTGAATTAAAACATGCCTATATTGGTGATAAACAACAACTGTTTGCGCGTGTTATTTTTAATCGATTAACAGAAAAACAACTTCAAAAACGACGAGCGAAGATCGCGGAAAAAGAAAAATCCAAAAATAGAACGTACTCAGAGAAAAGTAAAGTTGTAGCGGGATTAAACGTGTACGTCACAAATACACCTTGGGAATGGGTTCCGATGGAACAGGTACATGAGTTATATACTTTGCGTTGGCAAATAGAGATTGTCTTTAAAACGTGGAAATCACTCTTCAAAATAGATCATTATCGTAATGTAAAACAAGAACGATTAGAGTGCCAACTATATGGAAAGCTAATCGCTATTTTCCTGTGCTCCTCTACTATGTTTAAAATGCGTCAACTTCTTTTACAAAAGAAGAAAAGAGAATTAAGCGAATATAAGGCAATAGGGATGATCCAAGATTATTTATATCTTCTGTATCAAGCTATACAGAAAAACACCCAAGAAGTAACAAAGATTCTAATCCGCCTATTCCACCTACTACAGAAAAACGGGCGGAAATCTCATCGATATGAGAAGAAGACAGTCTTTGATATTATGGGTGTTATCTATGAGTATAGTGGATTTAGAAAACAAAAGAAAGCTGCATAATCTTTAAAAATAATACCTACCTAGGTTTATTTGGCATGCTCATTTTTAAGGGAAAAAAGTGTTTTAAGAGTTTTTTAGTTTATTTGAACGAAAGTTCATTTTGTTTTCGTTCTTAAGTTGATGGGCATGTGTCGTACACCACAAAAATGAACTATCCAGTATACAGGATTTAAGGGGGAAAAATGTTGCTTTTAGCGATCCAAGCAGTTATTCTGGATATATTTTTGTGCGAAAAAAATTAGCTGAATTAAGTGAAACACCGGAGCATTTCTTTAATCGTTATGTTTTTACATATAATCATGAAAGCTCCCTAAGTGCTGTGATAAATGGGGTTGTTGATGCTGCAGCTGTTGATAGCTTAGTCTTTGAGCGTACTAAACTTAAAAATCCAGAACTGATTAAGGATTTAAAAATTATTGCAAAAACGGAACCGATTGGTACCGGTCCTGTTGTCATCAACAGTAATTTACCTGATGAAGAGAAGCGAATTATCAAAGAAAGTTTCATTTCTATGCACGAACAAGAAATAATAAAACCAGCGTTTCAGGGGCTGTTTATTGATCGTTTTGTTCCATTTGAACCAAAGTTATATGAGGGTCACTTATGAAATGGATGAATAAATTACAAATAAACCAAAAGATATTTGGAGCTATATTCGTTTCGCTACTCTTTCTCGCTCTAGTATTGGGAGGTATCATTTGGGAATCACTCACAAAAATCATGACAGAGGACCTAAAAAAACGTGGTGTAAATATTGCCGAAAATATTGCGGCATTGTCCTCGGATTACATTTTGACTGACGATTACTATTCGATTCATCTTCTCATTACCCGGGCACAGGAAGCTAACAAAGATGTGCGTTATATACTGGTCATTAATAATAATAATGTCCTTGTCGGAAATACATTCTCCAAACACCTACCGAAAGGAATATTAAACGCACATAAGCCTAATGATATCAATACTGAAAATTACGCTATTCTAACTTCAGATGAAGGAAACATTCATGACATACTTGTTCCAATTGAAGATGGAGATGTGGGATTTGTTAGAGTTGGAATGGCAGAAAAACAAGCGAAAAGCTATATTTTTACTAAAATAATAGAATTGGTTGTTGCTACATTTTTGGTCTGTATGGGAGCGGCAGGTATAGCTTATTATGTGACTCGCATTATTACTCGACCAATTAACAGTTTAGTTGATACAGCCGCAGGTATATCAGCTGGTAATTTATCCTTAAGAGCTAAAGCAGTAGGTGACGATGAAGTTGGAAAACTAGCACGGGCTTTTAATGAAATGGCTGACAATCTGATTAGTTCTAGGACTGCAGTAGAAAAATTATTGATGGAACTTCAAGAAAAGGATGCTCTTCGAGATACGTTGATTTTGAAACTATTATCCGCTCATGAGGAGGAGAGAAAAAGAATTTCTCGTGAACTTCATGATGAAACAAGCCAAGCCCTTACTTTTCTAATGGTTACAATGCGTATTTTGGCTAATGAAGCTAAAGATGCCGAGCAACAGGAGCTACTTAATGTAAGTCGAGAGACTGCAGCCGGTATTTTACGAGAAATTAGAGATTTAGCGGTAGAATTAAGGCCACCTATCCTTGATGATATAGGTTTAATTCCCGCATTAAGAAAATACGTAAGAAAGTTTGAAGAAAAATTTTCTCTTACGGTAATTCTACATGCTCCTGATGATGACGTTGCTGCCATAGATAGCCATACTGCTGTAGCACTTTACCGAATCGTTCAAGAAAGCCTTACCAATGTAGTGAAACATACAGTAGCGACTGAGATTGTGATTAACATGGAGATAAGGGATTATTCTATCGAGTTGAACATTCATGATAATGGTCAAGGTATAAATGAGAACGATTTTGAAAAAGCTCGCCAGCAAAGTCGAATCGGAATATATGGAATGAAGGAAAGAGCAGAATTACTAGGTGGTTCATTTTTTATTAGAACTCACAATATCGGTGGGACTGAAGTTATGGTGTCGATCCCATTAAAACGGAGAGAAGGGTGTCAAGATGGAAAAGACAATCAACATAATGCTAGTTGATGACCACGCTTTGATGAGAGCGGGTTTAAAACTACTATTACAAAAAAGGCCATCCTTAAAAATTGTAGGTGAAGCCTCTGATGGATTTGAAGCACTCCGACTTTACGACAATTTAAGGCCCGATATTTTGATATTAGATATATCTTTGCCACGCGTAGGTGGAATTCAAGTTCTAACAGAGGTTAAATCACGTTATGAACAAGCGAAAGTCATCGTGCTTACCATGCATGAAGATGAGGACTATATAACATTAATCATGAACGCAGGGGCTTCAGGTTACGTCCCTAAAGCAGCTGTAGATGAGGAATTATATAATGCTATTGATTCTGTTATGGATGGGTATATATACCTTCGCCCAAAGGAAATTTCAACTATGCTAAAAAAAATGCAAAACGAAACAGATTCTCAAAATCCGTATGTAATTTTAAGTCCACGTGAACGAGAGGTATTGCAACTTCTTGTTCACGGTTTTTCACTGTCTGAAATTGCTCAAAAATTAACTATCAGTATAAAAACGGTTGATACTCATAAGACGAGAATGTTGAACAAACTTAATCTTTCTAAAAAAAGTGAACTTGTTCAATATGCCATAAAGTATAATTTAATAAATATAACAGGATAACTAAAATAGTTATTTAAAAAGATGATATGGAATTGAGCTTTCATATCATCTTTTAATGTTGTCTAGTATACTGAATACGTTTTTTGATTTTTGTGTATTTCCCTGTAATTTATTACAATATAAGAATGTATAATAAATGATAGAATTATTAACATATTGAAAAATGAAAGGGGTAAAAATAATGGAGACTTGTGCAGATGTTTTAATCGTTATCGATTTACAAAATGGCGTATGTTACAGCGAAGATCATTTATTTGATTTACAAAATTTACTCACTAAAGTAAATAATAGAATTGCCTTATATAGAGAATTACATAAACCAATCATTTTTGTTCAACACTGTGATGAAGAATTAGTACCTGGAGAAGAACTTTGGGCTATTAATGCCAATCTAGATGTTCAAGAACAAGATTTTTTTGTAAGAAAAATACATGCAAATTCTTTTTACAAAACGAACTTAAAAAATCTTTTAGACCAATTAGCTGTACATCGTATTGAATTTTGCGGCGCCCAAACAGAATACTGTATGGATGCTACGATTAAATTTGCTCATGGATTGGGATACGAAAACTTCATGGTACAGAAAGCAACCTCTACTTTGAATAATCCATTTATGTCTGCAAAAGAGACGATTGATTTTTATGAAAATATATGGAACCACCGATTTTTAAAATTGATAGAAGATGAATCTTAGAATACCAAAAACCCCTAATTTCAATCAAAAGGCAGGGGTTTTTATCATTTTAATAGACTTAGAGAAATGAATAAACTTTTGTTGCTTATTCAAGAAAAACATCCGTTTATTTAAATACATTTTTTTACAATCTTAAAAATAAAAATTCAATGAACGAACACCCTATTTATATAGTTCATTCTTTTCTTTAAGCACTACACTACATTCTTTCATTCGAGAGCCGACCATTTACGTTTACTCAATTATAAAGTTAATTTCCCGCCATGATAACAATAGTACGTTTCAGCTTTCAGATTTGTAATCTTTTCTAAAGACTGCTCTGCTTTCTCAGCATCTAAACAAAAGTGCGGATTCGCAATGACCAATTCATGGTTCTCATTAACAGCTGCATCACCTGTAATGACACTTTTTAAACTTGGAAAATATAATGAAATATGTCCTGAAGTATGCCCTGGTGTTGCTACTACTCTACATTTATTACCTAAAATCATATCACCATCATGCACCTTTTCATCAATGGGAACGTGCTTCAAATTCTTTAATTGTTGCACAAACCATTTACCAAATTCGATTTCTTCATTTGGCATATTTTCCAGCATTTCTTCGGCTTGAACCAATCTTTCTGACTTCATTTCACCACTAATGTACTTTGATTCCATTTCACTAGCTATAATGTTAATCCAAGGATACTTTTCTTTGAAATCATATAAAGAACCTATATGATCGTCATCATAGTGAGTCATAATTATATTCTTTAAATCCCTCATCTCATATCCATTTTTTAAAATTTCATTTTCAATTAAAGGTAAAAAATTTATATACCCTGTATCGACCAATGTTAGTTCATTATTCAATACAATTAAGCTTGGATAAATGGAATTTTTTTGTCCATTAAATTCAAATTCAATTGGCAGTTCTATTATCTTCATCTTTCTTCCTCCATTTTTTATTGAGCCTTTACTTCACTCATTAAAGCATGGGTATTCCCTTCTGTGTCTTTAAAGAATGTCATCCATGTTTCTGTTTGTCCCATTTTCGCTACAATATGTGGTTCATCGATGAAAGCAATTCCCTTGCTTAATAGGTCTTCATAAGTCTCTTTCATTTTTTCAACTTGAAAATAGATGACTGAACTAGATTGAGCAAATTCCTCTTTTTCTGCAAGGCTTAAAAATAGACGCAATCCGTTACATTCAAAAAATGCCATGCTGTCAGTATGAAATAAAAGCGATAGCCCTAGTTTTTCTTTATAAAAATTAATTGCTTTATTTAAATCTTTAACTGGCACCCCAATTTGCCCGACCTTCTGAATCATAGTAGTTTCCAATGAAAATCTCCCCTTTCAAATATCATTTCATTCTAAGAATATACAATTACACTTAGTACTTCTTATCCAAAATCACCTTTTTTCGAAATTTAATAGGAGACATCCCAACATGCCGCTTGAACATTTTGCTAAAAGATACAGGATTTTGTAATCCTAGTTCAAATGTTATATCAGTCATACTGAAATCTAGTTGTGCTAAAAGCTTCTTCGCTTTTAAAATTCTAAACTCAGATATATGCTGATGAGGTGTTTTACCATATATTTGTGAGTACGTTCGTAACAAATGGTTTGGCGACAAACAAGCAATTTGGGCAATTTCATTCAATTTAATGGGTTTATCATAATAAGACCTTATATAATCATGGGCGATACTAATCCTTCTATACAATTCTTCACGTGTAGAATTACGTATTGCACTTAATGATTCAACTTCTTTCCATGTATTGAAATGTTCCATTAGTATAATTTGCATGAACTTGTGAAATTGTTCTTCATAACCAATTGGATCATTCTCAAGGATAGGTAAGTTCTCCTTAAATTTTGTTATTTGAGACAACAAGGTTTTACTTGTATCATAAGTTTTTTCAAAGAATCCGATGCAACTCTTATCCTTAAAAGGATCGCTAAGAAGTTTATCGTTTGGTTCTCTTAATGAGTGTGAAATTTCCTCTGCAAATCCATCCTTAAAAAAGATACAAAAAGATTCTACTTCCTTATTTTCATCAATTGAAATGGTATAAGGTCCTTCATTAAGAAGTAAATACCTACTTTCTTCGACAGCAAAAAAACCTTTACTCGTCTTGTAATGTGCTTTTCCGTTAGAAAATGTTTTAATCGATAATTGACCGTTTCCCTCCCAGTAAAACTGGTTACTTTTTGCATGTAAAACAAAATTGGTAGAATCTCTATCATTCATAATCCATCTCCATAGGCATGTAATAATAACTTTCAGATAATTCAATTATACATAATAATGGAAGTTAAGTATGAAAACCTGTTACTTTTTATTCAACAATCAAACGTGTTTGCTGAATAAGATTCAGTTCATGGTGTCTTAACTTAACAGTAAGTAGTTCAATTATTGTGGAGAAAATCTAAAATAACGAGCTAAATAACATATTAATTCACATATTAAGTTGCATAGTAAATAATACGCAAAAAAGCTCAAAGTCCCTATGTGACTCTAAGCTTTACTTTTGTATGAGGCTTATTCAATTAAAGCCCCGTTAGTGAATTAATTATTTTCAAAAGAAATATTTAATACTCTGAGAAAATAAAACATAAAAAGCGAAAATTGCTAAAACTAAATCAATTAATGCTAACTTCTTATTCCCATCTTTTAAACTTATGGTAAAACCATAAATACTTCTAACCATCCAAAAAGCCATCAAAAATAACCAACCAAAGTGGTCATTTGTATAGTTTTCATCAAAAAACATTTGGAATGCACCTAAGATTAATAAAATAAGTATGATATTAGTTCCAACCCTTAATGCCCTATTTGATTTATTATTTTTCAATTTATCATCCTCAAATCAACAATCCCTCTTAAACTATCCTGCTTTTTAGCAGAACGAAGACAATTTTGCTTCTCATTATATCCTAACATAAATTACCTAATCCTTCCATTTCCTTTTTAACACCTCGAATGACCACCAAAATAACGAAGTGACAATAGTTGTGGTCATTTCATTAATTGGTATGCAATTTCACTTGTTAATTCAACATCGAAAACAGGATAAACCTTTACATATCAACAAAAAAATCGAGTATAAAACCTTTGTGATTTTATACCCGATTTAACCTGCCATTTATACGGTTTCTCCACGTTATCTGAACTATTTAACTTAACAGGAGTGCCTCTTTTTTGCAGCTTTAAAAATTCTCAAGTAATAAAAATAAACACTTCACTGTTTCTACATTAAACAGTGAAGTGTTTATTTAAGTTATCAGCTGGCATTTGATTCACTCATGACTGAGAGCAAACTTTTATATATACGCCTTTTTCTATTGTTTGTTTTGTACAATATACAAATAATTAATAGTGATTAAAGAGGCTGTCCCGAAAAGTCGTTAAAAAACGACCTTTTGAGACAGCCTCTTAGAACTATAAGGTTAGTCTTTATACATTAAACTTCTTTTAACACCCTAATACCTTTTACTATATTCCAAATAAAATAGTAAATACTTAAGATAAAAGCAATAACAAACGTTCCGATTACTGCAATTCCAAGTGCATTTTCACCTAACGTACTAAATCCAACTGCCCCAGATATAGCAAGACCAATGATGAGTGTTACGAAAGGAATTAGATGTGTCCATAATGCTTTTTTCGCATGATATTTTACTTCCTCTTCTGCTACAAAGTAAATAATGATTGGTAATAGAAATGGTGCAAAGAAGATACTAAAGTAACTTAAAGAAGATAAGATATTATTTGCTTTCATGAGCTTCACCTCTTAAAAATTATTATGATTTCTTATATCCTTATTATCACATTGAAATAGTATATAAACTATCTAATAACCTTACATAAACATGACAGTTTTGTAAGATAGCACATTTTCAAACGTATCCCGGCTGGACGAAGGTTCCGTTTGTTTCAACTCTTAAGTTGATGGATGTGTGGTGCTACCCCATCGCTATCAAGCTAACATTTTGAAGTGCCCCCAAAACCAAAATTTCATTTTTTCATAGGCATATAAATGTCCATGGGAATGTAGTTCATTTTTTCTTTTTGAGGAACAATTAATTTCTTAAGTTGATGGGCATGTGGTGCTACTCCTAATAGGAAAAACGAAAAAACTTTTTTAGGGGAAAAATCAAGATTACAACCAAACTTTTGCTAGTTGAGATACTCCTTTTATTATCTGTTCTTCACATAAATTACCCAATCCAAGTTGAATATGTGGATATTGTGGTATATATTTCGAGAAATATTTTGAGCAAGGATAAACTGCAATTCCGTGTTCATATGCCCTTTCAATTAGCATTTTTTCACTCATTTTTGTTTTAACTTCAATAATAATAAAAATTCCGGAGCTACCACCTTTTATTTCAACATAATTCTTAAAGTGTTTTAGTAATTCCCTATTCAATAGATTCATTTTACGTTTATACAAAGCTTTCATCTTCCTTAAGTGTGAGTACCAATATCCTTCATTCATAAAGGTCGCCAGTGTTCTCTGATGAATAGATGAGGATGTTTGCTCAAGCAAAGGGAGTATCTTTTTATATTCACTTACTAGCCTCCTAGGCAAAACCATATAACTAACACGGATAGAAGGTAGCAGTGCTTTTGAAAAAGTTCCTAAATAAACCACCCTATCATTAGAATCTAAACTTTGAAGAGACGGTATAGGTTGATGGATGTATCGGAATTCACTATCGTAATCATCCTCAATAATATATCCTTCCACCCTTTTTGCCCATTGAATTAACTTTAATCTTTCATTGACGGGGATAGTTACTCCATATGGAAAGTGGTGAGTAGGAGTGACATATAAAAGTCTAGAAGGCGACTTTAAAAGGCAATCGACTTGGATGCCTTGTTCTTTTACCGGGATCGGATCAATGATAAATGACTGAAGAGCAAATAGTTCCCTTGCCACATTATATCCCGGGTCTTCTACTGCCAAATAATGATAGTCTTGCTTTAGCAACAGCGACAAAAGTAATAACAAGTGTTGTGTGCTACTGCCAATAATAATCTGGTCAGCAGAAGTATTAACCCCTCTTGATTGAAACAAGTAATCTGCTAGTACCTTTCTTAATTTAATATCGCCTTGTTTTTCTCCGTATGAAAACATGCTAGAGTCTTTAACGATTTTGTTTGTAAGCATTCTCCATTTTTTCAAAGGGAAGTTCTCTTGATCCACTGTCCCAATCTTAAAGTCAATAGTTTTTATGTCAGTTTGATTTTTTTCGTGATGCTGTTCTCTAATGGGTTCATAATTAAGCGTCTCATCCGATATAGTGGCCTCTACAAAAAATCCCTTTTTGTTCTCACTTCGAATATATCCTTCCGATTGCAATTGTTCATAGGCTACCTGAGTTGTGTTTCTGCTGACCTCTAATTGGAGAGCAAGTTGTCTAATCGATGGCAACTTTGTATTCCTTTCTAATTTACCAGATAAAATCTGAGTACGTATGTATTGATAAACTTGTTGGTACATAGGAATGTTACTCTCTCGATTGATATTAAATATTAGTTCATTCATCATTGAAATACCTCATCTGTCATTTGTTTTTATTATAAACTGTACCTTTTGTAAATGACAAAGAAATTTAATATTAAGTATGAGTACGCAAATAAAATAGCATTAAAACAACGCAGGCATGGGTTTTAATGTTTGTCTGGTGAGAAGAATTTAATATTATATGGGAGGTGGAAATATTGGATAAACCCCGATTATGGACAAGGGATTTTATCAGTATTGCCATTACTAATTTTCTCGTGTTTACAACATTTTTTTATTTATTGGTTACACTGCCGATATATGCTTTACAAGAATTGCATGGTGCCGAATCTGAAGCAGGACTTATTACTACAGTTTTTTTGGTTGCATCCATCCTAACACGCCCATTTGCAGGTAAATGGATCGAAAAGGCAGGAAAGTATATCGTTTTTATAAGTTCCCTCATTGTTCTTTTCGCAGCTTCAATTTTGTATTTTATTCCACAATCTCTGATTGGCTTACTAATTCTTCGCTTTTTTCATGGAATTGGCTTTGGAATGGCCACAACGGCCACTGGAGCAATTGTGGCAGATCTCATCCCGGAATCCCGCAAAGGAGAAGGAATGGGGTACTATGGACTAACGCTAAATCTCGCTATGGCTATTGGTCCCTTTTTGGGTTTGACCGTTATGCAACAAACAGGGACAAATGTAATATTTATCATAAATGCATTATGTGCTCTCTTTACACTCGTTGCAGGATTATTTGTTAAATTACCTAAGAAAGCTTTTATGCCAGAATGGGTAATTGAACGAAAAACAAGTATGAAAATCGGAGATTATTTGGAAACTTCTGCCATTCATGTATCGTTGGTTTCAGCTTTCTTTGGATTGATTTATTCAGGAATTGTTTCCTTTGTATCCATATATGCTAAAGAACAAAATTTAGTGGAAGCTGCTGGTTATTTCTTTGTTGTGTACGCAGTGGTCCTTTTAATTTCCCGACCTTTTACTGGAAAATGGTTTGATTTATTTGGGGCAAATATTATAATTTATCCCGCTATTTTATGCTTTGCAGTCGGTACATTCTTATTGAGTGTATCGAATACGTCATTGTTATTTCTTGCATCAGCAGCCCTTATTGGCGTGGGGTGGGGAACCCTGTTTCCCAGTTTTCAAACCATTTCCATTCAAGTAGCACCTCCTAAAAAGAGGGCATTGGCTACGGCTACATTCCTTTCTATATATGATTTGGGGTTCGACATTGGATCATTTATCTTTGGTATTGCCGCAACTAAAATTGATTATGGATCATTATATTTTTATTGTTCATTCCTTATAATAATCGGAAGTGGTGTTTATTATTTACTACATAGTAGAATATCTTCACGTTCTATTGTGAAAAAGGTAAAGAAAGAGATTTCTTAGGGCGCAATGATTCGTGAATATGTTGCGTTTGTTGTTATGCAGAAGAAACAGCATAAAGAATATGATCGTTTTCACGATATTGCCGTGTATAGTTTATTAGCTTCAGACTGGAAGGAGATTCGATGAATAATACTATTTTTATTACACCATATGAAAGTAAGTATCAATCGGAAGTGGTGGATTTAATTGTTCATATTCAGCAAAAGGAATATAATGTGCCAATTACAAAGGAAGAGCAGCCAGATTTACTAGAGATTGAGGGAATAAAAAGAAATTCTTGCATTATTGCTGGGGATTTAGTTGATAGTTATTATATGTCTAAGATTTTGAAATGTACCTAAAGTAAAAAAAGCGCTATTCTTTCTGTAGAATCATAGGAAAGGATGGCGTTTTTAATATGAACTTATCGATTTCTGATGAACTAGAATTGTTTTCTAAAGAGTTACAACGATATATGTCACAGGATGCTTTAGATTCCGTAGGATAAAATACTATGCCTAATATTAGACAGGAAAGAAATCTTTGTTTTTATAGCATCGAAGTTTATTTTTATCGTTTTGGGGGTAACTTGTTTTCTTAAGTTGATGGGCATATGGTGCTACCCCAGTAGTAGTATCAGTATTTCCAAGTTTCGAAGATTCATTGCATAAATCCTCTAGCTTTTGCACCAGAACAAAAAAGAGACCGTAGCGAAAGTATAAAATACTTTTGCTACAATCCCATTCATCTTCCAACTACTAATTATATAATTTTATTTCTGAGGCTGAAGCAAATCCACTGTGTCCTGATACCACTTCAAGCTTTACATACTGAGCATCTACTTTACTGAAACTTGCATTCTTTGTAAGTTTATCATCTGACCACGTTCCAGTAGCCACCTTTGTAAAGTTAACTCCATCTAGACTTGTGTATATATTATAACTAGTTATGTTACCATTAGAGTTACTGTCTTGTCTTGGAACATAAGTTAATTGTGATATGCTAGTAACTTCATTAAGCTTTATGGTAATGTATGGAGCCTTATCACTGCCATTCCATAACGTATGCCACATTGTTGCACCGTTTCCATCGATTGCATTTGCAGCACCATTATTAGCCGAAACTTCCTGGCTTGAGACACCTGCAACTGATAAGTTTTTGTGCGGTATTAATCCTATTGCAGCAGCATCAGTAAACTTTAAGTTAACAGCATCACTTGCTGGATTTGAACCAACAGCAAATTTTCTAACTGTTAATGTAACATTTCCTGTTAAATCCGGTAAATTAGGAGCAACTGGATTATATTTTGTCCAATGTGAACCTTGGTCTATACTGAATTCCATCGTACCGTCTAGACCAAAAACTAAGTTCTCCTCATCATTTGAAGAAACATTAACTTTACCAGCTTTTCCAATTGGAATTAATAAAGGCTGCTCAGTTCCAATCACTCTTGTTAAAATACCATTCGTTGAATTGATTGCTGAGATCTCTTCATTGCTCAGAAGCATATCATTGCTTGTAGCAGCTTTATACGTTTTTCCTCCATCAATACTGTATTCCGTATCGGGTTTAATTCCCATTAGTTTTCCTGCATTTGCTCCATCAAAACTAAAAGTAGCAAGGCCTAGTCTTAAACTTGGCATTTGATCTTTAATTTTATTAGCTACTTGCTTTTGATTTACATCCGTTATTACGTTAAATACATTTAATATATTTAACGTATACTGTTGAAGTTTTGCTCTATCATCTGTGTTCAGAACATGGCTTCTAATTTGAGTAAGAAGATCCATCATCGGTCTTGGCTCATTAGCAAAAGAAGAAATGATACTGCTGTTTAATTCTTGCCACTCAGCATCTGTTACATTTGGATTTTGTAACATAAGAGAAACGTAATCTTTCCATACTAAAACATTGGTTGGTAAAAGATTAGTAGCTACTTTATAAATTGCAATTTTCTTATCCATTGAATTCATCGCTTTCGCTAACCAGCGTAATCGCTCTGATTTATCTAGTTTTACTGGGGTACGTTCAGCATCTTCAAATAGTAAGATGTAAGGTACTTGATTTCCCAAGCTATTATCTGACCAAGGAATAACAGTTACATCATGACGGCCCGATTCACCCCATCCCGATATATCATTTCCTAAATTCCAAGAAGATGGTTTGTCATTCCATATGAGTGCACAATGCCCAGGTTGTGTAACAGGCATAGCGGCCACACCAAAGGCTTGACTTACTTGCACACCAAACTTCGAAATATTACCGCATACCCCGCCAAATCTGTAAATGGAAGAAAGATTCCAACCTACACCGTAGAATGCATCATTCCCAGCTTGAATGCTAACTCCATCTTTGTTATTTGATACATACTGAATCAAATATGCACTTGTTCCGATCTTATCTTGACTTTTAAGTTCTGGATGTTCCGTATTAATCATGTTTCTTGCCCAAGTTAAATCTTCTTCTGGTGCCCAAGTATTCACTACGGATCTTAAATGCCAAACATCATATGTTCTAAAGACAGGAAATAACTCATTATTTTGATCTGCTGTTTTATAATATTGGTACCTCGTTAATGGATCAATAGGTTTATTATTTGTCCAATATTTTATAGGTTCAGCATGAGCTAACGATGTAGCTATCGCTAATTTTAAATACAATCCTTCATGAGAATCTGCATCCGTATTCCAGATTGTATTCCATATCTCAAGTGCATTTACTGGATTCTTTCCAGTTGGACTGCCACCTTCAAGAAACGTATTCATTACCCCTGTATTTTTCATAACCCAGTTAAGAAAGTTTTGATGGGCAGCATCTTTTTTAGCGAATGTATCCATTGCTGCAGCACCTGTTTGTGATATGAATTGCCACTGAGCCAAAGCTGCTGCAAATACTGGGTCTGTAAGCTTACTTTTCAAATTCGCTTCAGTGGGTTCCCCAACCTTTTCATTTAAATATGTTGTAAGATAACTCAAATGATCTTCAAAATTACCATTTGCAATTGCCTGATCTGTCTTTTGTTTCAATGTTTTTTGAGTCAACGACACCGTTTCAGCTGAAACTTTCGTATAAGGAATCGTAACAAAGCTCCCTGAAATAAGTGACATAGTTAATACTAAAGATAAAGTTCTTTTCAAAATAAGCCCCCCTATTTTTTGTTTTTAAACGATTACCTTTGTGTCTACCCCCTTTCATGTAAAATAATTCCAGTACCTGAAATGACCCTAAAATTTGTAAGATTCGGAATTCTTTTGGCATTTTTCGACAACTGGCTGACATAGTGAGTGAAATACACCTTAGTCCCTATAGCTTTGTGTCATTAGCTTTCACTAATTTCACCTTTACCAAGATGCATCTTTCAGTTTGAATATACCAAAAGTCCAATTATATTTATAGACTTTTGTAATTAATGTAACTATTTTTTTAAAAATTTAATTAAGGCCCGACACGCATGCCAATCAAGCTACCATTTTGAAGTGCCCCAAAACGAAAATTTCATCCTTTCATAGGTGTCCATGTGAATTAAGCTCATTTTTTTCGTTTTGGGGTAATTCTGAATTCTTAAGTTGATGGCGATGCGACGGGACTCCTTAAATAAGAAAATTAACAATTTTAAAAATATATTTGATTATATTTTTAAATCATAATAGCATTTGATATGTAGCAAATATGAATGGAGAAAGGAAAGAGAAACTATGAATATGAAAGTCGAAACCCTTCCACAATACCGTGTTGCCTATGTACGACAAGTTGGTCCATATGGTCCCGCTAACATGCAAGCAATGGAAAAGTTAAAGAAATGGGCTGAGGAGAAAGATCTTATTAAATCGGCAATAATACTTGGAATTCCGCAAGATAACCCTAAAACAACACTTCCTGAAAACTGTAGATATGATGCTTGTATTGTGATTTCAGAAGATTATCAAATTGATGATTCAATTTGCGAAGGTGAACTTTCTGGTGGAAAGTATGTTATTTTCAAAGTCAAACATACAGCGGAAGCTACTCAAAAAGCATGGGCTGAAATTTTTCCAGCTTTACACAACAGTGGATATCAAATTGACAACAAACCGATTTTAGAAAGATACACGAGTGAGATGATTAACAACCATTATTGTGAAATATGTGTACCTGTAAAAGTGTTATAAAAGAAGAAACCATTATATATAAATACAAATTGAAGAACCAACATAAACCCTTTCTTTTCTGTGAAAATAAAATGGGTTTATGTACTATTTAGATTTTGAAAAAGAAACTAAGATCTCCTTTTTGCGTGTGAAACACGCAAAAAGACAATAAGAAAGAAGACTACTGTTCTTTAGATATTTTTTCAGTAGTTTGTGTATATGAAATTGGAAACTGGTCTATGCTAGTAATTTTGAGTATTCAATAAATGCCATTTGTTGTTTCAATATATGGTATATTACCTTAATTACTTTATGCGCAATGGCGATGATTGCTTTTCTCTTTCCTCTTCGTGCAGCTAATGACCAAAATTTCCCTGATAACCATGTTTTCCGCATACGTGAAATAGACCACGCTACTTCACAAAGTGTTGTTTTGATGTGCGGATTTCCTTTTATAGTCCGGGTGCTTTTTTTTTACCGGCACTTTCATGATTGCCTGGTGATACACCTGCCCAAGAGGATAGATGTTGCGCCGAAGGGAATTGGCTCATTTCGATACCAATCTCTGCGATGATGTTTGCGACAGTATTTTTTTTCACACCTGGTATTGTTAGTAAGAGTTCTACTTGTTCCTGATATGGAAGTAAGAGTTCATCTATTCGTGCTTCTAATTGTTCAATGGCCTGTTCAAGAAATAGTATGTGATTCCAAGAATGGCGAATTAAAAAAATTTGATGTGCATTTAATGTACCAAATAGTGAATCTGAAATATCCTGTGCTTTTGGCATCATCTTTTTGTGTATTGTTTCTTCTACATCCTGTGAATTCACATAGCCTTGTTCGACAAGTCGAGTTAATAACTTTCGTCCAGATACACCAAATACATCAGAAATAACAGAACCTAGTTTAATATTGGAACACTCTAATGTTTTTTGGATTCTGTTTTTTTCCGCTGTCATATCACCAATCACTTTTTTTCGACGACGAGTTAAATCACG
>NZ_NVPR01000012.1 GCF_002551815.1 Bacillus sp. AFS098217
AGAATTATGAAATTGATTCACATAAGCTTATCTTCAATTTCTTCTATACCAATAGATTCCTTCTTTTTTACATTCATTACTTTCATTTTTGGAACCTCTTGTTGTTTCACTTCTTCTTTCTCTATTCTCTCTGCCCATTTCTGGCGTGCCCATGCATAATTCCCCGCAAATTCAAACAATGTATGTTCATCGATCCAATATGTTTTCTCAAACAACTTATTTAAAAAGTAACGGTCGTGTGAAACAGCAAGAATGGTTCCATTATATTGTTCGAGAGCTTCTTCCAGCACTTCCCTTGATTCAATATCAAGATGGTTTGTGGGCTCATCTAACACAAGAAAATTTATATCTTGATACATAAGCTGCGCCAACCGTAATCTCATTCGTTCACCACCACTAAGCTGATTGACCTTTTTAAAAACGGCTGGACCATAAAATAAAAAACGAGCTAATATGTGCCGAGCCTCTCCCTCTGTTACAGCCACATGCTCCCTGAAGGCTTCCAATACATTGGTTTTTACGTTTCCATAAGCATGCTGCGATAAATAACCGACTTTCACACCACTACCGATTCGAATCTCACCAGTATCTGGTTTCATTTCCTCTAATAATAATTTTAATAAGGTTGTTTTTCCTGTGCCATTACGTCCAACAATAGCTGCTCGCTCTTGAAAACGAACATGTAAATTTACTCCTCGGAATAAAGTACGATCCGCAAAACTTTTGCCCACTTCCTTCATTACGACAACATCTTTTCCACTTCTCTCTTGTCCTTCAAATTGAAGTCCCATCTGTTTTCTTTCTAAAATTGGCTTTTTTAACTTCTCCATTCGTTCTAATGCTCGTTCCATATTTCTAGCACGTTTATGCAATCCTTCGTTCGGAGGGTTCGCTTGATTTGCCCATTCCCTTAAACGTTTAATTGCTTCTTTCATTTTCTTTATTTTCTTTTGCTGTTCTTGATAAGATTGGAACTCTTGGAGTAATCTTTCTTCCTTCTCCTTCACAAACTGTGAGTAGTTCGTACGATATACATGAATTTCTCCGTCTTCCAAGTCAAAAATTTTCGTAACGACTTCATCAAGAAAATAACGATCATGTGAGATCACAACCACTGTTCCTGTATACTCTTTCAAAAATTGTTCGAGCCATTCTACTGCAAATAAATCTAAATGATTTGTTGGTTCATCTAATAACAGTAAATCTGGTTTCTTGAGCAGCATATAAGCAAGACTTACTTTCGTCTGCTCCCCGCCACTTAGCTCAGCAAAAATTCGAGAAAATAGCTCTGTTACTTGTAAACCATTTGCTACCTTCATGATGTTTGCTTCTATTTCATAACCACCTAAAAATGCAAATTGTTCCTGTACTACTCCATATTTCTCCATTAATTTTTGTAAATCAGCTAGCTCTTGTTCCTCTGCCATACGTTTCTCTAAACTACGCATTTCTGTTTCTAATTCTTTCTCTTTTGCAAAAGCAGAGCTTAATACATCATATACAGTCGTTTCATCAGCAAACTTTGGAATTTGTGCTACATGACCAATACGCGTCCCTTTCTTCATATGAATTGCTCCAGCATCTACACTCTCAATCCCTGTTAACAGCTGAAAAATTGTTGTCTTTCCACTACCATTTCGGCCAACCAATCCAATGCGTTCGCCATTCTTTATTTCAAATGATATATTTTCAAATATGATGTTCCCACCAAAAGATTTCGTTACATTGTTCACACTACAAATTGTCATTTTCCGTACTCCTTTCAACGTAAAAAAACATGAGGAAAGAAACTTTCCCCATGGTTTTTGGCATAGAAAAAGGAAGCAAAATAGCTCCCTTTTCACACGTCTTATAAAATGGGTGAAGAGATTTCTATCGTTCAATAGCTACTATGCAATTGCTAAAAAAGGGCATACGTATCCCGTTAGCAACTACATCATGAAAAATCGCACGACAAAAATAGATAAAGTCTAAAAATTTTGCGTGCGCAGCTAAAGAACGTTTCATCTCATTCACTCCTTTCGTACGGAATTTGATACTTACTTTTTTATTATACTTCCCCATTCAATGTTTGAATAGTCATTTTTCTGAAAATAATGAAAGTAGACTACACATTTCAACAAATTACATCCCATCTTACAAAACTGTTATGTTCACGTAATGGAAAGCGATAGTACATAATGACGCCTCCTTATACAATAAAGATGTAAACAAGAGATACACAAAAGGAGGAAACAATCATGATGAAAGAAATCGTAAAAGCAATCTTCGAGGTGTTAGTAAACGGACAAGCAGTTGTAAAAGAACTTAACCAACTATAAAAGGAGGAATAAAAATGATGAACATGGTAAAAATGATTCTCCACGCTTTAATTGATGCAAAAGCAGTTAGCCATAAATTAAATGAACAATAAAAAAAGGGGAAATAAATATGAAGAAAGCCATCTTTACAATTGTAGGGGCAACCTTTGCCTTACATGCACTGAAAAATAGAAAAAAGAAACAGAATGAAACGACTCTATATGATCCATACACATTATTACAGAAAAAATAAAAGACAAGATACCCATGTGCAATTAGGATATCTTGTCTTTTGTTTTTTCTATTAGAAATTGTTGTTCTACAATCTTTTTATAATACGCATGATGTTTCATTAATTCTTCATGTGTACCAGTTCCAGTGATACTTCCGTTCTCCAACACAAGAATGTTATCGGCTTGTATGACTGTTGATAATCGATGAGCGATAACACATGTCGTCCTACTCGCAAATACATTTTCAATCGCCCTTTGTATTTTCACTTCGGATTCCGAATCTAGACTTGCCGTTGCTTCATCTAATAATAGGAACTCTGTATCACGTAAAAGGGCCCGCGCAATAGCAATTCGCTGTTTTTGACCACCAGATAATTGATTTCCACGCTCTCCAACCTCTGTTTCATATCCATCAGGAAATTCAATGATAAATTCATGTGCATTCGCAAGCTTTGCTGCCTGAATGACCTCTTCTTGTGAAACAGTACGTTTCATACCATATGTAATATTTTCTGTAATTGTCCCAGATAATACAGGAGCCGCTTGAGCAACATAACTAAAATGCTTTCGCCATGCTTCTATATTCATGCCGCGATAAGAATTTCCATTTAATAAAATATCTCCATCTGTTGGCCCATAAAATCGTTCCATCAATGAAAAGATTGTACTCTTCCCTGCACCACTTGGCCCTACAAGTGCTGTTGTCGTACCTTTTTTCACTGTAAATGAAATATTTTTTAAAATTGGACTTTGCTCATTGTAATGAAAACTTACATTTTGAAATGTTAATTTTTCTGGTACATCAACTTTTTGTGAAAGAGAAACATGTTCTTCTTCTGCTTCATGTAATATTTGAAATAGGCGCCGTGTAGAACCTTTTGCCTCTTGAAAACTCGTTACAAACTGGTTCATTTGTACAAATGGCATTAAAATTTGAAACAGATATAAAATGAACGCTACTAATTCACCAGATGAAATATATCCTCGATCAACTCGCCAAACGCCAAACCCTACAACACTCATTAACACTACTAATGTACACATTCCTAAAATTGGACCTAAAACGGATTTGATTTTGGCCTGCTTCATCCCATATTGAAATAAATTTTGAAATTTATGCTGGCCCCTTTTATATTCAATTCCTTCCGCATTATACGATTTAATTAGTTTGATTTCACCTAATGTCTGTGATAAAAATGCAGTTAGCTCCGACATTTGCTTCTGTTCTCGATCAGATAAGTCAGCAAGCTTTTTTCCAAGCGGTAAAACAACCAATAAAGTAATAGGCACAGCTGACAATAAAACAAGTGTCATCGGAACGTCTAACATAAATAAGATAATAATGGATACAACGATTGATAATACATTGGTAATAAGTTGGACAATTTCATCAGAAATTAACGTCATTAATACTGTTGTATCATTCGTTACGCGGCTTACCATCTCACCAGATTGATTTTTATCGTAATATCCTACCGGAAGACTTAATAATTTTCCCCATACTTTCTCTCTTATCGTTCGTACAATTCCTTCTCCAACTCGAGACAGCATATACATAGAACTAGCTTCGCCTAGAAACTCAACTAGCAATAATCCAGCAATCAATCCTAACGTCGAAAAGGAGAAGCCATTTAAAAATCCTTCCATTAGTTCTTTAATTAAGAGCGGGATACCTAGTCCAGCAATTGTTGATAGTATTGAAAAAAACAACCCTATTGCAAATAATTTTTTTGACGGATTAGCAGTCCGCCATATATCACGAAATGATACATTTTTCTGGTTTTCCATCTTCTAACTCCTTTTCCCTCTATTCCCTGTACCACTATACAGGATTTCCCTTTCCTTTTCACGAATATATTAGACGGGAATTTCACACATAGGGGGATTAAAAATGTTCTTAGTAATGGTAAACTACATCAAACCACTCGAAGAAATTGAACAATACCTAAAAGAACACATTCAATTTTTAGATCACTATTATGCGCAAGAGAAGTTTATTTTTTCCGGTCGCCGCAATCCACGTACCGGTGGGCTCATTTTGATGAACTTAAATTCTAAAGAAGAAATCCAGCAGATCATTAAGGAAGATCCATTCCATATATATGGAATGGCTGAATATGAAATTATTGAATTTACACCGACAAAATATGATGCAAATTTTGCATCGTTTGTAAGATAGAAATTCACATATATTTTCAAAGGGGCATATACGAATGGATACACAACAACTTTATTTTTTAAATGATATTGGCAAGCAAAAACCAGAGAGCATCCGTAATAAAAATACAGCTTGTCCTTTTTGCGATACGGAAAACCTCACCGACATTTTAGAAACGGAAGACTCTATTATCTGGTTGAAAAATAAATTTCCAACATTGAAAGATACGTTTCAAACTGTTCTTATAGAAACAGATAATTGTGATGATCATATTGCGACCTATACACCTGAACACATGCAAAAGTTAATTCGTTTCTCGATTAAACATTGGCTCGCTTTAGAAAATAGTAATGAATTTACTTCTGTTATTTTATATAAAAATTATGGTCCATTTTCAGGTGGAAGTTTACATCATGCACATATGCAAATTATTGGAATGAAATATGTAGACTACCGAGAAAATGTAACACCTGAACACTTTCAAGGCGTAATCGTACAAAAAGATGAGCAAATTGAACTTAATATTTCTACACGTCCAATTATCGGTTTTACTGAATTTAATATTGTCATTGAGGATATAAAATCCGTTGATATAATGGCACATTATATTCAACAAACTGTGCGTTACATATTAACAGATTTCCATAAGGGATGTAGCAGCTATAATTTATTCTTCTATCATTTTGAGGGTAAAATGATTTGTAAGGTTGTTCCACGTTTCGTTGTTTCACCATTATATGTTGGATATAAAATCCCACAAGTTTCTACAAAGTTAGAAGATGTAAAACAGCAACTTGAACGATATTTTACAAATGAAATGGAACTTTTTATAGAAAAATAGAGTAGGTGTCCTAACACCTACTCTTTTACTACTCCTTTATTTCGATAATATACGTTCTTTAGCCCTTCGTTATACTTCATATTTTTATCAGTCCACTCCGGCCCTAAATTACCTGGCCAACCAGACGTATTTGCTATATATTTTAGTAATTCAAAATCAGTCAAACCTTTTTGCACACCTCTTTTATACCCTTCCGCCAAATGCGGCATTGCAATTTGAGCGTTTGTACGCGGATCCTTTAATTGTTCATCCGTGAAATGATCCGGTGCGAGTCCACCACCGCGATGTAATTGAAACAATCCAAACGAAGTGCCACTATCTCCAACACTCTTTGGATTCAAACGACTTTCATGTTCAGCAATTGTAAGAGGTATCCATTCAGGAAGATTTACTTTCTTTGCTTCCTCTGTAATAATTTGTTTCATCTGTTTTGCTTCTTCTGGATTAACATAACTTGCCTGTTTTATTACTCTTTCCATTCCTTCAGATTCACCTTGAAAATACAAATATATTCCAAGAACAACTAGAAATCCTACAAAGAATTTTTTCACTACCCCTACCTCTTTCTCTGCTGAAATTTGTCCCCTTTCAGCTCTTCCTTTACAATTACCTGCATTCTATTATTCTCTTGCTCTTCAATCATATCAAATAATCAGGCCTTTTCGCATCCTGCTTTAGACTGATTTCATGAAAAATACATGGTAAAACTGTCTGGGAAATGTAATATCCCCTTCTCATACTTGGAATGAGCGTGCTCGTTTTTCTTTCATTAATAAGACGTGCAAAACGAATGGAATCATAAAATGAAACTTTAAATAATGGGAATTTTCTTCAGCTCCCACCTAAATTTTAAAGTGGAAGTATGATTACCGACAAATAGCGTTATAAAATCGAACTGTATTCTGATATATCCGCTCTGCAACCTTATCTATAGGCATGTTTTTTATTAGGCTTATTTCTTTCAACACATCTTTAATCATATTTGGATGTGTCATGATATCCTCTTGAAATTTCCAAGGGCCATCTGTTTCAACCATCATATATTCTAGCGGATAAAACGAGACAATCTTTCGAATTTTCTCCTTCTGCACAATATCGGGTGTAATGGAAATATAGTAACCATTTTGAACCATTCTCTCCATCGTTTTTTTGCTTCCCTTAAACCAATGAAAATGTGCACGTGAAATCTCATATTTTTCAAGTAAATCACATACTATATCAGCATCTTCATAAACTGCATGCAGTACAATAGGTAAATCGTACTTCCTAGCTAAAGCCATAAATTTCTCTAATACCTCTATATAAAGTTCTAATGGAAGATCTCTCTTTTCTTGCCTTAAATAATATGGCAGACCAACTTCGCCTATAGCAACAAGATGCTCTATATTCGCTTCAATTAATTTGTAAATTTGTTCGCATTCTTTTTTATTAATTGGTTGCTCCGGATGAAAACCAATTGCCGGATATACAAATTTATATTGTTCTGCTAAAGATAGTGTCTGTTGGCAAGAATGATAGTTCATTGATACCGCAATCAATCCATCAATCTCTGTACTTCTTTTCATATCATCAATTAGTTCCATTTGCTCTTCGCTCTTATATTGATCTAAATGTATATGACTATCAATCCATTTCATCCCTATCACCCCTTACATCTATATAAATCCATTTTCATTTTTCGACTTCTAAATCCCTGCTATGCGGAATAAAAAGNNAAAAGAGGGGTTTTATGTCGTTTTTTTAATTGATGTATATATATTAATACGCTACCTCAGATTAGCGACAATAAAAAAACAAGAAAGAATCTCTTTCTTGTTTTATCATCTATATTATTTAACAATTAAATTTGTTATCATATCAAACAATCCAATACATACTACGGCAACAGTAAAGTAGCTACAGAAATCTTTTATTGGTAACTTCACTACTTCTTCTTTACGCATCCCATTCTTCTCCCTTCTTAATATCTCCCTAATTTCTTTTCTATTTCTATTATGCAAAAAATATGACAAGTGAGCCATCGAATTAACTTACGTAAACCTTACAATGTTGTAAGGTTTAAAAAAATAGCCTCATTTCCTATAGAGATGAGGTCTATTCAATAGTTAGTTGGTTTTCAAATATTCATCATTCAGACAGAAAGTTGTATTTTCAAACTTCCTACTCACATTGTAGTAAAGTTCGTACATAACAACTATCGAATTACCTTACACATACATTACAAAACTGTAAGCCTCCTGTAATGTAATTCGATAGTTGCCTTCACAAGTATTTCGTACAATAAAGTCAGAAAGAGCAACAAACACAGTATTGTTACTACTTCATAAAATAAGTAAGGAGAGAGTAAATATGAACAACATCACTTTTAACAAATTAGACGTAATTGGACTTGCTAGCGGTGCAGCTCTTCTTACAACTTTCATTTATGCCGCTGCAATGATTCTCGTATAAAATTGTGTCCCCTTCCCCTTTATATAATAAAGAAAACCCAACCTGTCCCGGTTGGGTTTTCCTGTTAAGCAATGTCTCTTGCTGTAAAATTTCGAATGCCAATCCATGAAAAGATCATTACAAAATGTAGTGATCTTTTTACCTCATCTCCAAAAGTTTACTTCTCGCCTGCACAGGAATATTTTGAGCCTCAATCTCTACTACTGACTCAGCATAACGTCCTTTTGCAACAACTTTCAACGGTTCATTTCTTTTCAACATATGATTTACTGTTTTCTTTATAGTTTGTTCTCTTCCTTTTTCATCGTAAGCAACAAATTCATATTCATACCAACCATCTCCAATGTGCTGGCCAATACCATTCACAATCGTATAGTATTCTTTCGTTTTATAAAACGGATTATATTTATCAATTACTGGTCCAAGCTTTGTTGGTAGCAACAATACAACGACAGCTACCATCACTATTGCAGTAAAAATTATTCTTTTCTTCAAAATTTCCCACCCCAAGGCAGATTCCTCCTCCACACAATATGTGTAGTTTTCTATAAATTTATTTTAAAGAGAGAGAATTAATTCTGCCATCGGATCACCTTACATTCCCCTTACATTTTTGTAAGAATTTAAGTGGTGTTTTATATTATTTTTAACAATTTGTGAACCTAAAAAAACTGTGATAAATATCACACCCTCTATTTTCCAAAACTTTTATAATACAAGTATAAAAGTTTGTTAAACATTTCACATTTAAGAGGGGAAATGAATATGAAAAAACGCTTAATCATGATCGGAAATGGTATGGCTGGTATACGCTGTGTTGAAGAAATTTTAAAACAAGATCCAAATCTTTATGACATTACTATTTTTGGTGATGAACCTCATCCAAACTATAACCGTATTATGCTATCTCACGTCTTACAAGGAAAAACGAATATACAAGATATCATCATGAACGAATTCAGTTGGTATGAAGAAAATAATATTACACTGTATACAAATGAAAAAGTAAAAAATATTGATCGAGAAGAACAAGTCATTGTGACAGAAAAGAATCGTATTGTTATGTACGATAAACTCATTATCGCAACAGGTTCCAGTGCTTTTATTTTACCTGTTGAAGGTTCGGGGCTTCCAGGTGTAACAGGCTTTCGCACAATTGAAGATACACAATTTATGATGAATACCGCTAAACAATATAAAAAAGCCGTTGTCATAGGCGGAGGATTACTCGGGTTAGAAGCTGCAAGAGGGCTTATTGACTTAGGAATGGACGTGCATGTTGTCCATTTAATGCCTTACTTAATGGAGCAACAACTTGATGCTAAGGCTGCTTCATTACTGCGTGAAGACTTAGAAGCACAAGGTATGAAGTTTCTTATGAAAAAGAAAACTGTAAAGATTCTTGGCACTGACCATGTTGAAGGTATCCAATTTGAAGATGGCGATGTTGTAACATGCGATTTAATTGTAATGGCTGTTGGAATACGCCCTAATACACAATTAGCAAAGGATGCTGGTTTACTTGTAAATCGCGGCATCGTTACCAATGACTATATGCAAACAGATGACGAGGCAATCTATGCAGTTGGTGAATGCGCAGAACATAATGGTATTGCCTATGGTCTTGTTGCTCCCTTATATGAACAAGGTGCTACATTAGCAAAACATATAACAAATTCACAGACATCTGGATATACAGGTAGCATCGTCGGTACACAACTCAAAGTTGCTGGATGCGATTTATTCTCTGCCGGACAAATCTATGAAGATGATAAGACGAAAGCAATCTCTATATTTAATGAGTGCACACGTTCCTATAAAAAAGTACTAATCCGTGACAATAAAGTTGTTGGTGTTGTTTTATATGGTGATACAGCTGACGGCACACGCCTCTTTAGTATGTTAAAAAAGGCGGAAGATATCCAAGAATACACACCAGCTTCTCTTCTCCACAAAGCCGGTGAAGAAAGTGGACTTGACGTTGCAAATATGAGTTCAGATGATACCGTTTGTGGATGTAATGGTGTTACAAAGGGAACTATTGTTCATGCCATCTTAGAACAAGAATTAACAACTTTTGAAGAAGTAAAGGGCTGCACAAAAGCTGCTGGATCATGTGGTAAATGTCGTCCAGTTGTTGAACAAGTTTTATCTCATACACTCGGTGATAGTTTTGATGCATCTGCTCAATCGGTTGGTATGTGTGGATGCACAACTTTATCACGTGATGAAGTTGTCACAGCAATTCATGAGAAAGGGCTAAAATCCCCAAAAGAAGTGCGAAACGTCCTTGGCTTCACACATGAAGATGGCTGTTCAAAATGCCGTCCTGCATTAAATTACTATTTACGTATGGCACGTCCAGAAGAATATGCCGATGATAAATCATCGCGCTTCGTTAATGAAAGAATGAACGGCAATATTCAGCATGATGGTACATTTTCTGTTATTCCTCGTATGTACGGCGGCGTTACTACCGCAGACGATTTAATGAGAATTGCCGAGGTTGCGAAAAAGTATGATGTACCGCTCGTAAAAATAACAGGTGCAAGCCGAATTGGCTTATACGGTGTAAAAAAAGAAGATTTACCGAAAGTATGGGCTGACCTTGATATGAATTCTGGTTATGCCTATTCCAAATCTCTTCGTAATGTAAAATCGTGTGTTGGTTCCCGTTTCTGTCGCTTCGGTACAAAAGATTCATTGGGACTTGGTATGTTACTTGAGCAATCATTAGAAATGGTAGATACACCTCATAAAATGAAAATGGGCGTAACGGGTTGTCCGCGTAACTGTGCAGAAGCATTAACAAAGGACTTCGGCGTCGTTTGTGTTGAAAATGGATTCCAGCTTTATATCGGCGGTAACGGTGGTACAGAAGTTCGTGAAGCTGATTTTGTAATGATTGTCCCTACAGAAGAAGATGTACTTCGCATTGCCACAGCTTATGTACAACATTACCGTGAAACTGGTATTTACGGTGAACGAACAGCTCCTTGGGTAGAACGAATCGGCTTAGATCACATAAAAGAAATACTGCAAAATGAAAAGATAGTTACTATGTTAAATGAACGTTTCCAAACAGCGCGTAGCACATATGAAGAAGCTTGGGGACAAGCATTAGAAACCAAGTCATTAAAAGCCATGTATGAAGTAGAAACTGTACAGTAAGGAGCGATCTACATGTTACAAACAAAAGAAAAAATAAAAATAATGCGTGCAGAAGACCTTCCTATTCAAATAGGTAAGGAAGTGCGAATCAATGAAAAATCTATCGCCTTATTTCATCTTTCAAGTGGCGATATCCGTGCTGTAGAAAATCGATGTCCGCATAAAAACGGGCCTTTAGCCGAAGGAATTGTTTCTGGAGAATTCATCTTCTGTCCGTTACATGACTGGAAGATTTCATTAGTCACAGGCGAAGTTCAAAAACCTGACGATGGTTGTATTCAAACGTATGAAGTAGAAGTTATTAATGGCGATATTTATATATACATGTAGCTTGTGAAAGGAGGCTTTCGCTTCCTTTCAAGTCAAAATAGATGAGGTGGAGAGATGAACGGATACGTATATTTAGTTGGTGCAGGACCTGGTGACGAAGGACTTATTACAAAAAAAGCTATAGATTGCCTAAAAAAAGCAGACGTTGTTTTATACGATCGCTTGTTGAATCAAAATTTACTTCGTTATACGAAGCCAACATGCGATCTCGTCTATTGCGGGAAAATGCCAACAAATCATATTATGCGACAAGAAATGATTAATACTCATTTAATTCAGTCCGCAAAAGAAGGTAAAACTGTCGTTCGCTTAAAAGGTGGGGATCCGTCCATTTTTGGCCGCGTTGGTGAAGAAGCAGCCGCTTTAGCTGAAGAAAACATTTCATATGAGATTGTCCCAGGTATTACATCTAGTATTGCTGCTAGTGCGTATGCTGGCATCCCTCTTACCCATCGTAATTACAGCAATAGTGTAACTTTGTTAACTGGTCATACAAAAGGAGCAATTAGTGACCAAGTAAATTATAGTGCCCTTTTAAATAGTGACACAATCGCCTTTTACATGGGAGTTAAAAATCTACCGGTAATTTGCGAAAATTTATTACAAACAGGAAGAAAAGAAGATACACCCGTAGCAGTCATTGAATGGGGGACAACAGGAAAACAACGAGTTGTTACAGGTACGCTCTCCACAATAGTTGATCATGTAAAAAAGGAACAGATTTCTAATCCCTCGATGACAATCGTTGGTGAGGTGGTATCCTTACGTAAACAAATTGCCTGGCAAGAACACAAACCACTACACGGAAAAAAAGTTTTATTTGTCTCTGCAACAAGCAAAACAAGTATAATATCGCAAGAGTTACAAGCAGCTGGAGCAGACATATATCAAATACCAACTTTCAAAAAGCAAGAACACCAATTAACATCTGGTCAACTCTGCGAAATATTTAAAGCGAACCGTCTTGTTTTTTGTTCACCTGAAAGCGTTGGAATCTTGTTACAATCATGTGTGCAACATCAAAAAGATATTCGTTCCTTGCAAGCAACGCTGCAATATATGAATGTTGCTACACAAAAAGAGCTTATGCAGTATGGACTTTTAGGTGCACCTGCAACATGTTCCACTGAAACAACCGTTTATCTAGGTCGAAATATCAATCACATTTCCGTTATCCAAGAAAGAATAGGTGCTGGTTCTTATATGATGACACATCAATATAACATTGATCATCGTTTTGATGAAGTTCATTCACGTACACTGACTGAATTTACATGGGATAGCATTTTCTTTGAGGGGCGTGCTGCAATTGATACGTTTATAACAGAAGTAAAACGCCTTGGTTTCACAGATATTATGAAATTACCATTCTCATATATCGATGAACCGACTTTACAATATGCCAATAAGGTCGGATTTCATTACATTGATGATCAACTGCAAGCTATCATCAATGACAAAGAGGTGATCACACAATGAAAGGCATTGTTTATATTGGACATGGTAGCCGTTTACACGAGGGCAATGAACAGTTCACGCACTTCATTCAGTCCGTTATAAACGAGCGAAGTGAAAGTATCCAAAAAATAGGATTTCTTGAACTAACAACACCGACTATTCAAGATGCAATTATAGAAGCAATCACTGAAGGTGCAACTGAGGTTTTAATTGTCCCTGTTTTATTATTTGCAGCAGCTCATTATAAACGTGATGTTCCTTTTGAAATTAAGAAAATACAAAAGCTTTATCCACACATTACATTTTCAGTTGCACCACCTTTCAGTACACATCCGCTTATGGTTGAACTGGTAATAAAACGAATACGTGAAGCCATGCCCACAAAAGATAGTGAAATCTTACTTGTCGGCCGTGGTAGCAGTGATTCTCAGCCTATGCATGAATTAAAACAAATTGGATTAGCAGTTGCACAAAGGCTGAGCCTGCCAGTTTCGTGTTCCTTTTTAACAAAAGGAACACCTTCATTTACTGACGAACTCAATGAAAAGACAGTATCGACAAATCATGTATATGTCATGCCTTATCTTCTCTTCACTGGGCTATTACTTCAAAAAATTAATCGACATGCAAAAAAATATGCTAACGTTACAACCTGTAACTGCCTTCAATTTGATTCCTACATGAAAACAGCTTTACTAGAACGAATGGAGGAATATGTACATGTATAACATTTATCCGATTATGTGTAATCTACAAGATAAAAATGTTGTCATTATCGGCGGTGGAAAGATTGCATACCGAAAGGCAGCTGGATTAAAAAATACAGGAGCTTTTGTTACTGTTGTAAGCCCATATATTTGTGAAGAAATGAAGAAGCTTACCTATATTACATGGAAGAAAAAAATATTCGCAGAAGAAGATATTCAAGACGCTCACCTTATCTATGCTGCCACGAATCACCATGATATAAATATGATGGTCAAACAGGCTGCACATGATTTTCAATGGGTTAACATTGTAAGTGATGGAACAGAATCCTCTTTCCATACACCAGCAATCATTCGGAATGATGAATATGTTATAAGTGTATCAACTTCCGGTAAAAACCCATCCTTTGCAAAACGAATCAAACAAAAATTAATAACAAACCTTCCTCAAATATTAAAGCAAAAAAGATGAACGAATCCTCTCGCTCATCTTTTTAACTTGCTTTAAAGCCGCCGCCAAGTACATCTCGTACATCGTGAATAACAACAAATGCACTTTTATCTACTTCGCTAATGACTTGTTTTAATTTCACAAGTTCTTGCTTATTAATAACGACATATAATACTTCTTTATTTTTCCCAGTATATCCGCCGCGTCCTTCTAATATCGTAACACCGCGTGTCATATGCTTCGTAATCGTCTCACGAATTAAATCAGGTTGATTTGATATAATCGTAACCGCTATTTTCGTATTCATTCCTTCTACGACGAAGTCAATTACTTTCGCCCCAATAAATACCGCTACAAGAGTATACATTGCTTTTTCTTGTCCAATAATAAACACAGATCCAGCAATTACAACAATATCAATAATGAGAACGCCTTTTCCAACACTCCAGCCTAAATATTGATTTGCTAATTGTGCTAAAATTGCTGATCCTCCCGATGTACCTCCCGCTCGGAACATACAACCTAATCCGACACCTACAAACACACCAGCAAACAAAGCAGCTAATAGTGTATCGCCATTCACTTGATGTCCGATATGTTCTGTAGCATATAAAAACAAAGATGTTTCCACAATCCCAAGAATTGTGTAAACCATCGTTTTTTTATCAAAGAATTTATAACCAATAGCTAATAGAACAGCATTCAAGGCAAAGTTCACAATCCCTGGTGACCATCCAAATAAATAATACGTAACAACCGTTAGGCCAATTATTCCACCCTCTGATAAACGGTTTGGAATTGCAAAGTAGTTAATACCAATTGCAAACAATAAGGAACCAATTGTAATTAATGCGATCTCTTTCATTCGTTGATTAATCATAGTTTGTACCTCCCCCCATTTGACATTGTATCACTATCTCCTAGAGGTATAGAAGTGGTTTTTATCGTACCCTTTTTCTTATGACAGCTATATTATTATGTTTAAACAAACGTTTGGTTAATTATTCAAGTTTTCTCCAACCTCTTTATACTGCTCGTTTCCCCTTACTTACATATGGATGGTTATTCAACACCTGTGAAATAGCAGTAACCGAAACACCAGCTAGCTTTGCAAGATCTTTAATATTAGCTAGCCATCTGTTCACTCCCTCCCTTAACATAATGAATTTCATAAACATGTGTAAAATATTCTCATCCTTACATCTTTTTATCGCTTTCTTACAAAAGTGTAATCTTCCTGTAAGCTAATTCGATAGTTACTTCTCTCTATATTTCGTACAATTGAGTCAGAAAGTAACAACAACCATTCGAAAAGGAGCGGATACACATGATGAACAACATCAAAATCAAAACAAACAAATTCATAAATACAACGAGTATGGTTTTATCCGCTCTTATCGATGCAAAATCAGTTGCTGCTTCATTAAACAAGTAAGGAGAATTTCAGTATGAACAATATTACTTTTAACAAATTAGACTTTATCGGATTAGCTAGCGGCTCATTTCTTCTTACTACTTTTATTTACGCTGCTACGCTGCTATAATTTTGTGTCCCTTTCCCCTTTATATAAATAGTAATAGAAAAGACGACCGTCTATGCCCGGTCGTCTTTTCCTATTTTTTGTTTTGTTGCAAAATTTCTTTCAATTCTTCAAATGTTGTATTCAATTGATCCGTCATCATTTTCATAGCAGTTTTTCGATCTACTGCTTCTCCTGCTCCTACTTGAATTGGGTTCCCAAAGATTAGTTGCGCCCTTTTCCCTTTCATCAATTCTTTTACACTCGATGGCCCAATATAAGCTGCCGGTACTAAAGGGACATTAGAGCGCATTGCAATCGTAACAGCTCCTGCTTTTAAAGAAGCATCCTCTGTCGATCTCGTTCCACTTGGAAAAATCCCTACTACTTTACCCTCTTTTAATAAACGAGATGGGATTTTCAATGTACTTGGTCCTGGATTTGCACGATCTACTGGAAAGGCATTTACATTCTTAAAAAACCAATTTGTAAATTTCCCTTCAAACAGTTCCTTTTTCGCCATGTAATGAATTTCCGTTGGATACATCCCTGTCGCTAACATTAAAACATCCATAAAACTTGTGTGCGTACAAGCAACAACATATGGTCCTCCTTCAGGTAATTTTTCTTTCCCCTGAACCTCCACTTTTCCAACAGTCTTAAATATATATTTCAACAAAAATGTAATTGGCTTATACATTTGTTTCGTTCCTTTCTAAACATCCGAATTTTAATCCTATCTATACAGCAATTATAACACTAACCTTTAGTAGTTGGTAATAAAATTAAGTATTAATTATTACAAAAGTGTAACTTTACTGTAAGCTAATTCGATAGTTCCTCTTGCCAGGATTTCATATAATTAAGACAGAAACAAGGGCAACAATCATTCGAAAAGGAGCGGATACGCATGATGAACAAAATGAAAACAAACAAATTTGTAAGCATAATGGGCATGGTGCTATCCGCCCTAATCGATGCAAAGGCTGTTTCTACTACTTTAAACCGATAAGGAGAGATTAGAATGAACAACATTACTTTTAACAAATTAGACTTTATTGGACTTGCAAGCGGCGCAGCTCTTCTTACTGCTTTCATTTACGCATTTGCTCAAGTCCTTGTCTAAAAAACTTTGTTTCCCTGAACCCCTTTATATAGAGAAAAGGCTGTTCGTCCTATGGACAAGCAGCTTTTTTAATTCGTTTCATATATAATTTGGCCTGTTTTACTTATATCGTACCCACCGATTGCTCGTAATTCATTTTGAAAATCTTTAGATTGCAAGATGTCTTTTACTCCTTCAATCAGCTGTTCATTTTCTTTGTTCTTTAAAATAACTAAATCATATTGCTCTTTCATAAGCGGGATAAAATCTACATTTACAATTTGCGCTACCTTTTCTGCCCCTACGCCAACATCAGCCTTTCCGCTAGCAATTTGAGAAGCAACACCAAGATGATTAGATTCTTCCCATTCATACCCACTAATATTTGCTTTATCTAACTTTTGAATGCGTACCTGCTCATCTACTAACACTCGGATGCCTGATCCTTTTTCACGATTTACAAATTGAATAGACGGCTTATCTAAGTCAGTCCATGTCTGTACTCCTTTTGGATTTCCTTTTTGCACATAAAACCCAACGTTTCTCGCTAGTAAATTTATTACGATACATGGTTGTCCAACTAAAATGCGCTTTACGTACGGAACATTATATGTACCAGTTTCACCATCAAATAAATGTAAACTAACAACGCTCCCTTCTCCTTGATACATCTTTACTAAACTCGTTAAACTACCTTGATGTGCTCTTAATATATTAGAATTTGGCAGCCGGTTTTCTATATGTTTGGCTAGCATATCTAACGTTAGTTCTTGTCCACTAATGACGCATGTATTTCCGCTACTCTTCTCTTCCATCTTTACAGGAGATACTTGTACTTTTCCTATTTTCATTTGATTAATATATTGTTCTAAATCCACAGCATCAATGCGCATTTGTCTACCAACCCTATAAGAAGGCAGTTCTCCTTTTTTAATTAAGTCGTACACAGTTAGCTTTGATACCTTTAATCGTTTCGCTACTTCTTCCGTTGTGTAGGAATGATAATCCATAGGCGATTCCTCACTTTCTTCCTTCATTGTAACAAAGAAAAGAATATTTCTCCTATTTTTTCAAACAGTGATATATTTCACATTATATTTAATTATAACTATTTATAATTAAATATAATTAGTTATAATTAATATGGTAAAAAGAAAGGGGATTATATGTATGAACAAATTTACATTACGATTTATTGGGGCATTCATACTTTCTTTCTTTCTCATTTTGAGTAGTGCCTGCACAAATGGGGAAAAGAAAGAAAAAACGAACGCGAAAGAAGAAAAGACAGTTGAACTTACTATATCTGCAGCTGCTAGTTTGCAGGATGCTTTTAAAGAAATCGAAAAACAATATAAGAAGAAAGAACCAAATATTAAACTTTCCTTTAACTTCGGTGGTTCTGGCGCACTTCAGCAACAAATTGAACAGGGCGCTCCTGCTGATTTATTCTTTTCCGCAGCAGAAGATAAATTTCAAACACTTGTAAAAAAAGGGATTATCAATGAAAAAGAAGGTAAAAACCTTCTTGGAAATGAGCTCGTTTTAGTTGTTCCAAAAGAAAGTTCTCTTAAAACATTTCAAGAGTTAAAAGAAGATAAAGTGAAAAAATTAGCAATCGGTACACCTGAATCTGTACCGGCAGGAAAATATGCAAAAGCTTCTCTTACACATGAAAATCTTTGGAATGACCTTCAAAATAAAATTGTATTTACAAAAGATGTTCGCCAAGTGTTAACATATGTAGAAACAGGTAATGTAGACGCTGGTATTGTATACAAAACAGACGCTCTCATTTCAGACAAAGTGAAAATTGTCGATGCGGCGCCAGCTAATTCTCATGAACCTATCCACTATCCAGTAGGGGTTATAAAAGAATCGAAACATAAGGAAGAGGCGACTTCATTCTATGAATATTTACAGTCAAAAGATGCACAATCTATCTTTAAAAAATATGGATTTACAATCCTTTCATAACTATTATGGCACTTGATACACTTTGGTCACCTGTTTTTCTTTCTTTACGAGTAGCTGCATGCGCCACCATCATTGTTATGATTTTTGGCACAGTAATTGGACGAGTATTAGCACGCTCCTCGTGGCGTTACAAAGTGCTATTAGAAACCATTTTCTTATTGCCAATGGTACTCCCGCCAACTGTAATTGGTTTCTTTCTCATTATTATTTTTGGGAATAACAGTCCGATTGGAAAATGGATTGAATCATTGTTTCAGCAATCGATTATGTTTACATCTTGGGCTGCTGTTATTGCTTCAACAATTGTTTCATTCCCACTTATGTATCAATCTGCCAAAACAGGATTTTCGATTGCAAATGAACAAATTGAAGACGGTGCTCGTGACCTTGGAGCAAGTGAATATCAAGTCTTTTTACACGTCACACTACCACTTGCATTCCCGGCACTACTGAGCGGTATGATCTTAAGCTTTGTACGAGCACTTGGCGAGTTTGGTGCGACGCTGATGTTTGCTGGAAACATTCCTGGAAAAACACAAACGATTCCAACGGCCATTTATATGGCAATTGATGCAAGTAATATGCAGCTTGCTTGGACACTTGTTATCATAACAGTTAGCATGTCACTCATTTTTTTATTGTGCATTCAATTTATTAATAAAAGAATTACTTCTTCTTAAAGCAGCTTTCGACAAAAGCTGCTTTTTTATTTCCCGAAAAATAAAATGTTTTGTAGAATAACAAAAAATTAACCTTACAAAAATGTAATTTTCTTGTAAGCTAATTCGATAGTTACTATTGGTCACATTTCATATAATGAAGACATAAAGTAACACTTTTGGGAAATAGATTGTCCCCATCTTCCCATTAGCTAAAAAGAGCTGCATCATTTTAGTTCCCCACCCCCTTAAAAAGATCTCAAATTGAGATCTTTTTTTATTGCAATTAATGACGAAATTTTTATATTTATAACAATATACATTCTATTTGAATTTACTTTCTAAAAAGAGCATTTTCCTGTTATTATATGAAAGTGTTTGAAAAAATGAAGAAATGAAAACGCATTTATATCGTAAATTCTTCATCCTGTTTTAACGATCGTTAATCTTCTACTTTTCAAGTGGAGAATTACCAATCGTTAGAACGAATTTTAGTTATATTAATATAGTAAAATGGAAGGAGTCTTGTAATGGACATTTTATTAGCGCTTCTGCCTGCAATTGCGTGGGGAAACGTCTTATTAGTAAGCGTAAAAATGGGCGGTGGTGCATATAGCCAAACGGTAGGTATGACAATCGGTGCTCTATTCTTCGCATCAATTATGTTTGCATTTACACAGCCAACACTTACTTTAACAGTTTTAATCGTAGGTTTTATTTCAGGTATATTCTGGGCTTTAGGACAAGTTAACCAATTAAAAACTGTTGAAACATTAGGTGTTTCAACCACTGTTACCATTTCAACAGGTATGCAACTTGTAGCTACTTCTATCTTTGGGGTAATTGTATTCCATGAATGGACAACTACAACTACAATTATTCTGGGAACGATTGCAATTCTATTAATTGTTGTTGGTGTTGTCTTCACTTCTTTAGATGATAAAGAAAATGCGCAACCACCTGGTCAATTTAAAAAAGGTATCCTTACACTAATTCTCTCAACATTTGGATATCTAGTATATGTAATCATTATTCGTTGGTATAACATCGATGGTTGGGCTGCTATCCTACCACAAGCTGTTGGTATGTTTGCCGGTGCCGTACTCTTAACTGCAAAACATAAACCTTTCAATAAATATGCAATTCGCAATATCTTATCTGGTTTATTATGGGGTACAGGTAACTTATTCTTATTCCTTTCTCAGCCAAAAGTTGGTGTTGCAACAAGTTTCTCGTTATCCCAAACGGGAATCGTTATCTCAACATTTGGTGCAATTGTCTTCTTAGGTGAGAAGAAAACAAAACGACAAATGGTGTTTATTGCACTTGGTAGTGTCTTAATTATCGGCGGTGCTGTATTACTAGGATTAACAAAAAAATAATGTATTCATAAACACAATACAAACCTAGCATGTAAGTTGGATATATGACTTATATGCTAGGTTTTTTCATTTTACTTCAACCGACGCATATCTCCCTGATAGAGTGAAACTTTAATAAATAGGAATATTACTGCTCATTCATATGAGATACAAGTCTTTTCTTTTTACAAAAATCTCTCACAAATGTTATCGTTTTTTATAATATCTCTGAGAATAGGAAGGAATAAAGGATATGCAAAAAAAACATCGAATTTTATTTATTGGTGCCGGACGTATGGCAGAAGCAATATTTACTGGCCTACTTAAGACGAGTAAAGAATACATCGAAGAAATTATTGTATCTAATCGAAGCGATACAGAAAAGCTCAAACAATTAGAGCAACGATATGGCGTATCGACTACAAATGATTGGAAACAGTATATCAAAGCTGTGGATACCATCGTTTTAGCAATGCCACCAGCTGCACATGAACAGTTATTAGCGGAATTATCTCCTCTTCTAACTCATCAGTTTGTAGTAACCGTTGCTGCTGGAATTGGCCCATCTTACTTAGAAGAAAAACTTCCTCAAGGTACACCAGTTGCCTGGATTATGCCAAATACAGCTGCGACGATTGGACAGTCTATCTCCTTATATACGATGGGGCATTCCGTAAATGAAGAACAGCAAGAAACACTGCAACTTCTTTTAAAGGGCATTGGTACATCACAACTTTGCACTGAAGAAGAAATTCATAGGCTAACTGCTGTTACCGGCAGTGCACCAGCCTTCCTGTACCACTTTGCTGAAGGTCTAATTGAAGCAACAAAAAGTTATGGGATTAATGAAGCAACAGCAAAACATCTTGTCATTCAAATGATTGCTGGTTCTGCTGCTATGCTCAAGCAAGAACAAGATCCAGCCATGCTGCGGGAACAAGTGACAACGCCAGGTGGTTCAACTGCAGAAGGTTTAAATGTTTTATATGAGCATAATTTCGCAAAGATCATTCACCAAGCAATTGAAGCAACAAATAAAAAAGCTAGGGGGAAATAATATGACAATCACAAGTTTACAAGATTACACAACATTACATAACGGCGTGAAGATGCCTTGGTTTGGTCTAGGTGTTTTTAAAGTTGAAGATGGTACAGAAGTTATTGATTCTGTAAAAGCAGCTATCAAAAACGGATACCGTAGCATTGATACAGCGGCTATATATAAAAATGAAGAAGGTGTTGGACAAGCAATTCGAGAATCTGGTATTCCGCGCGAAGAACTATTCATTACATCAAAAGTATGGAATAGTGATCAAGATTATGAGTCAACATTACAAGCTTTCGAAACTACATTAGAAAAACTTGGTTTAGAATATTTAGATCTTTATTTAGTACACTGGCCTGTAAAAGGAAAATACACTGAGTCATGGAGAGCATTAGAAAAACTTTATAAAGATGGTCGCGTTCGTGCTATCGGCGTCAGCAATTTCCATATTCACCATCTACAAGATGTATTCGAAATCGCTGAGATTAAACCAATGGTTAACCAAGTCGAATATCACCCACGTCTAACACAAGAAGAACTGCATGCTTTTTGTAAAGAACATCGCATTCAACTTGAAGCTTGGTCACCATTAATGCAAGGTCAATTACTTGATCATCCAACATTGCAGGAAATTGCTACAAAGTATAACAAATCAACTGCTCAAATCATTTTACGCTGGGATCTGCAAAATGAAGTTGTGACTATCCCAAAATCAATTAAAGAACATCGCATTATTGAGAATGCAAATATCTTTGATTTTGAATTAAGCACTGAAGATATGAAAGCTATTCAATCATTAAATGAAAATCACCGCGTTGGTCCAGATCCTGACAATTTTAACTTTTAAAAAGAAAGCCTCTGTATATGCAAAGGCTGCTGAAAAGTGTCTACTTTGAGCCAACAACAGAACTTTTATCAAAATACAGAAACTAAAAAGAAGATAACTACCTATTTACATGGGAGGTTATCTTCTTTTTCTTTTTGAGGAACTTTTTCAGTTCTCTCTATATGCATAGTGGCTTGCTTCTCTTAAAAAAAACTGAATACAACTTACTTGTTTGCTCATTACATCTATGATGATTTAAGAAAAACAGATACCTTTTTTCTTTATGCTTCTTTTACTAAACGCCTCTTCCCTTTTAATACAAATGATATTCCCATCGCAACTAGCGCTACAATTTGTGTAATGATAATTATAAATAATAGAGAAATAATATTTTCTTTCAAACTTCCACCGCCAAATATTATTGTATAATAACCATTCGCTGCGTATGTTGCGGGAAATAATTCACCGATTGTTTGATATGCTTTTGATAACATTGCATGTGGTACCATAACGCCAGAGCTTACGAGTTGTAATGACAGCGAAACAATATTAAAAAGCATGCCTGCATTTCCAAATAGAGTAATAAACATTTGTGTTAATGATAGGAAAGCAAAAAAGACAATTGCTTGAAATACCCATACATTCCATACTGTTTCTTGCGCCTCAATTTGAAATGCTTTCATTAAACCAATTGTAATACATGCAAGTAGGATTGATACTGCGGTGTTAATCACTTGTCGTGATAAGTAATTATCCCAGCTTCCTCCTACCTGTTTTGCCACTTTAGATAATTCCATACTCATGATCATCGCTCCTACAAATGAAGCTAACACGATCATAAGCGGTACCATGTTTACGGAAAACCCTTTTGCATCATTTACTTTATGAATCGTAAATCCAACTGAGTCTTCAGTTAAGCCTTTTATTGCTTCTACGCTCCCTGGACCCATGGCTTGTAATTTTCCAGCAACTGCTTGCTGCTTATAATTTGATATTTCTTTATTTACATTGTCACGAACTTGTTTCGCGACTCCTTCCATCATCTGCTTTGCCATCATAGCGTTTGCTTGGTTAATATGAAAGGCTAAATCTGTTTTTCCTTTTTCACTTACATCCTTTGAAAAAGAAGTCGGAATTTCAATAATCATATCGTATGCATGTGCATTCATTTCTTCTTTTGCCTTTTCCATAGATTTTTCTTTCGTTACTTGAAAAGGTAAGTTCTGCTGTAAACCTTCTGCTACTTTACTTCCCATGTTCGTATCTTGATTCACAATAGCAATGTGCATTTGATCCGCTCTTTCATTTACTCCATCATAGGCTGTAAGCCAAACGCAAAAGAAAATAAGTTGAAACGCTAACGCCACTATAACTCCTACATACGTACCTGGTGTTTTTAAAAATTGCTTCAATGTATTCATCTTTCCACCCTTCCGCAAGCAAGTACATACTTGCATTTTATTTTAAATAAATACTAGGGTCTTAATGCCCTAGCATATAAGGTTATATTATTTTCAATAAAATTTTCATCATTGATCTCTATGAGTCGATTTTCAAAACGCAATTTAGATAGAAAATACCCAAAATTAATCCATATAAAATTCATTACTTGCGCTTCAATATTTGTATGAATAATTTTTCCTTCTTGCTGCATCTTTTCAAAATAAATCATCAATTCTTCTTTTAATCCTTTTGGTATCTTAGAAATTTCATCATCTAATTCGGGAAATTCACCTGTTTCACGTATACCGATAGAAATGATGTCTTTCGCTTCATTCAAAAATTTATGATAGTGCCTTGCTAAATTCTTCAAATCCGTTTCTAATTCCCACACAACTTCTGTTTGTAAAAACTGTTTTACATGCGGTACATACGAAAATTCATAAACAGCTGCTTCAATGATACCCTTTTTATTTTTAAAGTTACGAAATATCGTTACTTCATTGACGCCAGCACGCATTGCGATTTCTTTCGTTGTTGCTGCTTTATATCCTCTTTCTTTCACTAACTCAATTGCTGCTTGAATAATTTTGTCTGCTGTCTTTGAGCGCGCCATATAATCCTCTCTTCCTCATGCAAGTGATCACTTACATTTAGATTATATACTTTTTCTAATTATTGTCAATCCGCTTTTTGTAAATTTTCAAGAACGATACTCATATAAACAACCAAGAAACTGAAATACAGTTAATATAAAACTAAATAAAAGCATGACTAGCATACTCATATGTAAAGATGGCTGAAAAATAGTAATTGTTCCCCAAACACTTATACTAATAAAGAAAAATTGAGCAATGACTCCCGTCGGTTTCAACCATATCCTTGTCTTTTGTTTTGTGATCTTCACTAAAAAACCGATAATTGAAAATAAAGTTAATGCAAGGAATGCTAGCCATCTTCCATAGGCAATATCATAGGGTTCAACTTGACTCGGAAATATGAAATGAATGATACGAAATAATAGAATACCAATACCGATACAAATAATTAAGGCAAGGAAACATTCTATAATGGCCTTAATTAGAGAATGTAAAAGTGGCTTTCTTTTTCCTATTGATTCTATCATTTCACTGAGCACACCAATTATAAAGAGTACAAAAAACCATATAAAGAAATAAAAAGGCGTTTCTAATTTTAATAATTCCGATATTGAATAGAATAACATTTTCCACATGCGTTCTTTCTCACCTTTACTTATTCTTCTATGTCTTCAAACTGCAAATTCGTAGGTTCTTCAGAAAGAGTCTCATAAAAATTTTCTGCTAAGTCCGTTGACGGCACCTTTTCATCAACTTCATCCAATCGAAAACTATCCGCCCATATACAGCCTTCTCCTGATAATAAAATGCCAAATGCAATTCCGATCGCTTCTTCTTTTATGTCCAGCACAACTGAATAAGGCTCCCAGTTTATCGTGTTTTTAATTGGACGATTTTGCATATTATCCATAGCTAATGGCTCTGTATCTTTTCCGTCCACACGCATCCACAGTCCTGCCCAATCTTTCACACTTTTACTTTTAATAAATGCCGTTAGGCGCAAACGCTTCCCCCTGTATTTATCAGCTTTAAACATTTGCATAAGTGTTGTAAATCCGCCATGTGTAACATCCTCTTTCGCTTTTATATAAGCCGATGTTTTTCCTTGATGAACAGTTTCATAGTCTATTCCCATTTCATATTCTCCAGGGTGACTTCCGCTTAATACCCACCCTTTTGGTAATCCTTTTTGCATTGAAACGCCCTCCCTTTCTATATAAAATGATTGAAAATATGTACGATACTTTTTGGGTGGCAAATGAAACATTCGTTTAAATGATCTTGTAAATGCCTCTTGTGAAGAGAAACCATATTGCACTGCAATATCAAGAACTGATCTATCTGTCATTACCAATGCCTGAGCAGCATGTGTTAATCTTCGTTTTCGAATATAATCAGTGATACTCATTCCAAGATGACTTTGAAAAATACGATGAAAATGATACATGGATATAGCACTATAAGAAGCTACTCTTTCAGTCGTAAGTTCTTCATCTAAATGCTCCTCTATATACGTAACTGCTCCTTTAATCAAATCTTTATATTCTTCATACATTTTTGCGCCTCCTTACATTTTCAATTTACCATATACATACAAATTATTTTTGATTTAAATTGCGAAGTATTCTACGTGACACGAGGAAAATAATTTATTTCGAACACATACATAATTACATGAAATTGGGAAAAACTTGTATGGAAGGAAGTTACAAAAAGGAGGAATATATGATGAGAATTTTACTTTCAGTTTTATTAGCTCTTATGCTAGTACCCGCATTAACAGGCTGTAAGGCACCAGCAAAACAAGATACAACTTCTAATAAGAAAACAACGGACGAAGCGAAAAATGAAGCACCCGCTGATTTAAAGCTTAATTTTAATGAATTTACTTTAAAAACAGATTATCAAGATACAAAGAAAGATTACGAAGCTGATTATAAAAACAAAGGTGCTAACAAAAAGATGGACGCAAAAATTGAAGATCATAAAGCTAATGTAAAATTAACAGGAGACGAAGCGATTCCAAAGCTAAGTCCACTTCTGCAAAAATTAACATTTGATAAAAATACACCAGATCAAGAAGTTATTGATCAAGTGGTGAGCGTCTTCCAATTGGACAAAGATTATCAAAAGTTCGACTTAGAAGTTGTTTTCTCTGACGGAACGAAGAAAGAGTATAAGAAAGAAATTAAATAAAGAAGTAGGCGGCCTGCCTACTTCTTTATTTTTAATTTTTTACATATCGTAAATCTGGGCTAGAACCAATAATATATGGAATCCCAAATACAAATGGTAAAAATCACCTCTTAGCTTTATAATAAAAAGTAGCTTTAATAATGCCTTTCCCTAGAAAGGGGATTTATAATAGATCCATTACTTATGGCCGTTATAGGATTACCACTAACAATTGTAATATTGGTCATAATCGACTTTTATAAATTATTTATTAAAAAGAAAAACATAACTTCTTTCTACACCCCGTTTGACAATATTACCGGACAAACAATTTCAGAATTTCACGAAGAACAGACAATCTTAGTAACTGAAGATGAAGACGGAAATGGGAAAAAGAAAAAATAACCTTGCGGTGCGCAAGGTTATTTTTGTGCTTCTTTTTGAAAACGTTTATAGTATGTTGAAGCTGTTGAAAAATGGACTTCTATGTCACGAATTAATGATGAATCTTCATCTTTCGCTAGTTTATCTAGCTTTTTCATTGCTTGTTCTGCCTCATCTAAGAAACCAACATATAACTCATGTTCTTGTTCTTTTGACTTAGGTACGCGAATTTCTTTACGAATATGATCAATATCCTCTAGCATACTTGTTGTTACCTTGTGGACGTCTTCTTTAAACTGCGCGTCCCCTAATTTTTTTCCAGCTTTTTCCTTAGTTTCTTCCCATAGTTTTACCGATTCATTTAACTCTTTATTCATTTTCTCATCATACTTTTTATGGACATCTTCATATACTTTCATATCTTCTTGCTGATCTGCCGATTGTTCTACTTTTTCTTTTGGTTCTTTTGATTCTTTTGCGTCCTTATTTCCATTACATCCCGCTAAAAGAAGCATACTTCCAAGCAAAACAATACCCCACACTTTCTTCATCTCTTACTCTCCTTTTATCTACATCTACTACTTATCCTGCTATTTGCGGGTGGTAATCTCCCCACCTCAAGATTCGGAAAAGAAGCTCGGCAGGAAATACACTGCCCGTAAAAGCCCGATTAGTTCAATTTTATCTCTACTTGTTATTATAACGAGAACACTTCAAACTTTGCACGTATGACAGCACTCTTATATACATACTATCATTTTTGTCACAGTATCGTCACTTTATACTATCAGTATCTCCATAACTTTGCCGTATACCTTACAAAACTGTAAGCACACATATAGAACATAGCATGGTAGACTGATATATACATCAATAAAAAAACGACATAAAACCCCTCTTTTTAAGTGGGGGAGAGGATCTGGCCATGCATAGAAGCGGTCAGGGCCTTTTTCTGCCACATGCGAAGTAAAAACAGAAAGAGCAAACGAGTGTAGATTACTTTGTATTCTGCATAGCAGGGATTTGGATGTCGAAAAATGAAAATGGATTTATATATATTTAAGGGTGCGTTATCCATTTTTTAGAATACAAGGGGAAATATATATGTACAACAAACTATTATTTATGGGAGAGGAACTGTCTATTCTCATACGCGAAAGATCGCTTCATATTGAAAATACAGAAAGCCTTCGCCGCGTACTAAAGAAGAAAAAAGCTCCACTCAAACTCGCCCAATATTTAAAGCAAGAACATACAAATCAACATGGTACCGTCCTCAATATCTCTGATGAGTCACTGGCAATTGAAATTATCGGTCATGTCTATATCGGAAACTTTGCCGATATATTAAAAAATATCCCTCGTATACCAAAAATCGCTCCGATAATTGTAGAAAGAGCCTATAAGATTACAGATCATACGGATATTATTGACTGCGGTGAAAAAGAGATTGATTCGAATCGCTGGGTTTGGGATAAATTAGCCGTTCTATACGATACAATTATAAATAACATGTATGAACTGTTTCAAAGAAATAGCAAAAAGAGCTAATTCAAAGTATATTTTGAATTAGCTCTTTTTTAGTACCCTTATGCCTCTATATCCTGCTGTTCTTGAAGTACAAACTGCTTTTCGCTGCGCTTTGCCATAAACATATAACATAAAACGGCGCCCACTTCACATATGGCAATCACAATACCCATAGGAAGTGCGTTATTACTCCCTCCCATACCTACTAAAGGTGCAACAAGCGCTCCGGAAATAAACTGTAATAATCCAAGCAATGCAGATGCTGTTCCAGCAGCTTGTTTTTGATTTCTCATCGCTAGTGTAAAACCTGTTGTCGATACGATCCCAACACTTGATACAACAAGGAATAATGAGCATAAAACACCGATTAATCCTATTCCTAGTACAATTATGAGAAGTAAGGAAATACCGCCAACAGCTGCAATTCCAATACCAGCTACAAATAATGTTTTCTCACTTAACTTTCCTGCCAAACGGCCAGTAATTTGACTGGCAAGAATAATACCAATACCATTAATAGCAAAGAATAAACTAAATGCTTGTGGTGATGCCCCGTATATGTTTTGCAACACAAACGGTGAACCCGAAATATATGCGAACATCGCTGCTGATACTAAACCTTGAGACAAAGCATATCCCATAAATAAGCGATCTTTCAGCAATTTCCCATATGTTGATAATGTGCCTGTTAAACCACCTGTTTCCCTCTCTTCCAGAGGTAATGTCTCATGTAATACAAAAATAGCGGATACTAACATAAAGACACTTATCACGCAAAGAACGATAAAAACTCCACGCCATGATGTAAACTGTAACAATTGTCCCCCAATAATTGGAGCTAAAATAGGCGCTGCTCCGTTTACTAACATAAGCAGTGAGAAAAACTTTGTCATCTCAGGACCAGAGTACATATCACGCACCATAGCACGCGATATAACAATTCCTGCTGAACCTGAGGCTCCTTGCAAGAAACGTAAAAGAACTAAACTCCAAATAGATGGTGCAACTACGCAAAGTAAAGAAGATACAACATAAATAATAAGAGCAATAATAAGAGGTTTGTGCCGTCCATAAATATCACTAATGGAACCAACAAATAATTGTCCAACTGAAAGCCCTAGCAAACAAGCTGTTAAAGTAAGCTGAGCAAGGGACGCACTCGTTTGTAAATCATCCGTTAATTTTGGTAACGAAGGTAAGTACATATCAATGGACAATGGCCCAATTGCTGTGAGTGTTCCTAATACAAGAATCATCCATAACCTGTTTGTTTTTACAGGTTTATATACATCGCGATTAACTTCATTCACTTCCGCTATTCACCCTTTCCGTTGTAAATATAAAATAAGCGTATCCACGAATCGTAACAATTATAGTTACATCTTTAAAGATACGTCAAGTATATCGTACTTTCCTCTTAATAACATAAAAAAGCGTACGGGAAATGCGCTTTTCTTTTCTTATATAGAAAATCAGTCACCAGCAGAATATGAAATCTTGAATAAACTATTCCAAATTTCATAATGAGGCAACATTTTAAACAGTGAAAAGCTTACAAAATTAAAGCATGACGCGAATTGTATAATTGGTATGGTACTTGCAATATAGAAGAGTGAATAAAACCGCTTTGAAAAGACTGAATTTTCAAACTTACAAAGAAAGGAGGGATACAAGCTAAGGTGAGATACAACGTACTGACAAAACAGAAGGAGGTTTTTTATGCAAACAAAAATCAAGCAGGAAACGAATAACATGCAACAATATCAATACAAGCAAGAGTTAAAGAGGTCTTTAAAGTTTTTTAGTTCTTTTGCAGTCGCATTTTCATTTATGTCTATCACAACGGGAATTTTCACGAATTTTGGTTTTGTTTTAAACAATGCGGGACCCGCAGGTATTTGGACGTGGCCCATCGTATTAGCAGGCCACTTGCTTGTCGCTCTTGTTATTGCCGAATTGGCAGGAAGAATGCCACTAAGCGGCTATTCGTACCAATGGGTGACGCGGCTGGCAAATCAAGAATTAGGGTGGTTTTCCGGCTGGCTCGGATTTTGCTTTTTTGTCATTGTCATTCCTGCCGTCGATTTTGGCCTGGCTCCACTCATTGCTGATGTATTCAGCTGGAATATCAGTGGAAAAACCCTGTTGTATATTGCACTCGCAACCCTACTACTACAGGCTGTCCTCAACATTTTTGGCGTAAAACTGGCTTCTCGCCTCAATGACATTGCAGTATATACCGAAGTGATCGGTATGGTGGGCATTCTTGTTATTCTTGCTGTTGTTGCACTATTCACAACTCCGAATTGGGACATGCTAACAAATATTGGCGAGCAGAAAAATGGCACGTACCTTGGCGGCTTTGTAATTGCTATGCTAATGGGATCGTGGACCATGGTCGGCTTTGAAGCCGCGGCGAATCTTTCGGAAGAAACAATTGACGCTAGTAAAAATGTACCACGTGCTGTATTTTTCGCATTGCTGATTGGTGGTATCATTGGATTTGCTTTTCTTTTTACTGTTACAATTTCCATTACGGATTTAGCCGGTGTGACAGCTTCTGCCAACCCGCTTCCACTTATTATTAAAACAAAGCTCGGTCAATTCATCGGCACTTTGTTTATGCTTCTTGTTATCATTTCCATTTTTGCATGCGGGTTAATCGGAATGGCTTCTGCTTCCCGTGTCATCTATGCAATGGCGCGGGACGATGTATTTTTTGCTTCACGTTATTTTAAAAAGGTGAACCCAGGAACATCTGTACCGGTAAATGCGATTTTGCTTGTATTAGTTCTCGATATTATAGCAATCCTATTCTCTGATTCTTTAACTTTACTAGTCGGATCAACATCTGTTGTTCTTACCGCTTTATACTTCATAACCGTTTTGGCTTACTATTTACGTAGAAAAGATTTGCCTGACGCGGAGACGTTCAATTTAGGGAAATGGAGAGCACCTGTCACGTATGGTGCTTTAATATGGCTCGTGTTCGAAATGGGGGTATTAACTATTCCTGATATGTTTCATGGAGTGGCAATTGTAGGCGGAACGCTATTTTTAACGGGAACTCTTGTATATTTTGCGCTATTCCGAAGCAAGATTAAAGCAGGAAAAATTGGGATTCAAAATACAAACATTGATGAAAGGCACTCGTAAACAATCCCTCCTCCGTTACTGAAGTGAACCATGAAAATGGGACAAACATCAAAACACTGAAATTACCTGTTCGCTATATCCTTTAGTGAACAGGTAATTTCATTTCCCCCCCCCAGTGTTCATCAGAGCATTTTCCTTCTCCCTGTTGTAAACTACATCATATAAATACAAAAAAGAAACCTCATTTCAAAAACGAAATAAAGTCTCTAGTAGTCTAATCAAGAAGCTATCTATATCCAACGGCACAGTTAAGATATAAATCCCCATAATTTCGTGTTCAAGCTACACTTATATGCGAATATTTCGCGCTCCAGGGACTCTCCAAATTTTAGCAAGTGAAAAAGGGAAGCGAAATCAATTAGAGTTTCCAGAGTATCAAGACATCAGGAATAATTGACGTAAACCCGAGATGTTGTTAAAATTATTGTTGGAAATAATGTGAAACCCTTCACAAATTACAACCAATATTGTGAAGGGTTTCACAATATTTAAATCTTATTTCTTCAAAAAATATTTTCAAAAGGGAGTTGTGCGTTATGAAAAGAATCGTAACACTGAGCACTCGTAAACTGAAAGATACCGCAAAACATGGTGGATGTGGCGCATGTCAAACATCTTGCCAGTCAGCTTGCAAAACTTCTTGCGGAGTTGCAAATCAGCATTGTGAAAACAAAATGAACAGATAGGAAACTGAAACTGTACCGCCCAACTGCTTTCCAGATGGGCGGCAATTTCTATGGACAAAAGGAGTCTGATTATCAGGTATGATTCATCAATATAAACTAAACGGATACAACATTGTACTCGACACCTATAGTGGATCGGTACATGTTGTTGACGACCTCGCCTATGAAATTATTGCACGTTATGAGAATACCCCTGCGGAGGAAATCGTGACAATAATGCTAGAAAAATACGCACATGATGCAGGCATCTCCGAGAAAGACATTCGAGAAACAATCGCGGATGTCGAAGAACTAAAAAATGATGGGCAACTCTTTACTGAGGATGAATATAAGGACCTCTCAATTAATTTGAGAAATCGTCAAACTTATGTAAAGGCTCTCTGCCTCAATGTCGCACATACTTGTAACCTATCATGTGAATACTGCTTCGCCAGCCAAGGGAAATACAACGGAAACAGAGCAATTATGAGCTATGAGGTTGGACAAAGAGCCATCGATTACCTATTGGAGAACTCCGGTTATCACCGAAACCTCGACGTCGACTTCTTTGGTGGAGAACCGCTCATGGCCTGGAAGGTCGTCAAACAGATTGTCGCCTACGCAAGAGGCAAAGAAAAAGAGTCCAAAAAAACTTTTCGCTTTACCTTCACTACAAATGGCATGCTGCTGAGCGATGAGGTCACCGATTTCTTAAATAAGGAAATGTACAATGTCGTATTGAGCCTTGATGGAAGAAAAGAGGTCCATGACGGGCTTCGGAAAACGATTACTGGAAAGGGTAGCTACGATTATATTGTTCCGAAGTTCCAGGAATTTATCGAAAAGCGTGGAGAAAAAGAATACTATGTACGTGGAACATACACCCAGAACAATGTCGACTTCACCAATGACATTTTTCATATCGCAGACCTTGGTTTCGACAAACTCTCGATGGAACCGGTCATCTGTGATCCACGTGAACCATATGCGCTTACTGAAGAAGACCTCCCAGAGATTTATAACCAGTACGAGATTCTCGCCAAGGAAATGCTTAAGCGCGAAGAAACAGGCAACGGTTTTACCTTCTACCATTACATGCTTGATCTCTCAGAAGGTCCTTGCATCCAAAAGAGAATTTCCGGCTGTGGCTCAGGAACCGAATATCTCGCCGTCACACCATGGGGCGAGATATTCCCTTGTCATCAGTTCGTCGGGGATGAAGAATATAGCATGGGAAACATCTGGGATGGAATCACAAAACCAGAGATGCAATGCCAATTTAAAGAGAGCAACTGCTACTCGAAGCCGGAATGCCAGGACTGCTGGGCGAAACTCTACTGCAGTGGCGGTTGCCCTGCAAACTCGCTGCATGCAACCGGCTCTCTCAAGGGAACCTACGACTTCAGTTGTGACATCTTCCGCAAGAGAATCGAATGCTCCATGATGGTTAAGGTAGCCCAATCCATCAGAGCTATGGAAGAAGACAAACAAGCCGTGACTCAATAAGCATAATGATACAAAAAGAGGCTGGGACATAAATAAGAAAAAAATCTGATTTATGCTCAGTCTCTTTGAAAGTATTTCAATATCCTCGTTTAGAAAACTAAAAGAATTTACGTCAAATAAATCTATCCTTAAAACAACCTCCGAAAATGAGAAGTATGAAAACACTTTTTAATCCGCTATTTTTTTCCATATTCTAAAACATGTTTTTAATGGAACACAAAATGGATCTTTGAAATAAAGTTTGATAATTCCGTACTGCGTTCTTAAACAAACACTCTCCTTTAGTTAAAGGTAGATAGTTAGCTTAGTTCTTTATATAACTCGTAACATTTCCTAAACAACAACTGCCTTGAGGATTGTTTACATCGCATCCACATCGGTTTTCGTTTATATTTTCACGAATATGTTCTACTGGATTAGGAGTAAGTCCTTTTTCTACATATTCCTTTATTTTCTCTTTAGTCCAATCAAAGCAATAACAAATTGGTGTAGTTAACTATCATTTTCCTAATCATCTTAAACATTACGCCGATAAAGATAGGTACACGCAACATTAAATTGCGCAGCAAAATAATAGGAATCTAATTATTCAACAAAATACCCCAAATTGCTGAACAAAAAAATCCTGCATTGATATGCAGGATTTTTAATCAAACTTTTTATAAATTATCAATCTTTATTCAAAAGCTACACAAAACTACTAATCTCCTACTCAACAGTAACAGATTTAGCTAAGTTACGTGGCTTATCAACATCACACTCGCGGTGAAGCGCTGCGTAGTATGAGATAAGTTGTAATGGAATAACTGCTACAAGCGGTGCTAATGCTTCGTGTACAGCTGGTAGTACGAAGCTGTCGCCTTCCATTTCTAAGCCTTTCATTGAGATGATACATGGGTTAGCTCCACGTGCTACTACTTCTTTCACATTACCGCGAATTCCAAGGTTTACGTGTGCTTGTGTAGCAAGTGCGATAACTGGTGTACCTTGTTCAATTAAAGCAATTGTACCGTGTTTTAGCTCTCCACCAGCAAATCCTTCTGCTTGGATGTAAGAGATTTCTTTTAGCTTTAACGCACCTTCTAGACCTACGAAGAAGTCTACGCTACGTCCGATGAAGAAGCAGTTGCGTGTTGTTGCTAAAAATTGTTTTGCTAATGCATCCATTTCTTCTTTTTGATCACAAAGTACTATCATTGCGTTCGCTACAAGACCTAGTTCTTGTGTTAAGTCGAAATCAAGAACTTCGCCTTTTGCTTTTGCAATGTCAGCTGCTAGGATTGAAAGTACTGCAAGTTGCGCTGTATAAGCTTTCGTAGAAGCAACCGCGATTTCTGGTCCTGCATGTAAAGGTAGTGTATAGTCCGCTTCACGAGAAAGCGTAGAACCTGGTACGTTTGTGATTGTTAATGCTTTATGACCCATCTCATTTGTTTGCACAAGTACTGCACGGCTATCTGCTGTTTCACCACTTTGCGAGATGTAAATGAAGAAAGGCTTTTCTGTTAATAATGGCATATTGTAAGAGAACTCACTTGCTACATGTACTTCTACAGGTACTTTCGCAAATTTCTCAATGAATTGCTTTCCAACAAGACCAGCATGGTAACTTGTTCCACATGCAATAATATAAATACGATCGCTATCTAAAATTGCACCACGGATGTCTTCATCTAGTTCAATTTCGCCATTTTCATTTTGATATTTTTGAATGATATTACGGATTACAAGTGGTTGCTCATCAATTTCTTTAAGCATGAAATGAGGATACGTTCCTTTTTCAATATCACTTGCGTCTAATTCCGCTGTAAACGGTGCACGTTCAATCGTTTCACCTTGTAAGTTTTTAATTGTAATACTTTCTTTTGTTACGATTACCATCTCTTTATCCATTAACTCGATAAATTGATCCGTAACTTGTAACATCGCCATTGCATCGCTCGCAACAACATTAAAGTTGTCACCAACACCTACTAATAGCGGGCTTTTGTTTTTAGCAACATAAATCATGTTTGGATTTTCAGCATCAAGCAATCCTAACGCATAAGAACCATGTAAAATAGATAACGTTTTACGGAATGCATCTTCTACACTTAGTCCTGTGTTTACTTGCTGTTCCATAAGCTGAACGATAACTTCTGTATCTGTTTCACTTACAAACGTCACATCTTGAAGATATTCTTTTTTCACTAACTCATAGTTTTCAATTACACCATTATGAACAAGTGTAAAGCGTTTTGATGTACTTTGATGCGGATGTGCATTTACTGTACTTGGAACACCATGTGTAGCCCAGCGTGTATGACCGATTCCCACGCTTGCCGCTACATTCTCATCTACGATTTCACGAAGTTTTGCAATACGGCCTTTTTCTTTGTATACAACAACACCGTTCTCAGCTTGTACTGCAATACCCGCTGAATCATATCCGCGGTATTCTAGCTTCTCTAAACCTTTTAATAAAATTTCCTTTGCATCTTGCTCTCCAATAAATCCTACGATTCCACACATGTTTAGTCGCCGTTACAAATGCTTACATTGCTCTGCGAACATGTAACGACATAGTCATTTTCCATTATTTGCATATCAAAAACGGATTACATATTGCTAGCCCTGTAAGTCTGTAACGGCCTTCACCTTCCTCTCGATTGGTTTCAGTCCGTATATACTTATACAGCTAGTATTCATCCGTTCCTTTTCTCTCATCACACTTTTACCTTTGTCCATCAAGTCACCTTGGTGATTTAAGTAAAAGCTTTCGGTTGTGATGAACAACCGGGAGTCATCCGCCGAAATCTCGATAAAAACTCCTCCTCGTCAACTACACAACTTGTAGTTCTGGCGCTTCAATAATCACATACTTATTTTGAGAAAAAGAACAAGACCATCTTATAACAAACAGTATAAACCGTCAATGAAAATTTTTCATTGTCTATAAAACATATGAAAAAGGAGCACAAAACGTGCTCCTTTTTCATATAAAACCGGCGAATTATTCAGCGCCAACTTCAGCCTTCACAACTTCTACAATACGATGTACGTATCCATCACAAAGCTCTTGTGTTGGTGCTTCTGCCATTACACGGATAAGTGGTTCTGTTCCAGAAGGACGAACAAGAATACGGCCGTCTCCGTTCATTTCTTCTTCTACCACACGGATAATTTCTTTAATTTTTTCATTTTCTAATGCTAATTTTTTATCTGTTACACGAACGTTCACTAATAATTGTGGGAACTTTGTCATTTCACCTGCAAGCTCAGACAATGGTTTTTTCGTCATTTTCATGATGTTTACAAGTTGAAGTGCACTTAACATTCCATCTCCAGTTGTAATGTAATCAAGTAAGATAATATGACCTGATTGTTCACCACCTAAATTATAACCACCACGTTTCATTTCTTCCATTACATAGCGATCACCAACTGCTGTTTTATCACTTGTAATACCGTTTGCTTCAAGCGCTTTGTAGAAACCTAAGTTGCTCATAACTGTTGAAACAACTGTGTTATGTTTTAACTGACCAGTTTCTTTCATGTACTTCGCACAAATGTACATAATTTGATCTCCATCGACGATGTTTCCTTTTTCATCTACTGCAATTAAACGGTCTCCATCACCATCGAATGCAAGTCCGATATCTGCACCTTTTTCTTTTACTAGTTCTGCTAAACCTTCTGGATGTGTAGAACCAACACCTTCATTAATATTCATGCCATTTGGTGAAGTTCCCATTGTAGAAATATCAGCTTCTAAATCTGCAAATAAATATGGCGCTAAAGAAGATGTTGCACCGTGTGCACAGTCTAAAGCAATATGTAAGCCTGAGAAATCTTCTTCTACTGTTTGTTTAATGTATTGTAAATATTTTTGTCCACCTTCAAAGTAATCGTTCACTTGACCAAGATTTGTTCCAGTTGGACGTGGTAATTCATCAACTTCTTTATCTAATAATGCTTCAATCTCTGCTTCTTGCTCATCTGTTAGTTTAAATCCATCTGAACCGAAGAATTTAATTCCGTTATCTTGTACTGGGTTATGAGATGCTGAAATCATAACGCCTGCTTGTGCATCTAATGCTTTTGTTAAGTAAGCAACCCCAGGAGTTGAAATAACTCCAAGACGCATAACTTCCGCTCCAGTTGATAATAGACCTGCTACTAAAGCACCTTCTAGCATATGACCAGATACACGTGTGTCACGGCCGATAATCACTTTTGGACGCTCTGTATCTTTTGTTAATACATATCCTCCAAAACGACCAATTTTAAACGCTAATTCAGGAGTTAATTCCTTATTCGCGACACCGCGCACACCATCTGTACCAAAATATTTACCCATTGCTATTCGCTCCTTTTTCTTGCTCTTTTTGTTTGTCTGTTGTATTCTCTTTATCTTTTTCGTGCTCTTTTTCTTTTTCTTGTTCTTTTTGTTTGTCTGTTGTATTTTCTTTATCTTTTTGTGAATCAGATTGCTCTGTGTTCCCTTGTACTTCTTGACTTGGTTGTTCTTTCTTTACAAGGGTTACCTTCGCACTTTTTTGTTTTGCCTCTATTGAAACATTACTTGGACCGCTAACCTGAATTGGGATATCATGCGTACCAGGAGATAGGTTTTGCAGATTAATTGCCGCCGTTATTTGCGCTGCTGTTATTTTATCTACTACACTAGCTTCTCCTGAAATATCAACACTTATCTTTCCACTTTGCGGCGAAAGGAGTTGCAAAGTAGCGTCGTTTGAAAGACCATTTTTTTGAATAGAAATGCCATCAATTGTTCTATGCTTTATTTGTTTTTGCTTCTGTACTTCGACAGAAACCGTTACTTTATCAGGTTTTGCACTTGTTACACCCTTTGGTAATAAAACAGAGGTATCGAATGTTGTAGACTCTGTCATTTGACTAAGATCCACTTCGACCCCCTCTATGGATTGTATATTATCCAAAACATCTTTTGGACCTGATATCGTCACTTCACTTGGCTGAATACCGATGTTTGTGACCGCCAACCCTTCTGGCATACTTCCTTTTTTCACATAGGTTAGCGGCACTGTTTTCTCTATATTATTTGTTGTTCCCTGTGTGGCAACAGGGATTGTCACACTTACTCTAGATGGGCTTGTTTTTAAATCTAATCGTTTCCCATCTTTATCATATAGCATAACCTCTGCTTCTTTTGTTACCGTTTTGTTAATACCTTTTACATCAACATGTGCCTTAGCCGAAGCAATACTATCTATTTCCTCTTCTGTTCCAACTACCTCAACAGTATCTGGTTTAAACTTAATAGCAGATTTGTCAATGTTAGTACCTGCCTGCAGCTGATCTTCATTTGACAATTTCACATCTACAGAAACATACTTTTTAGCTTTATTATAAATTGTAACTTTAATTTTTGATGGTTGAACGGTTGCTTTCACATTACTTGGGAGATTCGTTGCTTTTAGGGGAACTTCATAAGTTCCTTTTTTATAACCACGTAAATCTACAGGAATCTCAATTTTGCTTTTTGCTTTTATAGCAGCAACCGATGCCTTAGGACCTTCCAATTTCACCTTCACTTGGCTTTGAGTGCTACTTACAATATATTTCTCTGCATCATAATCTACCTTGATAGGGCAGTCTATTGTTTCTTTTGTATCACCTGTGAAAGGCGATATGTTCGCAGTGTTATTTTTTTCTGTTATGGTTGTTGACATGAAAAGCATCAATGTCAGTAGTAATGAAATTCCTTTTAAAAACCAATGGTTCTCCATTAACTTATCCATGACGCTTTCTCCTCCAATTCCAATTCCATAAAGATGAAGAAGTTGTCTTCACATTTCCACTAAACTCTGCCAAAAGCATTTCTTTCAACTGCTCTGTCTTTAAATCGCGATGTAATTCACCATTTTTTGTTAAAGAAATTTGACCAGTTTCTTCTGATACAACAACTGTAATGCTATCAGTTACTTCGCTAACCCCCATTGCAGCTCGGTGACGCGTTCCTAATTCTTTAGAAATAAAAGGACTTTCTGATAATGGAAGATAGCAAGCTGCTGCTTTAATTGTACTACCTTGCATAATAACCGCTCCATCATGGAGAGGTGTATTAGGGATAAAAATATTAATTAGTAATTCCGATGATACATTTGCATTCAAAGGAATTCCGGTTTCTATATAATCGTCCATTCCAGTTTCTCTGGATAATGTAATCAATGCACCAATTCTTCGTTTTCCCATATATTCTGTTGCTTTCGCTACAGCTGTGGCAACAATTTCAGGTTCACTCTCTCCATGAACGCCTCCACGAGAAAATAAACTTCCCCGTCCTAGTTGTTCAAGCGCTCGTCTTATTTCAGGCTGAAAAATGATAATAACCGCTAAAAATCCCCATGTTATTACCTGATCCGTTAGCCAATACAGCGTATGCAAATCAAGGAAATAGCTTAATATACGAACGACGATAATAACTGTAATCCCTTTCAAAAGCTGAACAGCTTTTGTGCCTCGAATTACAAGAATTAGCTTATATATAACAAACCACACAACGGCGATATCTAATATCGTACTGAGATATTTCAAAAGGTTCATATCTCCAAAAGGCATGCTACACCTTCCTCCTACTTACGAGCAATTTCATCCATATATTGAAATATTTTTTATGCTCTATCTGTATGTATTTACAACAACTAATTAATTATAACATACATGAAAAAAACAACAATTACAAACAACATCCCTCCCTTGGCTTAAATTGGTAAGATGTCAAACTTTTTTGATGAATCGTATAATATAACTCATTATTATACGCTCATTTTAAAATAAAAAAAGCAGCATTTTCAGCCGCTTTTCTTACATTTATTTTAGTTTTTCGCCAAATAAAGAACCCATTAATGCAACAGCCGCTGTTGCAGTTTTATTTTTCTCATCTAAGATTGGATTTACTTCAACAAATTCAGCAGATGTAATAATATCAGCCTCTGCTAACATTTCCATTGCTAAATGGCTTTCTCGATAAGATAACCCACCAGTTACAGGTGTTCCAACCCCTGGTGCATCATGTGGATCAAGACCATCTAGATCTAATGATAAGTGCACACCATCTGTATGTGATAAATACCCAATCGTTTCTTCCATAACAGCCGTCATACCCATACGGTCAATTTCATGCATTGTAAATACTTTAATTCCCTCATTGCGAATAAATTCTTTTTCGCCCTCATCTAATGCGCGTGCACCAATGATAACGACGTTCTCTTTTTTTACCTTTGGATATGCCTCATATAAATTTACAAGTGAAGGATGTCCATAACCTAAGCTTGCTGCAAGCGACATACCATGAATGTTTCCAGACGGGGATGTTTCTTCCGTATTTAAATCACCGTGTGCATCATACCAGATAACACCTAAATTCTTATAATGCTTCGCTACTCCTGCAAGAGTCCCAATAGCAATACTATGGTCACCACCTAACACAAGTGGAAAATGACCTTTTTCTATACTATGATCAACCTTACTTGCTAACTCATTACACACATCTGCAACTTGTGTAAGGTTTCTTAATTTTGTATTTTCATCTATTTCTTTCTCTCTCTCAATACATATATCCCCAATGTCTTCTACGTTATACCCAATGTTCTCGATTCTTTCAATTACTCCTGCATATCGAATCGCACTTGGTCCCATATCAACCCCGCGACGCATTTGCCCTAAATCCATTGGAACGCCAATAATTGAAATTTCTTTCTTCATAGATAGTATCCCCCTTTTATGCCTTCACTAAATATTTTAAATCTTTTATATAGTCTGACTCAACTCGACATTTTTTTGTATGTATATACACCTTATTCACTCTTATTCACGTTAAAATCTATATTTTAACGCGAACCTATGTATAAAACGAACTTAGTAGAAGCAATCTTTTCCTATATAAATCCATTTTCATTTTTCGACATCTAAATCCCTGCCATGCAGAATAAAAAGTAACCTACACTCGTTTGCTCTTTCTGTTTTTACTTCGCATGTGGCAGAAAAAAGCCCTGACCGCTTCTATGCATGAATAGATGCTCTCTCCCACCTAAAAAGAGGGGTTTTATGTCGTTTTTTTATTGATGTATAGATAACAGATGCTTTTATTTT
>NZ_NVPR01000013.1 GCF_002551815.1 Bacillus sp. AFS098217
GTCGTTTTTTTAATTGATGTGTATATAAAATAAAATTAATTTTTCTCATTTTTAATTAATCTAAGAAAGCAGTAAAAGCAATAACAACTAGTAGAACACCACTAATGAGTGTTCCAAATTGTCCAATTGTAAATTTTCCAATCCTCACATTGGCTACTTTTTCACCTAATACAACTCCCGCCCACACAGTTATAAAACTAGCAATAGCGGCAGCTAAACATATGGTAATAGGTGATAAGCCTAGCAAACCAGCACCTAAACCATTTGTAAGTGCATTTGCTGAAAGTGCAACACCTAGAAAAATCGATTCAACAAAACCTATACTTCCAGACTTATCAAAGTCTGCTTTTGTTGGGTCTTTCATGATTGTTTTTAAATGATCAGAGACACCGTCTGTTTCTGATTGCTCTATCGATATTTCCCTCATAGCTACAGCTTCTTTATTTCTTCTTGGCATTGCAAGTAATATAATACGGATTCCAATAATGATTAGTAATAATGAGCCTACAATAATCGGAAATATTCCTGGTAATACTTTAGAAAGCCACACACCAAAATAAATTCCTGCCGCACTAAATGCAAAACAAATAATAGAAATAATAAAATTGGAGAAAGCATGAATACGAATTCCACGTATCCCATAAGAAATACCTACCCCAAAATTATCAATACTCGAAGAAATTGTAAGTGCCAATATCATCATCCATACCATTTTGAATAACCTCTTTTCATATTTGATGTACACTTCTTTGGATGTTAAGTTTTTCAATAATGGTTTGTTGATAGATTCAAAGAATCAATATTTTTCTTTCTGACTATGACTCATTTCTTTTGCATCTTGCACTTCCTCTTCTATGTTTCTCTCATGATTCTTTAACGTTTTTTGTAATGCTCTTTCTGCTTTTGCCTCATAAATAATATCTTCTATTTCTTCTTTCAAAGTTTCAGTAGCTGATTTAACACCTCTTATTCCCGCTTTCATAATTGGACGCAACGTATTTTGAGCTACAGAAAGAATAGAAACAGAGGCTGCAGCTAATACAGATCCTACCAAAATTTTTCTAATCATTTTTTCATCTCCCTCTATTTTCACTGCGTTCATTTCTATTTAAATTGCTACTGTAACTTCATGACATTCTTGCCTGTGAATATTTTTTGTTTTACGAGTTAATAATTTCAAACATATTTTTGATAACTTAGATACAGATCCAGCCACGACTGTAATCAAAATCCATTGTTTTATATTTAACGGAACTGTGTGGAAAATTTTCGAAATTGGAGGGAAATATAGTGCACCAAATAATGTTAGCCAAGAGATACCAATTGCTGTCATAAAGAAATGATCTTTTGACCAATCACGAACTGTTTCTTCAGACCCTTCTTGTCGCCATGAGAATGTCTGAATCAATTGCCCCGCCACTAAAGTTGCAAAGGCTGTTGACTGTGCTACAGCAAGAGGCATCCCCATAGTCAAACTCGCAACAAATAATCCTAATGAACCAGCTCCAAGCAACACACCTCGTGTAATTACCTTTTGATATAACTCTTTATCAACAATATCTTGCCTTTTTGTTTGCTTTGTTTTATTTCCAGGATTTACAGCTAAAATCATTGCTGGTAACGCATCTGTAATTAAATTCATTAATAAAATTTGAATTGGAATTAATGGGATAGGTAACCCTGCTATTACAGCCACACTAGTAACTAAAATTTCTGCTAGATTACCAGTTAAGAGACAGCCAACTGCTTTACGTATATTACCAATAATTGTTCGTCCTTCTTTTACACCGTCTATAATCGAACCAATATGATCTTCTTTTAACACAATATCCGCTGCTTCTTTCGTTACTTCTGTTCCAGTTTTCCCCATTGCAATTCCTACATTTGCCTTTTTAATTGCCGGTGTATCATTTACACCGTCTCCAGTCATAACAACAATTTGCCCATATTTTTGAAAAACCTTTACAATTCTTAATTTATGACTCGGTGTCACACGTGCAAATATAGAAACATCTTTTACAGTTTCCTCAAGCTCCTTATCGGTAAGCCTATCGATATCCTGACCATTTAACACTTTATTCGCTGTATTCTTAATTCCAATTTCTTTCGCAATTGAAATAGCTGTATTTGGATGATCGCCAGTAATCATTACAGGTTTCACACCTAATCTATAGGCTTCTAGAATACTCTTTTCTACCTCTGGTTTTGGTGGATCAATCATGCCCACTAATCCAACAAAAATCAATTCTTGTTCTTCTATTTTGTTAGCTTCCCAATCAACAGAACGATATGCCAAAGCTAATACCCGTAGAGCACCGTCTGCAAGCTCTGTATTTCTTTGAATGATTCTGTTCTTTTGTTCATCATTCAGCAGATGTACACGACCGTTTTCTTGGTAGAATTTACAACGATCTAAAATCGCCTCTACAGAACCTTTTGAAAACATTTTGTATTCATTTTCTTCCGTAGAATTTTGACAGATTACACTCATGATACTTGTTTCAGAATCAAACGGTATTTCATGACATCTATTCCATAACCCTCTGTAATCTTCTACAGATGTTGACTTTGCAGCAAGACAGAGTAATGCCCCTTCCGTTGGATCACCTTTCATTTTCCATTCATTCTGTTCTATCTTTAATTCACTATTATTGCATAAAACCGAAATTTGCATGATACGCTCTAAATCAAGACTTTTTACAGAAACATTAGGTTCATTTCTTTCGTTCACTTTTCCTTCTGTCACATTCATTTCTGTCACGGCCACTTCGCCGGACATTTCTCGAATTTCACCATTTGGCTCATAGCCATCCCCTTCAACAGTCCACAGCTGATTCAATGTTGCGATTGCCTTAACTGTCATTTCATTCTTTGTTAGCGTACCTGTTTTATCCGAACAAATAATTGTTGTTCTTCCTAGAGTTTCTAAAGCAGAAAGTTTTCGAACTAGTGCTTTATTTTTAGACATTCGAGATATACCAGCACTTAAGGCAATCGTAATCATAATTGGGAGACCTTCTGGTATTGCAGATGCTGCTAATGTAATAGAAGTGGCTATCATTTGCGTAATTTGTAACCCGCGAATGATTCCCGCCAAAAGAACAAGTCCACCAGCTGCTACAGCTCCTTTAATAAACATCTTACTAATAGAAGTAACTTTCTTCTGTAAAGGTGTCACTTCTACTTCCTCACCTTGTACTAAAGAGACCATCGCTCCCATTTCGGTATCCATTCCGGTCGCAGCTACAACTCCAATTGCTTTTCCACGTGTAACGGCGGTCCCCATAAACAACATATTTTTCCGCTCAGCTAATGAAGCCTTTAGATCCAAAATGCAATCGACTTTTTCAATTGGTAGAGATTCTCCTGTTAATGTGGCTTCATTCACTTCTAGGTTCCATGAATGAATAATTCGAAGATCTGCTGGTATACGATCACCAGCTTCTACACAAACGATATCCCCTGGGACAAGTTCTTTGCTAGAGATATCAAATGTATTCTGATTTCTAATAACTTTACAATTTGGTGGTCGGAATTCATTAAGTGCCTCTACAACTTTCTCAGCTTTACGTTCCTGCATAGTTCCAATTACAGCATTGCAGAGAAGAACTGTTCCCATTGCTAATCCGTCAAACCATCCACCTGTAAACATCGATAACCCTGCCGCACCAAGCAAAATAAGTGATGTAAATTCTTTAAATTGTTTCAAGAAGGAAACAATCCATGAAGTAGATTGTTTAGATTGAATTTGGTTCATTCCAAATTTCTTCCGTAAGTTCATCACTTGATTATCGCTAAGACCTTGTTCCTTGTTCACATGAAACATGCTCATCATTTTTTCTGTAGTCATGGAATGCCATGCTGCTTTATCGTAACCTATAGCTTGATCACATCTATTTTCCTTTACATGTTTCAAAAAAAAGTCCATCTTTTGTAAAACAATTTTTTCACTTATTCGTTTTGCCCTAGATAAGAACAATAGCGACATAGCATTCGTCATTAAGGCAATGATAGGAGCGGTAAAAATAGAAAACATCGCAAATAAACTTCCGACATAGTTCCAAATTTTAGTGATTCCAAAATGTTGATTTACCATTTTATTTATTTTTTGCGCATACTCAATTGATTGAAGACTATTCCTTAATTTATTAACAGAAAGTTCAGGTATTTCAAGTCGTGAAATACTCTCCCGCTTGTTCTCTCCTCCTACATATATAAGATCTTCTCCTATTGATCTAATGGCTGTTACACGCTTTACTATTTGCTCTTCAGTGTTTTGCAACCAACTCGTATCAATCCCATGTCTCTTAAGAAAGGTATGACTAATATTTAAACTATTATTTAAAATACCGACTTTCCATTCCTGATGAGATAACCAATCTGATACCTTCTTTAACTCTGGTACAATTTCTACTTTTGAGCCAAGAATAAATCCAATACACTTTTTATTTTTACTTACAAATAAAACATTGTATCCTTTGTTCTCTACTCTTTTTGCTTCAAGATAATACCTATTACATTCCTCACTATGTTTTTCTACAAAGCGTTTACTACCAACACATATTTCTATTCCTTGTATAGTGCCCCTCATTCCATGGCTATTACTTTCAACAGAAAATGCGGTACGTAAAGTTTTTCCCGTTTGCACTACTTTTTCAATAACTTCATCCTTTAAATGATGGTTACTTTTCTTCATAAGTGGTGCAACCACACTCCAAATCTGACTTTCCTCTGTATCATGGCTAATACACTGTACCGCTTCTAATTTTTCTCTAAATAAATTTGATGTGTCATCAAAAAGAATTGTTTTTGTACGTGATAATTGAGGCAAAGATCCATTGTGCGGAATTGTATATTTTTTATCTCGTGACACAAGCTCCGCCTGATTCCAAGCATACTCTGTCGCTGTAATAGCGGGCCGAGGATTCGCTCCCAAAAGAACCGACATGCCTTGCAAAGGATTTCTCGTTAAAGCTAATGTCGCAGCCCCTAAAATCATTCCTCGTTTTGATTGTTTATGACTATATAATTGAATTTCAGAAGATAATTGAGGGCCATTCTGACTATCAATATTTGCTTGATTTCGCTTCCAATTTACAAAGTGTAATAAACTAAGTCCCGCAAGCACAACAAGATTTTCCCTAGCAAAGGCTAATGCAAACGTACTCATTCCTAAAATAAGGTCTGAATTCATTTTCTTATTTATAGACATTTGTTTTAAACCACGTTTTAAAAATGGATATCCTGTACATACAGAGACCAACCCAGATAAATAAAAAAGCCCTGTATTTTTAGCTAAAGTAGACCTTCCCATTAACATTTGCTTCACACCTAAAACACCAAGACCTAAAAGTGAAAAAGCTAACGGCAGGGGGATTGATTCTTTTTCAAATGATCGATCCACTTTTTTTGGTATTACGAGGAATGAACTTATGGGTTTATCATCTATAATGTTGTCTTCTTCACTTTTTTCATTATTTACATCTTTTAAAAAATCACTTTCAATAGATTGAATGATTTGATAGATATCATGAGATGATACGATATTAACGTTATAGCAAATAAGAACTCTTCCTGTTTCTATAGAAGCATGAATCTTCTCAATTCCCTTTACCTCTTGAAATTTACACATAAATAAAGACTTCATTTCATTGTTATGCTTTAGACCATATAATTCAATCCGAACTCTTCCTGGAAAAGCTCGAATAAATCTATTTTTCAATGAAATTATGGACATTGAGATTCTCCTTATAATTAATTTGAATAATTCTGTTATGATTTACTTTATGCACGATTCAAAGCATTATTTTTATTGAGTGATGCCCACTTTTCTTGCAAACTTGAAACAGTTTCTTCTATTTTTTCAGCTATCCCTAGAAATACAATAGTAGTTCGAACAGCCGCTCTACGTATCGCTGTTTTTACTTTAGATTCCTGTGGATGATTTAAATCACTATCATTAACTCCATCTTCCATACAATCAACATTTTCATTTGGCTCATAAAAAATAGTTTCCGTTTCTTGTATTACTTCAGAATCGGTGCTATCAATTTTTCCTGCTATACGTAAAACTGCTGAAGTTGTTTTAACAGCTGCTTTACGTATAGCTTTTCTTGCTTTAGAAGATACAATAAGTACTGTGCTACAGGCTACTCCAAGAGGTGATGTTATAAAACTGAACATACTAACAGCTCCCTTCAATGTGAATATGTTGAGAAATCACAGTTGAATGTATTCTCTTCTCTCGTTAAACGGTGTATGCCCTAATATGCAAAATGGGGTTATACTGAGAAGAAACTACACTTTTGCACGCAGGAAATTTTTTAGCTGAAACAATTAAAGACATATTATGTAAATTATGCAAAAAATATGTTAATTATCCGTTGTGTTTTTGGTAAATTATTGAATAACTGTTGCGTTTTCATTGAATATTTGTTGCGTTTTTTTGTAAATATTGCACAAAAACAAACACCTTTATTAAAGGAATTTAATATCCTATAAAAAATCTATAAGGAGGTTTTTTTATGCAGTTACGAAACTGGAAATACATTATCATTTATCATTTTATTTATAATTTTCAAACTTTTTTATTAAATATAACGGTTGCACTTTTAGGTGAATTATTTCTTTTCTGTGTTCTAAATGTTTTCCCAAAGAAACTTCATAAATTCATTCGTTCAACGATTTTGAATAGTAATATGGGCTTATTATTCCATCTCTGTACATAAATACACCTCTAACAGACACTGTAAGCTTGAGAAATAACCTTCCTTCACTATTTAGACATTTTTCAACTCAAATTCAAAATAAAAATCGTCTACATATACAACAACATGAATGGTAAACATTAAATATCTGGAGCTAATGTATATATACATCAATTAAAAAACTAACATAAAACCCCTCTTTTTAGTGGGGGAGAGCATCTATTCATGCATAGAAGCGGTCAGGGCCTTTTTCTGCCACATGCGAAGTAAAAACCGAACGAGCAAACAAGTGTAGGTAGCTTTTTATTCTGCATAGCAGGGATCTAGAAATGGATCTATATAGTCAGTCCTATTGACCCCTGACTACGTATTCATGTATAGACTTAGGGACTTTTAGAATTTTTAAATGCAGTATAACTCTGCTCCAAAGCTAAATATGTGCATCGTACCAGAAATTTAACAAGAAGAGTGATCCTTCTTAAGACTCTTTATCAAACCGTAGCAGCCAGATAACTACGTGTTAATCCTAAGAAGAACAATACATCCTAAGGGTAAGAAAAGCGCTAAGCTTATAACTCTCGAAAACTTAGTATATAATTCAAACACATTGACAATATATACACATTTTGTTAGCGATATGTCAATATACATGTATAGTTCTACAAGGGAATACTGTATTATTTTTTTATATTTTTCATACAATATTATGAGCCCAAGAAATACCATTCTAATTAAATAGAAAGGACAAAACAGTATGTTTGGAGAAAAACAAATTCGCAATTTTGGTTTAATGTTAAAAGAGTTATTAAAGGAACGGTCATTATCTATAAGGAAATTTAGTGAACTCACTAAAGTTGATACAGCTACAATTTCACGAATAATAAACGGAAAACGAAAAGCAACTCCAGAGCACTTACAACGATTTGCTGACTGTCTTGAAGTTCCTACGTCAGAGTTATTTGTAGCTGCTGGTTATCTTATGGATCAGAAACAGTCAAATATTCAGACATCGATTGAAAGTATTCAAGATTTTCTCGATTCCTCTAATTTCTATACTAAGAAGTTTAGTGCAGAAAGTGTTGAGCAAGAATTAGCTAGATATGAACAATTTTCACAAACAGAAGAAGGAAAAGAGATCATACTTCAAAAATTTGAAGATAAACTTCAAAAAACAGACAGTATAGGGCCGTTTATTAATCAATTGAAGGATATGTATAAGAAATTTCTCTCGAAGAAGACTACAACACGTGAACTTGCTTTAATTGGAAGTGCACTAATCTATTTTATTTTACCAGTGGATGTTATTCCAGATTATCTTTTTCCACTTGGATACATAGATGACGCTATGGCTGTCCAAATTGTTACAAATTTATTATCCATTAAAGTATGAAACTCATGTAAAACAAGAAGTTGATGTTTGAATTAACAAACGGACGCTGCAGCATGCTTAAAGATAATAGACTTTTGTATTGAACAAGACCACCAGCGCCTTTCATTAACATTTAAACCTAGAGAAACATTCTTCTTCACTGCTCTTACATATTTTTTCACCTCAAAACAAATATCTTCTTCGTATACAACAACGTGATTCATTAACGTTTAAACCCCAAACAAAAAAGAGCGGTTTCATAACCGCTTTTTTTAATCTTAAACTACCTCATATATACTCCTTCATTAATTGGGTATCTCATTTGAACATATTTTTTGCAAGTTCACTTATAGATTCCCTTTCGTTTCAGAATAATTTATTTCCCTATTTTTCTATAAATATCACTTCACATTACTACAACTAGACTCATACCCTAATTTGTATACCTATTTTAAAGCAGAAAGGCAGGAAGAACGAATGACCTCCTATATAGATTACACCTCTCCCTCCATCCGATTCACTCATGATTTAAGCACAAGTAATTTCTTTAAAAAAGATGCGCAAAACTATATAAATGTACTTGGAATTAAACAATTAAATACATTAGAAAATACATCCTTACTGGATATTTTCCTAAGCACAGGTAATGTTGTAGAACCCCATGTCCATCAAAATGCTGCTGAACTTGTTTATTGTATTTCGGGAGCTGCTGTCGTTTCGTTACTTAACCCCTTTACAAATCAAATCCTTAATTTCCCTATCAAACCAGGTCAAGTTGCTAATATTCCACAAGGCTGGTGGCATTATGAAATTGCTTCTGTAGATAATACACATTTATTAGCAATCTTTGATGCTCCTACGCCAGAAGTTATTTTTGGATCTGATATGTTAAGACTAACTCCAGCAAATGTGATGGCCCATACTTATTGTCTTGACGAACAACAATGGAAACAAGCTATATCTCCTATTCAGTCTACTACTGTCATCGGCCCCCCAACAAACTGTAATCAAAACCGAAATGAAATGTATAACTCAGCATATTCTAATCAAACATATATACAGCAGGCACCTTCTTATTATCAGGAGCAAATTTCTTTTCATCCATACTTGGGGTATTAATGTACATTATTATCCAAAAATAAAATTTGCTTAACCCCATTCCTTAGGTTCGCAGTATGAAAACTCCCACCACTTATCCCCTTTGGATTTTAAAGTGGGGGGGCTCGTGTATCATCTTCAAAAGATGCTTAACACGAGTGGAGTTAACACAGCTGCCCGACGGCACAACCCCTCTATTCCATCGGCAAATGCCTTTGGAACTGCTTTTTTTAGGATATTATAGGAACCATTCACATCTGCGTTCAATAGTTTGTTCTCTTTTGTACGATACAAGCCACGTTTGATACGTTTTCCAAGGTGGGGTTTTCTTGCACATTTTCTGATAAAGTGAAACTGTAGAATGGAAGTTTTCTTCATCCTCCACTGATGGAGAGCCTTCACCAATCGGGCTTTTACAGGCAGATTATCTCCAACTATCTTCCTCTCTTTTCTCTGAATCTTGAGATGGGGGTATTGCTACCCGCAAATAGCGGGATAAATTGGAGCTTCTTCTTCACTGCTAGTTATATAAATCTATTTTAATTTTTCAACGTCTAAATCCCTGCTATACAGAATNNTACACTCGTTTGCTCTTTCTGTTTTTACTTCGCGTGTGGCAGAAAAGGGATCTGACCGTTTCTATGCATGGCTAGATGCTCTCTCCCATCTAAAAAGAGGGATTTTATGTCGTTTTTTTAATTGATGTATATATAGTTAAACCCAACTTACTTTTCTCTACAATTTAAGATAGAAAACTTATTGTCCATTAACACAAAATAAATAGATATCGTTGTACACTCTCTACCGTAACTTTTACTAGAGTTCATACATATAATATTTATATATTACACTGGGGGTGATAATATCATGAGTAAAGATGATGACTACCGTAAAAACTCTTCTAGCAATAAAGATGTCCGTAATTCATCTTCCCAATCGCAAAAAGACTTATACCAACAAGGCTATGTAAAGAAAAAAGGATGTAATTGTAATAAAAATAAATAGACCATATTTTCATTTGAAAATTCCAGAAAAACTTTCTATAATTAACCTATTATTTCAGATTAATAGTCTATTTGCATTTTTTATTAAGATTTAAATCGATAAAGTAAAACTTTAATCAGTGGGGTTCTTCATCCCCCACTGATTATTAGCCCACACCAATCGGACTTTTACGAGCAGTAATACTTCCACCTAACTTCTTTGCTTTCGCCAAATTTTGAGGTGGGAATATTACTACTCGCAAATAGCAGGATAAATATTAATCCCCCATTCTTCAATTCATGTGTCTTACTTTCATGCAAGATAAAATTTGCCCATATGTTCCACTTAGGTAACTATAAAAATTGTAATTTCTAAACAATAGTAAAGCCGCATTCTTTCATTAGAATGCGGCGAGATTCAATTACATATGTTCAATTATAAAATCAAAAAATTCTGTTTCAAACCCATTATTTTTTGATGGACTACAAGTATAAAACCCTATTTTCACAGGACAATTACCGCGATCTTCCATAAGATGCGCAATTCGAACCTGTTCCCAATCATCGCTCATTTGTTCAGTTCGCACATAAATGGTATAATCACCATTCTTCCGAATAATTCGGAAACGAAGCTGTTGTTTGACGAATTCATTTGAGAAATTTTGTGTCGACCAATCCGAATACCCACTATTCGTCACCACAGCCCCTAAATGTGATGGACCTTCAGGAATATATTCAAGTGATGTTTTTAACCAGCATTCTTCAGATAACATAACAAACAGCCCAGCTTGATCATATGTTGCCCGCGGATTCATACGTAATGAAACTTCAGCTTGAAAGTCTACAGAAACCTCTTCGTAAAATACATGACCATTCATCACTTCGAATCCATAATGTGTTTTTAACCAAAAATCCGTTTCTTCACTTGAATAAACAATAAATGCTTTATCTTTTACCTCATGATATTTTGGTTCATTCATTACTGTAAGTTGTTCTATATGATTGGGTATGTAAAATGTTTTCATAGTCCCTCCATAAAAACCTTTTGAGAGTACACATTAAAATTCAGTTAAGATCGGAAACTTATACTCATTGAAATGAATCTTATTACTGCTTCGAACCATTAAATACTTATTAGACTGAAATTCCTTATATGCTAAATCCTCAATTCCTAACTCATCAGGATAAAAGTAAAACTCAATTTCTGTAAATGATTCAGGGATTTCAGCACATACTTCATCTAAAATTGGTAAAATTGGTGCAAACACTCCAAATAACTTTAATGTTTCTTCTTTCACTTCATACACAATAAGTGCATCCAATTTCTCTGAATAATGTAGCTTGTCATTCCACCTAGTTTCGTACATATTAAAATAAAAAGAAGATTGGTAGTTTAATGTGGAAAACATATTAGAAAGTGGCTGGCTGTCCTCAAGCTTTTCTTTCATTAACTCTATATCTTCTTCATGAAAATAATTTAATTTTCGAAGTGATGAGCCTGTTGTTTCATCACTAGCATATGATAATGTCATCAGATGTTCTTTTATAACTTGAAAACCAAAATTTTCATATAGCTTAGGATGCTCTGTAAATAAAATTGTGCACTCATACTGGCTATCAATTTGTTGTAAAACTTCACAAAGAAGTTGTTTCATCAAGCCTTTCCGACGATAATCAGGATGCGTCATAACCGATTGAATTCCCGCCGCATTCACAGTATTACCATTTACACGGAGTGGTAGAGAAAAACTTGAAACATTAGCAATTACCTTTTCCCCATGAATAAATGAAACTGGCTTATATGTATGATCCCAGAATCCTCTCGCATCAAAATCTTGTAAGGTTTGCACTGAAATACCAAACACTTCTTCAAATAATGAAAATAACTGTTCTTTTCTTGGTTCTTCTACAAGAAAATTTTCGAAAATAGCAACATTCCCCATGTTGTCCCCCCATACATTCATTCCATTAATTTCATTATAGTACATTGTCGATTTATGTAATATAATGCTTTCAAATCAATATAGTATCACAAAATATAGAAAAAGAGTTTAATTTATTTTATATTTCGATTTTTTATACAAAACCTAAATAAAAGTATATTAGGATATTTAAATATCTATATTTTATTTTATATAAAATACCCCCACCTTAAAATTTAGCGAAAACAAAAAGTTAGATAGGGGATAAATTTCATATTATATTAAACGGCACTCCTAAGGTAGAACTTATTTTCAATAAGAAACAAACTTTTTACTATATTACTATAAAAAATGGTGTCCTTGTACTAGCTATGCAGCCACTTTAAGGACACCGTTTTTTATAAACATTAAAAATAGAATTTGATTTTAATATCCAGAAATATATTAAACACCCTCAGCTCAGTTATTCACTAATCCCTTCTAGTCGCGCTTTCGTATTTACTTCTTCCCCCATTAAACGTTTTTCAAATGTTTTTTTCCAGCTTGCTGAAAGAGCGTCAACTTCTAAAATCCTTCGTATTCCCTCAAAATTTCGTTTTTCTTTGTGCATCATATGGTTTGCATAAGCAATTGAAATACCTTTTGGGTCCGCCTGAATCTTTGCCAAAGAATCTGTCGGTGATACCCATCCTTCTTTTAAAACCCGAAAATAAAACCCGGTATATCCTGTGTTTTGAAAATAAAGTGGTAACTTCGGTATATCATACTTTTTCGCTAATTTAAAACAAGGCTGCCTCGGCTGACTTACTTGTACCACCGCTTCTCCAACTTGAAATATATCCCCTATACAAACATCTTCTTCAAGCATTCCCTGCACTGTTATATTTTCTCCAAAAGCACCGTATACAAGGTTACAATTCAATTCTTTTTCCCAGTATGAATAATGGTTATACGAATAAACACAAACCGCTTTATCTTTTCCACCATGATGAATTAAATCAGCTTGCCCATCTCCTTCAAATTTTAATGATGATAAAAAGACAGGTTTATTTACCTGCGATTTGTTAATACCGGTTCGAATTAAGTTCCCTCCATATGTCACTTCTTTTGGCATACCTAAATTAAGGGAGACTAATTCATACGATTTTGTCATCCCTACTCCCTCCTTTTTCTGCCTTCACATATAAAGGCGGCACATGATATACTCCGGTTGACACAGCTTCTTGATATCTTTTATGAAGTTCTTGAGAATAATCCCCCAGTAGTATATTAGATCTTCGCAAAGTTTCATCACCTCATCTATTTTCTCACAATAGTTACGTTACTCATTTACTAATGTGATTATAAATTCCGGAAAAACATTGTTCAATTCAATTATTTATATAATAATGATAGGTAAACCCTATAATCAGAGGTGGTTCCAATCGAATTACGACAATTAGAATACTTTTTAGCAGTTTCGAAAGAATTACATTTTACAAAAGCAGCAGAGAAATTAAATATTTCACAGCCTTCTCTTAGTCAACAAATCCGCACACTTGAACATGAAATTGGTATGCCGCTTTTTGATCGAATTGGCAAAAAAATATCTTTAACCGCAGCAGGAAAAATTTTATTAGCACATAGTAAAAAAGTCTTTCATGAAGTAGAACAAGCTCGTGCCGCAATTCGAGATTTAAATGGACTCCAACAAGGAAAATTAACCATCGGTGCTTTGTTAACGGTCGTAAACTACTTATTACCACCAGCCATTTTGAAATTTAATGAGTTATATCCCAAAATTGAACTTTCTATATTAGGACTTCGTACTGGAGAAATTCGTGAAAGATTATTACAAAATGAATTAGACATTGGGATTACATTTCTTCCTGTTCAAGATAAAGAAATCATATCTATCCCGCTTTATCAAAGTGAGCTTACTTTAGTAGTTCCAACAGGTCATGAACTAACAAAACAAAGTGCTGTATCAATGGAAATATTACAGAACTATCCTGTTATCCTCCTACCTCAAAATTTCTTTTTAACGCAGCTGATTACTTCACATTGTCAAAGCTTTAAATTTACACCGAAACCAATTTTAGAAATAAGTACAATGGAATCATTAATTCAAATGGTTTCAAAAGAAATGGGAATTACCGTTTTACCCAAACCGTATATAGACTTTCTACAAAGTGAGCATATTCAATCTATTAGAATCGAGAATCCTAGCCCAACAATCGACATTGGAATTATCTATAGAAAGGACAAATATATGTGCGCTGCTACAAGGGAGTTTATTGAGCAATTAAAAACAATTGTAGATACTTTTTAAAACTATTGTTGTAAAAGAGAATTATAACAAAAACCAATTAGCATTTCAGTCTATTGAAGCGCCACTATTTATAAAGAGCCATGCTATTTATCATAAATCCAGATGGATATTTCCCGTATTACAATTTTTTCTTACGCTATTTAAGTGGTAAATCAAATAACCTTGTCTTAACAGAGTTCTTCTCTAGTATTAAGACAAGGTTCTCCCCAAATTATGTATAGTATTTTATATTATTTCTTAACTTGTTCACCACTTGCTATTAATGTACTTCCGGAAAATGTCTCTTTTTGCATAAATAGTTTATCAACTAGCTCTTTCTGCTCAGCTTGTGACATTACACCTTTACCTTCACCAAGATTCCCGCTTTGCAATTTCCAGATCGTATTATGATCTTTATCTACTTTCTCGTATTTTCCTTGTTTCCATCTCTCTAAAATATCTACATATGTATTTGTATGACTTAGATCATTGCTCTTCACAATTTCTAATAAATTTTCAATTCGTTCTTGCGTTATAAAAATATATCCCCATTTTTGATCCGCTTTTACTTTTTGATGAGCCATTTCGTGTAATGCAATTTGTACCTTTTCATCGGTCCACTTAAAGTTTTTATTAAAATCACTATTTGGTAATGAATAATTACCATTTTCTAATAACTTCGCATTCTCTGCTTTCACTTTACTATCTGCTAATACTTCCACTGCAGGAGCCGCTGTTGGTACCTTTTTAGCAGTTGGTTTACTATGATTCATATAATATAAGAGTCCATAAGTAATCGCTACACCGATTACAGCCATCCCTGCAATTACCCCTAGTATTTTCAATAGCGTTTTCATTGTGCATGTTTCCTCCCCAGTATTCCGTCTCTCGTTTTCTTCACACTTATTGAATATACTTTTCTATTAAATTTCTTTCTCTATTCCCACTCCTCTACAACACGATTTGACAAGAACCTTCATGTATTTCCTTATATTGTATTTCTTTTCAGAACAACATCGCAAGAATATTCTGAAAAAAATAGTATAATTTTTAAATTGTAACTTTTATCATCCTTGGTTCTACCTACACTATTAAAATATATTCATTCAATCATTAACAAAACGACTGTGCATGGTATCGATATTTGTAGTGAAATCCCATTGCATCAACTTAAGAGATTGGTTGTTCTCCAAAACGAAAAAAATGAATTTAATTTTCATAAATAACTGTAAAATAAGAAAATTTTCGTTTTGGGGACACTTCACATCGCTATCAAGCTAACAA
>NZ_NVPR01000014.1 GCF_002551815.1 Bacillus sp. AFS098217
AGGGTTTCCCAACACTCTGTAAAGAGGATGCCCTATAAAGGCATCCTCTTTATGTTTAGTGAAAAATAGTGGAGATTGTTATACAATTGGAGTCATTTCTGAGGCGGATGATTGTCAAACGTTAGCGCCGCTTGCTTACCTTGTGTTAAATCTAGTTCTGGTGAATGAATTTGGAACAGGGGAAGTCTCTAATGTACAAATAAAATAAGTTTATAAGGACTTAAAATAAGTCTTTATAGACTTATTTTATATGTCGAAATACGATGAGAATTAGAAGGACATTGCATTTATAAGTTGGCATACATCTTGCAATAGAAAAAAGAAAACTATTGCATAGAAAAGGATGGGAGAAACAATGAATACAAAAAAATATGCCAAAGTAAATGAACAAATTCCTGGACCGAAAGCATCTTCCTTATTAGAACGTCGTCAAAATATTGTACCAAGAGGTGTGAGTAACGGTATTTCAACATTTGTACAGTCGGCAGATGGTGCGCTTGTAACAGATGTAGATGGAAATCAATTTATCGATTTTGCAGGAGCAATTGGAACGATTAATGTGGGACATTGTCATCCGGCAGTTAAAGAAGCACTGCATAAACAAGTAGATCAATATATCCATACTGGTTTTAATGTAATGATGTATGAACCTTATATTGAGCTAGCAGAGAAGCTTGCTGCGTTAGCTCCTGGAAGTTTTGATAAACAAGTACTATTTTTAAATAGCGGTGCTGAAGCAGTTGAAAATGCGGTGAAAATTGCTCGGAAATATATGAAAAGACCTGGCATCATTGCGTTTTCAAAAGGATTTCACGGTCGTACATTGATGACAATGACGATGACAAGTAAAGTAAAGCCTTATAAATTCGGGTTCGGCCCATTTGCTCCAGAAGTATATAAAGCGCCATTCCCATATGAATACCGTCGCCCAGAAGGGTTAACAGACGAACAATACGATAACTTTATTATTGAAGAATTTAAGAACTTCTTAATATCAGAAGTTGCCCCAGAAAGCATAGCAGCCGTTGTAATGGAGCCTGTTCAAGGCGAAGGTGGTTTTATTGTTCCAAGTAAAAAATTTGTGCAAGAAGTACGTCGTCTTTGCTCTGAACATGGCATTTTATTCGTAGCTGATGAAATTCAGACTGGCTTTAGCCGTACAGGAAAATATTTTGCAATTGACCATTATGATGTAGTCCCAGATTTAATTACTGTTTCCAAATCATTAGGTGCAGGGGTTCCGATTAGCGGTGTTATTGGCCGAAAAGAAGTAATGAACGAAGCGGCACCAGGGGAGTTAGGCGGAACATATGCTGGAAGTCCATTAGGATGCGCTGCGGCACTAGCTGTTCTTGATGTAATAGAAAAAGAAAAACTAAATGATCGAGCTATGCAGGTCGGGAAAGTTGTGATGGATCGATTTGAAGAGATGAAAAACAAATATAATTGTATCGGTAATGTTCGTGGTTTAGGAGCGATGTGTGCATTTGAGCTTGTTAAAGACCGTGCAACAAAAGAGCCGGACAAAGCATTAACAGCAAATTTATGTGCGGAAGCGAATAAGCGTGGATTACTTCTATTATCTGCAGGAACATATGGGAATGTAATTCGTGTATTAATGCCATTGGTTATTACAGATGAACAATTAGAAGAAGGACTTACAATTATTGAAGATTCTTTGCAAGCGTGTTTTGAGCAAGCAGATATAGCTCGTGTATAAATAATAGAATCATCTATAACATATTTGCGACCATTCTAGTTTACTTTATGAAAAGGTACAGAAAATTCCCTTAAATAAAGATTTCACTTTATAATGAAATGTAAGAGGTATTAAGGTGAAGAAATGGACTTGAATTTGAGGAGTGGCTGGAATGGTTGCAGAAAAGGAACGAGCATTTATGGATTTAAAAGATGTATTTGAATATGCTTTTGACGAGATTTTTGTAACAGATGAGGAAGGCACTGTTGTCCGTGTAAATAGTACATGTGAAAGGCACTATCAATTATCTGCTGAGGAGCTAGTAGGTAAGCATGTAAAAGAGTTACAAAAAGAAGGGATTTTTTATCCATCTGCGACATTAGAAGTAATTGAGAAGAAAAAGCCAATTGAACTTGTTCAGACAACGAAATCAGGAGAATATTTACATGTTCGTACAAGGCCTGTATTTGATGAACAAGGGAATTTACGAAGAGTAATTAGTTATTCACGTGATCTTACTGAACTCTACCAATTACGAAGAAAGGTAGAGGAGATGGATAATCAGTTAAAGACATATAAAAAAGAGTTAAGAGAAACGTATGAGTATGAAGGGCTTATTTTTAAAAGTGTAGCTATGCAAAAAATAGTTACAACAATCAAAAAAGTATCCGTAGTAGATAGTACGGTTCTTATTTTAGGTGAGACCGGAGTAGGAAAAAGTAGATTAGTACGTCATTTGCATGAAGTAAGTCATCGGAAAAATGAAATGTTTTATGAAATTAACTGTGCGGCATTACCGACAAATTTAATTGAATCGGAACTATTTGGTTACTCAGGTGGTTCATTTACAGGGGCAAACCGTGAAGGAAAAAAAGGAATTTTAGAGTTAGCTCATAAAGGGACCCTTTTCTTAGATGAAATTGGTGAAATGCCGCTTGAAATTCAAGCGAAGCTGTTACAAGTATTACAGGAAAAAACATTCCGTCCAGTAGGAGGTAGGGAACTGAAAAAGGTAGATGTTCGTATTGTGGCAGCTACGAATAGAGATTTAGCTGAAATGGTAAAACAAGGGACGTTTCGGAAAGACTTATATTACCGTTTAAATGTAATACCTATTCAAATCCCTCCACTTCGCGAGAGAACGGAAGATATTTTGCCGTTAATCTATCACTACTTACAGCACTTTAATGAAAAGTATGGACGCGATGTGAAACTAGCTCCTAGTACTTTACAAATGTTTGTAGGGTACCCTTGGGAAGGAAATAATAGAGAAATAGAAAACGTAATTGAAAGGATTGTCATTACTGCAGATGATGTTGTCACGATAGAAGATTTACCATTATCTATGCAGGAATCAACAGTCGAGCAGTCTGGTCAAAGCCTCTATAAAATGTTAGAAGAAGTAGAACGGAATATCATTCTTAAAGCGTATAAAACACATGGATCAAGTTACAAAGTAGCAGAGTTTTTAAAAATAAGTCAATCTGCAGCTACTAGGAAAATTAATAAATTCATAAAGGAGGAAGAAAACATTGAATAAGAAAGCGACTTATGTAAATTTAGATCAAAAAGCGATGTATATAAATGGGGAATGGATTCAATTACAAGAGCAAATTGAAATTAATAATCCAGCGACGCAAGAAATATTTGCAACTGTGCCAAAGGGCGGAGTTACGGAAGCGAAGCAAGCAGTTGATGCTGCACATGAGGCTTTTAAATCTTGGTCAAAATTAACAGCAGCTGAGCGTGCGGAAAAATTAAAGAAGTGGTTTACGTTAATTGATGAAAACAAAGAAGAAATCGCAGCAATTATGACAAAAGAACAAGGAAAGCCGTTCGCGGAAGCACTCGGAGAAGTAAACTATGCAAATAGTTTTGTAGAGTGGTATGCAGAAGAGGGAAAACGAGTATACGGCGAAATGATTCCAGCTTCTCATCCGAATAAACGCATTTTAGTAACGAAGCAACCAGTTGGCGTTATTGCAGCGATTACACCATGGAATTTTCCAGCGGCGATGATTACGAGAAAGGTAGCACCAGCACTTGCTGCAGGTTGTACAGCCGTTGTGAAACCGGCAAGTCAAACACCATTAACTGCATTGAAGTTAGCTGAATTAGCACATGAAGCGGACATTCCAAAAGGTGTTTTAAACATTGTAACAGGTAGTGCAAAGGCAATCGCAGATACTTGGATGGATGATGGGCGTGTGAGAAAGGTTTCATTCACAGGATCAACTGAAATTGGAAAAGAGTTAATGTCTGGCGCTGCGAAAACGATGAAAAAAGTTTCGCTTGAGTTAGGTGGGCATGCTCCGTTTATTGTAATGAATGATGCGGATTTAGATAAAGCGGTAGAAGCAGTGATTGGTTCGAAATTCCGTAATGCTGGACAAACATGTATATGTACAAACCGTGTATTTGTACAAGAAGCGGTATACGGAGAATTTGCAGAGAAGTTTCAAAAGGCAGTAGGTCAGCTTAAAGTAGGAGATGGATTTGGAGAAGGTACGACTGTAGGGCCGCTTATCGATGCAAATGCTGTAGAAAAAGCACAGGAGCATATTGAAGATGCAATCCAAAAGGGCGGCGAAATCCTCTATGGAGGCAAAGCACTTCCAGAGTTAAATGGTCATTTCATTGAGCCAACTGTAATTGGAGGTGCAAACGATACAATGTTATGCATGAATGAAGAAACGTTCGGCCCAGTTGCACCTGTTGCGAAATTTGAAACGGTAGAAGAAGTCATTGAACGCGCAAATAATACACCGTACGGTTTAGCTGCGTATGTATTTACAAAAGACATTAGCCAAGCATTTCAAATTAGTGAAGCATTAGAATATGGAATTATTGGCTTAAACGATGGACTTCCATCCGTTGCACAAGCTCCGTTTGGTGGATTTAAAGAAAGTGGCATTGGTCGTGAAGGCGGTCATTTTGGAATCGAGGAGTATCTAGAAATTAAATATATTTCATTAGGATTATAATATATATATATTTATTGAAAAATCGACGTAAGATTTAGGTGGGAGAGAGCATCTGGCCATGGTCAGATGCTCTCTCCCACATGCGAAGTAAAAACAGAAGGAGAAAACGAGTGTAGGTTACTTTTTCTCCTGCATAGCAAGGATTTAGATGTCGAAAAATTAAAATGGATTTATATAGGTCCAATCTTGTTTAGAAAGAAATAGAAATAGTATACTAGAATCTCTATAAGTTAACAGATAAGGGGATCTAGATGGTATATTGGTTATTATTACTTGTAACGATTATATTTGAAGTTGCTGGAACTGTCGCAATGAAGTTATCAAATGGTTTAACAAAATTGGTTCCAAGTGTACTAATTTTCGTATTTTACGGAATTTGTTTTAGCGTATTTGCCATAGTTGTTAAAAAGATTCATTTAAGCATTGCGTATGCAATCTGGTCCGGTTTAGGGACACTACTTATTACCATTATTAGCGTCTACTTTTTTAAGGAGCATATTAGCTTATTTCAAGCGTTTTGTATCCTTTTCATTGTTCTAGGCGTGATTGGATTGAAGGTGTCGTCAGCATCGTAAAAAGCTATCTTCTGAGGAAGATAGCTTTTTTGAATGCACGAATTTTTATTGTCTATTAAAACGCCCAGTTCCCTTTACGGAAAATTGGTTCATGTGTACCATCAGCTGTAATACCGTCAATATCTAGTTTGCCGGAGCCAATCATAAAGTCTTCGTGTGTAATACTAGCGTTTGCCCCATTTTCTGCAAGTTCTTCTTTTGTCATTGTTTTACCGCCAACTAAGTTAAATGCATAAGCATTCCCGATTGCTAAATGGCAAGATGCGTTTTCGTCAAATAGCGTATTATAGAACAAAATGTTTGTATTAGAAATCGGTGAATCATGAGGTACTAATGCAACTTCTCCTAAGAAGTGTGAGCCTTCATCTGTTTCTATTAAGTGTTTTAGTGCTTCTTCACCAACATCAGCTTTATAGTCGATAATGCGTCCATTTTCGAATGTCAGTGTAAAGTTATCGATAATGTTACCTGCAAATACCAATGGTTTTGTGCTTGATACTTGTCCATTTACACCCGTTTTTAATGGCATAGTAAAGACTTCTTCTGTCGGAATGTTAGCCATAAATGGTACATTCTTTTCGTTTAAGCTACCAGCGCCCGCCCATATATGTTTTTCTGGAAGTTCAATTGTTAAATCTGTTCCAGGGCCTGTATAGTGAAGGGCTTTATAATGTTTTTCATTTAAATAGTCTACTTTTGTATGTAATGTTTTATCATGTTCTTTCCATGCTTCAACAGGGTTTTCTAGATTTGCACGAGTTGCTTGGAAAATTGCATCCCATAGTTTTTCTTCTTGTTGTTCTGGTGCTACATCAGGGAATACTTTTGCAGCCCATTCTTTTGTAGGAACAGAGATTACACACCAGCTTACTTTATCAGCTTGTACATAATCACGGTATACTTTCATCGCTTCGCCAGCAACTTTATGAGCAGTTGCAATTCGTTTTGCATCTACACCCTTTAATAAATCAGGGTTTTCCGCATAAATAGACATAAAGGCTGCGCCTTCTTTTGCTAATTCTTCACGTGCATGAGCTTTCCATGAAGGGAATTCAGCAAATGCTTCTTCGGGAGCTAAATCAAATTTCAAGCGAGTTAATATTTCATCGTTCCAATCGACATATACATGCTTAGCACCAGATTTATAAGCTTTTTCTGTAACAAGGCGTACAAATGGAGCTGCTTCAAGCGGTGCATTAATTGATAATGTTTGTCCAGGCTGAATATTAACACCGACATTAACTGCAAGAGCAGCATATTTTTCTAACGTTTTTTCAAATGACATATGATAATCTCCTTTATTAAAAAAAGTTCTTATTTCATATAATACAAGAAAATTCAAAAAATATAAATAGAGTCTAGGTTACATTAATCCCTATCCTTTGTTTCTTCGACTATTTGTGACAACAAAGGGTAAAGGGTAATCGATTTAGTAGCATGATTAGGTTGGCGAGACTATAACAATTTAATGGAATAAATAATAAAAAGAATCTCTTTATTTGTATGCTGAAAGCGTTCCATATCTTTGACCTTTATTGTAAAAATGAGTACGATGCTCAAAGTATCGTACTCATTTTTTTATGATATTAAGTTCTATTTTTACTTATTTAATGGAAGATGCAAATTGTTCAACTGTAGTAGTGTTATGTATACGAACGCGTTTCATTTTTAAAAGCTCATCAGGTTCGCCTTTCGTAATGAATTGCCCTGGTTTTGTTGTCGTTGCAAACTGATAATATTTTTTCGTTTCTGCTACGACTTTATCATCGACATGTCCAAATGGATATGCAATAGCAATAACAGGCTTTCCTGTAATCTTTTCTAGTTTTTCTTTGGATCCTTTTAACTCTCCTTCATAGTTTGTGATTTTCGGTAAATCAGCATGTGTTGCAGTATGAGATTGTACAGAGAAGATACCAGAGTCAACCATCTCTTTTATTTCTGCAGAGGATAAAGCACCTTCTACATCAACGTTATCAACAATCATGTACTCGGTTGCGGTTGGTTTAAATGTATCATCTTTTAACTTTTGTAAAACGCGGAATGCATTCATATTATTTTTCATGCCATCATCAAACGTAACAAAAATAGGTTTATTGACTTTATTTATATCATTCCAGCGTTCAAACGTTAGTAATGTATAACCGTTTTCTTTTAAGTACTTCATTTGTGCTTCAAAGTTGGCAGGAGATACAAATAAGTCTTTAATTCCTTGCCCATGATAATCATCAATGGCGTGATACATGAGAATAGGAACATGCTGCTGGAATGTAATAGTAGATTTTGTGAGCGGAATACTCTTCCCATCTTCTTTTACACCAGATGCTTCAATTTGGTATTCACCGCGTTTTCCTTCAAATTCTTTTATATCAAAAGGAATTGTAAACTGCTTGTCCTTTTCTTTAGATGAAAAAGATTTTGCGCTTTCTTTTCCATCTGCAGTACGCCAAATTTTATATTGCACTTCAGTTAAAGAGTCTTTTACATCTGTCATATGAATAGATGTATTTGTAGATTCATGTGTAATGGAATCAAAAGAAATTTTACCTTGTGGTTGCACAGTCTCTTCTTGTTTTTTTTCTTGTTCTTGAACCTTTTTCTCTTTTTTAGGTTCTTGGCTGGCAGTACTCGTAGTACAGCCTGCTAGAATCGCAGATGTACATAAAGCAATTGCTGCGTATTTTCTCATAACGATCACCTTCTATTGTGTATTATGTTGCGCGCTATTACAGTGAAATCCCCACCGCTATAAAGTGATGGGGCGTTTCAAATATATGTAATGATATACCCTTGTTCATCATATCATTTGGAGAAAATGAGGGGAATATGATTTTTGAGGGAACTGTTGATAGTGAAAAATGGATTAGCTGCTTCGAATGGATCTTTTTTTTCGATTCTTATTAGAAGCGATAATAATATAACCTAATACAAAAATAAAAGGAATGATAAATACGTAACTAGGCATTCCCCACACATAATAGCTTTTCATACTTAAAATTAATAAATGTAAAAAATCAGCGAGAGCATGAAATTTCATAAAGTCCTCCGATGTATTTTTTACAAATTATAACACCGAAAATACATATTATGTATATTTAGAAATGCGAATTAAGCTAATTTTAAAGTAAGAGAGGAAAATAAAAAAATCTCCATCATACAAATCGTATGATGGAGATTTTCATGTTATTAAATAAATAATCCAGCAATTGTAGCGGATAAAATAGAAGCAAGTGTTGATGCAAATAGCATTTTCCAACCAAACTTAGATGCGACGCTTCCTTGTTTCTCAGAAAGAGCACGGATTGTACCAACGATTGCACCGATTTGGCTAATACTTGCGAAGCTAATTAAGAATACAGTAACGATTCCAACTGTGCGTGGAGATAATGTTGTTGCAATTTCTTTTAAATCAAGAATTGCCACGAATTCATTTAGAGTAATTTTTGTTCCCATAATTCCACCAGCTTGGATAATATCATGTGCTGGAATACCCATTAGGAATGCAAATGGGGCAAGAATATAACCAAAGATTTGTTGCAATGTCAGAGCGTGTCCCAGTGCACCAGAAGCTGCACTAATTACATAGTTTACAACTTCCATAACCCCGATAAAGGCAATCATTAAAGCGGCAACGATACCAGCTACTTTTAAACCATCTAATGCACCGTTAATCATTGCACCGATGAAGCTATCGCCAAATAGATTTCTATCAAATTTCTGGATTGTTTCATCTTCTTTCACTGTATCAACTGGTGTTAATAGTGAACAAACGATTAAGCTAGAGAATAGGTTCAGAGGCAATGCTGCTAGTACATATTTTGCATCTAACATCATAACGTAAGATGCTGTTACAGAAGCTGAAACGGAGCTCATAGCAGAACAGCAAATAATGAACATACGGTTTTTATTAAAATGCTGTAAGTCGTTTTTAATAACAATTAATGCTTCACTTGAACCAAAGAATACAGAGTTTACCGCATGGAATGATTCAACGCGTGGTAAACCAGTAATTTTAGAGATGATACCGCCGACAACGCGAACGATGAATGGTAAAACACCTAAATAACTAAAAATAGAAAGTAGTGCTGAGAAAAAGACAATAATTAATAATACATTTAAGAAAAAGACAAAGTCTCTGTGGAGTCCATTAAAGAGAAAATCGACACCTGTTGTACCAAGTTTAATGAGTTTGTTGAAAACTTTACTAATGAAAATGATGATCTGCTGACCAATTTTTGTGCTAAACATAAACCAACCAATTAAAATTTGGAAAACAATCATAATAGCAATTGCGCGGAAGTTGATTTTACTTTTATCGTTTGACAAAGCAAAACATAAACCTAAAACGACAAGAATGCCGATTACACTTATTACATATTGCATGTAGTTGCCCCTTTCAGAAGTTCGTATAAAGTTTTTACATAAAACGCTCGTTATATAAATACAAATTGAAAAACCGCTAAACCATTTTTTTTAGGTTGAATAGAGGATCCGCTCAAGCATAGAAGCGGTCAGATCCCTTTTTAGCCCCATGCCAAGTGAAACCAAAGAGAGAAAATGAGAGTGGGTCATCATTTGTTCTGTATAGCCACAAATGATATGCCGGAAAATCAAAAAGGATATATATAATAGATAAAACAGTAGAGGTTTCATGTCATACGTAAGATGTCTGACCTTTTAGAAAAGTGAAAAATAAAAAAGACCCATATGGATTTACTTTCATCTATGAGAGAAAGCTAACCAATATGAGTCTTCGTATACACAAACATAATATTCATTAGTTTTCCCCATAGTCCAGCAATTTTCGGTTGCCGGGTAGAAACTCTCGATCCATATTATCAAGTATATATGAGGTAACATCGTCCGTATTTAATTAGTAGTAGCGTAACATTAATAAAGAATTTTCGTCAATAGATTTTTTCTTCCAATGGCTAAAGAGCGAGGGAGTATGGTAAAATGTAACGCAGTGTTATGAAAAAGAGAGGTCGGAAAATGAGCAATAAAATGACGCCACCAGTTGAAAAAAACGAGTTTATAGATGTAGTATTTGAAGATTTAACACATGACGGTGCCGGTGTTGCGAAAGTAAAAGGATATCCTATTTTCGTGAAAAACGGATTACCAGGTGAAGAAGCACAAATCAAAATTATTAAAGTAAAGAAGAATTTCGCATTTGGCCGTTTAATGAAGCTTCATACAGAAAGCCCATATCGCAAAGATGCAGAATGTCCAGTTTACAACCAATGCGGAGGTTGTCAGCTTCAGCACTTAACATATGAAGGACAGCTAAAAGCGAAGGAAAAACAAGTACGTGACGTTATGCAGCGCATCGGTGGACTTTCTGATGTACCTGTTCACCCTGTTCTTGGCATGAAAAATCCATGGGTATACAGAAACAAAGCACAAGTACCAATTGGAGAACGTGAAGGCGGGCTTGTAGCAGGTTTCTACCGCCAAGGAACGCATGACATCATTAATATGGAGACATGCTTAATTCAAGCTGAAGAAAATGATACATTAATTCAAGAAGTAAAACGTATTTGTGAAAAATACGGCATCACAGCGTACAACGAAGAGCGCCATAAAGGAACGCTTCGTCACGTAATGGCTAGGTACGGACAAGTAACAGGGGAAATTATGCTTGTCTTCATTACACGTACGGCAGAACTTCCAAACAAAGAGGCGATCATCGAAGAAATTACAGCGAAGTTCCCGAATGTAAAATCAATTGTTCAAAACGTAAATACAAAACGTACAAATGTAATCTTTGGAGACAACACAACAGTCCTATACGGATCAGAATATATTTATGACTTTATCGGTGACATTAAATTTGCCATCTCAGCACGTTCTTTCTATCAAGTAAACCCAGAACAAACGAAAGTGCTGTATGACAAAGCATTAGAATACGCAAAACTAAATGGAAATGAAACAGTCATTGATGCATACTGCGGAATCGGATCAATCTCGTTATTCCTAGCGCAAAAGGCAAAGAAAGTATACGGCGTTGAAATCGTTCCAGAAGCAATCGAAGACGCAAACAGAAATGCGGAACTCAACAACATGACAAACGCTGAATTTGCAGTAGGAAAAGCAGAAGTAGTCATTCCAAATTGGTACAAAGAAGGCGTAATCGCCGATACAATCGTCGTCGACCCGCCGCGTAAAGGCTGTGACGAAGCATTACTAAACACGATCATTGATATGAAGCCAAAGCGTGTTGTATATGTATCATGTAATCCTGCGACACTTGCTCGTGATTTGAAAGTATTAGAAGAAGGCGGATATAAAACGCAGGAGGTTCAGCCTGTGGATATGTTCCCGCATACTACGCATTGTGAAGCGGTCGCGTGGCTTACGTTGGTATAATAGAAAAGCAGTTGATATAGAAAAAATCTATACCATCTGCTTTTTGGTTTATAAAAATACCATTTAGGACCGGTTTTAGTTAAAATAAACATTGCCGATTTTCACAATAGTTTTTCACAAATTATAAATGTCCTTGTGTTTGATAATAAATTATTAAGCATGATATAAGTGTAAAAAAAGTGGAACACTTAGCTTTATATTTTTTGACCGAGAGTTTGAAGTTGTATCCATAGTGAGAGGATTTGAGTTTGAAATGATAGATAATTTTTGGCGTGATTTACCACGACCATTTTTTGTACTTGCACCAATGGAAGATGTGACAGATGTTGTTTTTCGTCACGTAGTAAGTGAAGCCGGTCGACCGGATGTATTTTTCACAGAGTTTACAAACTCGGATAGCTATTGTCATCCAGAGGGTATGAAAAGTGTGCGTGGCCGTTTGATTTTTACAGAAGATGAACAGCCAATGGTGGCACATATTTGGGGGGATAATCCTGAATATTTCCGTCAAATGAGTATTGGCATGGCAGAGCTAGGATTTAAAGGCATCGATATTAATATGGGCTGCCCTGTACCGAATGTGGCATCAAGAGGGAAAGGTAGTGGCCTTATTCTGCGTCCAGACGTTGCGGCAGAACTTATTCAAGCAGCAAAAGCGGGTGGACTGCCTGTCAGCGTGAAAACACGACTTGGCTTTAAAGAGTTAAATGAGTGGAAGGAGTGGCTAACGCATATTTTAAAACAGGATATTGCGAACCTTTCTATTCATTTACGTACAAGAGAAGAAATGAGCCAAGTAGATGCGCATTGGGAGCTAATTCCGGAAATCAAAAAATTACGTGACCGTATCGCACCAAATACGCTACTAACAATCAATGGAGACATTCCTGACCGTCAAACGGGGCTGCAGCTTGCTGAACAATATGGTATTGATGGCGTTATGATCGGGCGAGGTATTTTTAAAAATCCTTTTGCTTTTGAAAAAGAGCCAAAAGAGCATAGCAGTAAAGAACACCTTAATCTTTTAAGACTACAGCTTGATCTTCAAGATCAATATGCGGAAGTACTACCACGTTCAATCACAGGGCTTCATCGCTTTTTCAAAATTTATGTAAAAGGATTCCATGGAGCTGCTGAATTAAGAAATCAATTGATGAACACGAAATCAACAGATGAAGTGCGTGCATTGCTTGATAAATTTGAAAAGAGTGTTGATGAGACCGGTGATAGTGAAATGATGTAACTCTCCAAAAGTTAGAGGGAAATGAATTACATCAATTTATGTGTATTTATTTTGTTCAGTTTTGAGTGCCTTTGCAGATGGCAGCTTTTGTTTTGATAAAGTCTGTTTTTTGAAAGAAGAAGGTCTTGAGAATGTAATAAACCAACTAGCATCCTTTTGTTGCGCTATACATTTTGCACATGTGGAGTGTGTGGTTTGGCTGAGTTTAAAATAAGCGTAGATTTGGAAAAGAACAGTGTATTTGAGAAATCAAAGCACTGTTTTTTCTTTTAGTTAATGTTATGAGCGAAATCTTTTTATAGGCATACAACAAATATGTAAGCGATCCATAGATACAATGATGGAGAAAAGGTCGGGTAAGACTACAAAACCTATCTTTAAAATGTTAAAGTATTAATTTAACGACATTAATTTATACATGCTAAAAGCATTACTATATTTAACATTTCAGGAGGAAAAACAATGGCAATGAGCAACAACGATATATTAAAAAGAGTAAGATATGCTATGGATATAAAAGATATAGATATGGTGGAAATCTTTAAACTTGGTGGCATGGAAGTAACGAAAGAAGAAGTAGTCGATATGCTTACAAAAATAAAGAAAAGCCCCCAGCATGAAGCTGAAAATGCTGATGTAATTGAAGATGATTACGTACTAACATGCGATATAATGATGTTAGAGTCATTTTTAAATGGATTTATTATTTTAAAAAGAGGAAAGCAAGATCCGAAACCAGGGCAACCGGCTGGGCAAGCGATGCCTTTACAGGGCAATGAGAGTGCCAATAACCTTCTTCTAAAGAAAATGAAAATAGCACTATCTTTAACGAGTGAGGATGTACTTGATATATTAGACAGTGTAGGAGTTAAGGTGACAAAAGGAGAACTAGGCGCTTTATTAAGAAAGAAAGGCCATAAGAATTACAAAGAGTGCGGGGATAGATACGCAAGGAATTTCGTAAAGGGATTAGCTGTAAAGTATAGAGGATAAGGAATAAGAGTTGTAACATTTATGTTGAAACAGTAAATGATATAATAGGTAGAGTAGGATGTCTGTAGCCTACTCTTTTTTATTTGTAAAAATAACAAGAACAAATACGCTAGGTGATGAAATGATACATACATATTTAGGTGAGACAATTAATTTTCATATAACTTATAAGAAGAAAAAATCAGTACGTCTTTATGTAGATTCTTACGGGAATGTGGAAGTGCAAGCTCCGAAAGGGACGCCTGTTGAATATATAATCCAGTTGTTAGAAGAGAAATGGGATTGGATTCAGAAAACACGTAAGGAAATGCAGGAGAGAATGCGTGGGCCACAGGAAAAGGCTTATGATCAAGGAGAGGGATTTTTGTATTTAGGAAGCACGTATCCGATACAGATTTCTCAAGATACAAGCATTGAGCAAGACAATGCAGTTTTTGAAGGGGATAAGCTACATATTTATGTGAAAGAGCTTAAGGATGAGAAAATACAACAAGCCTTAAAGAGATTTTACTATAAACAGTGTAAGGCGTTAGTGGAGAAGAGTATTAAAGTACATCAAAGCAACTTTAAAACAAAGCCACGTTCCATTCGTATTACAGATAGTAGTCGTACTTGGGGAACTTGTGATTCAAATTTACAGCTAACATTCAATTGGAAGCTGGCAATGGCACCGCCGAGGGTAATCGACTATGTAGTCGTTCATGAAATGTGCCATATGGTCCATTTAAATCATGATCGATCCTTTTGGCGCCTTGTTGGGAAGATAATGCCTGATTATAAGGAAATGGAAGATTGGTTAGCGTTATCGAGTTGGAAAATGACGGTTTAGTAGTGATATCGTTTGAGTCATTACAATTACACTACAGGTTTAGTTTATAATTGCTTCTTCTCTTATAACTGAACTCACAAACATCCTATTGTATTGCTGCATACACTCTGGACATGTGGAATGAGTAGCAATACTAATACTTTAATAAGAAGAAGCCCACTTCCTTCCCGGAAGTAGGCTTCTCTTTATATCTACAGAAATTTAGACTCAATACATTTAAAATAACTTTAGCAATAATTAATCTACATAGTCTAAATTTCAAAGCGTAATTATAGTCAGTAGATGTGTTTACAAACGAAGTAGATTTTTGTCAAAAAATCACTTCTGAATTTTATTGTTATTTAATGGAGAAATGTTATTCTATTTGAGTGGATACGATTGAAAAAACGGGGAGAGAGCGCGATGGAGAAGAACAAAAGAATGCCTTTTGTGATTGTAGCTATGGCATTAGGGCTTTTTATGTCATCTCTGGATAATACCATTGTTTCTGCGAGCATTAGTCAAGTCATTAAGGATATTGGCGGATTCGATAAAATGAGCTGGGTTTTTACGGCTTATATGCTTGCCGCAACAAGTACGATGCTTGTATTTGGGAAAATGAGCGATTTATTTGGAAGGAAATTATTTTATTTAATTGGGATTAGTTTATTTTTAGTGGGATCAGCATTATGCGGAACTGCTCAAAATATAGACCAGTTGATTGCGTATCGTGTTATTCAGGGGATAGGTTCAGGAGCTATTTTTCCGATTTCATTCACAATCATTTATTCAATTTCTACAGATCCTAAGCAAGCTGCGAAAATGTCTGGTGTGTTTGCTGGGATATTTGGTATATCCTCAGTTCTTGGACCGCAAATCGGCACTTGGATTTCTGAAGCCTCTTGGTTAGGGTGGAGATGGTGCTTTTATGTAAATGTACCTTTTGGCATTTTATCGATTATTACTTTATTGTTTTCTTTAAAAGAATCTAAGTCAGAACATAAACCAAAAGTTGATTATCTTGGAACGATTTTATTAATTGCTTCAACTGTTTTACTTCTTCTCGGTTTAGAATGGGGCGGGAAGGATTATGCCTGGGACTCTGTTCAAATCATTGGGATGTTCAGTGCAGCGGTGATATCGATTGTGTTGTTTATATTAGTGGAAAGAAAGGCCAGTGAACCGATTTTACCTCTTTCCATTTTTAAAAATAAAATGGTGCTTGGCACAAGTATTATTGTATTTTGTCAGGGAGCGATTATGTTCTCTGCGATTACGTATCTTCCCATTCTTTCAGTAGCTATTATTGGGAATGAAAATTCAAATAGTGTGTTAACACCAATGATGTTTCCAATTATGATTGGTGCGATTTTAGGTGGTTTCCTTTGTACGAAAGTTCCTTTCCGTACCATTATGGTAATTTCCATGGCGTTTGGAATATTTGAAGCTTATATGCTTAGTACCATCACACATGATACATCAAAATTGACAGTGACACTCGTCATGATCACAATGGGGCTGATTGTTCTTGGTCCACTTATGAGTGTCGCGCAAAATGCCGTCGCTCAATCCGTCGATATGAAATATATGGGGATTGCTTCATCGGTTGTGGGATTTTGGAGAAGTATTGGTGGTGTGATGGGAGCGGCCATTACAGCAACTATTGTAAACAATGATTTAAAAGAAAAGATGGTGGATTTTGCAGCATCCTCTAGAATGCCGGCTGATCAGATTGAAAAATTAGCAAAACCAGAAATCTTGATGCAAAATCATACACAGTTTCCTCCTCAGCTAGTAGAATTTCTGAGAGGGGCATTAGAAACAGCGTTGCACCGGGGCTTTATATTGGCAATAATAGCTGGTATCATTGGGCTTCTTGTTTCCTTATTTGTAGGTGGAGATCGTTATAAGGTTGAGCAAAAGGACAATAAGAAAAAGGCTGGAGCAGGTGGATTTGTTAGAGGTTAATAAATAAATTAAGAGTGCCCCTTTACGAAGGGGCACTTTTGATTTTAGTGATTAGAGAAGTAAACACCGCTCGGAAGATTTTATTCTGAGCGGTGTTTATGTTATGAATATAAATAAAGGAGATGAGGTACATGAGCCGATTAATTGAGAAAGCGATGCAGTTTGCTGCTATTAAGCACGAAGGCCAAATGCGCAAAGGTACTAACATTCCGTACATTATACATCCATTTGGAGTAGCACTTATTTTACAGAAAGCAAAGCAGCGTGATGAAGTGATTGCTGCAGGATTATTGCATGATACTTTAGAAGATACGAGTACAACCGAGGCTGAGTTGTGCGAGCATTTTGGCGAAGAAGTGTTGAAGCTAGTTCAGGCGGCTTCAGAACCAGATAAATCGTTGTCATGGGAAGAACGAAAAAATCATACGATTCTATCTCTTCCGCACCGTTCGAATGAAGAGATTACCTTAATCGTCGCAGATAAATTACATAACTTACGGTCCATTCAAGAGGACGTAGAAAGAGAAGAAGATCAAGTATGGTCGCGTTTTAATCGTGGAAAACGTGACCAATCATGGTATTACATGAGTATTTTACAGGCTTTGAAAGAAAAAAAGCGGGACATTCCAATTATTCGGGTGTTCGAAAAAGAAACACAAAATTTATTTATTGGAAAAGAAACACTTATGCTGAAGGACATCGATGTATTATTCAACTGTACGTATGGTATTTATGAGTCACAAAAAGCGAAATTGCATGAAAGAGGTCTAATAAAATTTGCGAGAGAAGTTTCTACTTGCAGTGAGGCGATTTATCATAGTGGAAATATTGAAATGATCACTCCGTTAGCAAATGATCTTCAAGAAAGAGGAGTTTCTTTTCAGTCCAATTCAGATGGCCCCTTTATTTTATTAGCATATTTAACTGAACTAAAACATCGAATGGGTTGGTCCGATGAATTATTTTATCAGTATTACTTAAGAAACTGTTCGAAGTTATAGAAAGAGCGAGTATACAATTAAAAGTAGAAGGAGAAAATTATCAAGTTCTCTCTATCATTTTCTAAGAAGGATGTTTCATTGAAAAAAGGTGACACACTACAGATAGTAGTATCTCACCTTTTTATTTTTTCGTATAATAAATAATATTAGAAAATGTGCTATTGTTATTTTACTTCCCAAACCAAACCCAATACTCCCCACCACAAAACTCCATCTCATACCCACGATAACCTTCCGCCAGCAACCTTTTCTGCCCGGCGATATCACTCATGAGAAGCTTTTCTACATTCACCCACTCTTGTTGTCTCTCACTCTGTAACTCTTTCACAAACACATACCGCATACTCCCACCATATTTCTCCTTCAGCACAGCAATCTCCATCCCTTGAGCAAACTTATCTTTTAAACTAGGAATATTAAACGGTGCAACGGTGCAGCAAACGTAATCGTATTTGTTATCTAACTGTTTTAATTGCGCCATAATCACTTTCGCTAATATTTTTTGAAGCCCGTTTCTGCGGTAAAGTGGATGAACATTTGAGACTTCTTGATAGATGACCCGTTCTAATTCTTCACCTGTTAAGCCAATATCCAATCCTAAATGCTCTTCATCAATAGGCGGAACTAAGAGCGCACGAAAGGCAATGAGTTGTTCGTCTACGAATGCACCAATCATGAAGCCATTTCCGTTTAATATATTTTGAAATTCTTCTAATGTAAGAGGCTGCAAGTTTTCTTTGTTTTCTAGTGCTTCAATAACATCATCTTGTACGGATAGGATTTGTTTGATGTGCTGCAAAGATAATGGTGCAACTTTGAATGGTTGCTTGTTTTGTTTCAGTGTCCCTTTATAAAGAATGTTCATGTTGTGACCTCCTTTAGCGAACAACATCTTGAAAAACAGTTAATTCATTGAGTACATCTTCATCAACATCAACGCCTAGTCCAGGCTTTTCTGTTAAGCGAATAAAAGGTACATCGTAGGAGAGGTTCCCAATATCTTTTGTGAATTTTAACGGTCCTGTTAGTTCAACGCTTGTAATGATTTTTTTCGAGAAAGCAACATGGAATCCTGCGGAAGAGGCAACAGATGATTCGACCATGGAACCAACTTGGCATTCAATTCCGGCCATTTCAGCTTGATGAGCTAATTTGACAGCTGGGTAGATTCCACCGCATTTCATTAATTTAATGTTTACTTTATCAGCTGCTTGCTTTTGAATAATTTGGCGCATTTCACGTGATCCTTTTAATCCTTCGTCGATCATAAGCGAAAGATCTGTTTTTGATCGAATATAAGCCATCGCATCAATGTCATCGGCGATAACAGGCTGTTCAATCCAATCAATGTTTAAATGCTTCAAAGAACGTAATGCAGTTAATGTCGTAGCACTGTTTTTCCAACCTTGGTTTACATCAACGCGAATTGCGACATCATTTCCTACTCGTTCACGTACAGCTTCAATTCTTTCAACATCTTTTTTGACATCCGTTCCGACTTTCATTTTAAAGGATTGATAACCTTTATTTATCATGGAAGCTGCTTCTTCTGCCATATCTTCTGGAGAAGCGATGCTTAAAACGTGAGTAATTGGAAACTCTTCATGATAAAGGCCACCAATTAATTGATATACGGGTTGATTTAATTTTTTCCCCATTACATCAAAACAAGCAATATCAATCGCAGCTTTTGCGGTAGGAACCCCATATATCGTTTGATTCATGATGTCATGTAATTTCTCGATATTCATTGGATTTACACCCATTAGGGCTGGAGCTAATGTATGTTTTAAAACATGAAAGGTACTTTCCCAAGTTTCACCTGTAACATGCTCGTCGGCTACTCCTTCTCCGTAACCAATAATGCCCTCATCTGTTTCAACTTTTACAATAATAGAAGGCATATCATGATAAGTACCATAGCTGATAATAAATGGATTGAGAAGTGGTAAACGAATTGCGTAAAGGTGAATAGCTGTAATTTTCAATGAAAAGACCCCTTTCTGTTTACAATGCTTTCGTGAATTTGAGATAGCTGATGTGATTTTCTCTTCCGGTGTTTTCTCATATTATATTTCAAAAGGAATATGAGGACAATTATGAATTATCAGTGTTTATTCCTTGACATTTAAACGAATATTCAATATGTTTTTGGGAAACAGGATTGTTATCAATAAAAAGGTTGTTTAGTATCCAATACAGTTTTCAGAGAATGGTTGCGATGTGAGAAGGGAGAGCACAACAGTGAAAAAAGTAGATTTGCAGGATCGGTTAAGCGAAATTTTTCAACATTTACACGAGAATCCTGAAGTGAGCTGGAAAGAATATAATACAACTGCCTATATTACGAAATTTTTAGAGGCAGAAGGCATTTCCTATAAAACATTTGATGATTGTCCTGGAGTAATCGCAGAAATGGGAAGCGGGAAACCAGTTGTCGCGATTCGAGGTGATATGGATGCATTATGGCAAGAAGTAGATGGAGAGTTTAAGGCAAATCATTCATGTGGTCATGATGCGCATATGACGATTGTGATGGGGCTTATTTTACAGTTGAAAAATGCGGATTGGCAAACAGGAACGGTTCGATTTATTTTCCAGCCCGCAGAAGAAAAGGGAAGTGGAGCTCTGAAAATGGTGGAGAAAGGTGTTGTGGATGATGTTGATTTCTTATTCGGTATTCATTTACGACCAATAGAGGAATTACCATTGAAGCAAGCAGCACCATCTATCCGGCACGGAGCGGCTGACTTTTTAGAAGCTCATATAGTTGGAACTGACGCTCACGGTGCCCGGCCACATCAAGGTACGAACGCAATTGATGTCGTTACGATGATTAATATGGGATTAAAAAATATATGGCTTTCACCGCAATATTCTTATTCCGTTAAAATGACGAGATGCCAAGCAGGCGGTGAAAGTTTAAATATCATTCCTGGGAATGCTCATTTTGCTTTAGATGTAAGGGCAGAAAACAATTTATTGTTGGAAGAACTAAAGAAAAAGATAGAACAAGTTATTCAGTCAGCCGAATCAATGGGTGTAAAGATTTCTTATGATTGGGTTGATTATGTACCTGGAGCAGTAGTATCAGAAGAAGCGGAACAGTTCCTTCGTAAGGGGATTCTGCAAACATATGGAGTAGAAGGATGCACTGCACCACTTCGCACAGCGGGAAGTGATGATTTTCATTATTATACGGTCAAAAAGCCGCATTTAAAAGCTGTTATGCTCGGATTAGGTGCGAATTTAAAACCAGGATTACATCATCCTCACATGACGTTTGACCGAGCTTGTATATTAGATGGAGTACAAATCTTGAAGCAAACAGTATTGGAAGTTTTAAAATAATATTAGTTTAAAGTGAAAGCCTGATTTTATCAGGCTTTTTTCTGTGGTGTATAATAAAAAGTATTATTTCTTAATAGGAGAAAATCAATGAACGAACAGTATTATGACGCAGTATTAAATATAAAAACAGTAGGAGAACAAAAAGGATTCAATAAATCTTTACATTATCATCGTTACGAACCAACGCCATATAGCGGGTTAGAAATATTATTGAATCAATATGAAATTAAAAGTAGTGATCGAGTTGTAGACTTTGGATGCGGAAAAGGACGGCTAAATTTTTATATCCATCATACGTGCGGTGCTTCAGCTGTTGGAATCGAAATGAACGAGACATTTTATAAAGAAGCAATGGAAAACCGTGAACGCTATGCGAAGAAGGCAAGAAACAGTAAAGATAAAATTCAATTTCAATGTTGCTTAGCGCAAGAGTATGAGATTGATCTACGTGACAATCGATTTTATTTCTTTAATCCGTTTTCTGTACAGGTATTTATGAATGTGGTAAACAACATATTGCTTTCGGTAGAAGAAGTAGAGAGGGACATTGAAATTATTTTGTATTATCCATCGGAGGATTATATTTTCTTTTTAGAGAATCAGACGGCATTTGAGTTGAAGATGGAAGTTAGATTGCCGGAAGCCTATGAGAAAAATGGGAATGAGCGGTTTTTAGTTTATGGATTGGGATTAACTAACTAAATTGTTATTAGAGGCAGTACTTGTTTATAAAAAAGAAAGAAGCTGCGCTACCTAACCAGTAGTGCAGCTTCTTCGATTGTAAACAGTTCATTAATTTCGGATTAGATAATCAAATGCACCTAAAGCTGCATTAGCACCTGATCCCATAGAAATGATGATTTGTTTGTACGGATTATTTGTACAGTCACCTGCAGCAAACACTCCCGGTACGTTTGTAGCACCGTGCTTGTCTGTTACGATCTCACCACGAACACGTTCAACAGTGTCGCCTAACCAATCTGTGTTTGGCACAAGACCGATTTGAACGAATACACCTTGAAGTTCAATATGATGAACTGCTTCTGTTTCACGGTCAATGTAAGAAATACCGTTTACTGTGTCAGTACCAGTAATTTCTTTCGTTTGAACGTTCTTTAGAACAGTTACGTTAGGAAGACTGTAAAGGCGTTCTTGTAATACAGCATCAGCCTTTAGTTCTGGCATGAACTCAAGAACAGTTACGTGTTTTACGATTCCTGCTAAATCAATTGCTGCTTCAATACCAGAGTTACCGCCGCCGATAACTGCTACGTGTTTTCCTGTAAACAATGGACCGTCACAGTGAGGGCAGTATGCTACACCTTTGTTTTTGAACTCAGCTTCACCTGGTACGCCAACATTGCGCCAACGAGCACCTGTTGAAACGATTACGCTCTTACTTTTTAGAACAGCGCCGTTTTCAAGTTCCACTTCAATAAGTTCTTTCTTTTCTAAACGTTTTGCACGTTGTAAATTCATTACATCAATGTCGTATTCTTTTACGTGTTCTTCAAGGCTTGCTACTAGCTTAGGGCCTTCAGTGCGTTTTACGCTGATGAAGTTCTCAATGCCCATAGTATCCATCACTTGACCACCGAAGCGCTCAGCAACGATACCTGTGCGGATGCCTTTACGTGCTGCATAAATTGCTGCACTTGCACCAGCTGGGCCACCGCCAACAACAAGAACATCGTATGGATCTTTATCAGAGAACTCTGATGCATCAGGACCGTTACCCATTTTAGCTAGAATTTCTTCAAGTGTCATACGACCACTGCCGAAGGATTCGCCGTTTAGGTAAACAGTTGGTACTGCCATGATGTCTTTGTTTTCTACTTCTTCTTTGAATGCAGCACCGTCAATCATAGTATGTGTAATACCAGGATTAAGAACGCTCATTACGTTAAGTGCCTGCACAACATCTGGACAGTTATGACAGCTCAGGCTGATGTAAGATTCAAAATGATATTCACCTTGAATATTTTTTACTTGATCAATTACTTTTTGTTCAACTTTAGGAGCTCTTCCACTAACTTGTAGTAAAGCTAACACTAATGAAGTGAATTCATGTCCTAGAGGGATACCAGCAAAAGTTACTCCAGTGTCTTCGCCAGTGCGATTCACACTAAAGCTTGGCGTTCTCTCTAATTGTGTTTTTTCTACCTTAATTTTGGATGACATTGTAGCTAATTCATCAACTAGAGCTAACATGTCTTTAGATACGTCATCGGATCCTGCGCTAACTTTAAGTAGCACATCGTTCTCCATCAGTTGAAGGTACTGGGCTAATTGTGCTTTTATATCTGCATCTAGTATCATTTTGATCGCACTCCTTAGATTTTACCTACAAGATCAAGGCTTGGTTTAAGTGTTGCAGAACCTTCTTTCCATTTAGCCGGGCAAACTTCGCCTGGATTGTTGCGAACGTATTGTGCCGCTTTAATTTTGTTAACAAGGATGCTTGCATCACGGCCGATACCGTCTGCATTGATTTCCATAGATTGGATAACGCCGTCTGGGTCGATGATGAATGTACCACGAGCAGCAAGACCTTCTGATTCAACTAATACGTTGAAGTTGCTAGTGATTGTGCGAGTAGGGTCACCAATCATAATGTATTCGATTTTACCGATAGTTTCTGAGCTATCATGCCATGCTTTATGTGTGAAGTGAGTGTCTGTAGATACAGAGTATACTTCAACGCCTAGCTCTTTTAAAGCCCCGTATTGGTTTTGTAAATCTTCAAGTTCAGTTGGGCATACGAATGTGAAATCTGCTGGATAGAAGCAAACTACGCTCCATTTTCCTTTGAAACTTTCGTCAGTAACTTGGATAAACTCTCCATTATGATAAGCGTTAGCTGTAAACGGTTTTACTTCTGTGCCGATTAATAACATATTAAAATTCCTCCTAAATGTAAGTTATGAGTAGCAAAAATTATCTTGCTCATAAAGTAAAGTTTCTAATTAACTATAATAATTCTAATTCAATATTTATTATCATATAAAATTGTTTATTTTGTCAAGGGAAATGTACAACTTTATTGAAATTAATTATCAATTGCTTAGAAATGTAAGGTTCTTTACCTTTTAAAGCTTCACTTTATGTAAGAGATAAGCATGGATAAAATATAAAAAGGAGTAATCAACTGAATTTGTTGGATTACTCCTTTTCATAGTATGCAAAATTCTTGTGCGGCATTTAAATATTTAAATTATAAAACTATATAATCTAATATATAATTTATATAGATGATTCGCTATTTTTGTAGTGGCTAGTTCTTTATTAAAGAGAAGAAAAATGGAGTTATAAATAATAAGGAGGAAGTTTTGGTTAAAAAATGTCTATTTATATTGTTGGTTATAGTAATTTCAGTGGGAGGCTATGTCGCGTATAAACACTATTTTTATCAGGAAACTGATTCGAAAATTAATAAGGAGAGCCAAAAGATTATATATATCATTTCTAATGCTACAGATGAAATTGCAAAGGGTGCCCCTGTCCGGAGTGAACGAGGCCCCATTTCTAGAGAAGACTATGAACTCATTTTAAGCTTTTGTCGAAATTATGAGAAATTGCTATCAGATGAGATTGATCCTAATAAACACGGATATACAGAATCTGAACAACAGTTGGTCAAGTATGTAATAAAACTTCTTACAACATATAATATAATGAATCAGCAGTTTATTCGTGGGGACAGACCTTTTGCTCCTACAATTATGAAAGGTTTATATGAGGACTTAGACAAGGCCCCGATGTATTTATATCCTGAGTCCCAAGGAGAGCTAAAAAAGGAGCCAAAGAAACAGGAGGAGCAGATAACACCGGTTGAAAAAGAACAGGAGAAAGAAGATTTCTCAGAAAATAACTCTAAAATAGATGAGTCTGCTAAGGAAGAAGTATCAGAAGATGAAATTCGAGCTTTTATGGAGAAATATGCAGATGCCGGAATGAAAGCAATTAGGAAAAATGATTTTTCATATATAAAAGATTTTTTAGAACCGAAAGGAAAAGCATACCTAGAAAGTAAAAAATATATTAAGTATATAAATGATAAAAATATTTCAGAGACATTATTAACATATCAAGTAGACAGTATTAAGCCGATTAACAAAACAGAATATATAGTAACTGCTTATGAAGAGTATGGAATTACATACGGAGATGGTACTACTAAAATTAAAAGTTTTAACAATCAGTATAAAATTAAGTTATTAGAAAATGGAAAACTGGTGGTAAGTGAGCTTTTGAAGGAGCGTTAATGAAATGGGATATTCCTTCTTTGACTCATAATTTTGCATTAAAATATTATGCTTACTATATAGACACCTATTTCAAATCTAGTGTCGAAACTGAATTAAGTTAAGTTCATAAGAAAATAATGCATTAATTTGAAGTAATGGTGAATAAGAGTATATCGATTCAAATAAGAAATTTAGGGGGAATCATGTGTTGAATAAATATAGTTTGAAAGAATTAAATAAACTACAGGTAGGGCGTTACGGAGAATATCTTACAAAAATGGAGTTTACACTTTATGGATTTGATGTTTATACATCTGAAGTTGATGATAAAGCAATTGATTTTATAATAAGAAAAGATGGGAAATATTACGATATTCAGGTTAAAACTTGTAGAGAATTAGGTTACGTATTTTTACAGAAACATGTTTTTTCACTTAGGGATAATTTATTTGTTGCACTAGTTTTACTGAATGAAGGAAAAGAGGCTGATTTTTATCTTATACCTTCAAAAGTATGGGAGAGCCCGAACGGTACTTTTGTTAGTCGTGACTATGAAAAAGAAGGGCAGAAGAGTAAGCCGGAGTGGGGGATAAATTTATCAAGGAAGAACTTACCAGGGCTAGAGCAGTATCGTTTTGAAAAAAATTTGTCAAAGATATTTTCAAAAGCCATTGAAACAGTATAAAAGTGTAAACAAAATGATTGTAGTTTAATGATTCTGTTACAATAATAAACCCTTTGGAACAAACCTATCAGTATTAGTTAGAAGTATACACTGTTGCATAAATAGCCATCAAAATTGTTTTCTCAATTTTGATGGCTATTTATTAGTAGCTTGAATTTTATTTTTCAGAAAAATATTATGCTTACTATTATAGATGTATCAATGTCTTCTTTTAAATAGAAATGAATATTTGTTATCTAGATATTATGATTAAATTTCACACAGAATACTAAAATTAGAATTTATATACATACTATAAAATTTATGGTAAATAACCATTGTTCACATGTTAGAATTACAATGTAGGAGTTTATTTACATTAGATGTGTAATAAGGTTATTTAATAAATTTAAAATAAACAGGGGAGGTTTTCACAAATGGGGAGCAAAACAAGTAAAGCTAAAAAAATTGTGGGATTAGTAGTAACCGCAGCGCTAGCAACTACAATGATGGTAGGCACAGCAAATGCACAAACAACTACGAAAGCAGATGGCTATAAGGTAGGTGGCAATGAGGACACTGTATTTACAGATGTACCAAAGAACCACTGGTCAAAAGATGCTATTGACTACTTAGCAGCAGCAGGGATTTTTAAGGGGTATGGAAATGGAAAATTTGGTTTTGGGGACAATGTTACTAGAGGACAGGTAGCTTCTTTAGTCAATCGGCATTTAGGTTTAATAGCAGACGATGAACAGGGGAGTATGTTTAGTGATACTACAAATCATATGTTTGAAGAGGATATCCAAGCCATTGCGCAAGCTGGAATTATGACAGGTGATGGAACAGGGACATTTCGTCCAGATGATGTATTAACTCGGTATGAGATGGCAGTAGTATTACAAAGAGCATTTCATTTAGAATCCAAAGGACAAGGGAACTTTAAAGATGTACCACAAGGTCATTGGGCGTATGAATCTGTAAATGCGCTGCGTAGTAACCGTATAGCACAAGGTGACGAGGCTGGTAATTTTAATGGCAACATGCTTGTGAAGCGTGAGCAGTATGCACAATTTTTCTATAATACAATAGCAAAGAACACATCTTATAATTTCAAAATCAACACAAAACAAGAACTGAAACAAGTGCTAGCAACAGCTTTAAAGGATGGGAAGTTTGGCCCCTTTGACTTAGATGTACTGGGAAAAGATATATCTGAGGTGAAAAAAGAATTTGGGGCACCTGATGTGTGGAAGGAAGCAGTATGCACAGAATGTGATGCACCTAATACAGCAGGATATGGAGATTATAATCTTGATATGTATCCTTCGAAAGTTAGATATGTATGGGTAAAAATGGACATTCCTATCGAGGAATTAAAAGAGTGGTTTGGTGAACCCGATGGAATTGAAGAAGGTATGAATAGTGTGGCCTTTGTATATAATCGAGGAAGTTATTCTCTTCATTTCAGCTTTTCTGATGGTTTTATTCAACGCGTTGATATGTTGAAAAATGAATAGTTAATAAGTTACAAGAAATATAAATGATGAAATAAGGAATTTCTCTAGTAATATATTAAACACCCAGTTACCTTTCAGCCTTTATAAAAAAGGGAAGTAAGCTGGGTGTTTTCCTTTTGCTATGTTTTTTATCATTTTTTATAACACCAGTTTCATAAGTTCACGTCTTGTTACTATATTTTTGAAAAAAGAGGATACGAAGACGTGAACATTTTATTTGTGAATCTTTCTAGAGACCAAGTAGTTTGTGTTACGGTTATCCCGGCGTTTGGCAAATTATGCGGTCCCTTTTGCACGCTGATCAGGAAATTGTATATTTTGTATGGAAGCAATATATTGTTTCCCATGCTTTCTAGCCAAAGATTCTAGTATGTGACGCACGCGTTTTGTAAGATGGCCTTGATTTTGTAATGCTATGCAGTATGCATCATAGTAGGCATATTTAGCCCAAAGGAAATCATCTTGTTGGAATAAGAAATGATTTTTATACCATTCTCCAATTGTGTGATAGTTTCCGTCTTCATTGGCAACTTTTGTTTGCTCAAGAATTCTTTCTGGTAAAGCTTTAGTTAGATGAGAAGCTGTTTGTTCTGTTTCAGCTCGTAATGATTTTTCTAGCATTGTAATGATTTGACGAGTCGCCATGTGTTAACTCTCCTTTGTGTAGATGGGGAAATACCATCTGTATTAAAAAAACACTTACTATATTATTATACAATATTTGGAATGCATCCACCTGCTTTTTGATTTGTATTTACAAAATCTTTTTATTTTGTTTACAAAAGTAGCCTATAATAAAGTAAGATGAATGATGTATATGAAAAAATAATAAAGGGATGAAAGCATTGTATATAACGATAGAAGAGGCTGCTGAATATTTAAATCTTCCGAAGTCGTATATTGAAGAATTAGTTCAGCAAAAACGCATCCGTGCTGTGTATGATGGTGAACAATATTTGTTAAATAAAGAACAGTTCAATACACATCTAGAGCAGATGGAAAAATATAAACAATTAGTAGAAGAAATATTAAATGAACCAATTCCAGAAGATATGGATGTTAAGGATGAAGATTAAACTTTATCCCGCATGAACGGGCAGTAATACTCCCACCCAAAAATTGGGAGAAAGCATTGTCCAGCTCTANNTTTTCTAAAGAAGTTAGGTGGGAGATAAACGGCCCGTAAAAGCCTGATTGGTGAAGGCTAATAGTCAGTGGGGATGAAAAAACTTCACTGATTAAAGTTTCATTTTATGAGGAATCATTTTTAAAATCCCGTTTTAAGGTATGTAGAAAAGGTATCTTAAAACGGGATTTTTTATATTAGTATAATAAGAAACTATGAAAAAACCGAACGGGAGGAAAAGGATTTTAGAGAAGAGAAATTCTTCCTTAAAGTAATGGTATAATGTAGAAGAGTGTCATATTGTCCTGAAAGCAATTCCTTAATGATAATTTAAAGAGTTAATAAGCGTAATGTGTTTTTGTATTGATTAAAAGGAGTATGTAATATGAACAAATTTAAAAGCTTGATTCAAGAGGAAAAAGAAGCTTTAAAGGTATTTTTATTATTATTCTATATCATATTCTTTTTATATGACATTATATATTATTTCGTATATCCTGCAATGAATATAAGTGAAGCGAAGATAGGATGGCCAGAAGGTGGATTAGGAATAGGTATATACATATTCCTAATCTTGTTATTCCCTATTTCAATATATTTTCAAAAACGAGGTCACATTTATTTTGTAAAGTATTTATTTTTAATTGGATATATGTTCATTGATCTCATTGATAATTTAATGATCTATTTACAAACAGATCGAGTATTTGAGAATGGAAATATGGTAGAGATATTTTTAATCTTGTTTTCACCGATATTTGTAAATAAAAAGTATTTTTATTTAGTCTCTTTTAGTGTAATTGGAAAGTATGCGTTTTTTTCATTATTACTACAAGATGTAAAAGTTATTATTCCACTCGTTTTGTGCATCTTTTTTTCCATCATTTCACATTCTTTATTAAAAAGATTTCAGTCCTACGTTATGACAGTAATGGAAATGTTGAATAATGTAAAACAAACAGAAAACCTTGCATTAATTGGAACAATGTCCACAACAATTGCTCATGAAATTCGAAATCCATTAACAGCGTTAAAAGGTTTTACTCAAATTCAAAAAGAGCGGAATCCAGATGATGAGATGAGTTATGAGATTATGTTACAAGAAATTGAGAGGATTAATGAGTTTGTTAGTGAATTGATGTTACTAGGAAAGCCAAAACCTCAAAACTATGAATGGTGTAACATGCAAGAGATTTTGTTATATGTTGTTCGATTGATGGAAAATTATGCAATCCAATATAATGTCAAAATTCATGTGCAAACAGATGGAGATTTGCCCACTATAAATGGTGATGAAAAACAATTAAAACAAGTATTATTAAATATTTTAAAAAATGGGATTGAGTCAATGTTAGAAGGTGGGAATCTCAAAATTCATGCATATAAAGCAACGGAAGGAAATCTGTGCATTTGTATTGAGGATCAAGGATGCGGTATGGATAACGAGAAAATAAAGAAGCTTGGCAAAGCGTTTTATACGACAAAGGAAAATGGTACAGGGCTCGGTTTAATGATTACATATAAAATTATTGAGGAACATCAAGGGAATATTAATATTCAAAGTAACATTGGCATAGGTACAAAAGTAGAAATAACTTTGCCAACGATATAGATTTTAGAAACAAGAGCACTTTTCTGAAAAGTGCTCTTGTTGTGTAAATATAAACATTTTATGAAATGTTTTAAGAATGCTTTTTTTTATAAAACACTTAGTTTATAATGGTGGAGGAAAATATCGACATGCAGCTGATTGCTCATGTAACGGTTTGTTGTTTTATGTATACATCAATTAAAAAANNTAGCAGGGATTTAGATGTCGAAAAATTAAAATGGATTTATATAGTTTGTACAAATGTGTAGGTTTACTTGAATTAAAAAAGGGGTGCACACGCATCCTTTTTTCTATGCTGATATTATGAAAGAGGTGGTATGATGGAATTAACATTAAATTCGACTGTATGTTTGCACACGATTCAATTTCGAAAAGATCAACAGAATTATATTGTAAAAGATACAATTACAGGAGAAAAATATGAAATGCCGCCACTTTGTATTGATGCACTTGCAATGATGCGTGACGGTTTTTTATTGGGCGAAATTGAAGAAAAGTTACGAGAAGAATATCCAAAGGAAGAAGTAAACATTCTAGAATTTACGAGGCAATTGTTAGACCTAGAGCTTGTTGGAATGGTGGATGGAGAAGAGATTATTTGTACGAAAAAGAGAGATAAAGATTATTTCGCTTGGATTCGTCCGCGGGTTGAACAGCTTTTTCTTAATTTAAACAGAAAATATCGAAGTAAAGGTCAAAGATGATCTTTGCTTTTTATTTTTGTCTTAAGAGATATGGTAGAGAGCAATTAGAGGTCTCTGTCTCGCTCGATAAGAAATATATTTAGTTTTTAAATTAAGAATTTTTCGTTATTTGAATTGTGATTCATTTCCTTTTTCATTGCAGGGATGAAAATAGGTATTCACCCAATGGAAAATGTTTGCATATTGTAGCTTATGTAAATACTTTGCTGCAAAGGAGTGGGTGCAGTGACAGGAAAAATTCTAAATTACTATGCCGGTGGAAATACAGCTAGGGGTTTTTACAGTTTATATGAAGAATGCTTAAGCGGGCTAGACAGACTGTTTATTTTGAAAGGTGGCCCGGGTACTGGGAAATCATCATTGATGAAAGTCATAGGGCGCGAGTGGACTGAGAAAGGATATGATATTGAATTCTTACATTGCTCTTCTGATAATAAATCGATTGATGGTGTTATTATTCCGAAATTAAAAGTTGGAATTGTAGATGGAACACCGCCGCATGTGATTGAACCAAAGATGCCTGGAGTTGTAGAAGAATACGTAAATTTAGGAACTGCGTGGGATACGGGGAAATTACAGAAACATAAAGATGAGATTGCTCGGTACATCTCAGAAGCGAGCAGGGCATTTCAATCCGCATATGTTTGTTTTAAAGAGGCTTTAGTGATACATGATGAGTGGGAGAAAATTTATATTGATAATATTGATTTTCAAAAGGCAAATGAATTAACGAATCAGCTTATACAAAAGCTATTTGTTGATACTAAGGGGGAAAAAGCAGTTGTAAAGCACCGTTTCTTAGGTGCAGCGACACCAAAAGGTGCGGTGGACTTTGTCCCCAATTTAACAGATGGTATCCCGCATCGCTATTTTATAAAAGGGCGTCCGGGGTCTGGAAAATCAACGATGTTAAAAAAATTGGCGGCGGCAGCAGAAGAAAAAGGTTTCGATGTTGAGGTATATCATTGTGGATTCGATCCGAATAGTCTCGATATGATTATTGTAAGAGAATTAGGGTTTGCAATTTTTGATAGTACCTCGCCACATGAATATTTTCCAAGTAGAGATGGTGATGAGATTATTGATATGTATGATCTCATTGTTACGCCAGGAACAGATAAAAAATATGCTAAGGAGATTCGCGATGTTTCCATTCAATATAAAACAAAAATGAATGAGGCAATGTCCTTCTTAGCAAAAGCAAAAGCAGTGCGAGATAAGTTAGAACGGATTTATGTTGCTGCTATGGATTTTTCGAAGGTAGATGAGTATAAAAAAGAAATACAAAGAGAATTTGAGCGAATTGCACAGGTTGTTGCTCAGAAGCAAAAATAGCGGATTTTTAGGCTGTCAGGAAAATCCTGACAGCTGTTTTGGGATGTATATAAATCGATTTTAATTTTTCGATATCTACATCCCTGTTATGCAGAATGAAAAGTAACCTAGACTCTTTACTTCGCATGTGGCAGAAAAGGGACCTGACCGATTCTATGCATGAATAGATGCTCTCTCCCAACTAAAAAGAGGGGTTTATGTCGTTTTTTTAATTGATGTATATATAGTAGAGTTTTCATTATAGTTGTCGAATTTCCAGGGAAATGATCAGAAAATGAGGGTGATACATATGAGAGACAAAATTCAAGTCGAATTAGAGAGAATTGAGAAAGAGAATGATGTGAAGATTTTATTTGCAGTAGAATCAGGAAGTCGTGCATGGGGGTTTCCATCGAAAGATAGCGATTATGATGTTAGGTTTGTCTATATCCATCAGGTAGAGTGGTATTTATCCATCGATGAGAAGCGGGATGTTATTGAATATCCAATTAGTGATGTGTTAGATATAAGTGGCTGGGATATTAGAAAAGCACTGCAGCTATTTGCAAAGTCGAATCCAGCGTTATTAGAATGGATTCGCTCTCCAATCTTTTATTCTAAAAGCTCAGATTTGCCCGAACGTTTACAGAAAATGAGCGAAAATCATTTTAATCCAAAATCTACAATTTACCACTACTTACATATGGCCTCAAAGAACTATCGTGAATTTCTACAAGACGAGAATGTGAGGCTGAAAAAGTATTTCTATGTGTTGCGCCCTATTTTAGCGTGCAAATGGTTAGAAGAGAGAGGAACACTGCCACCTGTAGAGTTTGAAAGTTTAATTACGGAGTTACCCTTAGAACATAGAATTTTAGATAAAATTAAACATTTACTCAGAAAGAAAAAGGCGGGTGTTGAACTGGATGCTAGTCCGAAAATCGCGGGATTAAATCAATTTTTAGAGGAGCAGATAGCGTACTATCAAGAATACGCGAAGGGAATGGAAAAAGGAATAGGGATAGATGTTGAGAAGCTGAATGTTTTGTTTCGGGACCTGTTATTTGAAATAAGTAGAAAAGAGCACAGATAGATCGGTGCTCTTTTTGTTTAAATTAATTTGTATTCGTCAATTGCAAATTATAGGATACTATTCTCCGTCAACCCGCTTTAACGGCTCATCGGCAGGTCCTTCAATTACATCTCCATCAATTGAAAATCGTGATCCATGACAAGGGCAATCCCATGTACAATCACCGTTATTCCATTCCACTTCACAGCCAAGGTGTGTACAGGTTGTATCGACAATATGTAGTTTACCTTCATCATCTTTATACGCGCCTGCACGTTTACCATGAACGCTTACAACAGCACCTTCACCATTTTCAAGTTCTTCCGGTGTACGAAGAGCAAACTCTAGTTTTCCTTCAATTAAATGCTTCGCTACATCAAGGTTTTGAGAAACAAATGTTTTCACGTCTGGTTCAGCATGGAATCGTGATGGAGCAAATAACTCTTTATAAGGACTATTTATTTTTGTGATAGAAGCAGTTAAGAGCTGTGCTGCAGCGGTTCCGGTTGTCATTCCCCATTTACGATATCCAGTTGCAACGAATATGTTTGGATTGCTTTCATTGATGTGTCCGATGTAAGGAAGTTTGTCTAAAGTGATTAAATCCTGTGCTGACCATCTATAAGGAATTTCATCTATTCCAAATGTTTCTTCGGCAAAGGAATGTAGTGCCTCATAATGAAGCATCGTGTTGATTCCCTGTCCCGTTTTATGACTTTCTCCACCAACAAGAATGAGTTTTTCTCCATTTACTGTTGTATATCGTAAGGAACGTTTAGGATCATCGATACTTATATACATGCCTCCGGGATAATCTTTTTTTGCTTTTATTGCAAGTACGTAAGAGCGATCTGCATACATTCTTGCAAAGAAAAAGCTATTTGCATCATAGAACGGGAAATGAGAACAAGAGACAATATACTCACATGTGATGCGATGGCCATCTTTTGTAATCACTTGTGGATATGATCCCTTTTCAACATCGATTGCAGTTGTATGCTCATAAATTGTGCCGCCCATTTCAATAAATTGCTCAACAAGCTTTTGTAAATAACGAAGAGGATGGAACTGGGCTTGTTTTTTCATAACGAGTGCAGCTTGGATTGAAATAGGAAGCGGAATGGATTCGACGTAGTCACAAGGAATATTTAGTTTTTTATAGGCTTCGTATTCGTTTGTTAACTTCTGCAATCCCTCGGTACACGTTGTATACAAATAGGCATCTTCTTCCGTAAAATCACATTCAATATTATGTGCTTGCACTGTTTCTTTTATAAATTGTAGGGCCTTGTCGTTTGCTTCATAGTATAGACGGGCATTTTCTGTTCCGAAATGATTCATTAATTCATCGTAGATGAGGTCGTGTTGTGCAGTGATTTTTGCAGTCGTATGTCCAGTTGTTCCATTTAAAATATTTCCAGAATCGATTAAAACAACTTTTTTTCCCTCTTTAGCAAGTAAATAAGCGGTTGTAATACCTGTAATGCCAGCGCCAATAATGACGACTTCTGTTTTTATATTTTCAGATAGATTGGGAAAAGTAGGTAATGAAGTGGACTCGATCCAGTAGGGGTTTGGAAGTTTAGGAAACGAATTATTTGTCATCATGTAGCCCTCCTAATTTAGAACAATTTTCCTCTTAACTTTCCCTATTTATGTAAAATTTATGTAGATTATTTTTAATGCAAGGGAGTGGAACGATATAAAATAAAATATTATTTTAATATAATTTTATCTCCTGTTTTATTAAGAAGGAATTTTTGTGTGAAGGAATATTAAGAAGAATTAATTTGCCTCATATAGACGCTATCTCTTGATAAAAGAAGGGCTTGAGTTATGTGAAAGTATTTATATATATAATGGATAAAACCTTGTGAAATCTATGTTTTTTCTTTAGTGAAATAAGATATCATTATGAAAATACAACCACATTTTATTACTAGGTCATAAAAGTTATTGACAATGTGGAAAGTCTATTGATATGATTCAACATGTGGAAAGGTTGATAAAGAGTAAAAAGAGAAATGTTTTTCATTGATAATAAAAGCGGAAATAAGTGACGATAGAGTGAGTATGTTTTACTTATGATAAATGCTTTTTTGGGATTACCTAGTAGTATCAATCTGGAAACAAGAATTGATGTATGCAATTTGCGTAAACGCGGCATAAGAAGGGGGCAAAAAGATGAAGGAGCTTCATACGTTTGGGTGGTATGCAGCACGTGTATCACCGCACTTGCCAAAAAAAGCACTTAAACCAGTTCCAACTCGTTTATTTGGTGGACTGGCTTATTTACTTGTGGCAGTAGCTGGATTAGTAACGATCGGTGTATTCGAATTAAATGTGTGGGCAAATCTAGGGATTGCGATTGTTCTCGGTTTATGTTTTGCCTCACTTGGATTTTTAGGGCATGAAATTTTACACGGAACGGTTGTAAGAAAAGCCTGGCTTCGTGATGTGTTAGGGGCGATTGCATTTCTGCCATTGTCTACAGGACCGAAGCTTTGGAGAAAGTGGCATAATGCGACACACCATGTTCATACGCAACATGAAGAACACGATCCAGATGCATGGCCAACTTTTGAAAAACTCAAAAAGAGTAAATTTTTAAGATGGGTGTATCGTCTGCCGCTTCATGTACGTTCTTTCTTTAGTTTTCTGTCACTAACAATTCAATTTACATTACATTCAACTCGAATGTTCTTTCATTTTATAAAAGAATTTAAGTCATCGAATCAAAAATCTGTATGGCTTCAGCTTCTTTTGCCATGGACAGTGTGGATTAGTCTATTGTTTATTATGGGACCTGCAAAGTGGTTGTTTGCGTATGTGATTCCATTATTAATTGCTAACTTTATTGTAATGGCATATATTGCAACGAACCATCGTTTAAATCCAATTGTTCCTGTGAATGATCCGTTAGCAAACTGTTTATCTGTAACAGTGCCGCGCTGGGTAGATGTGTTGCATTTCAATTTCTCATATCATACAGAACATCATTTGTTCCCTGCTATGAGTTCGAAGTACTATCCATTAGTAAAAGAAAAGATTAAAGAAATGTGGCCGGAACGTTATCATGAGATGCCGATGACGAAAGCATTGGCAACGCTTTGGAAAACACCTCGTGTGTACTATCAAGGTAGTGAATTAATTGATCCGCATAAAGAGCATTTCTACGGTTCTTTAGGAAATGGATTAGACCCTGAGAATATCTCATATCGTGAGGAACATATAGAAGAAGAGCCTATTAAAAAAGTAAATCCATGATTGTGGATAGATTAATTAGAAACATTCAAAAAAGCAAGCTACTTTGTTGGTAGCTTGCTTTTTTTTATCCCGCTATTTATGGATAGTAATCAGTGGGGATGAAGAAAACCCCGCTGATTAAAGCTTCACTTTATAATGAGACTGCCTTTTCTTTCTTGTTATGAACTTGCACAGAGTTACTTTGTTTACGTCCAAGTCTTTTTTCTAAGAGATTAACAAAATAAGTAAATAATAGAACAAGCGCAAGATAGTAGATACCTACGACAATGTATGTTTCTAATTGCTGGAAATTACCCGCAGCTATTGATAAACCTGATCCCCACAATTCTGACATACCGACATAGGCAACAAGTGAAGAATCTTTCAATCCAATAATAAATTGATTTCCTAGGGGAGGTATAGAAAGACGGAATGCTTGTGGTAAAATAATACGACGCATAGCCAGTGGATACGACATTCCTAAGGAACGAGCAGCCTCTAATTGTCCGCGATCGACGGACTGAATAGAACCGCGGAAAATTTCTGTAATATATGCACCGTTATGAATAGCTAAAGCAATTGCTCCCGCCCAAAAAGGTGTAAAGACAACGACAGAAGTAATGCCAAAGTAGAGAATGGCGATTTGTACAATTAAAGGTGTGCCGCGGATCACAGCAATATAAACGTGGGCAATGCTATTTAAGACTTTATTGTTCGAAATACGAAAAAAAGCAAATAATAGACCAATTAATGAACCGAGTAGCAAAGAAGTTAGGGTTAATTGTAATGTTATGACAACAGCTTTTAGAAGTGTAGGATAGGTAGAGATAAAAATTTCAATCATTCGTTTCACCTCATATTAGTTGAGTTTTAGGATGGATGCAAATGCCCCACAGCTTATGTGGGGCATCGCTTACTTATTAAACATGTTTTTGACTGCCTTAGGAGAGAATATTTTATTTTGTTTTCACTTCTTCTCCAAGAATATTACGACCAAACCATTTCTTACTAATCTTTTCATAAGTACCATCTTTAATAATTTCATCTAATGCTTTATTAACCTTTTTCACCATGTCTTTATCATCTTTACGAATAGCGATTCCCATCTCATCAAGATTTAACGGCTTTCCAGCTTCTTTTATATTTGATTTTCCTTCTTTTATCATACGAAGACCAACCATTTGATCAGTAATTACTGCATCTACCCGGCCAGGCTCTAAATCCATAAGTGCAGTAATATCACTATCATATTCTGTAATCTGATCCGTATATTTTGTAACAAGTTCCTTAAATGTACTTGCTTTTACAACACCTATTTTTTTCCCTTTTAAGTCCTCTGGTGAAGAGATAGAATTGTTCTTTTTCGAAACAAAGATTTGTGCGCCAGAGCGATAGTATGGATTTGTAAAGTTAACAGCTTTTAATCGTTCTTCTGTAATCGCCATACTTCCTAATATCACATCATACTTTTTTGCTTTAAGACCTTGAATTAATGTTTCCCAAGGATTTGTAACTGGGACGGGTTTCATCCCCATTTTTTTTGCAAGAGCCTCGCCAATCTCAACATCAAAACCTACAAGTTTTCCATCATTCTCTTTATAGTTAAATGGTTTATATAATCCACTCATTGCATAGCGGAATTCTTTCTCACCATTTGTCGAAGTTGTACTACTTTCTTTACTACAGGCTCCAAGTATGAAAGACATGCATAGTGTAATTGCTGCAACAACAGTTAATAATTTCTTTCTCATAAAACCCCTCCTATATATTTATCCTGTACATACGGGCAGCTTCAAATATGATATGGGAATTTTCTATAGATAGGGTGCTTAACTGACCCGCATGAGTTGACATAAGGTCGTATTATAAAACGTTTCGTAAAAATTGTTTTGCTCTTTCGTTTGATGGGGCAGAAAAAAATTGTTCTGGTGGAGCATTTTCTACAATCTGCCCATTGTCCATAAAGATGACTCGGTCTGCTACATCTCGTGCAAAGCTCATTTCATGGGTAACGATTACCATTGTCATGCCTTCACCAGCGAGTTCTTTCATAACTTGTAATACTTCCCCAACAAGTTCAGGATCAAGCGCTGAAGTAGGCTCGTCAAATAGCATAATTTTCGGATTCATTGCAAGCGCACGTGCAATTGCAACGCGTTGCTTTTGGCCACCAGATAAGAGGTGTGGCGTGACGTTTGCTTTGTCTTGTAATCCAACTTTTTGTAGTAGGTTGTTTCCAGTTTCTTTGGCTTTTGCTTTGTCCATTTTTTTTACATGAATAGGTGCTTCTATGATGTTTTCTAATGAGGTCATATGAGGAAAGAGGTTGAAATGTTGAAATACCATTCCAACGTTTTCGCGGACTTTGTTTAAATCTGTACTTTTTGGATTAATCCGTTCCCCTTGTAATCGAATTTCACCTTCATCGTACATTTCTAAAAAGTTAAGACAGCGGAGTAAAGTGCTTTTACCAGAACCGCTGGCACCAATTAAAACAACAACTTCTTTTTCTTTTACTTCTAAATTAATACCTTTTAAAACGTCTAATGAACCAAATGATTTTACTAGATTTTGGACTTGAATCATACAAAACCCCCAGTCGAAAATAGATTTTACAAATGTTGCCCCTTATTTCTGTTATTAGTCATAAATTGTCAGAATCCTCTATTTTTTTATGAGTTTAGATATTGTGTAGTGAATTTTGTCTTGTAAGTTCGTTATATTTCTTTTGTTTTTAATTGTGAGGATACTGATTTGTAAAATATTTTAGAAATCTTTATATCTTTCTATAGTGAAAATATGGATAATAATATATAGGTAGTATTTATAGGGTTTAAAGGGGGAGGAATGAGAACATGGAAAAAGAAAAGAAAACATTTTCCTTTGGTTTACGTATGCAGCTTATGCTATTTACGACAATCTTAGCTTTAATTACTTATTCGACAAGTTTATTTTTTATTTATGTGATGTATGATTATTTTCAAGGTTATGTAAGCCAAACCGTTTATAATATCGTTGTTATGCTGTTAGGAGTAATATGGTCAGGAATCTTAGCGTATTTTGCAGCAATTTTTTTAATCAAGCCTCTTCATAGACTTGAGGAAGCGGCACATAAGGCTGCTGAGGGTGACATTCGCGAAAATGTGCCATTACGGAAAACAGACGATGAAATCAGGTCGTTGAGTGTTGCATTTAATATGATGTTAGGAAATTTACGAGCAATGGTAAAAAATATCGATACCACGTTCTCACATACAAATACGCAAGTGCAACAAATTAGAAAACAAACAAGTGAAGCAACGAAGCAGGCACAAGTTGTATCTGAGACACTAACTGAAATTTCTTCAGGTGCAGAGCAATCAGCAGCATCCATTCAAACGATTGTTTCTACTGTTGATACAACAACTTCTATTGCTAGTGAAGTGGAAGAAAAAGCGAAACAATCTGATCAATTGTCTTCAGAAATGGTACAAGCGTTGGGGGAGAGTACTCGTGTATTTGTTTCGCTTATTCAAGGTATCCAAACGTTAGCAAAAGAAAATGAACAATCTATGCAAAATGTACAGAAACTAGAAGAGCGGATGAAACAAGTAGAACATATTGTTTCTGTAGTAAGCGAAATTGCAAGCCAAACCAATTTACTAGCACTAAATGCATCAATTGAAGCGGCTCGTGCCGGAGAACATGGCAGAGGCTTTGCAGTTGTGGCAGAAGAGGTTCGAAAACTTGCTGATGAGAGTGATAGCTCAGCACGAAATATATCACAATTACTTTGTGATATGCAAAATGAAGTACAACAAGTGGCGTTACAAATGACAGAACAAGTGAACACTGCAAAAGAGGAAGCCAAGCGTGGTGAAGCAACAGAGTTAATTTTAAAAGAAATGTCATCAAGCATTATGGAAGTAGCAGATGCGACTCAAAAGATTAGTAGTTATATGAACGAACAAGTGAATCATATTCATCAAACTGGTGCACAAACAAAAGAAGTGGCAGCAATTGCTGAGGAGACATCAGCGGGTTCGCAGGAAGTAGCTCGTGTAACGATGCAGCAATCTGAGAATATGGTAGCAATTGATCAACTATTAAAAGAATTAGAGAATCAAGCAACAGAGTTAAAACAAACAATTGAACGGTTTATGGTATAAAGAGAAGGAAGAACAGTTTGAAATGTACCCTTTGTAAAGGACATTAGAAAAAGACTATGCTACATCAAGAAGATGATTTCTGTATTGTGGTATTAGCCCCTCATAGTAGACAGTTGAAAGAAAGTTACTGTTTATCTATAGAGGGAATTTTTTTGTGGAGAAAAATGGTAGTTTTAGTTATCCAAGAGTGTGTACATGGCTCAAAAAGTATTGTGGTTTACAGATAAATCATAAAAGAGTGTACCGATTAATGAAGAAGATGGGGATACAAGCTAAGATTCGAAAGAAAAAGTGGAGACATTTTGGCTTAAAAGAACAATGCGTCGTATCGGAAAATCTTTTAAACAGAGAGTTTTCAGCCACCAAACCAAATGAAAAATGGGTTATAGATATAACCTACCTTACTTTTAACAATACATGTATGTATCTTTTCATTAATTTAAAAAATAGTTATTGCTTTTGGGAATCAATTTCGATTAAGCTAAGTGTATAAGGGAAATGTTAGATAAATCCATTTTATCTTTTCTACATATTAGTCGCTGCTATGTGGCATACAACATGATCTGCACTTACTTGCTCCTTTTGTTTAAAACTCGACATGTGGCAGGAAAAGGTCTTGACTGCTTCTATGCATGGCCAGATGCTCTTGTCCTCCCCTAAAAAAATCCTGCACTCACATCCCTTACATGAAAATGGGTTTATCACACCTAAAACCTTTCTATACTGAATAGTAATGATGGATAGCCGAGTACGTACTTCTTTATGGTGGGTAAAACCCTGACCTAAAAACTGTAAGAGAGAGATTGGTGCACATTCCTTTGTTTGACAGAAGATTCTTTTTCTGATTACGTACAGAAAAATGTTGATTTTCCGTGTCTCTCTACTATCCATGAACGGCATTTATTGAATACTCAAAATTACTAGCATAGACCAGTTTCCAATTTCATATACACAAACTACTGAAAAAATACCTAAAGAACAGTAGTCTTCTTTCTTATTGTCTTTTTGCGTGTTTCACACGTAAAAAGAAGATCTAGATTTATTGTTAAAAACTTAAAATGTACCCTGAATCAAATTATTTTCACAGAAAGAAAGGGGTTTTTCTGTCGTTTTTTTTAACTTATATATGAATGAAAGAAAAGGATAGTTAGCTTAACTAACTACCCTTTCAAATTTATATAACCTTTATTGTAATCTCTTTAAAATATAACCCATCAGCAGAACTAATTGTTACTTTTGTAGTACCTCTGCCTTTAATTTTCATATTTAAAATACCTGCTTCTGCCTGTTCTGGGACAATTGTTGTTTCAAGAACGTCGCGATTTGAAACGGTAACTTGTGCATCTTTTAAAGTATAGTCAAAGTCAAAATCAATAGATGGTTGACGATTATTATTTCTATATAATGTGGAAACGGTTATATTTTCTGTATCCGTTACATCTTTACTTGAGAATGGTTTTGTATACCAAATAATATTAGAGAAATTGACTGGAATTCTGCTTAATAATTTTGTACGACCAGGGCTATCAGGTAGCTTTGTGAGTTCTATTTTTACTTTTTCAATATCAGAGTGCGTGATACCTGGTTTAACAGGAGATCCGATTCCATTTGTAAATAAAGTTTCTAACAACTTTTGAGCAGTTTGTAGTTCTGAGAAAAGTTGTTGCGCTTTTTCAATTTCTTTTAATAGAGTTGTTTTGTCACTAGAATTAATAAGTTGATCAACTTTCGCTTTGGCGGCATCAATGTTAGCTTGTTTAATATCAGCTTTTAACGTTTTATGATCATTGGCGGTGAATAAATCGTTAACAGCTTTTTGAGCATCTTGTAGTTTAAAAGCCTGCGCAGCTTTAAATAGATTTTGAGCTTTTTCAATCTCTTTTACTAAAGATGTTTTGTCATTGTTGCTAGGAAGTTGGTCAACTTTTTCTTTTGCAGAATCGATATTAGCTTGTGTAATATTGTCGTTTAATGCCGTATGATAGTCGTCTTTAAAGAGTTTATTTACAACATTACGAGCTTCATTTAATGAGTTTAATAGATTTTGAGCTTTTTCAATTTCTTTTCCTAAAGCATCTTTATCTTTTTGATCTGATACAAGTTGTACTTTTTGCTTAGCTTCTTCAATATTTTTTTCAGTAATTCCATTGTTTAATGCGATATGATTTTTATCTAAGAAAAGATTATCAACTGCTTTTTGCGCATTGCTTAATGTTGTTGCTTCACGTTCTTTCAGAAGGCGCTCAGCATTTTGGATATGATTTAATAAATCTGTTTTGTTTTGATTGTTAGGAAGTTTCATTACTTTTTCTTTAGCAGCAGTAATGCTTTGTTGTGTAGTTTCTTCCCCTAATTTAGAGTAACTATCGTCTGCAAAAAGCCCACTTACAGTGCTGCGTGCATCATTTAGTGAGTTTAATAGACTTTGAGCTTGCTCGAGTTCTTTGTCTAATTGATGTTTATGCTTGGCGTCAGGAAGTTGCATGACTTTCTCTTTTGCAGAATCGATTTCTTTTTGAGAAATATGTGCCTGTAATGTAGTGTGCTTTTTATCTGCAAATAGGCTGTCCACAGCTTTTTGCGCTTTTGTGATAAGATCATGACTTACTGTAATACCAACCCGTGCATCTTGTTTCACTTGTGTATCTCCATAGTTACCAAAGTAAGATGCTACGCTATAAATAAGTTTCCTATCTTCAGCATCTTCTGGAACGACGAATTCCTTCTGAACAGTTGCTTCTTCTCCAGGTGATAAAATCTTGTCAGGACCAAGATCAGCATATTCTTGGTACATACCAAGGTGCCAATCAGAACCCCAAACGTTCGTTAAATCACGATTACCAGTATTTTTAATTTTATAAGTATAAGTTATTTTTTCTCCAGGTGTGACAACCTCTTTATTCGTTGACACGTGTAATGAAATTTCAGGTTTTACCGCATCTACAGTAATAGATGTTTTTGCTGTTGTTTTGATTTGTTTTCCATCAGCAGTACCATATACATTAGCTATACTTCGAAATGTTTTCCCTTCAGGTACATCCTTCGGAATGGTGTATTTTCTAGTAAGTATGACTGTTTCTCCTGGTCCAAAAGCGTTATCATCACCTAAATCAAAATATCCTTGCAGCATATTCACATGCCAATCTGCAATCCACACATCTGTAATTACTTTATTTGTTGCATTTGTAAGTTTGTACTGATACGTAATCGTTTCACCTGGCATAGGAGTAGGATTACTTGGAGTGACTTGTAAGATCATCTGACCAATTTGTTCTTCACTGCTCATCGTAGTTTTAGCGTTTGTGTTTTCTGCTGCGGAAGCTTCGGGTACAATTGGAGCTGCTAATACAGATAAACATAATAGCGATGTAGCTACCTTTCGCCCTCTTTTTTTCTTATGCGGTTCCTGCATGGAAAACCCTCCTTAAAAATGTTATTTTTTACAAAAATTAACTCGAAAACAACTGTATAACATTTCAATATAAAAATCAAACAAGCATTTTTTGAAAAATAAGTGAATTTATAAAATTTTAATTATTCGTATCTTATGCGAGTAAGTGCATAGATAGAGATGGAAGAAATTTATAAAAAATGTATTTAACAATGAAAAAGGTATGAAAAATTATCTCGTATTCATAGATGGTAGTAAGATATTCGCTAATGTAAATTCATTGTATAAAATTTTTAACAAAAAAAATTTATCAACCCTTATATTTACATTTTTGTAAAAACAAGGGTTGAAGTTTTGAAGTAAACAAGATAACCTAGTGGATGTGTATAAAGATATTTAATTATATTGAAAAATTATACATTTATAAGTTTACAGAATTTCCCTGTTCATCTCAAGCTATTTATATATTTAACACTATCTCGATAGTGTTAAATATATAAACGATAGTTATAAAAAGGAGGAAGCTTTATAAGAGTTCGTTTGTTATGTGTTTTGAGAAAAAGAATAGCATGTTCATTACAATATTTGTTCATTGTAATTCAAAATGGTGAAAGGAGAGGAAATATGCTGAATAAATTTTTTGTTGGAATCGGGATCGGTTGTTTATTGTTAAGTACAGTAGCGGGATGTTCAAATAAACAAGATGTAAATAAACAAGAGCAAAGTAAAGAGGAGACAAAGGTAGTTTTTCCAAAAGGAGCTAAGGAAACAGGGAAAATTAATATGAAACTGATTACAAATAATGAACAGCAGAATGAAGAAGCAGTTCCAGTTTTAAAGGTGGATCCTAAATTAGAATTAGCGCAAGTTCAAGTAGAATTAGAAGGTTTAAGTGAAAAAGAAAGTGCTTATATATTTGTGGATAAAAAATATATTACAAAAGAAGAGGCAGCAAAAGTATTTTCAACGTTTATTAATTTAGAAGGTGATTTATTGAAAAAAGGAGAGCATACAGTTTCTATTGCCCAGTTTAAAGATAATGATCTGAAAAAAGCAGTAACAAGTTATAAAGAAGTGAAGTTTAAAATCGAATAATTTAATTATAACAATATAAAAAGGGGTTAGCAAGTATATAAATCTTTTTAGGTAAACGAGAGATTTGGTTATGTATAGAAGCGTTTAGATCCCTTTTTTACTATATGTAACGATTGAAATAATTGTCTTTTGTAAGTGATATAAACATGTTTCAGACAGAGGAGGGGTTAAAAACATGCATACCAATAAAAATAGAATGCTGATTGGTTTATGCGTATTATTGGCAGCGGTTACAGTTATTTATTTTACGGGTATGAATAATCTATCATATGCCGCAAAGGTAATTTTGTCTATTTTAGTAGCAGCGTTAATATTTTTTACACAATTTCAAGGAATTCTTTCGTTATATCAGGTGACGATCAGTTTGTTAGGTTTATTTAAGAATAAAAAGACCTATCAAGTAGAAAATAATTCGGCTTCTACTCGTTTTGCAGTACTCGTTTGTGCACATAACGAAGAGAAAGTAATTGAACAAATTGTTCAAAACTTAAAAAATGTTGATTACCCAAAAGAACAATATGATATTCATGTCATTTGTGACAATTGTACAGATGAGACAGCTCAAATCGTTCGTGAAAATGGAGTGAATGCTTGGGAAAGGCAGGATTCTCAAAAACGAGGAAAGGGTTACGGCCTAGAGTGGATGTTTCAAAATTTGTTCCGTTTAGAAAAAGAAAATAAGCAAGTATATGATGCGGTTGTCATTTTGGACGCGGATAATATTGTGTCACGAAATTTTTTACAAGTATTAAATCATAAGTTAGTAGAAGAAAAATACGAAGCGGTTCAAGCTTATTTAGATTCAAAAAATCCAAAGGATAATTGGATATCCAAGTCTTATGCGCTTTCCTATTGGTCTACAAATCGATTGTATCAATTAAGTAGAGGGAAGCTAGGGTTATCAGCTCAGCTAGGAGGAACTGGTATGTGCTTTTCTATGCACATCTTAAAGGAGATGGGCTGGGGGACACAAAGTTTAACGGAAGATTTAGAGTTTACAGCTAAATATATATTAGCAACAGGAAAATCTGTTGGTTGGGCGCATGATGCGAAAATATTTGATGAAAAACCGACTGATTTTAAAGTATCCTTCCGGCAACGCGTCCGCTGGATGCAAGGACATATGGATTGTATGGTTCGCTACTCTGTGCCACTTCTTAAAAAATTTATGCAAACGTTTAATATGAATGCGCTTGATATGTTCATTTACCTAATTCAACCAACGAGAACAATGTTATCGGTAAACTCCATTATTTTATTTTTTGTAACATATTATGAATTACTTCCAACTTCGATTATGCCATACGTATTAAGTCCATGGATTTGGCTCATGATAGCATTATCGTTTTATATGTTACCAGTTATTGCGCTATTCCAAGAGAAAAAGGTTAAAAGTGTAATCTGGACGCCTATTGTTTATATATTTGGTTTTTCATGGGTTCCAATCATTTTTTTAGGGTTTATAAAAAGAAAACAAAAGGTATGGGTTCATACCCCGCATAGTCGAGTAATGGACAAAGACAATATGGTAAAGATGGAGGAGTTAACGTAAAGCCTAAAATGACGAACTTAAAAAGCGGAGGAGTAAAAGGTGAGTTTCTTACTTTTTTTTATAATATTATGTAAGCTGTTTATTGGATATACGGAGTTATATGAACAATTTAATATAAATAGTTTTATTGTAGATTCTTTATACATTTTGTTTGTATTTTTTCTAGTGAGATGTTTTGCATCGAAAAAAATACGCCCAACTTTATATGCTGGGATCAGTATATTAGTAGGAATGATATTGATTGCTTGTGTCGTATATAAAAGATTTTATGGAGTAATACCGACTTACCATACTTTATTGTTAGTGAATCAGACGACTGAAATAACAGCCAGTATATCTTCTCTATTAAATTGGAAAGATTTTTACTACATAGCAGATATGATCATCCTACCTTTTATCATATTTAGCGAATTGAAACTTAGTAAGAAACGCAAAGATATAAGGTTTTCAAAGAAGACGATAGGAATTACTTCCCTTTGTTTTATGTTAGCGATTTCCACATTTGTATATACGATGAACAAAAAAGATATTTTAAATGATAAAAAGAAATCTGAAAAAATGGGTGTTTTCTCATACAACTTATCTTTTCCCTTTAGCAAAGTATTCCCTGTGAATAAAGCTTATTCTATGGAAAATAAGAAAATAACAAATGAAATGATTAGAGAAATAAAGAAAGAAAAACCAGTAGAGAATCCTGAGTATAAAGGAGTCGCAAAGGATAAAAATGTAATTATTCTTCAGCTTGAATCACTACAGGAAAATGTAGTCGGATTAAAAGTGAATGGAAAATCCATTACTCCGAATTTAGATCGTCTACGTGAACAGTCGCTTTCGTTTTCTACCTTTTTTCAACAAACAGGGAAAGGGAATACAGTTGATGCAGAATGGAGTGTAAATACATCGACTTATCCAGGAACATATGAATTAAATTCAAATCGTTTTGCTGATCGAGAAGTGCCAAGTTTACCTAGGGTATTAAAGGAACATGGTTATGTAACGAATACATTCCATACGAATGATGCAAAATTTTATAACCGAAAACAACTATATCAAGCGTTAGGATTTGATAAATTTTATGACCAAAAATATTTTGGTAATAAAGATGTGATAGATATAGCTGCGAGTGATCATGTGCTTTATGAAAAAACACTTCCGGTTTTAAAAAAATTAGATGAAAAAGATAAGAAGTTTTATGCACATATTATCGCATTAAGCAGTCATCACCCTTTTAAAATACCGAAAGATAAACAACCTTTACCGTTGCCAAAAGAGTTAGAAGGAACGCAATTTGGAGATTATATTCAAGCGGTGAACTACGTGGATAGAGAATTAGGATTTCTCATAGAGGGATTAAAGCGTGAAGGATTATGGGAGAAGTCATTATTTGTTGTATACGGGGATCATCATATTATTGATACAAATTCTTTACCCGATAATTTAAAACAATACTTACCTGCATCACATGTAAAAAATGGGCAATTTGATCCATATCGCATTCCGTTTATGATTTATTATCCAGAATTAAAAGAAGGAAAAGATTTCAAAAATATAGGTAGTGAGATTGATATCATGCCAACGGTTATGAATTTATTAGGAATTCAGCCGAAAGACCAGGTTATGTTCGGACAAGACTTGTTAAATCAAAAGGATAACATTATTCCACAAAGATTCTATTTTCCAGATGGGACATTCATACATGAGAAGTATTGTTATATTCCAGGAGAATCATTTGAGGGTGGACAGGCTATCAATTTAGAAGGAATGCTGGTTCCATTGGAAGCAAACGTAAAAGACGATTTTGAAAAGACAAGGAAATTATTGAATTTGTCAGATCAATATCTTGAAAACCTTCCGATTAGAAAAGGGAAAGCGAGGGATTCATGATGAGAAAAATGATATTTGTTATGTTATGTAGTATTTTTTTTCTCTTTACGATTTATCGCATGATAGATACGCCGCAGTTAGTAAATTTCTTATTTCCTGGACTTGAAGAGGAGATGCAAGAAAGAGCGGATCATTCTTAAAAAAAAATAAAATGAATAACATGTTAAATTTTATTATATGTAAGGGTGTGTGTTTGGGGTTTCCTGGTTAAAGAAACGTTATTTAGCTAGGAAGTTCTTTTTTCTTTGTCGATGGTTTTTCACTTATTCTTCCCTGCTGGCAAATCGTAGCTTATGTAATGAAAGTGCTTCAAAAGGGAGGAATCTTAACATGAACAAGCCTAATATAAAGAATGCAAGGAGAATTTTATGCGGAAATTGTGGGGAAAAATTTTAAGCTTGTTAACTATTGTTTCTTTATGTGCATGTTCGGCTCAAGAAACAGAGGGAAAACAAGAGGAAGTAAAGGGGAAACAAAACATTAAACAAAAGCAAGAATACACTATAAATACTTTAGATAGCGAGGAGTTATTAATTGCTCACGCAATGGGAAGTGTAAAAGCAAAAGGAATTAATCAACGTTTTACCAACTCTAAAGAGGCCCTTCTAGATAATTATAATGAAGGTATTCGAGCGTTTGAAACTGATTTAAACTTGACAAGTGATGATCGATTAGTTGCTAGACATGATTGGAAAGATTATTTGTATCAAACATTGGGACAAAAGAAACCAGAAGGTGTCGGAACAAACAAACCGTTATCTTATAAATCATTTAAATCCTTGATGATACATGATACGATACATCCATTAGATTTTGAGGAAATTATACAAATTATGAAAGAAAAGAAAGATATTTATCTTGTCACTGATACAAAAGACAACAATCTGGATATTATAAAAAAACAATTCAAATATATTGTAAATAAAACTAAGGAAGTTGATGAGTCCATATTAAACCGTATCATTGTTCAAGTGTATACGAGAGATATGTACGACATGGTGGAGCAAATTCATCATTTTGACAAAGTAATCTATACGTTGTATCAAAGTGCAGATACAAATGAACAAATTCGTGATTTTGTAAAAGATCATGATAATGTGTTTGCGATTACATTTTCACCTGATTTGTGGGAGAAACGGAAAAATGCAATTCCAATGATAAAGGATATGGGAAAAAAAGTGTATATGAATACTTTTAACACAGAAGAGGAATTAGCGTCATATCGAAGTATTGGTGTCGATGGATTTTACACAGATGAATTGAGACAAAAACAAAATGGCTTAGTGATTACAACCGGGAATATAAATAGATAAGGTTAGATACCATTTTATGTCCAAGGGGCTGTCTAAAAAGCCAGTTACCTTGACTTTTTGGACAGCCCCTTTTTGTACATAAATTAGTTGGGTAATAGTACTAGTATTACTTAGATTAGAGTACCTAAAAGGCCGCCTAATAAGTTTGTTACTAAATCTACTACAGGAGTTAAAAGTTTTGTAAGCATAATTTTTTCCCCTCGCTTTCATTATTTTTCCTTGCAATACAATTATATAAAATTTTTCCATATATGGAAGTTTATATGTAAAGTTGCATAAAAATAGTTTTCGGCTGTAATAATAGGAAATTATATGTTAAAGAATACTAAATTCGATCATTATTACATTAATCAACGTATTTATGTATACCGAAAATGAGAGTATAAAATATTTTGTGTAAGTGAATAAAGACGTAAAAAAGGAAGACCTTTTCTTGATAGAATTGAGTTACCACACAAAAGTCACAGAAAAGAGACCTTCCTATGAATCTTCACAATTTGAAGACTATAATCAACGCTTCGCCACATGTTGCCACATCGGTTTTAATAAGACACGTGCAGCATTAGTAACATTCTATCTGAAAAGTCATTTACACAAAAATATTGACGCTTCCATAGGAATTCACTGTTTTTATTCCTAATAATCAGAAAAGATAAACAATAGTTCTAGATATTGCATTATACTCGCCTGAATGTTATGGTAATATTCATCTAAAGAGGAAAATGTGACAAATAAATAAGAAATGTATTTTTTAGCACACTATTTGAAAGAATAGGCCGCAAAGCTTAGAGTCTAAGGTAATAATAATTACTACGATCGTCTGGTTGCACTTTTTACTGCAACCAGACGATCTTTTTTTATTTTTGGAAGGATTATGCAGGACAAGAGTGCTAAAAGGTATGTTTTGATATATTTATTATTTTTATTTTCCATAATTAATATATGAGCTATATAAATTCATTTTAATTTTTCGACATCTAAATCCCTGCGATGCAGAATAAAAAGTAACCTACACTTGTATGCTCTTTCTATTTTTACTTCGCATGTGGCAGAAAAAAGCCCTGACTGCTTCTATGCATGGCCAGATGTTCTCTTCCACCTAAAAAAAGGGGTTTTATGTCGGTTTGTATATAATGTTATTCAAGTTGTTTGGGTAAAAAACTATAGTAGATGAGTTTAAGATTTGATTAAAGAGAGAAATGAAACAAATTAATAGGAAAATGTATTTTTTAGCACACTATCTGAAAGGGTAGGCCGCAAAGCTTAGAGTCTAAGGTAATGATAATTACTAAGATCGTCTGGTTGCACTTTTTACTGCAACCAGACGATTTTTTTATACGAAAATTCATATATAAGGGGATAATTATGAGGAGAAAGAGTATCAGAAGGTATGTTTCAATAATTTCATTAATATTTTTAGTATCATTTTCTATGATGAATATAGGGGTTTCAGTTGTTCGAGCGGCTATGATAGATGTTGTGGATGCAATTAACATTTCTCGCGCAGATGGAACAACCGGTGAACCATATAATGCCACAGATCGTATGAGAGTAGATGTGGAATGGTCAGCGAAGGGAAAAATAAGCGCTGGTGATCAATTCATAATTGATATGCCAAAAGAATTTAATATGTATAATACAAAATTTGATTTAAAAGCTGCAGGAAACCAAACAGCTGGAACATGTGAACTGAGAAATGGATCACTTACATGTACAATGAGCGATTATGTAAATGGGAAGAACAATATAAAAGGTTCTTTATTCTTAGAATATTATTTTGCACTTGAAAGTTACGATGGTGTAAAAGAGATTCCATTAGAATTTAAAGTGAATGGGGAAGTTGTAAATAAGCATGTTAGTGTGAGCAATACAACAGAAAGACCTCCCGTAAGCCCCAATACAGATAACTTAATAAAGTGGGGTTACTATAATGAAGATGGAACGGTTGCAGACTGGAATGTATATGTGAATGCAACTGGTACAGAAATGAAAGAACCTAAGATAAGTGATGAATTAGGGCCTGGTCATGAATTGATTCCAGAAAGTATTGTATTACAAGAAGCAGTGTTTGAGGATGGATATGCACCAAAAGATATAAAGCTCGCTGATTTATCAAAAATTAACATTCTAGCAACAAAATCTGGATTTACAATTGAGCTTCCAGATACATCAAAAGGTTATATTTTGAGCTATAAAACGAAAGTAACGAATCCAGCTTTAAAACCTCATAAAAATACAATTAAACTAGAAGGAAAAAATATAGAGACTGAAGAAAAGACGGAAAAAGTTATTGTAAATAATGGTGGGGGAACTGGTTCGGGTGAGAATGAATCACCGTCTATTGAAAAAAGTATTGTTGATGAGAATGGTAATCTTGTAAATACTCAGCAATTATCACAAATGAATCAATCTATTCATTATCAGATTCGTACACATATACCAACAGACGCACCTAATTATGAGTCAATGGAGATAAGTGATAATTTAGAAGATGTCTTAGAAATTATCGATGCAAAAGTAAATGATCAAAATGGCCAAGATATTACTTCTAAAGGAAAGCTAACAATAGATAAGCAAAATAGTGAAGTAACGTTTATATTAAACAAGGATTTTGATTTTAAAGCGTATCAAGATCAAACAATTTCTTTAGATATAACTGCAAAGATTAAAACAGAAGCGGATTTAACAGCTTATGTTGACCAAAAAATCCCTAATAAGGCAGTATTATTTTTTGATAGTGAAGCATTGATTTCCAATAAAGTAACTGTTAAACCACCAGAATCCCCTCAGGATGGAGTAATAAAGATTCACAAAGTAGATGCTGATGATACAAACAAGGGATTAGAAGGTGCGGAGTTTGAAATTCGAAATGAGAGGGATGAGGTTGTAGCGATACTTAAAACAGACAAGAATGGCTTCTCATCTGACCAAGCCTTAGCGCCTGGATCATATAAAATTTATGAAAAGCTAGCACCTGAAGGATATGAAAAATTAGCAGAGCCAATTTTATTTAAAATTGAAAAAGGTATGATAAACCCAATTCAGCTAGAAATTTCTAATAAACGACTTCCAAAGGAACCGGAGAAACCAGAAACGACGGAACCGGAGAAACCAGAAACGACGGAACCGGAGAAACCAGAAACGACGGAACCAGAGAAAC
>NZ_NVPR01000015.1 GCF_002551815.1 Bacillus sp. AFS098217
AATATATTAGGATTAACAAACCAGGTACGAGATGAACAAGATCGTCCATCTTCAGTAGTTATCCCAGTTTCTGCAACTCCTAAAATTCCTTTAACAAGCAAATCATTCATAACCTTAGAAATAGAAGTTCTTGTTTTTCCTAATTTCTTAGCTAAATAACTTGGAGAAGCTGCATTTGGTTTTATTTCTTCATCATTCTTTTCAACAATAACATTTGATTTAAACTCTAAAAATCTAGAAAGCTCAAATAAAAAAGCTTTCTCTGGTTGAGTTAGATAACCAATCTCACACAAATAATCAATATTCTCTGTAATCATTTGCACGAACTTCACCCCATCGGTTCGTTTTTTCTTCTTACCAATGAAATAATCATCACCTGTTGTACTATGTAAAATCTGTAATAATACTTGCTGTTGTTCAGCCGATAAACCTATATTGACCTGCTCTAAAAAATCTTCAAACTTGTTTTCTCTTACTCGTGCTTTTTTTTCAGATTGTCCTATATTGACTATTTTTGCCATAATATTTCTCCTCTTTTCTAACATTTACAACTAGAGAAGAGAAACATTTTATGCTATGATTCTTATAGAAATTAAAAATGAATATATTCAATAAAAAACCCCTCTTCTCTAATTGTTTGTTTGGTCGCTTTCAATTATAACACGAGGGGATTTTTGTTGTACAAATGTTCTTTTTAACATGTTCTCAATAGAATAGAAAAATTTTAAACAAACGTTTCTTTAAAATTATAGAGTTTTATTACTAAACAAACATACAAAAGAAGATCAAACTAGAAAAACAGTCTAGTTTAATCTTCTTTTTATTTTAAATTCATTAATGATCGCTTTTTTCACATCACTATAAAATACCATTATCAGCATTCCCAATATAGTTATAAATAAAGAAATTCCTTCAATGCCAATAAATATCCCTATAAATATAAGAGCAATACCTATAAAAAAGCCAAAGTCATTTTCAGCATCATCGTCCTCACATTCCTCTTTATCTTTTTTATTTAACTCCTCTCTAACATCCTCTGATCCCTTTATTAACTCATCAATTGTTACTTCATACAATTCACTAAGTAAAATCAAATTATCAATATCAGGATAACTTTTATTACTCTCCCATTTATAAACAGCTTGTCTAGTCACTCCAACCTTGCGAGCTACATCTTCTTGTGAAAAGCTGTTTGATTCACGAAACTTTTTCAATTGCGACCCTAAATTCATATTATTCACCTCTAAGAAATCATTACATATAAAACCGTAATCAATAAAGAAACCATTAGTCTAATAGATGTAAACTAATGGTTCACACATTTAAATTCTTGCTAAATCACTTAAATCTACATTCAACTAAAACAATATTATCAGAAACTAAAAAAGAATCCTAAAAACATAGGATTCTTTATATATTCTCGAAAGTAAACTTTTGAATATTAGTTTACTTTCAAATCCCTGAAAACATTGACCTCAAGCCAAATCCCCTGATATCCTCAAAACATACAATAAAAGTATACATTCAAAACACTACAAATAAAGAGGTTAAAATTCATGAACAAAAAACCACATCTCATTGATGTACAACCCATCCGTAGCAAAGAACAGATCGAAGATATGAAATGGGCCCTCAAACGTCATTGTTCCGAACGAGACTATATTCTCTTTCTTATTGGGATTCATACAGGGCTACGAGTTAGCGATCTACTCCAACTTGAAACGCAAACCATAGTAAAATTAAAACGAAAAAAGAGAAAAGAATTCAAAATTAAAGAGGGAAAAACAAAGAAAGAACGCATGATTAACCTTACTTCTATTTTTGATGAAGTCTATTCGTATGCCCAAATACTAGAAAGTACTTGGTTATTCCCTTCTCGAAAAGGAGAGCAACCCATTAGTAAAATCCAAGCGTATCGACAACTGCAAAAAGCTGGAGATTTTGCCGGTGTAGAATCCATTGGTACCCACACCATGCGTAAAACCTTCGGCTATTGGTTCTATAAACAAACAAAAGATGTGGCCATGTTGCAAGAAATTCTAAATCATAGTACACCCCAAATCACACTAAAATACATTGGAATTAATAAAGAAGAAAAAGACAATGTACTTGATAATTTCCATATTTAAAATCTATCAAAAAAACGACATCTACATAGATGCCGTTTTTTCTGGTGTTTTTTTTGTAAATTGATATAAAACAATTGCTCCTAAAATAGCAAGTATTCCTTGAGGAACATCTAATAATACTGTTTTCCATGTTTCTGAAATTAATAATTCATTACCTGTAGAAGCTTTATAATATCCTTCTATATAACCAATAGTAAACTGAATTACAGATAAAGAAACAAATAACCATAAACCAAATCGAATCATTTTTTTACCTTTAAACATATAGCACCCCATAAATATATAATCCTAATATTAGGTTTAATATATATAATATCCATTTTTCTGTCAATAAATTGATAATCCTTATATTTTACTTCAAATCAAAGTTTATAAAAAATTTATCCCCTGTAATTTCTTTTATTAACTATATAATTCACCTTCCTAATTCTTAATTATCAAGAAGATAAATCACAATAAAAGAGTCCGCAACAGATCATTGCATGCTTTTTTTATAACGCTACGATGCGTTTCTTACTATTTAATATTAGAATAAATTAAATTAATTGGAGGAGGTACAAATATGGACATTGGAAAAAAAATAAAACATTTAAGATTAATAAATAAAATGACACAAGAAGATGTAGCCAACCAATTATTTATTTCAAGACAAGTCATATCTAAATGGGAACTAGGAAAAAGTCTTCCCGATCTAACCAATTTATTAGCCTTAAGCAATCTATTTAATGTTTCAATTGATTCTTTATTAAAGGAGGATTCAAATTTGCAAAATCAGATAATAAAACAAAGCAATTACAAAAGATATTTATTAATAGCCTCTCTCTACATATATTCTTTAATTACTATTGTTGTTATATGTTGTTGTTTTATTGCTTTTTTACTTATACCAAAAGACATAAGAACATCAGATCTAGAAGTTATTAATTCACACTTTTATAAAGAAGCCGATAATAAGGAAATTCTATATATTTATAGTAAATTAAAACCTTTTTTCTCCAGTTATTCAGGAGATTATGGCTTCAAAATAAAAGAACATGAAATAGAGATTCATGCTAATCGAAATTCATTTCCTTTTAAAAATAAAGATGTTTTATTTTCTATTAAAAAAGATATAGCCCATGGAATAGACTGGGAAGAAAAAGATGTTTATATTGTAGACGAAAACAATAAAAAAATACTTATATATAACCATAAAAATAAACAACTGTATTATCAACTGAAAAATTAAAAAGTAGGCGATCAAAATTAAAAACATTTATAAATATATTTTTATACTAACTACGCTTATTCTTAATATAATTAGTTCTCTACTCATTATGAATACTGCATTTACACCAGGAAATATGGTATTTGCTATTACATTTTTATTTTTCACCATGCTATTTCAATCAACTACAATGCTATTTATTATATATATGATTAGAAATGATACATCTAAAAAAATAAAAATGGTCCTATACACCTTTTTAACACTAGATATATTTATCTTTTTATCCTTACTATATATAGCATATATTGTAGTAAGCCAAATTCTATAAAAATATATCATAATAATAACAAGGGAATGCTTGTATACTGATCTATACTGCATTCCCTTATTATAATAATTGTATGTCCACTATATTTTCATTCTTCCTTTTCAAAAATTTAAATCCAAATTTCTTAGTTTTCACCTCTTTCTGGATTCACCCCACTGTAATATAAACTCCTCATCAAATATCCGATTTATTAGCTGTCACCCCCATAAATCATAATAACTTTTAAAATAAGTGATCCCACCTTTGTTATAAAAACAACTTGGATAAAAACAGATTTTTTTCTTTTATAGGGTGGAACAAAGAAAGAGTGGAAAAGCAATAAACAAACATGTAAATCACATGGAGTAAACCGACCATAAAAACTAAAAATTCTGATAATTTAATCGCTAAGGGTTTTTGTTTACTCTTTCTTTGTTATTATGAGTTTAACATTGAAAATAACATAAATCAACAAAAAATCACAAAATTATTATAATTTCGACATTTTATTCATCTCATACTAATTTCTACTTAAAAACATAGAGTTACTATATATCCCAACAGAATTGAAAAAACCAAAATAAAAAACACATAATAATCATCCTATACTTTTTATTTCGATTATCATTATGTTGTAAAAATAACATAATGATAGCAAGGGAATGCTTGTATGCTGATCTGTACTGCATTCCCTTATTATATGTATGCTATATTCTTATTCGCCTTTTTATAACAGTAGAACCACGAATCTTGGCGAAGACATTGGTTTTTGCCCTATCCTGGGGGCCGTCCTCGCTTTTTATTCCACGGTTCCCTTGACCACGAGCCTCCGAACCCTCAAACTCCCAAAACCAACCCCAGCGGGCAAAAACCGCCCTTCTGGGGCCACCTCTGGTGAGTTTGCATGAGGGTTCCCCTCATCGTCAAGGGACTTTCGCGGCATAAACGCCAGGACTCGGATTATAACTCTTAAAATAATTATTTTCCAAATAATCTCGCAAAAAAACCTTTTGATTCCGTAGATGCTGTTAATGATTTTGTTTCTTGTACTTCACGAATTGTTTCAAGTAACTTCTGATCTCGCTTTTCTAACTTATTATCAATATAGTCTTGTTGCTTTTGTAATTGTCCAATTAACAACTTATTAAATTCTTCTTGTTTCTCACTATATTCTCTAAGTTTACTAATTTCATCTTTTAATGCTTTTAATTCCTCAGCTAAAATCTCTCCAACTTCTTTACTAGGAACAGGTTTAATACTCTCTCCACCTGTAGCAAAGTAATGTTCAATTTGTTTTATTGAATAATTCTGCTCTCGATGTAATTGCTGAACTATCTTCATTTGCTCAAGAGCTTTTTCATCAAAAATATTGTAACCTGATTCATTCTTCTCTAAAGAAATATATGTCTTTAATTCTTTCATCCAATTCCTTATAACATTTGGTGATTCATCTAAACATAATGCAACTTCTTTAACAGTCATCGCTATATAACCTGGGTTTTCTCCACCTAGGTATTCACTTTTATCCATCTTTTTACCCACCTTTAAAACCTAGATAAAAACCTTGATATTTTTAATATCAATGGTTATTTTCAAAAAAACCAACCTTGAAACCTAGGTTTTTACTAATTCATTTTACTAAGGTTTATATCCTCCTGTCATATAAAAATAACGGATTTTTTTCATATTTTTAATTCACACTTCATTTAGCAAAGATCTTAGCCGCGCTACAAAAAGTTCTCTAATAACTTTGCAATAAACCAAAACTAAAATCATTCTTTTGTTTTTTAACATAGTAGATTTCAGCTAAAAGATAAGTCATTTTATAAAATTGGAAATTCCGAATCAAAAAAGAGAGAAGAGCATAAGGGGTTTTTGGGCCCAAACAGGGGTTGGGACTAGGCGGAGCCTAGCTTAAACGTGGGTACACGAAAATTCCCAGGATGTCCACTCATTGACGACATAAAACCCACCAAATGTCTCCATTGTGTCCCTAGATGTAGACTCAGTGAGTACACAAAGTCCCTTTGATGTCTCCATATGAGTACTCACTAACGACATGATATTTTTAATAAATTGCAATCAAACATTACTTTAAAATACTAAAAGGGGTACCGCCAGCATTTTTGAAAAAAACCACGCTAAGAGCATTCAAGATTTTATGCAAAAAATCGGAAGACATAGGGAACTATAGGGAGGCCGGAAGGAGCGCCATAATAGGAATGTATAAAAAGATGCATAGAATCATAGAAAAAGACAAAGGCGGATTCCTTATGAGAGTAAGGGTCCGCCTTTGTCCTTGCTACCGATAATAGGTCGTTATGTTAACTAGACGTGTATAAGATATACAATCAAACAAAGTTATTTTCCATTTTCATTCTTATTTTGAAATAGATGCACAATCAAAAGTCCACCAACAAATAAGATTGGAAATCCTACGACTATATATAATCCGTTTTTTAGTATTCCTAATATAATTGCAAGATAACTAAAAAAAAGCCCATAATGCTAAAATTATGATTTCTAACATCTTCTTTTTTTAAAAGTTAAGCACCCCAAATCCCCTTAAAAAAGTTGTGTTCGGAATATTGCAACAAAATCAAAAAAAGACCCTACAAGAGGGTCTTTCATCAGCTAATATTAAGCTTTTTGAACATTAGTAGCTTGTAGGCCACGTTGTCCTTGTTCTACTTCAAACGTTACACTTTGTCCTTCGTCTAAAGATTTGTAACCGTCGATTTGGATAGCTGAGAAATGTACGAATACGTCTTCTCCACCTTCACGCTCGATAAATCCAAAACCTTTGTCTGCATTAAACCATTTTACTTTGCCTTGTTCCATAATTGTTGCCTCCTAGTGTGGATACCCACACATATGTTACTACCCTTGCTCAAATACCTTAGACGAAAAACAAAATTTATTCTTAATCTCAAACCGAACAAAAATAGGTCTTTCTTAAATTAACATACTTTCTAAAAAATAGCAAATTTCAAAAATAAGTCCTTATGGTAATTAACCACTAATAGTGGTTGCTGAAGAAAAAGTCACTATGATAGTCATCGCAGCAAGAAATTGCCAAAAGATCTCGACAATATCATTGATTTGATTTTTTTCAAACATTCAACAATTGATAAAATTAGCTATTTTCGAGTTAAATTTTACTTCTGATAACGATAATTATGTGAACACAAAAGTCCTCCAGTTAAACAATCCGGAGGACTTTTAATAGTTTTCTAAGTTATCTTCCAAATACACTCAATCCTAAATAAATCAAACTATAACTAATTAAAGCACTTGCAAGCATCAAACCTATTTTTAATAATTTGTCTTTTATATTAGGCTTTACTTCACTTACAGGTTTTCCCTCTATAAAATCAATTATTTGACGATAAGTCTTTAAATTGTGCTCTTTTTTTATGTTTTCAACTTGCTGTGATGAAAACATAAGCAAAATCGTAAGTACCAAAGGTATTATAAGACCATAATAACCAAAAAAGTAAAATACAGGTGCAATAGAAATAGGAAGTATAATCATTGATGCTAACATGATGTAACTCCACTTAAAGAAAGTTGATTTTTGAAGTTCTTCTTTCATGATCTTTACATCTCCTTTAACTAAATCATCCAGGGAGACATTAAAAAGAATACTCATCATTAATAAATTATGAATATCTGGGTAGTTTCTTTCATTTTCCCAGTTAGAAATAGATTGTCTGGAAACATGAATTTTCTCTGCTAACTCCTCTTGGGACATATGATCCCGTTTACGAAAATAATGTATCTGTTTACCAATGTTCATTTATACATCTCCCTTAAGTTTGAGGTTAAATTAAAGACTAATTAAAGACTACCAAACTTCTTTATAATAACGTGATTTTAAGGTGTAAAAATGTTTTATCATGCTACTTTCCCCCTGTTTTTGGGTTTGAGTGCCACTAGTCTTGTTGGGACTAAACTCTACACAACCTTGATCCATATGAAAAAAACACAATAAAAAAACGGACTCCAATAAGGAACCCGTTTTATCTTTATTTACTAACAACGTGGAAGATGGAAAAAATTAATAATTGCATTTATAACAGCATCTAGTATAGGTGTATGCATCCTAATCACCCCCTGTTATTAATTATGAATATATATATCTATATATCATTATATTGCGATTAAATACTTTTTCAAGCTTTTTATTGGCGAAACCCCTATTAGTGTCCAAATTGTCTCTAAACGTACAATTTTCTTTTTATGATATAGTGCCCCCTATTATATCTATTTTTTAGATCTTTGATTTTAAATTCCGATAAAAACTTTGGTTTTTGCCCTTTCCTGGGGGTCCCGTCCTACACTTTTTATTCCACGGTTCACTTGACCACGAGCCTCTACACCCTCAAACTCCCAAAGATAACCCCAGTGGGCAAAAACCGCCCTTCTGGGGCCACCTCTGATGAGTTTGCATGAGGGTGCCCCTCATGGTCAAGTGACTTTCGCGGCATAAACGCTTCGGACTCAGTAATTAACCCACCTTCATCTATCTCCCCGTTTATTTATACCACACAATTACTCCTAAAAATCTCTTATATTAAGATTGATATATTGTATAATATAGTTAAAATATATTATTATATGATATCAACCATAATCAAGTGCATATTCTCCGCTCTTTCCCTGATTTATCCGCCATAACGGCGTCAAATCAGGGAAAGAGCAAGATCCCACGAATCAGAATGCCGTCCTGCGTCCTGCATTCTTCAAGCAGGGCAAAATGCTCCTGCCTTGTATAGATTCACGCTGACGCGTTTCATCTATACTGCGGTCAGACGCATTCATTTTTGGGTATCGCTACGCTCTACCCAAAAACAAGCCCAGCAAGCTGGGTGAATGGTCTTCAGGAGCATTTTGCCCTGCGGGACTTCTCATTCCTGGGAGCTCCGCACCAGGAATGACTTTCTTTCTAATTCAGCTTTCGCTTCTTAGAAAGAAACAAAGAAGATTCGCCCCTGGCAAATCTTCTTTGTTTGAACAGATCCATATGCTTCGCATATATGATCTGCAAAAAAACGTTCTTCTTTTCTATCTGCTTTCGCATCTGAAAAGAAGAACAAAAGAAATTTACTTTCTAGTAAATTTCTTTTGTAAATAACGAGCCATGACGAACATGACTCGTTGCGAGGACACCTTGCTTCGCAACGTCCTCGCAAAAACAATATTTCATAAAAAGCGAAGACAGGAGGATTTCCTATGGCCGCGCCACGAAAGCATGTAAAAATTTTAAAAACAAAAGAAAACGAATGTATAGAAATGCTATGGAAAACCGGTGTAGCAACGAAAGAACAGCTTACAGAGCATTACAATATTAAAGGGGAACGTCTCAAAAAGCTTTGTCATAGCGGATATCTAGAAGAACGCATGGGAAAAGTTACTTTAGGCAAAGAAGGAATTAAGAAACTCGAAAAACAAGGGATGCAATATCAATATAAGACTAGCGTTCGTAATACCGGGCACGATATTCGTCTTACAGAAAAATATCTATCTCTACCAAAAGACATTCAAAAAACATGGAAGACTGAGAGACAACTCTATATAGAGGCTCAGAATGACCCTAGATTCGCTCTTTTCAAAGAAAGAATAGTGGAGTCCCATCCACAAGGAAAATTCCAGGCTACGCCCGATAGCGCGGTCTATAGCGAAGCTCATGGAGGACATATCGCCATAGAAGTAACAACACGTAACTATAAAGAAACCGATATTCAACAAAAACAAGCATTTGCCAATACCTTTTTATCTGGTTATGAGCAATTATAGGAGGAATATTCATGGGATTTATTCAAAGTTTTGCAATTCCCTATACTTTTTTCACAGCAAAAGAAATCATAGATAATACAGATGCTCCACGCATCCTAAATTTAGATGAAATTGCATCCGATCCAAATCAAGCAAAATTAAGTTCAAAATTACATCTATTTATCATGGAACATTATCATAATTTCTTTACCTTTATGTTTTATCATCAACCCTACATATTAAAGTCCCAGTTCCTAGAACTATTTGGTTATGAAAAAGGAAACAAGAACAAATCAAAAAGCACAGGATATATGAAATTAAAAGAATTAGAAGAAATGAAATTAATTGGTGTGCAATCTTTTTATGGAGCAGAATACATTTATCTCTCCTATCGTGCTTATTACTATTTTGGGGAACAAAAGAAAGTATTACCAATCGCACCAGGAGAAAATGTCCTATTTCGTCATTTCACCCGTATGGAAGATTATCTGGAACAAAGTAAAAAACAAACATCTAAAGCTAGTTTAGTTTTAACCATGTGCTCTAACGAGCATTATCCCATGATTCTTTCAGATAATTTATATCTCTATCATTTTACTGAAAATGAATTAACTATAAATCCAATACAAGAAAAAGATACACAATTCTTTGGAGAATACTTCCCTAAAAGTAAGCCACCTAAAAATTTTGATATAGATTTTGTAACACAATTTCTATCAAAAACACGAGATAATAAAAAAGATCTCTGGTTCATTAACGAAGAAATACCAGAAATTCAACAAATAACAGTATTTGCATTTCTAGATGAGTTATTTAGAATCCTAAATACACGTTGTTCTATTAAATTAGCCTGTAATATAGAAGATAAAGCTATGGGAATTATGGTAAATGTAATCCCTATTCCTGGTACATCCTATATCACAATTGATAATTTAATCTCTGATATTTATCATATTGAGTTCTTATTAAAAATTTGTTATTCCAAAGTAAAAACTATATTTAATTTCATCGCAATGAGTACAGATCATGAAGAAGAATTGCATAAAATCATAAAAAGAATCACTACTCTTCGAAATAATAAACAACAAGCAAAGGCCTGGCAAAAAGAATTTCATCTAAAATCAATTCATGTTAGAAATACAAACGTGTTTAAACGATTTAATTTTAATGATTCTTATGAAGCACAACGAGATAAACCTCTTCCAAATTAACCACTTATTTAAAATAAGTGGTTTTTATCTTTTCCCCTACTTTTGAGGTGGAGGCTGGTCGGGGTGTGGGGGGACCCCACGTATTGCGTATCTAAAATAAAAGAGAAAAAGAATTCTTAGAACGTTAGAACTAGCGGTTTGGCTCGTATAATGGACAGCACAAGCCGATATGCATAAATCCTACTTTTGAGTTTATCGGCTTGGCGATGAAAGCTAACGAGCCAAAAAAAGTTTTGCAAGGATGCTAGAAAAAAGGAAAAGTCTTTGACTTTAGGCGAGGATGAACGAGCCGTCCTTTTTTCTAGCAAAGGTGGAGATTTTTGAGCGGAGTTTGCTCAAAAATACTACTTGTTCCTTGCGGAACTTTTAGCCTTATATATAGAGTGAGATAGAGAAAATATAAAAAGTCAGTAATATCAAGGGTTTAAAGTGTTCGGGGTGTTAAAAAAAATTAACACCTGTGTTAATTTTTTTTAACACCTATTTTTTAACAAGAACAACAAAAAAAAAAAGTGCAATAGGTAATTACACTTTTTTAAAATAAATATATCGGCAATTTATGCTTCTTTTTACTTCCTTCAAGTTGAATATTTCTTAATGATTTTACAAATATTTGTTGTGTGGCTCTATCAATATCATCTTTTGGTGCATTACAT
>NZ_NVPR01000016.1 GCF_002551815.1 Bacillus sp. AFS098217
ACTGAGGCTAGACAACCAGGACTTTTTATAAGCCCTCACTTCAAAACGTGTTAGCGTTTAAGTGGTGGGTAGTTGACATGAAAGAGAAGCGATAATAGAGAGTATAAAGAGGCGGATGGTAAGGCTAATTATCAGTGAGGAAAAGCCTCACTGATAGAAGTCTCACTTTGCATCCATTCCTATTTCAAAAAGGCGACCAGCACTTGCATCTTTATGGAGTTCATTTAACCAATGCAATTCAACTGTAATATGTTCAATAACACTTTTTAAAATATAAAGTTGTGCACGTGTAACGTGTGTCTTGCTATGTTCGTATATTGATTGCATCGTATGTAAATGTTGAATTGTGTCCTCTCTCTTTTTTTCTAAAATAGGAACGATTGTTTTTTCATCACCAAAATGAGCGAAAGATAGTGCTGAATAGATTGGTTTATATATTTGATTTTTTGCCTCGAATTGTTTTAAAAGCAGTGTATAGAAAAGTTCTCTTCCAGTTTCGGTTATATGAAAAATCGTCTTATCTGGTCGATTTGTATCTCGTACAACATTTGTAACCGCAATTGCTTCTTGTTTTTCTAATTGTTCAAAGGCGTAATAGAGGGATCCTTTTGCATATTTAATATAACAATCCATTTGGCGTTCTTTCATTATATGTTGCACTTCATATGGGTGTTTATCTCCTTCGAGTAGTAAGCCGAGAATGACTAATTTCATGCTCACGCTGTCTCAACTCCTGTATTATAAACTTTATACATATTATAAACGGTATATCTCTTTCGATAAAGAGATATACCGTTGCATGTTTTACTATACTAACTTACTTGCTTTTGTTTTTTTTTTGTTCCAGTGAAAAGACGATCTTTTCCCATTAGTGTAATACAGATAATACTTAGGATAGCTGGAATAAGCGCCCATAAAAATGTATTAGCAATAGATGTCGCAAGCGCTTGTTTAATTCCACTAAGTATTTCCGGTGGAATTTTTTCAGTAGCATGTGGTGATAATAAAAAGCTTGTGTCTCCACTTTTTGGTGCCAGTTTTGCTAATTCTGGAGGGAAAACCGCCTTTAATTTATCGGTGAAAATATGGTTTTGAATGGTACCAAAGATTGTTACACCGAGAGTCATTCCGAGAGAACGGAAGAATGAGTTTGTTGATGTGGCAGAGCCTCGATCTCTCATTTCTAAATTGTGAATAGAAGACATACTTAAAACTGAGAAAGAGAAGCCAACCCCAAGCCCAGCAAGAATCATAAAGACTGTTACGAGTGTGCGTGATGTCTCCATTGTTAAAGTGCTGAGTAAATAGATACCAACTACAAAAAATGTACCAGAGATCAGCATAATGTTACGATAACTTGTTCGTGAAGCCAATTGTCCACCTACTTGGCTTCCAATTACAGAACCTACCATCATCGGTGTTAAAATTAATCCAGCATTGGATGCAGAACCGCCCAGAACACCTTGAATAAAGATTGGAATATACACTGTACAAATAATAAAAGCTGCTCCGTAGAAAAAGGCTACACCTTGGCTTGCTGCAAATAAACGTTTTTTAAATAAATGGAAAGAAATAATTGGTTCTGTTGCTTTTCTTTCCACGAAGAAGAAAATGATAAGCATAATAGCAAATGTTGTAAATAAACCAATAATTATATTGGAATCCCATGCATATTCCTTACCGCCAAGTTCTAATGCAAACATTAAGCAAACAATGCTTATTACAAGTGTAATAGCACCAGCCCAATCAATTTTTTGTTTTCTATACTGTAATGACTCTTTGTAGTACTTAGAAATGAAGAAGAAAGAGATAAGTCCTAATGGAATATTAATATAGAAAACCCAGTGCCAGCTTATATAATCAGTAATATAAGCACCTAATAAAGGACCGAAAACACTCGATGTTCCGAAAACAGCTCCAAATAGCCCTGTCATTTTTCCTCGTTTTTCAGGTGGGAATATATCGTACATAATTGTAAATGCGATTGGCATAAGAGCACCGCCGCCAATACCTTGGATTGCTCTGTAAATACTTAGCTGTTCAATGCTTGTTGCTGTACCACAAAGAATAGAACCAAATAAGAAGAGGAGTAATCCACCAATATAAAAACGTTTCCGCCCATACATATCAGAAAGCTTCCCGAAAATAGGCATTCCAGCCATTGTTGCTACCATATAAGCTGATGTGACCCAAACAAATTTATCAAATCCTCCCAGGTCTCCAACAATTGTTGCCATCGCAGTTGCAACGATCGTATTATCCATTGCTGCCATCAGAATACCAAGTAATAATCCTGCAACAACAAACTTTGTTTTACTTATTTTGTTTTGAGATATTTGTGTCTCCAAACATAATCCTCCTTTAGTATAAAAATGAACTGATTTAATCTTTCAAAGGATGTATTTTCCAAAAGATGAAGTACATAATGAAGAATACCTTTATGTACAGTCTTTCTCTCCCTGTGCTTATTTATAAAGAAAGAATAGAAATCATAACTCATATTATAGTCAAATTTGACTAAAAGGTAAACTTTTTTTACCCGTCAAAAGTTTCTTTTCTTCAAGGTAGTTAAAAAGGAGATATGTAGTGAATTTTTTGAGAACAAGTGAGGAAAATAGGGTAGTGCACAAAATGAATGGGAAGAAATAATTCAAATGTAAAGTTTGTAAAAAAAGAAATATTGAATCATGTACTGTTCCACTATTTAAAATGGTTTTTTCCTGGAATTGTCGAATAAGATAGAGAGGAGAGATAAAGAAGTTATAAATGGATTACGTATTGAACGGAAGTAAGTTAGTATTTCGGATAAAGTGAAACTTCCATCAGTGGGGGCTGTCCATCCCTCACTGATGGAAAGCCCTCACCAATCGGGTATTACTGCCCGGTAATGTGGGATAAATAATGAAAGAAGGGTAGTTCATTGTTTAGTTAGGAAGAATAAAGTTGTATAGATAATACGATCTGGAATGAGGTGAATTTTTATTATGAAAATATGGAAACGAATTTCAAATCAAGAAATGTTTCTTTTATCTTTACAACCTGTTTTGTGGATGGATGGAGGAGCTAAAGAAATAAACAGAAAACAATCTACTCCAAATGTAGCGGTAACATTACAAATTAGTAATGTACAAGAGAAAGATTTTTCATACGAACTTGTTTATGATATAAATGAAACTCTCGTTATTCAACTTGAGGTGGAAAATAGAGGAACTGAAGAGGTTTCTCGAGTAATTGTGAGTCATATGATCCGTGATTATTTTGTATACATTCCTAATACATTAAAGACGAATAAGGGAGCAGGTGAATTCTTATTTCAGCTTGTAAGGTGGCGAGTTGATGAACTGCTTCCGAATGAAAAAGTTCAATTAACTTGTCAAGTAAAAGTAGCACACACTCCTGTTCCTTCTACTATGTCATTACGTGCTACGTATACATTCCAACATGCTGACGTAACGTATGGACCACTTCAAACGAAAGAAGCAATTGTGATACAACAATAAAAAGGAACCCCGTGACGTGGGTTCCTTTTTTAGTGAAGATTGTGTTTTTTTAGTAATTTTTTTGTTCTAGTCCTTTTTTTCCTACATAGTTATTTTTATATCCGAAGTATAGAATGAATAAGAACGAGGCAACATTTATAATTGCATCAATTTGGTCATTTGTCATAAAAGTATGTCCGAACGATTCAAATAATAGTTTTAAAGATAAGAGAAATCAACAATAACAGATCGGCTAGTAACGAATATTACAAAAGAATTAGCAAATAATGTGGTAAATATTTCGTTTTTATTTGGAGCTGCTAGTTATCCTTTGGAAGGAAAAACGTTAGAAGAGCTATTAGATAAAGCGCAAACTCAATTGTATAAGAATAGAGATTTACGGAAGAATGAATGATAAAAGTATTTTTCGTAACAATTGCTTCTCTTTTGTTACAAAAAAACGGTGTTTTGTAACAAAAGCCTTTAAAAATATATTTAATCATCATATAATTGTGATAGATGTGTCAGGACATTTTGCACAATGGTTTTTTGGGGGAAAAGTGTAGAGGGAAGCAATCTCTACACTTTTCCTTTTTAGGAAAGTTAAAGAATATTTGTAAGTTGTTGCAAGTAAACCTTTATACTGTGTAAAATGGACAAGTAGATTGATAGAAAGAGAGAAAGGGAATGGTAGAATGATAGACGTTAGGAGCCGACGATCGCCCTTGGGTAGGCGGCTGGTTATAATTGCTATTGTAATTAGTGCTATCGTGGCAGGGTTTTTCATATTTCAATCCTTTACATCGCCTGCAAAGGCTGTAGCAAATCAAGTGAACTCAGTCCAGCTTGCTAGTGAGCAGTTTAAAGTTGGATTGGATAAAAAAGCACCGACGAAATTTAATGGACAAGTACGCAAAGTAGCATACTTAACCTTCGATGATGGACCGAGTGAATTTCAAAAAGAGATTTTAGACATTTTAAAGAAAAATGAAATAAAAGGAACATTTTTCATGATTGGTGGCAATATTCCATCTCATACAGATAGTGTGAAACGTTTAGTAAAGGAAGGACATTATCCAGGTGTTCACAGCATGACACATGATTATGCGAAACTTTATAAACAAGGTCGATTTGTAGAAGAGATGATACAAGCGCAAAATATGGTGAAAGATGTTACAGGGTTTCAGCCTAAGCTTGTTCGTTGCCCATATGGAAGTATGCCTGGATTGAATCAAGGATTACGTGACCAAATGGTACCAGTTGGTATGAAAGAGTGGGACTGGACGATTGATTCTTTAGACTGGAAACTGCCTGGAAATCCAAATGGTGTAGTACAAAATGTAATTTCAGGGGCTAAACAAGATCGTGAAGTTATTTTAATGCATGAGAAGCAACAAACTGTACAAGCCTTACAAACAATTATTGATGATCTTCGTAAAAAAGGATATGAGTTTGAAGTATATGAAGAATCAACTCATTTCCCCTTAAATTTTTGGCATGATGATCGTATATAAGTAGGAGGAAAAGAAAGTGAAATATAATAAAATAGCAATTGTAACTGCATTATCTATGACTTTATTAGCTGGTTGTTTTGGTCCAAAACCAGAAGAAGAATTATATGTGGCATTTGAAAATGCTGCAAAGCAAGAAAAACCTATGTTTGAAGATGCGAAAAAATTAGAGGCGTTAGAAAAAGAGGGACAAACGTTATACAATCAAATTGTACAAGAGGGAAAAGATAATAATCAAGCTGTGAAGGAGAAGTTAGATCAAGCAGCGAAAAACACAGCGGAGCGCGGAAAAATAATCGATAAAGAAAAAGATGCATTGAATAAAGCGCAAGAAGAAATGAAATCAGTTGATAAGTACGTAGAGAAAATTAAGGATAATAAGTTAAAAGAGCAAGCAGACAAAGTAAAGAGTACGTATGAAAAACGATATGAATCGTTTAAAAAGATGTATGATAACTACACTAAGTCATTAAAATTAGAAAAAGAATTATATACAATGTTACAAGATAAAGATGCAAAATTAAAAGCAATTAGTGATAAAGTAAAAACAGTAAATCAATCTTACAAAGATATTGATACTGAAAAAGATAAGTTCAATGAGTATACTAAATCATACAATACAGAAAAAGTAGCTTTCTATAAAAAAGCGGATATTAAAATAAAAGAAGAAAAAAAATAAAGCAGGTTGGCCTGAGGGCCAAACCTGCTTTATTTTTTTGTATACGTACGTCGATACCAAGGAATCGGTTCGCTTAATTTTTTTTCTTGCTTCAGGGCCTCAGGGCCAATATAATCTTGAAGCGTTTTTTTTGCTGCTGTTAAAGAAAGAGTTGTTTTCGGATTTCGATAGGAAGACTCAAGATTACCGAGATGCGGGAGGGTACGAAAATCATCTTTTGTAGGGGGAATATGAAAAAAATAGTCACCTAAACGAATGAGAACATCAGATTGTTGCTGACTAAGACGTGGATTTCTAGAAAAATGTAATCCTTCTTTTAGTGCTTTTTTTTCAGTAATTAAACGTTCTAAAACAACCTTTTTTAACCAGTATAAGTACTTAGGATTTGTAGCTGCTTTTGCATGCCGATTCACAACGAAAATAGATTGAGCTAATCGATTGATAGAATATTGTTTTTGTGACTGAGACTGTGGTTGTGAAGGTTTCATAGTGGGTCTCCTTTCTAATTTTTATTATTATAACATAAATAAAATGAGTTTTTATTATATGCAAAAAGTGATTGTATATATTTTTAATATTAAAGCAATATTGTTACCAAAAACAACTATTTTGTATAATAGTGATAGGGATGGTTTTTAGAAATTTGATAATGAAAGAGTGAAAAGTATGAAAGATATATTGAAACAGCAATATGCCATTATTGATATTGGTTCAAATACAATGCGATTAGTTATTTATGAAAAACAAAATGGAGGTTTTTATAAAGAGATTGAAAATACAAAAGTTGTAGCTCGTTTAAGAAATTACTTAATTGATGGTATACTAATAGAAGATGGAATGAATATACTCCTGCAAACATTACTTCAATTTCAAGAAAGTACAAGGTTTCATGGATTGCATAATGTGCGTTGTGTTGCGACAGCAACGATTCGACAAGCAAAGAACCAAGCAGAAATTAAAAAGCTTGTAGAAGGAAAAACAGATTTTATACTTAGAATTTTATCTGAATATGAGGAAGCTCGTTACGGTTATTTAGCAGTAATGAATTCAACTTCTTTTACAGAAGGAATTACTGTTGACATTGGCGGTGGTAGTACAGAGGTTACATATTTTCGAGATAGAGAAATTGTAGAATATTATAGTTTTCCATTTGGGGCACTTTCTTTAAAGCAACAATTCATTCGTCATGAGACACCAATTTCAGAAGAATTAGATGAATTAAGAAGATATTTATGGTATCAATTCCGAACTTTGCCGTGGCTAAATGAAAAAAAATTACCGCTTATTGCGATAGGCGGAAGCGCACGTAATATGGTGAAAATTCATCAAAATTTGATTTCTTATCCAATAGCAGGTTTACATTTATATAAAATGAAAGAAGCGGACATAAAAGAGGTACAGGCAGAGTTAATTAATCTTTCTTTCGCAGATTTGCAAAAATTAGATGGTTTAGCAAAAGATCGAGCTGATACGATTACTCCAGCGGTAGAAGTGTTTCATATGCTAACTAATATTGTACAAGCTCCAGCTTTTGTACTAAGCAGAAAAGGATTGCGAGAAGGTGTTTTCTACGAAGAACTAACAAAAAATTTAGGCATTTCTTATTACCCAAATGTGTTAGAAGAAAGTTTCAACTTATTATCCTATGAGTATGGAATGGATATGGGATATGTAATTCAGCTTATTAAACATGGGGCTTTAATCTGTAAGCAACTTGAGGAAGCTGAGGTGATTTGCTTGTCAGAAAAGGATTGGGAGACATTTCATCAAGCTGCTAAAGTATTTAATATTGGGAAATACATAGATGTAGAAGCAAGTCGTTTACATACATTTTATTTATTGGCAAATAAAACGATTGACGGTATGATGCATAAAGATCGAGTTAGACTCGCACTCATCGCCTCTTATAAATCAAAAATGTTATTTAAACAGTATTTAGCACCATTTGAAGGTTGGTTTGATAAAAGTGAACAGAAAACGATTTGCTTGTTAGGAGCAGTTTTACAATTTTCAGCTGCTTTAAATGTGAGACAACGAGCGTTTGTTGAAAAGATTCATGTGGAAAAAGAGAAAGAGGGGCTTGCATTTCGTATTGTTTGTAAACAATCAGCTTTAGCAGAAAAGGTACAAGCAGAAAAGCAGAAAAAACAGCTGGAAAAAGCATTAAAGATGAACATTCGGTTAATATTTGAAGAGAAATATTAACTTGTACGGACGTCTTTACAAAAGTTTTACACTTTAATAAATTGGAATTTGATACAATAAATGTAACTAAATTATATTGAAAAAGTTTCAAGAGAAGTGTGGAGAAAATGGAATTAGTGAAGGGGAATTCGGTAAATTTAAATGATACTGCTTATTATAATAACCGTGAATTAAGCTGGCTAGCTTTTAATGAACGCGTATTACAAGAAGCACAGGATGAAAGTAATCCGCTTTTAGAAAGATTAAAGTTTATTAGTATCTTTAGTTCGAACTTGGATGAGTTTTTTATGGTACGCGTTGCAGGATTAAAGGATCAGGTAAGCGCGGGGTTTAATCAACCGGAAAACAAGGCGGGTTTAACACCGAAACAACAGCTTAATAAAATCTCTACGAAGGCTCATGAATTAATGACAGTTCAGTATAATACATTTAAAAATACTGTATTGCCAGGACTTGAAGAAGAAGGGATTGAGCCTTTAGCATTTCACGATTTAACGAAAGAACAACGTGAATTTATTGAAGAATATTTTGATGAGCAAATTTTTCCGGTTTTAACACCTGTAGCAATCGATGCATATCGTCCGTTTCCGATGCTTTTAAATAAAAGTTTAAACTTAGCTACGATTCTCTATGATGAAAAACAGGTAGAGGAAGAAAACCGCACAAAGCTTGGGATTGTTCAAGTGCCATCATTGCTCGAGCGTTTTATTTTTTTACCAAGTGAAGATCAAAAGTATAAATTTATTTTATTAGAAGACGTTATTAGTAGTTTTACTCATAAATTATTTACAGGATACAAAGTATCCTCTGTCACTCGTTTTCGTATTACGCGTAATGCGGATTTAACAATACACGAAGAGGGTGCGCGTGATCTATTGAAAGTGATTGAAAAAGAGTTGAAAAAACGTAAGTGGGGAGCTGCTGTTCGCTTAGAAGTTGGAAAAGAGCATGTAGATGAAAGAGTGTTAGCCTTATTATATGAGGTGTTAGAGGTAAAAGATGAAGATGTATATATGATGGATGGACCGTTAGATCTAACATGTTTATTTTCCCTATATAAAAAATTAGCACCTTTATATGAACATCTTGTTTATCCAGCTCTGATTCCGCAGCCACCTCAAGATTTAGACGATGAAGAAGATGTATTTGAGAAAGCAATCGAGCACGATATTTTATTACATCATCCATTTGAATCTTTTCAGCCCGTTGTTGATTTTGTACGTGATGCAGCAGATGATCCAAATGTGCTGGCAATCAAGCAAACGTTATATCGTGTCAGTGGAGATTCTCCGATTATTCAGGCTTTAAAGACGGCAGCCGAAAAGGGAAAACAAGTAACGGTGCTTGTTGAATTAAAAGCTCGATTTGATGAAGAAAATAATGTCCATTGGGCAAAGGAACTGGAACAAGCTGGTTGCCATGTTATTTATGGTGTGAGTCATTTGAAAACCCATAGTAAAATTACACTTGTTGTGCGAAGAAAATACGGAAAAATCGAAAGGTTTGTACATTTGGGGACAGGAAATTATAACGATGCTACAGCAAAACTATATACAGACTTTGGATATATTACATCTCGAAAAGATTTTGGGGTAGATGCAACAAATTTCTTTAATTATTTGAGCGGCTATACAACGAAACCTCATTTTCATCATTTGTCAGTGGCCCCTTTTGACATACGTCAGCAATTTATGGAGCTAATAGATGAAGAGATTCGCTATCATAAGCAATATGGTAATGGACACATTATTGCTAAGATGAATTCATTAACGGATAAACCGTTGATTCAAAAGTTGTATGAGGCATCACAGGCTGGGGTAAAGGTGGAACTTATCGTTAGGGGAACATGCTGCTTGCGTCCCGGTATTCAAAATGTAAGTGAAAACATTCGGGTGATTAGTCTCGTTGGACGGTATTTAGAGCATAGCCGTATTTATTATTTTCATCATAATGGAGATGAAAAAATTTATTTATCTTCAGCTGACTTGATGACAAGGAATATGGAAAAGCGGGTAGAAATATCTTTCCCAATTCTAGGTTTTGAAATGAAAGCGAGAATAAAAGCAATTTTACAGCTTGTTTTGGCGGATAATGTAAAAACACGCGAACAAAATAAAGATGGTGAATATTACTATGTAATAAATAATGGCTCCGAAGAGATTGATAGCCAAGTAAAATTATTTAAGATGGCTTATCAAGAGATGGATGCAGAGTAATGGAATAACAGATTAGTATGACCATAAAAACCTCTTATTTATATAAGAGGTTTTTATGCTTTTTTCCTAAAAATATCTATTAAAAATTCAGAGGAAATAAAGCAGTAAGGAATGAGAGAATAGTTTTTTAGATTTACCTAATGCAATTTGTAAATCGCTAGAATTATGCTGAAGGAAGTCCTGAATTAATAATAATACGGCTGACATGGATTTCCGTAACAAGGAAACGGTGCCGGTGGATAAGGCGCTGGTGGTGGATAAGGTGGATAGAAAGGTCTAGGACCAAATGCTAATGCTCCACCAAGTAATCCGCCAGCAATTCCAGCTAAAAATGGAACGCCGAAAAATGGTAAGAAGCGCGAGTCGTCTATTGGGCCAATAGGTGCTGAGCGAACTGGGATGGGTTGAAAATATGGATACATGTAACAACCTCCTTTAATGGACTCATTGTTATCATATGGAGAAAAAGCGTGGATGAGCGAGTACAAGAAAGGGTAGATAAGAAAATAGGCAAGTGTACGTTACAAATGGTGCAATGTAAAAAGTGTAATTTCAGGTCTGGCCATAAATCGAAATGGAACGCGCGTTCTCCCAAGGCCGCGATTTACATAGAGAAGTAAGTTGTGAATGTGATAAAAGCCTTCAATATAGTGTTTTGCAAGTGCTGGAGTAATAATTGCACCCAAAAAGGGGATTTGAACTTGTCCGCCATGGCTGTGTCCAGAAAGCTGAAGGTTTACTGGGAATTGAGCGGTTTTTGGTGCTATATCAGGTTCATGAACAAGTACAATTGTATAAATATCCTTCTGTGCATATTGTAATGTTGAATCGATTTCAGGTTTGCCAAGTAGTAGATCATCTATTCCGAAAATAGAGATTTCACTATTATCTAATAATCGAATGCGTTTTTCAGTATTTTTTAACAGTTCAAAACCTGAGTCACTCATGATTAGATCATAGTATTCTGTTCCATATCCACCATGATCGTGATTTCCATAGATTGCAAATTTACCAAATGGTGCATGGATATTACGCAAAATGGAGGAGACAAAAGGAGCATCACTATATGTCTGATAATTATCAATTAAATCACCTGTAAAAAGAACGATATCTGGTGCTGTTTCATTAATTTTGGAGACAATGTAAGATAAGCGCTGAAGAGAAAAGTAGTATCCGAGATGTAAATCACTAAACTGAATAATCTTCATGCCATGAAAACTTTTTGGAATAAGCGGAGACCGAAGTGTATGATGCGTCAAAGAAAGGGAATTTGGTTCTATATATTTAGCATAGTAATAGCCGAGGCTAGCTGTAATACAAGTATAGAGACAAGTGCGAATTCCTGTTTTTATAAAGTTTCTTCTTGTTATTTGTTTCATGGGAATATGAGCGAACCTATAGTTTATAAGGTGTATGAACAATTCATTATAGGTCACTTGGCTCTCCTTTTCGTTTATTTCTTGTTATAGAATTTTATTTTGAAAGATAGAAAAATAGCATATGTGATAAGAAATATGATAATGAAAGAAATTTCTTGTATTTAAAAGATATCAGAAAACTTTAAAAATATAAAGATTTCTTTCAAATAAAGTGGTAAAATGAATGTGTATTCATTTTTTGAGGGAGGGGATATATTTGAAAGAAAAAGTAGTTATCATAACAGGTGGCTCAAGTGGAATGGGAAAAGGAATGGCAGCTCGGTTTGCAAAGGAAGGGGCACGTGTTGTTATTACAGGACGTACAAAAGAAAAGCTTGAGGAAACCCAGAAAGAGATTGAACAATTTCCAGGGCAAGTATTGACTGTGCAAATGGATGTGCGAAGTACAGATGATATTCAACGTATGGTTGAACATATTGATGAGAAATTTGGACGTATTGATATTTTAATTAACAATGCAGCAGGTAATTTTATTTGTCCTGCAGAAGATTTATCTGTTAACGGTTGGAATGCAGTAATTAATATTGTACTAAATGGAACATTTTATTGTAGCCAAGCAGTAGGGAAATATTGGATCGAAAAAGGGATAAAAGGAAATATCATTAATATGGTAGCAACGTATGCCTGGGATGCGGGACCAGGTGTGATCCATTCTGCTGCAGCGAAAGCTGGTGTATTAGCGATGACGAAAACGCTTGCTGTTGAGTGGGGACGTAAATATGGGATACGAGTCAATGCCATTGCACCTGGCCCGATTGAACGTACAGGCGGTGCGGACAAATTGTGGATTTCGGAGGAGATGGCTAAGCGTACATTACAAAGCGTTCCGTTAGGTAGATTAGGGACACCAGAAGAAATTGCAGGCTTAGCTTTTTATCTAAGTTCTGATGCAGCTGCTTACATAAATGGAACGTGTATGACAATGGATGGTGGGCAACACCTACATCAGTATCCGTTCTAAAGGGATTGTATAAAATGGGGCATGGATATGACTACTTATCCGTGTATGATAAAATGTGAAGAATTTGTGACATTTGAGAAAAAAGTGTTTACAGGAGAAGTTATATAAGGTATATTTAAGACCTCTTTTTTCTTCATAGTAGAATTGCTAATTCCCCTTAGCATTTTACCCCTCTAATCCCTTCAGGAAAACTGAAGGGATTTTTTATTATTTTTCTATACATACCATGTTATAATTTTTGAAAAGTAAAGGGAGGGAAATGTTTTGATAGATGCATTAGATGTAATGAGTAATTTGGATAAAGTCCTTCCTTATTATCAAGCTATTTTTAGTGCTGATGAACATACAGTAATTGGATACGAAGTAGTAGGGCGTATCCAAACAGAAGAGGGTATACAAAGTCTTTCCTCTTTCTTTCATGATGATTCCATTCCAAGTGAGTTTCAACTCGAAGCGGATAATGTCATTGTAGAAAAAGCATTAGATAGGTACTTAGAGACAAAGCAAACATTTTTATTGTTTATACACCGAAATGCGAACGTACTTATGAACGATGAAGATGAGAGTTTACTTCAACTATTGTTAATGTATGAAAAAAAAGGGCTGAACTTACGAAATATTGTTTTAGAAATAACAGAGCATGAGTGTAAGGAAGATATAGAACAATTTAATCATTTACTCATGTATTACCGTACATATGGCATTCAAACTTCAATTAATAAAGTAGGAACAGGTACGAGTAATTTGGAGCGAATTAGTGTGTTAGCCCCTGATATTTTAAAAGTAGATTTAACAAATTTACGACAAACTGCACTTTTACAATCGTATCAAGATATTTTATATTCTTTGTCCTTATTAGCGAGAAGAATTGGTGCGACATTACTATACGAAGAAATTGATGCTTTTTACCAACTGCAATATGCTTGGAAGAATGGTGGAAGATACTATCAAGGTAATTATTTGAAAGAGTGTTTGCCAGATTTTATTGAGGCAGACATTTTAAAAGAACGTCTTGGCAATGAATGTCATCAATTTATTCAACATGAAAAGAAAAAACTACAAAAGATTTATCAATTAACGGAAACATTGCGTGATCAAGTTGGAAATGTGTTATCTAAGCCCAAAAAGAATGAAGATGTTAATGAGTGGTTATTACATTTTAGTCAACATGTATCACAGTATAGTTTTCGAATTTTCATTTGCAATGAAGACGGTTTTCAACAATCAGGAAACGTTATGAAAAAAGATGGTGCATGGATTGTTATGCCGGAGTATTATATGAAAAACTGGAGTTGGCGTCCGTATTTTTTAGAAAATATAATGAAAATGCGGTTTGAAAATAAAGCAAGGCTTTCGGATTTATATGCAGACATAGAAACGGGTGAAATGGTACGAACATTCTCTTTCCCAATCGATGATGAACAGTTCTTATTTATTGATTTATCATATGAATTTTTATATGAAGAAGATGTTTTATTTTAATGCACGAAGCAATTCGTGCATTTTTTTGTTTGTTTTTATCATAAATTGGTAATAGTGAAAATGATGGTGAAAATGCTGTCTATCATTGTAAAGATTTTACGAACGAAACCATCACTTTCTTTGCATAATCATTGTTACAATGAATACTACAAAGACAAGCTCTTGTAAAGGAAGGTGAAAGAATGAAAAAATATGGGATATGGTTTGTTCTATTTTTATGTGTTGCCTTTCTAGTTGGGTATAGTGTTACAACAGTTCTTGGTAAAGAAGAAACAAAAGTGGATCGAAAAGAAGTGTTTACAACGATTCAAAAGGGATATGAAGTACAATTTTCAATTCGAGGTAAGCATTTAACAGTGAGTAAAATGTATGATGCGTTATCACCATATTTTACAGATAATTTCCTTCAAGTTTTTACAGATGAAAATAGCAATGATGATAAAAAAAGTGGTGAATACTTATTTCCTACAAAAGAAGCACCTTTTTCATTTAGTTCGCAGACAAAACTGGCGTATGATGAAGAGCACGGCCTTTTATATGTATATGAACGGACAAAAAATGAACAATATCAAATTGTGACTTTGCAAAAGGATAAAGGGAAATGGAAATTAGCTGGTTATCATGAAAGTCAGGAACTTTTGACAGAAATGAAAAAATTGCAAGAGTTAAAAGAACAGGAATAGTGCATTTTTGCCTATTCCTATTCTAGATTGAGCAGCTGTTGTAACTTTTCAATTTGAAAACCAGTAACAACTTCCCCATCAACGACGACTGTGGGAGTTGAATAGGAGTTATAGTCATATAAAAGACGGTTGCGAGCAGCTGCATCCTTTTTTACGTCAAATTCTTCGTACGTTACGTTATTATGTTTTAAAAATTCTTTTACAATTGTACATGGCGGACAATCTGGTTGTGTATAAACCTCAATTTTCTTCATTAAAATTCCTCCTCATTTTCTGTTTTTAATTATATTCTCCAGCTAAAAAAACCGCAATAAAGAAAGAGAAAGATATTCTTTCTGCTTTTTACCTCTTATTTCGACAAATTTTAGTTGAGTTTCTGCTCAATAACCTTTATCCTAGAGTGTGGAACATTTTTTCTGTTATGACGGATAGAATGAGTATAGCTGTAAAACCTATTGATAGGAAGATTAGAGAAAGGGGAGATTTCATGTCTCTACTCCAAGGAATTTTAACTCGACTTGTTAGTCTACAAGAACAAGCTGAAAGCGGTGAAGTAGCACAACGCTATTTTGAAGTGAACGGTGAGCGCAAATGTAGCGTGAAATTTTTCGATAAAAGTGAAATGTATGAATTAGAAGTGTATCAACAAGGCGAAAAGCCACAAGTATATCAATTTGATAACATTGATATGGTTGCTATCGAAATTTACGATATTATTTCTTGATACATATAAAAAGGTACCGCCAAAGGGCGGTACTTTTTTTAGTAATGCTAGGTTTTATGGGCTGTTGTTTTATTCCATCTGTACAGAAGCAAGGGAGAGAGCACCTTATAAAGAATAGGGGGATGGAGTTATATGTATAAGAATTTTTAATTTTTCCAACACTGGTAATAAAAGTTTGAAGGGAGTGCTGAAAGTGGAGAGACTACCAATTGTTGTTTGTCCAAAATGTCATAGTTCATCTGAAATTGTTCATGTATTAACCGCCCAGTCTAATCAAAATGTAATTTATACATGTCCCTCTTGTCAGTATGTGATCCGAAATATTGAAACGAATAAAGGATAGTAAAGTCATATTTTGCGCTTTTGTCCCATACAATGAGAATGCAAAAAGTCTGTCTAATCGAAAGGACGTGACTATGTGGACGGAGAGCATAGATTTTATAATGTATCAGAGAGACATATGGATTTTGAAACGGTTTTTATACGTATTTGTAATTTTATTGAAAAAGATCCACGTAATTTATATCGCTTATCCATTGGTACAGATTCACAAGCACACCAGAAAGTTACACGTTTTATTACGGCAGTGCACATTCATCGTGTGGGAAAAGGAGCATGGGGGTGTTTGCGTCATAAAGCAGTGCATAAAATGCCAACGACATTGCGTGAAAAAATATATTTAGAAACACAGCTAAGTCAAGAGATTGCTTGCTTGTTTACGCCAGAACATATACAGAGGATATGGGATTTATTGCATCCATATGCTCATGAGGGAGCAGGATTTGTAATGGAAATTCACTTAGATATAGGAAATGATGGATTAACAAAAGAATTTATTTCAGATATGACAACGAAGGTAAGAGCGATGGGATTAACGGCAAAGATTAAACCAGATGCTTATGCGGCCTTTAGTTATGCAAATCGCTATACAAAATAGAAAACTGAATTTTTTATCTATTAAATAAAGCAAATATTTTATATAATAAATAATAAGGAAACAAGCATAAGGAGAGGAGTACATGCAGAAGGAAGTTACTTTAACAAATGAAGAAAAAAAATTGCTATTGGATATCTTATTTCGTCAAAACTACGCTAGTGAAATTTTAGCTGTTGAGCTTACAGATATTGAGAGCGGCCTCAAAAAAACAGATATTTCCCAATATAGAAGAATTACAAGATTATTTTATCGATTAAAAAATGAAGGATACTAAGGGCTACCAGAAAGGTAGTTTTTTTTTTTGTGTTCTATGATAAAATGAAGTGTGTATCATATTTTTGTTGGAATAAACCAAGGACAAAATAATAATATGAAAACGCTATCATAAGATATGAATAGAAATGGAAAATAAAAAGAATTTTTAAATAAGAAGTTTTTTATCATGTATTAAAAACCATGTTAGCAGGAAAAAGTGGGGGATGTAAGATGATTAGTATTCCGAAAGATGAGTTTCAACAAGTTCTTGTCAAGGATTTAATGATTTCATCAGAAAAGGTTGCACATGTTCAAATTGGAAATAGCTTAGAGCATGCTTTACTTGTTCTTGTAAAATCTGGATATTCTGCAATTCCTGTTTTGGACCCTATGTACAAATTACATGGGCTAATTAGTACTGCAATGATTTTGGATGGGATTTTAGGGCTAGAACGTATTGAATTTGAGAAGCTTGAGGACATGAAAGTGGAGCAGGTAATGAAAAAAGATATTCCGACTCTTAGGCTGGAAGATTCTTTTGCGAAAGCATTAGAAATGACAATTGATCATCCTTTTATTTGTGCTGTAAATGATGAAGAGTATTTTGAAGGTATTTTAACGCGACGTGCTATTTTAAAGTTGTTGAATAAAAAAGTAAGGCAACATAATCGATAAAGAGGGGTGAGCGACTTCGGTGAAAGGGAGAAGTCGCTTTTTTATCGTGCATCTCTGTTATGTATGTATTATATTTAGAAAGATACAAATAAGCATAAAAGGATAAGGGAAGTGCCAACTCATTCACGGTTCTTAAAGATAGAAAATGAATATTGCATGCTAGGAAACAATGTGTATATATATTGACTCACTATTTGCTCCACCTGAAAATTTAGGATAGACAAAGGAGTGAGGTGGAGGAGAACTGTTTGTGAAAGTTCGATTTGTGATGACAAATGATGGGGGATAACATTTCTCACTGACTAAAAAATTCACTTTATTATGTAGGATAAGGAAAGAGGGAGAAAGGTGCAAATTGATGATTTTCAAATGATGGTTGTTTTAGCACAAGAATCCAATATGAGAAGAGCGGCGGAGCGTTTGTTTGTTTCGCAGCCTGCACTCAGTCAACGCTTACAATCGATGGAAAAACAATGGGGAATGAAATTTTTTATTCGTTCACAAAAAGGATTGACAATCACACCAGAAGGGGAAAAGGTGGCTAATTATGCAAAAGATATGTTGCAAAGAGAAGAAGCTATTAAAAGTGAATTGGCAATCTATCGAACGGAGACATATGGGACATTAAAAATAGCTGTTGCATCTGTAATTGGACAATACTGGTTACCTCCTGTTTTGAAGAGGTTTGTACAAAAGTATCCTTTTGTGAAAATTTCTCTTTTCACAGGTTGGAGTAGCGAGGTGCAAAAACATTTTTATGAAGGCGATGTTCATGTCGCTATATTGCGGGGAACACAAGAATATAAAGGTCATAAACAACAATTGTTTGAAGATGAACTGTATTTAGTTGATACGGAGATTAAAGATATTGCTATGTTAAAGGATACAAATAGACCTTTTATACAATTTAAAAGTGATTCGACATACTATGGACAAATACAAAATTGGTGGTACAGTTTATTTTCTAATCCTCCTAAGCGTACAATCGTAGTTGATCAGATTGAAACGTGTAAGCAACTTGTTTTAAATGGAATTGGTTATGCGCTTTTACCTTCTACTGTCTTGAAAGAAGTAAAGGAAAATACATTCAGAATACCTGTTCGTCTAACGCGAGAAACGTGGTTATTAACAAGTGATTCCGCAAGACAGCTTAAACAAGTACAGGCGTTTTTGGAAATTATAGAAGAAATTCAAATGGAAAAATAAGATTATTATCTTGCTACGAGCTCTCTCGTTTGGTAGAGTAACAATATAAATGGATTTAGGAGGCAATAAGCATGAAAATGATGGATGCAAACGAAATTATTTCGTTTATTCAAAAAAGTGAGAAGAAAACTCCCGTAAAGGTATACATAAAAGGGGATTTAAAAGAAGTAGCATTCCCTGAGACAGTACAAGCATTTGTAAATAAAAAAGCTGGTGTTTTATTCGGAGAATGGTCTGATATTAAGACAATGCTTGAAGAAAATAAAAAGCATGTTACAGATTATGTTGTTGAAAATGACCGTCGTAATTCTGCAATTCCAATGCTTGATTTAAAAGGTATTAAAGCTCGTATTGAGCCAGGCGCAATCATTCGCGATCATGTTGAAATTGGTGATAATGCTGTTATTATGATGAATGCAACGATTAATATCGGTGCAGTAATCGGTGAAGGTTCAATGATCGATATGAACGCTGTACTTGGCGGACGTGCAACAGTAGGTAAGAACTGTCACGTAGGTGCAGGTGCTGTTCTTGCAGGCGTTATTGAACCACCTTCTGCAAAACCAGTTATCGTTGAAGACGATGTTGTAATTGGTGCAAATGTAGTTGTTTTAGAAGGTGTTACAGTAGGTAAAGGTGCAGTTGTTGCAGCAGGTGCAGTTGTAACTGAAGATGTACCACCATACACAGTTGTTGCAGGAACGCCAGCGCGTGTTATTAAAGAAATTGATGAGAAGACAAAAGCGAAAACAGAAATTAAACAAGAGCTTCGTCAATTAAATCCAGAAAAATAAAGAACGAAAGCGTAAGAGCAACTAAGCTCTTACGCTTTTTATAAATGGCGGTGAAAATATGACAGTTAGTAAATTTGTTCAAATTCGTAGAGATTTACATAAAATTCCGGAATTAGGATTTAAGGAATGGAAAACGCAACAATATATTTTAGATTATATTGATACTCTTCCTAAGGAAAATATTGAAGTTAAAACATGGAAGACGGGTGTAATTGTTAAGGCAAAGGGCAGAAACCCAGAGAAAACGATTGGTTATCGCGCAGATATTGATGGTTTGCCGATTCCTGAGGAAACAGGTTATGAATTCGCTTCTACTCATGAAGGGATGATGCATGCATGTGGTCATGATTTGCATACTGCCATCGGTTTAGGGCTTTTAACGGCTACTGTAAATGAAAGAGTAGACGATGATCTTGTCTTTCTATTCCAACCAGCTGAAGAAGGACCAGGTGGGGCTCTACCCATGTTAGAAAGTGAAGTGCTGAAGGAATGGAAGCCAGATATGATCCTTGGTCTTCATATTGCACCTGAGTATCCGGTAGGGACAATTGCAACAAAAGAAGGGCTACTATTTGCAAATACATCAGAGCTATATATTGATTTAAAAGGAAAAGGTGGACATGCAGCGTATCCGCATACAGCAAATGATATGATTGTTGCAGCTAGTCATCTTGTTACACAGCTTCAATCAGTGATTAGCCGGAACGTGAATCCACTTGATAGCGCAGTTATTACAATTGGTAAAATTACAGGTGGTACAGTCCAAAATATAATTGCAGAAAAATCTCGCTTAGAAGGGACGATTCGAACATTATCTGTTGAATCAATGAAACGGGTTAAAAATCGAATTGAAGCAATTGTTACAGGTATTGAAGCGGCATTTCAATGCGAAGCTGTAATTGATTACGGAGCAATGTACCATCAAGTATATAACCATGAAGCGTTAACGAAGGAGTTTATGCAGTTTGCATCGGAGCAAACCAATATGAATGTCGTTACATGTACAGAGGCGATGACAGGAGAAGATTTCGGATACATGATTCGAGATATTCCAGGATTCATGTTCTGGCTTGGAGTAGACTCAGAATATGGTTTGCATCATGCGAAATTACAACCGAATGAATCTGCGATTGAACAGACAATTATGTTTTTAAATCAATATGTAAAATGGAAAGGGAACAGAAAATAGAGTCTGTTCCTTTTCTATGTGAAAAATATGATTTATAATGCATTTTTTTTGTAATTCTAACACAATACTTTATAATGGTAGGTGGAGGGATAAGTTGTTAGTAAGTTATTTTATAATAATTATTAAATGAAATTGACTGAAAACTGATTTCTCCTATATAATACAAGAGTAGACAATATTTACTAAAAAATCACGGAGGTTGATACATATGGCAGAACGTATGGTAGCAAAACAAGCGCCACGCTTTGAAATGGATGCTGTTATGCCAAACAAAGAATTTGGTAAAGTAAGTCTTGAAGAAGTTATGAAACAGGATAAATGGACAGTACTTTTCTTCTATCCAATGGATTTCACTTTCGTATGTCCAACAGAAATCATCGCACTTTCTGATCGCTACGACGAGTTCGAAGATTTAGACGCAGAAGTAATCGGTGTATCTACTGATACAATTCATACTCATTTAGCTTGGATTAACACTGACCGTACGAAAAACGGTTTAGGTGAATTAAAATACCCTCTAGCAGCTGATACTAACCATGTAGTATCTCGTGACTACGGCGTATTACTTGAAGAAGAAGGTATTGCACTTCGCGGTTTATTCATCATTAGCCCAGAGGGTGAATTAATGTACCAAGTTGTACATCACAACAACATTGGACGTGAAGTTGATGAAGTGCTTCGTGTTCTTCAAGCTCTTCAAACTGGTGGACTTTGCCCAGCAAACTGGAAACCAGGTCAAGAAACTTTAAACGTTTAATTTTATTTTAAATTACAGGGGGTCTAACAAATAGTTTGTTAGACCTCTCTCTACATCCGTAAGGGGGAGAAATCATGAAGTTACGTCAACCAATGCCTTCTTTAGACGGTGCAACAGCAGTATTAAATGGAGAAGTAGTGCGTGAATCACTAATTGGTGAAAGACCAACACTTATTCACTTTTGGTCAGTTAGTTGCCATTTGTGTAAAGAAGCAATGCCGGATATTAACAAATTCCGTGATGAATATAAAGAGCAATTAAATGTTGTTGCAGTTCATATGCCGCGATCAGAAGAAGATTTAAATCTTGAGCAGGTAGAAGCGGTGGCGAAAGAGCATGGAATAACACAATCTATTTTAGTGGATAATCAGCACAAAATTACAGATGCATTTGAAAATCAATATGTACCAGCGTATTATGTATTTGATAAAAACGGAGTACTTCGTCATTTCCAAGCAGGTGGAAGTGGTATGCAAATGTTAACAAAACGAGTAAATCGTGTGCTAGATGAAGCGAAAAAGGAAGCTGAGTAAGATTAGCACTGTCCTTTCATGCTCATTTAATTTGAGAGTACAAGCTTCTATTGATAGATGCAAAAGCCTCCTTATAGGAGGTTTTTGTTTTATCTCGTTATTTGCGGGCAGTAATACTCCCACCTCAAAATTTAGCGAAAGTAAAGAAGTTAGGTAGGATATCATTAGTGTAGATAAAGGGATTACTAGTGGTGAAAGTGTTTAAATCTTGAATAGTGGAGCATTTGTACAGTTGAAAATGAATAAAAAGAAAATCTTACAGTCAGAAATGAAACTATATGTTTTAGTTTACTTTTTATATTAAAAGTGTGTAAAATCAATGTGATACATGGAAAAAGGGTGGGGAATCAGGTGCAAATTAGCAGTGCAATCTTATGTTTCTTTTTATATGCATATGTTATTATTGCGGCGATCTATTTTGGGATAAGCTTTTATGCATATCGCTTAGCCAATAAACATGAATATAAAGACACATATAAGTGGGTGAAGGGATACTTATCGCCTGTATTAGAAATTATGAATGGTTTTGTTCTTTTTTTATTTATTGGATTAATTGCTTTTTCAACGAGCCTAGTTGGAAATAAGACGACGTTATTTGTAATAGGTATTATTATTTTTATGTTATTAGGTATTCGAATTGGTAATGCTGTGTTTTGGAATGAACGGACAATTGATGGCTGGACAGGTATGTTGATTCCAAGTATGTTAGCTGCCATAGTTACAAATATAGAACATGAATATTACCAGCTTCATTTTTGGTTAATTATTATCTTAACGATTCTTTCTGTTCTGTATATAAGTACAGCATTTTTAACATATTGTGCAAATGAAAAAGGGGATGTGAATGGCGTTCGCTTTTTTAGAATTCGATCATTATTTTGGAGTGTTCCGACAATGCTTGTCATAGGAATCATTGCGGTTGTTGTGAATGGATATCATTTTATCGGATGGCAAGTTTTTTTAGAAACTTGGTGGATCTTTATTATTTCTTTTGGTGCTTTTTTAGGGGCAACGCATTACTTATTTCATCAACACCATTATATATGGGCGCTCTTATTTGCATTTGCACAGCTTTTGTTTGCCTTTTTTGGACAAGAAACATTATTATTTGTTTTTCAAACGTTTAGTTCGTTCGGGAATATTTTTGTGTTTGGAATGCTTATTTGCGGTATTTCATTTTATTTACAACAGTATTTTTACATACAAAAGCAAAAATAAGTACGGTTCGCTAGTCTTTGTAGCAAATATAAAATATGCTACAATGAAAATAGATTGGACTTGATGTTATTGGAGGAATTCATGTGAGTGAAAAAGAGAAAGAATTTGCTGTCATCGGGCTTGGACGTTTTGGGGGCAGCATTTGTCGTGAATTAGCTCAATTAGGCATGGAAGTAATGGCCATTGACCTAGATGAAGATAAAATTAATGAATTTGCGAACATTGCTTCACACGCTGTAATTGCTGATTCAACAGATGAAATGGTGTTAAAAAGTCTCGGTATCCGTAATTTTGACCATGTTGTGGTAGCAATTGGAGATAATCTAAATGCAAGTATTTTAACAACGCTCATTTTAAAAGAATTAGGCGTGAAAAATATTACTGTGAAGGCTCAAAATGATTATCATGAAAAAGTATTAAGTAAAATAGGTGCTGACCACATTGTACATCCAGAGAGAGACATGGGGAAACGTATTGCAAATAATATTGCTTCAAGTAACGTATTAGATTACCTAGAGCTTTCGGATGAACATAGTATTGTAGAAATTATTGCAAATAAAAAGATTGATAGTCATTCATTAATTGAATTAGATATTCGTGCGAAGTTTGGATTAAACATTGTAGCAATTAAACGTGGTAAAGAAGTTATTGTTTCTCCACGAGCTACAGAGAATATCCAAGCAGGAGATATTTTAATTGTAATTGGGCATGATGATGAAGTAGACCGCTTTAAACATTTCTTACGATAAAAGTTTTTTCTCGGCACAAAGAGTGTGAGGACAATATTTGTAAGCTAAGTAGTTCTGATACTTTGATGAAAAAACAAAATAAGAGTTGAATATCTTATGAACTCACAACAAAATTAGTAAAAGGCTTGGTTTTAAACTAAGCCTTTTTATTTCATTAAGTATAAATTTATTTCATTAAGTATAAATTTTTTTTATTTAGTATATCTATTTTGTTGTAATTTTATATGTTAAAAGTCATTAATCATGATTATATCATTGATTTAAAAAGACCAACTCGCTATGCGAATTGGTCTTTTTATTACTATGCTATTTATAGTATTTCTTCATAAAAAAGAACTGCTTACTCGGTAGCATTGTCTTTCTTATATTTCCATAATGATTGGTAAAATCATTGGACGACGTTTTGTTTTTTCGTATAGGAATGGTGCTAATGTATCTGTAATCTCATTTTTAATTTCAGACCATTGTGTTGTTTTGCGCTCCATTACCTTTTCTAAATGTGTTGTAATTAATGTTTGTGCATCGTTGATTAAATCGCTGCTCTCGCGCATATAAACGAATCCACGAGAGATGATATCAGGTCCTGCTGCAACTTTAAATTCTTTCATATCGATGCTTACAACTACGATAACCAGTCCTTCTTCAGAAAGAATGCGACGGTCACGTAATACAATGTTACCGATATCCCCAATGCCGTTTCCATCAATATAAACAGAGCCGGATGGGATTTTTCCAGCAACGCTCGCTTCATCTGAACGTAAGGCAAGAATATCACCATTATCCATAATGAAGCAATTTTCTTCTGGAATACCACAATCGTTTGCTAAATTCATATGCATACGTTGCATGCGATACTCACCATGGATTGGCATGAAATATTTAGGTTTAATTAGACGTAGCATTAGTTTTTGTTCTTCTTGTCCACCGTGTCCACTCGTATGAATATTTGAAAGTTTCCCATGAATTACATCAGCGCCAGCACGATATAACATATTGATTGTGCGGCTCACACTAACAGTATTTCCTGGAATTGGTGAAGAAGAGAAAACCACTGTATCGCCAGGAATGATTTGAATCTGACGGTGTGTACCATTAGCAATACGAGAAAGTGCTGCCATTGGTTCTCCTTGACTACCTGTACATAAGATGACAACTTGATTAGCTGGTAGTCGATTTAATTGAGATGATTCTACAAACGTATCTTTTGGACAGCGAATATAACCAAGATTTTGACCAATCTCAATTGCTGCTTCCATGCTTCGGCCAAAAACAGCTACTTTACGATTGTTTTCAACAGCAGCTTCGACAACTTGCTGTAAACGATGAATATTTGATGCAAAGGTTGCGAAGATAATACGTCCTTCCACTTTGCGGAAAATATCTTGAATGCTATCACCAACGCGTCTTTCAGACATTGTAAAGTTAGGGACTTCGCTGTTTGTACTATCGGATAAGAGACAAAGTACACCATCTTTACCGATTTCGGCCATTTTTGTTAAATCTGCAGGTTCACCAACTGGTGTGAAATCAAATTTAAAGTCTCCCGTATGAACAATTTGTCCTTGTGGTGTTTTCACAACGACTCCATAGGAATCTGGAATACTGTGCGTTGTACGGAAGAAGGAAACAGATGTCTTTTTGAATTTAATAACATCATCTTCTTGAATTTCGTAAAGTTTTGCTTTACGAAGTAATCCGTGCTCTTCTAATTTGTTTTTAATTAAGGCAATTGCTAATTTTCCACCGTAAATTGGGATGTTCACTTGGCGTAATAAGTAAGGGATCCCACCGATATGATCTTCGTGACCATGTGTGATAAATAGCCCTTTAATTTTATCTTCGTTTCGTACAAAATAAGTGTAATCAGGAATCACGTAATCGATTCCGAGAAGTTCGTCTTCTGGAAACTTAATTCCAGCATCAATTATAATAATTTCATCTTGAAATTGAACAGCATATGTATTTTTGCCGATTTCACCAAGTCCACCAAGAGCAAAAACGGCAACCTGATCATTTTTTAGGAATTTCATAAATTATACAATCTCCGTTAGTGTTAAATCAGCATTTTGCTTTTCGTATTCAAGATGAGCGCCAGTAACAGACTGAACAAACTCAATATTATATGCGAACTTTTTTAACTTTGTACGAACATCTCTTTCAGATTCAGCCTCTAAATATAAAACTTTTGTATTTTCACGTACTGGAACCTCAGTCATTTTTTCTTGATAAAATACTTTAAAAATCATTGGGAAAACCTCTCCTTGTCTATGTTTTGCATTATCTGTTACCTATTATAAAGCAAACAGTGATGATTTTCATGTTTTTTCGAATGGGAATGAAGAAAAAGCCCGAAATGGGCACCATTTAAGCAATTGTCTTTTTACGGACTAAATCATTTAAATAGCGTTTTAGCTTTTTCTTCAGCTTCTTCAGCATGATTACTCCTTCCTTTCCTTATTTTAAACGTGCATATGCATTTCATGCTTATGAGTAAGAACTCTTTCCTTCTATATTCTTAATGATGATAGAATGGGAGTGAGTGGATTGCTGTTTTAATGATTGAATGAGTTTTCGTTCTCCGTATAGGTTATCCCGTATTAACGAACGGTAGCCGTTAGTTATGGGTATAGTATGGGAAAGATTAGAAAAGAAAATTCATTCGAACAAATATCAGCATCCTTTTGATAGTATATGCACTTTTTGTAAATAAGGTTAGGAAGTGAACGCTTTCTTCACAGATGTTTAATATGTTATACTTTTTTTTAGAATTTGAAAAGTAATAATCAGAGTAGGAATATAGAAGGGGTAGAAAGGGTTTTGGTAAATGAATGATAAAATTGTCTTTTTTGATATTGATGGAACATTGCTAGATCATGATAAAAAAATCCCGCAATCTACAAGGGAAGCCGTACGTGCTTTGCAAGAAAAAGGAGTACATGTAGCAATTGCAACAGGACGTGCTCCGTTCATGTTTGAAGACATTCGTAATGAACTTAATATCCATAACTATGTAAGTTTTAATGGACAATATGTAGTATTTGAAGACGAGGTTATATTTAAAAATCCATTGCATCCAGAGACGCTACGTACTTTTACGTCGTTTGCAAAACAGGAAGGATATCCTCTAGTTTATTTGGATCATGAGGATATGAAAGCAACAATAGAATATCATGCCTATGTAAAAGAAAGCTTTGGTAGTTTGCAATTTGAACATCCAGTATATGAACCAAATTTTTATGAAAATCGTGATATTTATCAAACACTTCTTTTTTGCCAAGCAGGTGAAGAAGAAAAGTTTCTTCATGATTACCCAGATTTCCACTTTATTCGTTGGCATGCGTATTCGATGGACATTATCCCAAATGGCGGTTCAAAAGCAAAAGGAATTGAAAAATTTATTGAGAAATTAGGATTCAAACGTGAACAGGTTTATGCTTTTGGAGATGGGTTAAATGATTTAGAAATGATTGAAGCGGTAGGAACAGGTATTGTGATGGGGAATGGTCATGAGGAATTGAAAAAGCTTGCAAATTATGTGACGAAAGATGTTAGTGAAGATGGTATCCGTCATGGGTTGCAGTGGGCTGGATTACTTTAATAAGAGATTATGGAAACCATTCCATAAAGAAGTGAAATAGATAGTAGTCAAAAAAGCAGAAGCTGTGGCTTCTGCTTTTTTATCGTTCTAGAGGTTTTGCATCCTCAGGAGCTGCAAAAGGATTTTCTTGGTTAATGTGATCATAGAACATTACACCGTTTAAATGATCAATTTCATGTTGGAATACAATCGCTGGTAATCCTTTTAAACGTAATTTCACTTTTTCACCATCAATAGTAGTTGCTGTAACTGTAATTCTTGTATAGCGAGGAACATAGCCAGGCACTTCACGATCTACGGATAAGCAACCTTCACCAGCTGGTAAGTATGTACGTTCAACAGAATGGCTAATGATTTTTGGATTGAATAGAGCATAGCTATATAATGTTTCATTGGTGTCTGTAACATGAACAGCGATCATTCTTTTTGAAACACCAATTTGTGGAGCTGCTAATCCAATTCCAGGACGTAATTTATATTTTTCAACCATTTCAGGGTTTTGACTATTGATCACAAATTCAATCATTTCTCGTAATATACGTGTATCTTCTTCATTCGCTGGCAGTGGTACTTCTTCTGCTACTGCTCTTAGAACGGGGCTTCCTTCACGAATTACATCATTCATTGTAAGCATATGTAATCTCTCCTTTCTCCTTTAGTCTACCAAAGGAGATGAAAAAAGTCATGGTAAAGTACATGGAGATTCTATACACATATAGTTTACAGAAGAAACTTTAGAAGAGGATATTTTGAATAGCATGCTTTAGCGATAAATGTTCTTGTGATAAAAAGAAAAGACGGCAAAGCCGCCTGTTCCTTTCCATAGTTGTTTTGTTTTACATTAACGAATGCAAGCTGCACCAACGATAATTAAAAGGATAAACAACACAACGATTAAGGCAAAGCCGCGGCCAGATCCGCATCCGCCGCCACAAGAACCGCCATAGCCATAGGAAGGATATGAGCAAGTTGGATAACAATATGTGTATCCGTACATGAGATGACCTCCTTTATCAGTTCCCGCTAATATTGCGGTTACTATAATGTATGGAGGGGTAGGTAAGAATGTATGGGCAGTTATCTAGAAATGGAAGAAGAGCTTGCATATTTTTATTACAAAGAGAGAAAAACTAAGGAGAATTAAATCGTTTACATATTATTCTATGATCAAAAGTAGGTTAAATAGGGAATAATATAACAGTAGGTTATTGCCTACTAATACAGATGTGAAAATAAAAACACGTAGGTATCGTGGAAAACTTAATGTTCTTCATAAAAAAACGTAACCAAAGTAATTGACATCGTGATTAGAATAGTTGTAAACTAAAAAACGTGATCAAGATTGTATTAATATGTTTCATAAAAAACATTAGTACAGATTGTTAGGTACACAAAATTATTCTCAACCGACAGGTGAGCTTGTTGGTTTACATGGTTGCGTTTTCGGACTAGCCAATTGCTAGTGAAAGCGTTTCAGAATATGGTTCAAGAGAGGAAGAGGTGAACGGAATGGGTACTAAAACAAAAAAGACCCTATTTAATGTTGATGAGCAAATGAAAGCTATCGCAGCTCAATTTGAAACATTACAAATTTTAAATGAAAAAGGCGAAGTTGTAAATGAAGCAGCAATGCCTGAATTAACTGATGATCAATTAAAAGAATTAATGCGCCGTATGGTGTATACTCGCGTACTAGATCAACGTTCTATTTCTTTAAACCGTCAAGGACGCTTAGGTTTCTACGCACCAACAGCTGGACAAGAGGCTTCTCAATTAGCAAGTCATTTTGCTCTTGAAAAAGAAGACTTCATTTTACCAGGATATCGTGATGTTCCACAATTAGTATGGCATGGTTTACCATTATACCAAGCATTCTTATTCTCTCGTGGACACTTCATGGGTAACCAAATGCCTGCAGATGTAAATGCACTTGCTCCACAGATCATTATCGGTGCGCAAATCATCCAAACTGCTGGTGTTGCGTTAGGTATGAAATTACGTGGTAAAAAATCTGTTGCAATTACTTACACTGGTGACGGTGGTGCTTCACAAGGTGACTTCTACGAAGGTATGAACTTTGCAGGTGCATTCAAAGCTCCAGCAATCTTCGTTGTTCAAAACAACCGTTACGCAATCTCTACTCCAGTAGAAAAACAATCTGCAGCAAAAACTGTAGCACAAAAAGCAGTTGCAGCAGGTATTTACGGAATTCAAGTAGACGGTATGGACCCATTAGCTGTATATGCAGCAACTGCTTTTGCTCGTGAGCGCGCAGTAAATGGTGAAGGCCCTACTTTAATTGAGACTTTAACATTCCGTTATGGTCCACATACAATGGCTGGTGATGACCCAACTCGTTACCGTACAAAAGATATCGAAAATGAATGGGAACAAAAAGATCCAATCGTACGTTTCCGTGCATTCTTAGAGAACAAAGGCATTTGGTCTCAAGAAGAAGAAGAAAAAGTAATCGAACAAGCTAAAGAAGACATTAAAGAAGCAATTGCTAAGGCTGACCAAGCTCCAAAACAAAAAGTAACTGATTTAATGGAAATCATGTACGAAGAAATGCCTTACAACTTAGCTGAACAATATGAAATTTACAAAGAAAAGGAGTCGAAGTAAGCCATGGCTCAAATGACAATGATTCAAGCAATCACTGATGCTTTACGCGTTGAAATGAAAAATGACCCTAACGTACTTGTATTTGGTGAAGACGTTGGTGTAAACGGCGGTGTATTCCGTGCTACTGAAGGCTTGCAAGCTGAATTTGGTGAAGACCGTGTAATGGATACTCCACTTGCAGAATCTGGTATCGGTGGACTTGCAGTTGGACTTGCACTTGAAGGCTTCCGTCCAGTTCCAGAAATTCAATTCTTCGGTTTCGTTTACGAAGTAATGGATTCAATTTCTGGTCAAATGGCTCGTTTACGTTACCGTTCTGGTGGACGTTGGACTGCTCCAATTACAGTTCGTTCTCCATTTGGTGGTGGCGTTCATACTCCAGAATTACACGCTGATAGCTTAGAAGGATTAGTTGCACAACAACCTGGTCTAAAAGTTGTTATTCCATCTACTCCATATGATGCAAAAGGCCTTTTAATTTCTGCGATTCGTGACAACGATCCAGTTATCTACTTAGAGCATATGAAATTGTACCGTTCATTCCGTCAAGAAGTACCAGAAGGCGAATACACAGTTGACCTAGGAAAAGCTGATGTTAAACGCGAAGGTACAGATGTATCTGTTATCGCATATGGTGCGATGGTACACGCTGCATTAAAAGCTGCTGAAGAACTTGAAAAAGAAGGTATCTCTTTAGAGGTTGTTGACTTACGTACAGTTCAACCATTAGATATCGAAACAATCATCGCTTCTGTTGAAAAAACAGGCCGCGTAGTTGTTGTTCAAGAAGCTCAAAAACAAGCTGGTATTGCAGCAAACGTTGTGGCGGAAATTAACGACCGTGCAATCTTAAACTTAGAAGCTCCAGTTGTACGTGTTGCAGCTGCTGATACAGTATTCCCATTCTCTCAAGCTGAGAGCGTATGGTTACCAAACCATAAAGATATTGTTGAAGCTGTTAACAAAGTAATGAACTTCTAATTTTAGTTTTTCATGTGCAAAAGAAATCAGCACATGCTGATTTCTTTTGCACTTATTCCATAATAATGATATAAATCAGGGGGCTGAATTCCGTGGCATTTGAATTTAAACTACCAGATATCGGTGAAGGTATCCACGAAGGTGAAATCGTAAAATGGTTTATTAAACCAGGCGATGAAGTAAACGAAGACGATGTACTTCTTGAAGTACAAAATGATAAAGCAGTTGTAGAAATCCCTTCTCCAGTTAAAGGAAAAGTACTTGACATTCTTGTAGAAGAAGGTACAGTAGCAGTAGTAGGAGATGTTCTTGTTAAATTTGACGCTCCTGGATATGAAAACCTTAAATTTAAAGGTGACGATCATGACGGAGCTCCAAAAGCTGAAGAAGCTCCAGCAGCGGCAGCTACTCCAGCAGCAACTGAAGAAGTAGTTAATGAGCGCGTAATTGCTATGCCATCTGTTCGTAAATATGCACGTGAAAAAGGTGTAGACATCCTTAAAGTAGCTGGTACTGGTAAAAACGGTCGTATTGTAAAAGCTGACATCGATGCATTTGCAAATGGTGGACAAGCAGCAGTAGCAGCAACTGAAGCTCCAGTAGCGGCAGAAGCTCCAGCAGCGAAAGAAGAAGCACCAAAAGCACAACCAATTCCAGCTGGTGAATACCCAGAAACTCGTGAGAAAATGAGCGGTATCCGTAAAGCAATTGCGAAAGCAATGGTTAACTCTAAACACACAGCTCCTCACGTAACATTAATGGACGAAGTAGATGTAACAGAACTTGTTGCTCACCGTAAAAAGTTCAAAGCTGTTGCAGCTGACAAAGGTATTAAATTAACTTACCTTCCATACGTTGTAAAAGCGTTAACATCTGCATTACGTGAATACCCAATGTTGAACACTTCTTTAGATGATGCATCTTCAGAAATCGTTCATAAACATTACTTCAACATCGGTATCGCAGCTGATACAGACAAAGGTCTATTAGTACCAGTTGTTAAAGATACAGATCGCAAATCTATCTTCACAATCTCTAACGAGATCAATGAACTTGCTGGTAAAGCACGTGACGGTCGCTTAGCTCCAGCTGAAATGAAAGGTGCTTCTTGCACAATTACAAACATTGGTTCTGCAGGTGGACAATGGTTCACTCCAGTTATCAATCACCCAGAAGTAGCAATCCTTGGTATTGGCCGTATCGCTGAGAAACCAGTTGTGAAAAACGGTGAAATCGTTGCAGCTCCAGTATTAGCATTATCTCTAAGCTTTGACCATCGTTTAATTGACGGCGCAACTGCTCAAAAAGCATTAAACCAAATTAAACGTTTATTGAACGACCCACAATTATTAGTAATGGAGGCGTAATAACAATGGTAGTAGGAGATTTCCCAATTGAATTAGATACAGTCGTTGTTGGTGCAGGTCCTGGTGGATATGTTGCAGCAATTCGTGCAGCACAATTAGGTCAAAAGGTAGCAATTATTGAAAAGGCTAACCTTGGTGGCGTATGCTTAAACGTTGGATGTATTCCTTCTAAAGCATTAATCAATGCAGGTCACCGTTATGAGAATGCAAAACATTCTGATGACATGGGTATCACTGCTGAGAACGTAACAGTTGATTTCACAAAAGTTCAAGAATGGAAAAACGGCGTAGTTAAGAAATTAACTGGCGGTGTTGAAGGCCTTCTTAAAGGTAACAAAGTTGAAATCATTCGCGGTGAAGCTTACTTTGTAGATGCAAACACATTACGCGTAATGACTGAAGATGCAGCTCAAACGTATACGTTTAAAAATGCTGTTCTTGCAACAGGTTCTACTCCAATTGAAATTCCTGGATTCAAATACTCTAAACGTGTTCTTAACTCAACTGGTGCTTTAAGCTTACCTGAAATTCCGAAAAAGCTTGTTGTAATCGGCGGCGGTTACATCGGTATGGAATTAGGTACTGCATATGCAAACTTCGGTACTGAAGTTACTGTATTAGAAGCTGGCGATGAAATCTTAGCTGGTTTTGAAAAAGCAATGAGCCAAGTTGTAAAACGTGCCCTTCAGAAAAAAGGTAACGTAACAATCCATACAAAAGCTATGGCTAAAGGCGTTGAAGAAACTGAAAACGGTGTAAAAGTTAGCTTCGAAGTTAAAGGCGAAGTACAAACTGTAGAAGCAGATTACGTATTAGTAACTGTAGGTCGTCGTCCAAATACTCAAGAAATCGGTCTTGAGCAAGTTGGAATTAAAATGACTGACCGTGGTCTAATCGAAATCGACGAACAATGCCGTACGAATGTACCAAACATCTATGCAATTGGTGATATCGTTCCTGGACCACCATTAGCTCATAAAGCTTCTTACGAAGGTAAAGTAGCTGTTGAAGCAATTAGCGGTCACGCAGCGGCAATCGATTACATCGGAATTCCAGCAGTATGCTTCACTGATCCAGAATTAGCATCTGTTGGTTACACTAAGAAACAAGCTGAAGAAGCTGGAATGACAGTAGCAGTTTCTAAATTCCCATTCGCTGCAAACGGTCGTGCATTATCATTAAACAGCACAGACGGTTTCGTACAACTTGTAACACGTAAAGAAGATGGTCTTCTTGTAGGTGCACAAGTTGCAGGTGCAGGTGCTTCTGACATTATCTCTGAGATTGGTTTAGCTATCGAAGCTGGAATGACAGCAGAAGATATCGCTCAAACAATCCATGCTCACCCAACATTAGGTGAAATTACAATGGAAGCAGCTGAAGTTGCTCTTGGAATGCCAATTCACATTGTAAAATAATATAAAATAAAAAAGAACCCGNNCGGGTTCTTTTTTATTTTATGAATCATTCTTTTAAAGCTTTAGTATGGTTAGCAAGGTCATTATGTGTGTTTGTCGAATGAATATATAATGAATGTACGTAACTTGAGTAGCAATGCATTAGACTCACCTTTGAAAGAGAAGTACATCTTTTCGTATTATGTCATTGATTGGATTTCAATCCCATATATTATAATAAAATAGGGCATGTCAAAGGAGACGGTTCCATGAAAATCATACATGTTATATTTTATCATTTTCTTTTATGGAGTGGGTTTTCTATTGTGTTATTATTATCGAACGGTGATAAGTTCCATTATAAAGTGATGCTCTTTTTCGTATTCCTTTATTTAGCATATGTAATTGCTTATATTATTCTCAGTGCAAGAAAACAGGCTTTGTTTCTTACTTGTGCGAATAGTATGCTGTTTTTAATGATATCTTTTCTTTTATAAAAGTTAACGTTTATAAAAATACATTGTTCTTCCATTAAATAATTGTAATTCCCCTTCTAATTTTTTCGCTAAAAAACGGCAGAACTCATTTGCTTTTCCTTTATCACCAAACGTTGCAGTAGAAGGTAAAGAAAGTTGAATAAAAGTTTGCTCGTTTTCTGTTCCAATCCCTACATAAATAGAAGAATATCGATCATGACTAGATTTCAGTTCCAGCGTCGTGTCTGATGTATTGAGTATCTCGTAAGGAAAAGCAAAGTTTGCATATGCATAACTAACTTGGATGCCAGTCTGAGAGGTGATTTTTTTGTAATACTGAAAAAGCTGCTTTACATCTTCCACTGAAACAGATTGCTGCTTAGATTTAGGTACAAGTTTAATAAATGCATGTTGCATAAAAGGTTTCCTCCTGACTTCATGTATGTTGTTATTTTAACACTGTTGTAAATTTTTTGACAATTAAAGGGATCTATCTTTTTTTGTTTAATATATATGAGTAGAGAGTATTATTTAGAAAGGAGGAAGTAAATGTTTGAAAAATTGTATGATGAACATGAAAGTGTGCAGGTGCGTTTTTTAGGGTTTATGACACATGAAAATCGCTATGATTTTGGAGTCATCTATACAAATATGTTTTTTGGGAAGCCTCTTGTGGTTTGTATGCAAACAGGACGAGCGACTCTCCTTGGACCAGATGATGTAGAAAATGTTCAACATTTACAAGAAGTTTTCAAACTAGGATCAGAGGAAGAGGCTGATGATTTAGCACAATTTTTTAAATTTCTTGTTCCACATACTTCCTTACATGCGGAGTATGAAGAATAAATAAGAAGAAACAGTCGTACTTATATGATATGGCTGTTTTTTTGTGTTATTATCTCATACTAATATAAATTTTAAAAAATAAATGTGCTATACTCAAAAACCTATTGACGTAAAAAGTATAACATATTAAAATAAAGACAGAAAGTTAAGCGGTTACAAAAAAGTTTTTGGGATTATAAACTTAGGGGGAAATGAAAAATGGGAACAATCGTATGTCAAGATTGTGAAAGTACAATTGCACACTTCGAGGATGAGAAAGTAACGGTACTTTACGGGAAATGTGGATCTTGCGGATGTGATCACAAAGAGCATACAACGGCCCAGTAATATATAGGAATCTTGCAACTAAAAAAGTTTTTAGGACCATAAACTTAGGAGGAAATAAAAAATGGGAACAATCGTATGTCAAGTTTGTGAAGGAACAATTGCACACTTTGAAGATGAAAAAACAACAGTACTTTACGGGAAATGTGGATCTCATTGCGAATGTGATCACAAGGAACATACAACGGCCCGATAATATATAGAGACGTATAAAAAAGGTCTAGGAAGTATAAATTTAGGGGGAAATAGAAAATGGGAACAATCGTATGTCAAGTTTGTGAAGGAACAATTGCACACTTTGAAGATGAAAAAACAACAGTACTTTACGGGAAATGTGGATCTCATTGCGAATGTAATCACAAGGAGCATACAAAAGCCCAGTAATAGAGTAAAACGCCTGCATCTGCAGGCGTTTTTTAGTAGATAGTAGTTGTGTGACCAATTGTTGCAACGATTGCATCATCTCTAATAGGGATAAATCCTAGCGTTGTTTGTAGATTGCTTGTAGAAGCATGTTGGCTCATGAGGCGGCTATCTATACGTGTAATAAAATCAGTTAAGTATGCTGAAATAAAGGCATATGGAATTCTTCGGTCATTTAATAGATAAATAATTTGTTCTTTTGTTTTTACACCTACACCGTGACCATAATAAAAGTAATTCCCTAAATAAATTGCATTTTCTCCTTGCCATTCAATCGAAGCTGGATTCACTTGTGGATTTTTAAAGTAAACAAGGTCACCGGGAACGATATCGCCACCTGTTTTTGTTATTAATTTTAGGTCATGATCATAATCCCATGTATAGAGTAAGAGGTTTGCAAATAGATGGTTGAACGTTTCTTCATCATATAATGCTAATAGCGCTTTATAAAAAATAATAATCATTGCTGTTGCACACTCTGTGCCATACATTTTTCCATTTTTAAAAATATCTCGTATCGCGACGGAAGATGGTACGCCAGGGCGTAATTGAAATCCTCCCAGTGATGTTCTTTGCCAAAACTCAGGATTGCAAAAGGATTGCTGAAATGTCCGAAACTGAAATCCACTTTGAAAAAGTTCTAATGCAGAAGTAATAATGTTAATTCGTAAATTTAGATCAAAGCTAAGTTCATCAGCTGTTCGGAAGGAGTATACTTCTTGATTTCCAGTCATAATGGCTAAAATTTGTTGTTTCTCAGTAGCAAACGGTTCGTTTTCATTTGTGATATAAGGATGTACAATAGAGCGACCAATCACAATCATAATGGTATCCCCACCTATACGTTACATTCTCTAGTATCGTATGAATAAACGAAAAAATGGTGAAAAAAAAGCCTATCAACTGATAGGCTTGTATTCTTTAATAACACGTAATGTTTGTAACGTCATATCTTCAGGACCTTGTACTGGTAGACCAGCTTCTAAATTTTTATGAATATAATCTAAGTTTTCTTGTGTAATAATTTCACCCGGAGTAAAGATTGGAATCCCTGGTGGATAAACCATAACAAAATCAGCTATAATGCGGCCAGCAGCATTTTCAAACGAGATAACCTCTGTTTCTGAATAAAAGGCATCTCGAGGAGAGAGAGCAAGTACAGGAATTTCTGGAATTTCAACTTGTACTTGAACACCTTTGTCGGCTCTATGTTTAAATGTCGTTGCCATTTCTTGTAAGGCTCTAATAAGAATGTTTGTTTCATCTTCTGTATCGCCTAGTGTAACAAGACATAGAATGTTATATAAGTCTGAGAGCTCAACTTCAATATTGTAATGTTCTCTTAACCATACTTCTGCTTCATGACCTGTAATTCCTAAGTCCTTTACAGACACAATTAGCTTTGTTGGATCATAGCTAAACGTGGCATCTGTACCTAACATTTCTTTTCCGGGACAATCAAGATGTTCAATATCGTTTATGGCGTCACGAACATGCTCAGCTAGCTGTATTGTTTTTGTTATTAATACTTTTCCTTCAGTTGCAAGTCTTTTTCTCGCAACATCAAGGGAAGCTAGCAAAATGTAAGAAGTCGATGTAGTTGTAAGCATACTAATAATCGATTGGACATGTTTTACATTTACGAGGCCTTCTTTTACATTTAAAATAGAGCTTTGTGTTAATGATCCGCCTAGCTTATGAACACTTGTCGCTGCCATATCTGCACCCGCTTGCATAGCTGACATCGGTAATTCATCATGAAAATGGATGTGGACACCGTGAGCTTCATCAACTAATACAGGTATTTCGTAGGAATGAGCTAATTCTACAATTTGCTGCAGGTCTGCGGCGAATCCAAAATATGTTGGATTAATAACGAGTAATCCTTTTGCATCTGTGTGTTCCTCAAGTGCTTTTTTTACGGATTGAATCGTAATCCCGTGTGAAATACCGAGTTTCGGATCGATTTCAGGATGAATGAAAATTGGTTTTGCACCTGAGAAAATAATGGCTGACATTACAGATTTATGAACGTTTCGCGGTACGAGAATTTTATCTCCTGGGCCACAAACACTCATCACCATTGTCATAATTGCTCCGCTTGTACCTTGAACTGAAAAGAAAGTATGATCTGCACCGAACGCAGTAGCTGCTAAATCCTGTGCTTCTTTAATCATACCTTTTGGATGATGTAAATCATCGAGCGGCGCAATGTTAATTAAATCAATTGCTAATGCATTATGCCCAATAAATTCGCGAAATACAGGATCCATTCCCTGTCCTTTTTTATGACCTGGAATATGGAATTGAATAGGATTTCGCTTACTGTGCTCTACTAAAGCGGTAAACAATGGTGTTTTGTATTGGGACAATCTATACACCCCTTCTTCTTTGAAATATTTATTATGCTTTGTTTTATGACATCTTGTTCAATAAGAAAGTTATCTTCCCTTGTATAGTTATATAACGATCTCTAAGAACTAGATTCGTTTTACTTACCATTCATAAAAAAGTTTTTTGAAATGGAAGTTTCACTTTATTTTCTATAAAACAAAAGCATTATATCACCAATAATTATAGATGTATAGAAAAATATCATTTTTAGCGTATGTATGATTTCTAGTCATTCAATTTTATTTTTCATTTTTCTCATAGAGGAAGACAATTCTATAAAAAAAGAGAAATAGTGTATAATGCAAAGTGGCTATACCAAAGGATGAAATTGTAATCTTTAAGGTAGCATAATAACAAAACAACAAAAGATAGATGAGGTGTAAGAATGGAATATCAATATCCACTTGATTATGATTGGTCGAACGAGGAAATGATTGCGATTGTGAAATTTTATGAGGCGATTGAAAAGGTATATGAAAAAGGAATTGTTAGAGAAGAATTGATGGGATTGTATCGTAGGTTTAAAGAGATTGTTCCATCGAAAGCGGAAGAGAAGAAAATTGATAAAGAGTTTCAAGAGGTAAGTGGATATTCTATATATCGTGCCATGCAAAAAGCGAAAGAAGTAGAAGAACAAAAGATTGTTAAAATATAAAAAAGATTTTGAAAAATAAAAATTGAAGTGCTATAATGTGATAACAACTAAAAACGGACAATATATATTGTCCGTTTTCTACTATCGATTACAAATTTTATATAAAGGAAGGAGTGATTGCATCGTAGATTCAACCTTGGCAAGAAATTGTTCATTGGTCATTTCTGAAAATTCTTCTGGCGAGATATGAATACCGACTAATAGCTCTGCTTTCTTTACAGTGGCTAAGCGTTCGATCATTTTTTGTAAATCTTTCGATTCTAATATGTTATGTGATTTTACACTTGGTTTAGTATGGTCAATGGACCAAACGAAGTCATTTGGTATATTTGTTTTTAAATCATTTAAATGTTCTAAGAAGGCATGAGCCGCTTCCACTTTTTGCGGACACTCATAGATTAAACCAAAGTATATGAAGGCATGGGTACCCCATAAGCCAATTTGAAAATGTGGTAACATCTTATACCCGCGTTTATTTGTTGAAAAAGCAACCCAAGTATCGTTTGGTGGATTGACTTTGCGGCGTGCGTGTTTCGCTACATGGTAGAAAAAAGTTTCCCCAGTTTGCTCGGATAAATAATGGGAAAATTGTTCGCCTAAAGCTTCTAATTTTGGATGAATATTTGTTTTAATAGCATTCATTCGTTCTTCAAGACCATCAACAGAAAAAACAGCAAAGTCAGTTGATTTAAATGTTTGTAATGTCATGACAGTTCCTCCAACTCCTAGTTTGTTTTTTTATTTTAGCATAGCTTGTACGATTCATAAAAAAACAGCACAAAAAAATTTCAGTAAAAAAAATATAATTTTGTTGCATAGATGATTTATCCAACATAGTATAGTATAAAACAAAAAATCAGAAAATTAAGTTAATTCTAGTCCGAGGGCAGACGAATATTGGGAGGAGGCAAATAAAAATGAGACAGGTGATTAATGCGTTAAAGAGAACAGATGCTGAAAAGAGAATTCCGGTATTGAGATTGGAATTAGATTATGAATTAGCGACTTTATATGATGCTATGATGGAGAATGATAATCAGAAAAAAGAAGAGTGCGTACAAAAATTAGAAGTGCTAAGACTTGAAATGATTCGTTTAGAAGCGTAATAATAGTATATGTATAAAAATTTAGTTGGTGCGAACCTTATAAAGGGTTCGTTTTTTCTGTGAACAGTATAGATCGAGGTGTTTAAAATATGCAAGAGGTATGGAAAGAAATCGATACACATGCAAAACAGTGGATTCGAGAAGCTGGGGAACGTTTAATGGCATCGTTGAAAAAATCACTTATTGTAGAAACGAAGTCAAATGTCACTGATCTAGTAACAAATATGGACCGAGAAATAGAACAGTTTTTAATTGGGAAAATTAAAGAAACATTCCCGGATCATTATATTTTAGGAGAAGAAGGATATGGAGACAAAATCACTTCTCCGAATGGGGTTGTTTGGTTAATTGATCCAATTGATGGTACGATGAATTTTGTTCATCAAAAAAGAAATTTCGCAATTTCGATTGGCATTTATGAGAACGGTATCGGAAAAATTGGCCTCATCTATGATCCGGTTCATGACGAACTGTATCATGCTATAAAGGGGGAAGGAGCATTTTGTAACGGTATAACCATTCCTACTTTAGAGAAAGGTACAGTAGAAAACGGAATTATCGCTTTAAATGCTACGTGGCTTACTGATAATCCATTACTTAATATGGAAAAAATGATGAAGCTCGTGAAAAAAGCACGAGGAACACGCTCATATGGTTGCGCAGCACTAGAAATGGTATATGTTGCAACAGGGAGATTAGATGCTTACGTGACGCCGCGATTATCTCCTTGGGATTTTGGTGGAGGGCTAATCATTGTAGAAGAAGTTGATGGCAAAGTAACGACATTTGCTGGTAAAGCAATTTCTATTGTAGAAAAAAGTAGTGTATTAGTTGCGAAGCCGGGAGTATATGAAGAGTTATTACCATTTGTATCACAGTAACAAAAAAAGTAAGAGGCTACGAAAAGCTTCTTACTTTTTACTGTTACTGTGATTTACGCATTTTTCGTTTTGTTACAAATCCGTATCCAACTGTAACAAATGTTCCGATAATGCAAATAATAACACCGATGGGACTATTTTCAGCAATCATAATTCCAATGCCAATTAAGAAAATAACACCGATAATAGCTATTAATAAAAAGCGATATTGAATGTGTTCCATATCTTCACCCTCCAATCTCATTTTACTTTCACAAAAGTAAGAATACAACTATATTTTCATTCTTGATTTTATTTTGATTGCCATTGTATCCCCTTCGCTCTTATAATAGAGAAGGATTAAAAAGACACTAGGAGTTGGACATGTTGAAAAAACGACAAGATTTACGAAATATAGCAATTATTGCCCACGTTGACCATGGTAAAACAACACTTGTTGACCAATTATTACGTCAAGCGGGGACTTTCCGTGCGAATGAACACGTTGAAGAACGCGCAATGGATTCAAATGATCTAGAAAGAGAGCGCGGTATTACGATTTTAGCGAAAAATACTGCGATTCACTATGAAGATAAACGAATTAACATTTTAGATACACCTGGTCACGCTGACTTCGGTGGAGAAGTAGAACGTATCATGAAAATGGTAGATGGTGTTTTACTTGTTGTTGATGCATATGAAGGTTGTATGCCACAAACACGATTTGTTTTAAAGAAAGCTCTTGAGCAAAATTTAACTCCAATCGTTGTAGTAAACAAAATTGACCGTGACTTTGCTCGCCCTGATGAAGTAGTTGATGAAGTAATCGATTTATTCATTGAACTTGGTGCAAACGAAGATCAATTAGAGTTCCCAGTTGTATTTGCTTCAGCAATGAACGGAACAGCGAGCTTAGATTCAAATCCAGCAAACCAAGAAGAGAATATGAAATCATTATTTGATACAATTGTTGATCATATTCCAGCACCAATTGATAACAGTGAAGAGCCACTTCAATTCCAAGTAGCACTTCTTGATTATAATGATTATGTAGGTCGTATCGGAGTTGGTCGTGTATTCCGCGGTACAATGAAAGTAGGACAACAAGTTGCACTAATGAAGGTTGATGGAAGTGTAAAACAATTCCGTGTAACAAAATTATTTGGTTACATGGGATTAAAACGTCAAGAAATTGAAGAAGCAAAAGCTGGAGACCTAGTAGCTGTTTCTGGTATGGAAGACATTAACGTTGGTGAAACGGTATGTCCAGTTGAACATCAAGAAGCATTACCATTATTACGTATTGATGAGCCGACACTACAAATGACATTCCTTGTAAATAACAGCCCATTTGCAGGTCGTGAAGGTAAATATATTACATCTCGTAAAATTGAAGAGCGTCTTCGTTCACAATTAGAAACAGATGTGAGCTTACGTGTAGATAATACAGAATCTCCTGATGCATGGATTGTATCTGGACGTGGAGAGTTACACTTATCTATCTTAATTGAAAACATGCGTCGTGAAGGTTATGAACTTCAAGTATCTAAGCCTGAAGTAATTATTAAAGAGGTTGATGGCGTAAGATGTGAGCCTGTAGAGCGCGTACAAATCGATGTGCCTGAAGAATACACTGGTTCTATTATGGAATCAATGGGTGCACGTAAAGGTGAAATGTTAGACATGGTGAATAACGGAAACGGTCAAGTTCGCCTTACTTTCATGGTTCCGGCACGTGGTTTAATTGGTTACACGACAGAATTCCTAACATTAACTCGTGGTTATGGTATTTTAAACCATACATTCGATTGCTACCAACCAGTACATGCTGGACAAGTTGGTGGACGTCGCCAAGGTGTTCTTGTTTCACTTGAAACAGGAAAAGCATCACAATACGGTATTATGCAAGTTGAAGATCGTGGTGTAATCTTCGTTGAACCAGGTACAGAAGTATATGCTGGTATGATTGTTGGAGAACATACACGTGAGAATGATTTAACAGTTAACGTTGTAAAAATGAAACAACAAACTAACATTCGTTCTGCGACGAAAGATCAAACTTCAACAATGAAAAAACCACGCTTAATGACTTTAGAAGAGTCATTAGAGTACTTAAACGATGATGAGTTCTGTGAAGTAACTCCAGAATCAATTCGTCTTCGTAAAAAGATTCTTGATAAGAGTGAGCGCGAAAGAGCTGCTAAGAAAAAGAAATCTGTCGAAGCTTAAGTAATGTAGGGCTGCCTTTTGATAAAAGGCAGCTTTTTTATTGTAAATATTTTTTGAAAATTTACTCTTTTGTGTGGACAGTACTTTTTTTGCAGGGTACTCTTATAGTAAGTACATTGAAAATGAAAGAGAAGGAGTTGTTATTCATCTGCGTGAGTAAGGGGGAGAAGTGTAGTGCTTGAAAAAATGTCATTTTTTGCGAAGTTGTACAATGTAGATGTCAATCCAGAAGTGGGGATGTGGTTGCTTTACGGTACAATCATCATATTAAGTGCGCTTGTATATAATTTAGGATTTGCTCGGAAGTTATCTTTACTAAAAAATATTGTAATTTATGTGTCTTTAGCAATCGGGTGTACTGTTTTAACTTTCTTTGCGGTTTTTTTACCAGTTGGGGAGGGGCTTGTTGTGGCTGCAATTGTGCTCGGTATGTATAGATTACGCTTACGTCAAGCGAGGCAACAGAAAGCAAGTTAAAGGGGGAAGTTTTCATGCGTTCCGTACAAGATGTGCTATATAATTGGTTAACAATTAAAACGGTTATGGAAGCACGCCCGCATGATATGGCTGCCCAAGAAACATATGGGTTATTTCATAACATGCTATATGAGGACTATCAATTAAAGAATATAACGGTTGAAAAGAACGAGGAGATGTATGTAATTACATACGAAAAAGATGGAGAAATACGGTCTGCAAGATTTCCATTAGAATTGATTGATTGTTTTTTAGAGCAGATGAACCGAGAACCAGAAAAATATAAATAAGTCCTCATCTAAATGATTAAGGACTTATTTTACAGGTTACCATTCATCTTCTACTGTTTTATCACGATATAAATGAAACTTGCCGCTTGCATGGCGTTCCATTGTACGTTCTGTAATACGCTCTGTACATTTCATGCACATATATGTATGAATTGGACGGTTACGAAGCTTTTTGGCCATAGGGTTTTCGTCATCTAGCTCATCTTTTTTATCACAAATCATGCATTTGACTCTCATTTCGTCACCTCAATACAAATTCTATCGTTATAAGTATATCATGTAAGTTTGATGTTTTTGAACTGTAGAGGAAAAAAATAATATTTTCGCAATTCGAAAAATAAGTTATCATAAAGATAAGAAAAATTTGGAGGTGGAAATATGGCGAATGTGGTAGAACCTACATTGACAGATTCCTTAGTACAATCTTTACGTAAGGAGAATATTGTTACAATAGCAACTACTGATTTTGAAAAAAATATTCCTAATGTCAGTGCTATTTCATGGGTATATGCAATGAGTGAGACTAGTATTCGATTTGCTGTGGATCAACGTTCACGTATTGTGGAAAATTTAAGACATCATGCAGAACTTGTATTAACTATAATGGCAAATGAATCCGTATTTTCCATTAGCGGTGAAGCAAAGGTTTTAACTGATAGAATGGAGGGTGTTTCCCTTAAGTTAACTGTAGTAGAAGTAGCTGTAAAAGAGGTCCGTGATGTTATGTTTTACGGAGCAAGGCTTGTTGCAGAACCAACATATGAAAAGACATACGATATTCGAGCTGCTAAAAAACTTGATCATCAAGTGTTAACAGGGATGAAAGAATTGTGAAAGTGGATGAACAACTGAGGTGGTTCATCCTTTTTCTACTTCCTGGTAAATTATAAATGTTAATAATGAAGTGCTTTTGAATAGGAGAGAACGCAGAAAGATTGAAGAAAAGTTTTAATTTATATGAATTTCGATTCTACCTCGTTTATACGGTACATATAATTATAACAATGGTTCGTCCATATTATGTGATGGATGAAACCCTTGTTCTACAAATTTAAAAGTGGAGTCAGGGGGTAACAGGTTGGATAAAATTTATGTGTTAGATACGAATGTACTTTTGCAGGATCCTTTATCTATTTTTTCTTTTGAAACAAATGAAGTAGTGATTCCAGCAGTTGTATTAGAAGAGGTTGATTCGAAAAAACGTTATATGGATGAAGTTGGACGAAATGCCCGTTATGTATCTAAGCTAATAGATAAATTTCGTGAACTTGGAAAGCTGCATGAAAGTATTCCTCTGGAAAATGGAGGGACATTTCGTATTGAATTAAATCATCGCTCGTTTGTTCAACTGCAAGATATTTTTGTAGAAAAAACAAATGATAATCGTATTTTAGCGGTCGCAAAAAATTTATCCTTAGAAGAGCAGGATAAAGAAGATGGGAAGTCTGTTATTTTAGTAAGTAAAGATGTCCTTGTAAGAGTAAAAGCAGATGCATTAGGCTTACAAGCCGAAGATTACTTAAGTGATCGTGTAATTGAAGTGGAAAATATATATTCAGGATTTTTAGAAAGCTACATATCAAAAGAACAGTTGAATTATTTTTATGAAAAAGGAGAGCTTCCTTTATCCGAAATTGCAAATCACCCGTTTTATCCAAATCAGTTTATTGTAATGAAAGATGCGTTAGGGGGATCAAGTTCTGCGCTTGGAATCGTTGATAACTTAGGGAAAAAAGTAAAAAAACTCATTTTTCATAATGAGCAAGTTTGGGGAATACGTCCGCGAAATGTACAGCAAATTATGGGATTAGAATTATTGCTCCGTGAAGACATTCCGCTTGTAACTTTAACAGGTAAAGCGGGCACTGGTAAAACGTTGCTTGCACTAGCTTCTGGACTTATGCAAACGGAGGATTTAGGTTTGTATAAAAAGCTTCTTGTCGCAAGACCTATCGTCCCTGTTGGAAAAGATATTGGTTATTTACCTGGAGAGAAAGAAGAAAAATTAAGGCCGTGGATGCAACCGATTTTTGACAACCTAGAGTATTTATTTAATACCAAAAAGCCTGGTGAATTAGATGCTATTTTAGCAGGTATGGGTTCGATTGAGGTCGAAGCACTTACGTATATACGAGGAAGGAGTATTCCAGATCAATTTATTATTATTGATGAAGCACAAAATTTAACGAAACATGAAGTGAAGACAATATTAACAAGGGTGGGAGAGAAAAGTAAGATTGTGTTAATGGGGGATCCTCAGCAAATCGATCATCCTTATTTAGATGAATATAATAATGGCCTAACATATGTTGTAGAGAAGTTTAAAGAACAAAGAATTAGTGGGCATGTAAAGTTTGTAAAAGGAGAACGTTCTAATTTAGCACAATTAGCAGCAGATTTATTATAAAAAGGAGTGGGCAAAAGCCCACTCCTTTTTATTCTGTTATTAGATAGGAAGCATCTGGTTAAATAACTGTAAATTTACGGATATTTCGAATCGGATTATTTTTATTAGAACCGTCATCAAAGTAAAGGTGAACAGGTCCGTCCTCTCGTAATGGTTTCCCGTCTTTTGAAAAGCCGAGAATAGCATTTTGGACTTTTTCTAATGGAAATGTGATTGTATCATGCAGCGTTTCAATTTCAACATGTGTTGCACTATCTATAATTTCGGCATTTTTGAAAAAGGGATGAAGTGGTATACCGAATGTTCCGGTAATAAGTTGCTCTTTTTTGAATTTCTTTACGCTCTTTTGAATCGGTGGGAAAATTGCACCATCACGAATCTCACGGTCCCAATGTTCAGAAGTGTGTTTCAGATAGGTTTCTAATTCAGATGTTTCTTCTCTAGTTTCACTAAAATAAGTTGTTAAATCTACTTTTCGATCATCAAAAATCCAAACGCTTGGATCGATGGTAATTGGAAAGCGTACTTTTCCGTTTATAAACAAAATTTCACTCATTGTTGTTCCCCCATTTGTATTATGCTCCCACTTTTCAGTATAATAGGATTAGACACGGTTGTCACAAAAAATGTTTCTATTGCAATTTATTAAAACTATCGCTAATATTAATAGATAGGATAGTAGGACGGAAACGGAGGGAATCAATTTGGCGTCTGAGACAATAGCAAATCATCAGGAAAAGGCACTTGCCCTTCTACAAGCGGATGCGGAGAAGATTTTAAGACTTATTAAGGTGCAGATGGATCACCTTACGATGCCGCAATGTCCATTATATGAAGAAGTGTTGGACACACAAATGTTTGGGCTATCCCGTGAGGTTGACTTTGCGGTTCGTCTTGGTCTTATTACAGAAGAGCAAGGGAAAGAGATGTTAGGAGAGCTTGAACGGGAATTATCAGCACTTCATGAAGCATTTACAAATAAACAACAATAACGGGTTCAAATAAGGGGGCTCAAACTGATTCAGTTTGAGCTTTTTATTTGTATAATAAAGCAGGAAGAATATTGATACATATGGAATACAACAATTAAAATGAAAACAGAAAGAGGATATTGCATGAAAAAAGTATGGAAGTCAATGGATTATTCATTATTGCTTCCTCTTGTCATTTTATGTGTACTGGGAGTGATAATGGTATACAGTGCTAGCTCTATTTTGGCTATTACAAAGTATGCTAAACTGAATTTGCCGAGTGATTACTTTTTTCGTAAGCAATTAGTAGCATTAGGTATAGGGACAGTATTGGGATTAGGAGTGATCGCTGCGATTCCATATCAGTTTTGGAGAAAACGAATTGTTTTGTTACTAATGATACTAGGAAGCATTGGATTGTTATCTTTATCATTATTACTTGGAACGACAGCGAATGGTGCGCAAGCGTGGGTGTTTGGTATACAGCCGGCGGAATTTGTTAAAATAGCTATCATTATCATACTTGCACGTTTCTTTGCAAGAAGACAAGAAACAGACACTTCAGTATGGAAAGGATCAGCAGGCACAATTTTGTTTATAGGGTTAGTGGTATTTTTAATTCTGAAACAAAATGACTTAGGGACGGTATTGTTGATTATAGGCACTGTCGGGATTATGTTTCTTTGTTCAGGAGTTCCGATTAACAAGTGGATAAAGCGTCTGTTGTTAAGCTCAATTGTATGGATTCCGCTTTTATACTTAGTTGGTAACTATGCATTGAAACCCTACCAAAAAGCACGTTTTACAGCGTTTTTTAATCCATTTGACGATCCACAAGGTACTGGATTTCAGCTAGTGAACTCTTTTATTGGAATTGCTTCAGGGGGACTAAATGGTAGAGGGATTGGAAATAGCATACAAAAGTATGGGTATTTACCTGAACCACATACAGACTTTATTATGACAATCATATCTGAAGAACTTGGTTTTATCGGTGTAGCGATTGTTTTAATTTGTTTGTTACTCATCATTATTCGTTCATTTAGGATTGCTCAAAAGTGTAAAGACCCATTTGGAAGTTTAATAGCAATTGGTATCGCTAGTCTGATTGGAGTACAAACATTGGTTAATGTTGGTGGTATGTCTGGGTTATTACCTCTTACTGGTGTACCTTTACCATTTATCAGTTATGGTGGTAGTTCTTTAATGGCTAATTTATTTGCAATGGGCATATTGTTAAATATAGCCAGTTACGTAAAAAAACAAGAGAAGCAGCAAGAAAGAATAAATCAGAAGAAAGAACACGGTGAACGACATCTTGTTGTCGTGAAATAAAATAAAACTTTAACTAGTGGGGCTGTATTCTCTGCTGACTATTACTGCTAGCAAATAGCGGGATAAAAAGGCTTTGTGTTTTCGAACACAGAGCCTTTTTATTATATTGATTTTTTAATATGTTATACTTTTTTCGACTAAAAAACAAAAGTGTAACATATTTATTTGAATGTGATATACAATAAGTCTGTTAGAAAAGGAAGAGGTATGCTATACTATTTTTGTGAAACAAATTGATTAGAAAACTTATCATTTGTTAAAAAATAAGGTATGATGAATAAAAATAAGGTGAAGCTTTCTAAGTGAAATTTTGAAAAGAAAGTGAAGAACTTCACGCTCTTTAGAACATGTGCTTACTTAATCTCTAGAGTGGTAGGAAAATAGAGGGGGAAAATCATGACAAAGCTGCAACGTATTCAAAAAGTATTAGTAGCTAACCGCGGAGAAATTGCAATTCGTGTATTCCGAGCTTGTTCAGAACTTGGGTTAAGCACAGTTGCAATTTATTCAAAAGAGGATAGCGGTTCTTACCATCGTTATAAAGCAGATGAATCTTATTTGGTAGGGGAAGGAAAAAAACCGATCGATGCCTATCTTGATATTGAAGGTATCATTGAGATTGCAAAGAGCAATCATGTAGATGCAATCCACCCTGGATATGGTTTCTTGTCAGAAAATATTCAATTTGCAAGACGTTGTGAAGAAGAAGGGATTATCTTTATCGGACCAAAGAGCAAACATTTAGATATGTTTGGAGATAAAGTAAAAGCAAGAACGCAAGCACAATTAGCAAATATTCCAGTTATCCCTGGTAGTGATGGACCTGTTAATTCACTAAAAGAAGTTGAAGAATTTGCTGAAAAGTATGATTATCCGATAATTATTAAAGCTTCCCTTGGCGGTGGCGGTCGAGGTATGCGTATTGTACGTAATAGTGATGAATTAAAAGAATCTTATACTCGTGCAAAATCAGAGGCGAAAGCGGCTTTTGGTAATGATGAAGTATATGTTGAGAAATTTGTTGAAAAACCTAAACATATAGAAGTGCAAATATTAGCGGATGAAGAAGGAAATGTTGTACATTTATATGAGCGTGATTGCTCTGTACAACGTCGTCATCAAAAAGTAGTTGAAATTGCACCTAGTGTATCACTTGCCGACGATCTTCGTCATCGCATTTGTGAAGCGGCAGTACACTTAACGAAAAATGTGAATTATTTGAATGCTGGTACAGTTGAATTCCTTGTAAAAGGGGATGACTTTTATTTCATTGAAGTAAACCCACGTGTTCAAGTAGAACATACAATTACAGAGATGATTACAGGAATTGATATTGTTCAGTCACAAATTTTAATTGCAGATGGACATGCTTTACATAGTTCGATAGTGAGTGTGCCACAACAAGAAGACATTATTGTACACGGTTATGCGATTCAATCTCGTGTAACAACAGAAGATCCACTTAATAATTTCATGCCTGATACAGGAAAAATTATGGCGTATCGCTCCGGTGGTGGTTTTGGGGTTCGTCTTGATACAGGTAATAGTTTCCAAGGAGCAGTTATTACACCGTACTATGATTCTTTACTTGTAAAAGTGACAACTTGGGCACTTACATTTGAACAAGCTGCTGCGAAAATGGAACGTAATTTAAAAGAATTTCGTATTCGTGGTATTAAAACAAATATTCCATTCTTAGAGAATGTGGTAAAACATAAAAACTTCTTGTCAGGAGAGTATGATACATCATTTATTGATGCATCACCTGAACTGTTCGTATTCCCAAAACGTAAAGACCGCGGTACAAAAATGTTAAGTTATATTGGTACGGTAACGGTAAATGGTTTCCCTGGGGTAGGTAAGAAAGAAAAACCAATTTTCCAAGATGCACGTATACCAAACACGAAACATTCTGAACCAATTCAAAACGGAACGAAACAAATTCTAAATGAACGCGGTGCGGATGGCTTAGTAAAATGGGTACAAGATCAAAAACGTGTACTTTTAACGGATACAACATTCCGTGATGCACATCAATCTCTACTTGCAACACGTATTCGTACAAAAGATTTAAATCAAATCGCTGAGCCAACAGCTAGAATGTTACCGAATTTATTCTCGGCTGAGATGTGGGGCGGTGCTACATTTGATGTTGCGTATCGTTTCTTAAAAGAGGATCCGTGGGAGCGATTACTAGAACTTCGTGAAAGAATGCCGAATGTATTATTCCAAATGCTTCTTCGTTCTTCAAATGCAGTTGGTTATAAAAATTATCCAGATAATTTAATTCAAAAATTTGTGGAATGTTCAGCGCAAGCTGGAATTGATGTATTCCGTATTTTTGATAGCTTAAACTGGGTGGAAGGTATGAGAGTTGCAATTGATGCTGTAAGAGATAGCGGTAAGATTGCAGAAGCAACAATGTGTTATACAGGGGATATTCATGACCCAATGCGCAGTAAATATGACTTGAATTATTATAAAAACTTAGCGAAAGAATTAGAGGCATCAGGCGCACATATTTTAGGTATTAAAGATATGGCTGGATTATTAAAACCAAATGCGGCGTACGATCTAGTTTCTACGCTAAAAGAAACAATATCGATTCCGATTCACCTTCATACGCATGATACAAGTGGAAATGGTGTTTTAATGTACACGAAAGCAATTGAAGCAGGTGTTGATATTGTCGATGTAGCAGTAAGCTCAATGGCAGGTTTAACATCACAGCCAAGTGCGAACACGTTATACTATGCGTTAGGTGGAAATGAAAGACAACCAGATGTTGATGTGAATTCATTAGAAAAACTTTCTCATTACTGGGAAGATGTTCGTAAATACTATGCACCATTTGAAAGTGGTATGAATGCTCCTCATACAGAGATATATATGCATGAAATGCCAGGTGGGCAATATAGTAATCTTCAGCAACAAGCGAAGGCGGTTGGATTAGGAGATCGTTTTGACGAAGTAAAAGTGATGTACCGCCGTGTAAATGATATGTTTGGTGATATTGTAAAAGTAACGCCATCGTCAAAAGTTGTTGGGGATATGGCATTGTTTATGGTACAAAATCACCTTACAGAACAAGATATTTTTGAGCGTGGACATTCCTTAGATTTCCCAGGTTCTGTTATTGAAATGTTCTCTGGTGATCTTGGACAACCATATGGTGGCTTCCCGAAAGAATTGCAAAAAATTATTTTAAAAGGGAAAGAACCAATAACAGTAAGACCAGGTGAATTATTAGAACCAGTAGATTTCAACGCTTTAAAAGAAGAATTATTCCATAAACTTGGACGTGAAGTAACAATTTTTGATGTAGTTGCATATGCATTATATCCAAAAGTGTTTATGGATTATGAAAAAGTTGTTGGGCTTTATGGAAATGTGTCCGTGCTCGATACACCTACATTCTTCTATGGCATGAGCCTTGGTGAAGAAATTGATGTGGAAATTGAGCGTGGTAAAACATTGATGGTTAAATTAGTATCAATTGGAGAATCGCAGCCAGATGGAACGCGTGTGCTTTACTTTGAATTTAATGGACAACCTCGTGAAATTGTTGTGAAAGATGAAAGTATTAAAGCGACAGTTGCACAGCGTGTGAAAGGAAATCGTGAGAATCCAAATCATATTAGTGCAACGATGCCAGGAACTGTTATTAAAGTTGTCGTAAATGAAGGCGATGAAGTGAAAAAAGGTGATTCCATGGCCATTACGGAAGCAATGAAAATGGAGACAACTGTTCAAGCTCCGTTCAACGGTAAAGTGAAGAAAGTATATGTAAAAGATGGCGATGCCATTCAAACAGGTGATTTATTAATGGAATTAGATCATTAATAATAAAAAAGAGCTGCTAAAAAGCGGCTCTTTTTTTATCTCGTTATTGGCGAACGGTAATACTTAACAGAAGTAAAGAAGTTAGGCGAGAAATAAAGTGAAACTTTAATCAGTGGGGGGCTTCATCCCCCGCTGATTATTAGTCCTCATCAATCGGGATAAAAATAATAACTTGCCATAGTGGCAAGTTATTAAAACGATTGTTTATTTTACGCTGAGGTTGATTGTTGTGTTTTTTTAGCATTTGCTGTACTCCTTGTGCCTAACATAACCAAATAACATAGTACAGCAAAGAGGCAAGAAATAAAGAGTGAGTGTAATAATGACATTGATAGACTAGCGCCTGTATATACAACTAACATCCCCACAACTGCTTGAAGTGTAACGAGAACAAATGAAGTAATCCATCCCCAATATACAACGCGTTGTTGTTTATATTGGCGAATAGCTAGAATCATTGCATATAGTATCCAAACAAATATTAATGTTGCAGCAAACCTATGCCCCATTTGAACCCATTCGTGTAACTGGGTAGGCCATGGTCTATTTTTACTACAAAGCGGAAAGGACGGACATGCTAAGCTTGCATGTTCATGCCGTACTAAAGCCCCTGTATAGACGACAATATAGCTGTAAATTGTTACACCGTAAATATGGAATTTCATTTTTTTGTCCATAATGAGAGATCGTGCATCAAATTTCTTGTCAATTTCAAAAATAAGACACGTTAGTAAAATGACCGAAGCAAATGAAATTAAGGAAATGCCAAAATGGATAGCTAATACAGCGGGTATTTGTCCCCAAACAACCGCAGCTGCTCCCATTAATGCTTGTGCAACTAAAAATACGAACGATAAAATAGCAAGCGTTTTTGTTTCACGCACATGCTTATAATATTTCCAGGATAAGATGCAAAGAAGTGTAACAAGAATTCCTGCTGATCCTGATGTTAAGCGGTGACTTAGCTCAATAATTGTTTCCATTGATAAATGAGACGGAATCAATTCACCATTACAGAGTGGCCATGATTTACCGCAACCTTGACCTGAACCGGTTTTTGTAACTAAGGCTCCTCCTAATAAAACCCCTAATAAGTCGAGGCTTGTAATGACTGCTAACCATTTAATAAAGCGTTGCAATCTCTTTCACCATCTTTCTGCTATGAAGTTATTGCGAAATATTTTCATTCCGTTACGTTTATAGAACAAAATGTGCTACAGTCCTATGATATATAAAAAATAATAAAATAGCAAAGAAATGAAGAGGGGGAATAAAATGTTTACAAAAAGAAAAAAACGGAATAAAAATTACATAATTTAGGGAGGATTACACCTATTATGAAAAGAAATGGAAGGAATACATGCTAAATATGACAAAATAGTTTATTATAAAAGGTAGCATCATGGTATGATAGGAATGAATAGGAGAAACTTTTTTATGATTCGACACAAAAAGTTCATGTTTTCTTCACAAAATGTTCGGGAAATATGATTTAATATATTGGAGTATGAGCGTAGATTAGTAGTAGAATGAGTTAACATCATTTCTACTGTAATAATATTGCTATATAGAAGCGTACTACTTTTATAAAGTAAAGACGCAGAAGAAGGATGAAAGTTTTAAGAGGGGGTTGAAATGATGAACCATGCAACAAGTGAGCTGCATGATGAGTCAGCTGTAACAAATGTACCGGAAACAACACGTGTACAAGATTTATTAGCGCTCGTTAAGATGGGGATTGTAAACTCAAATACGCTAACTGTATTTACAGGATTTTGGTTGGCTGTACATTTTAATGGATTAAATGTTTTGGAACACTTGGATAAAATGTTCTTTACAATTGTCGGTTCTGCATTAATTATGGCAGGGTCATGTAGCTTAAATAACTATATTGATCGAGATATTGATCACTTAATGGAACGGACAAAAAACCGTCCGACAGTAACTGGAAAATATAAACCTGGGTTTGTGTTAACATTAGGTATTGCATTATTACTTCTTGGATTTGTATTCTTGTTACTTACAACACCTATGGCAGCATTTATTGGTTTCATTGGTGCTTTCACATATGTTGTTTTATATTCATTATGGACAAAGCGAACATATACACTAAATACAGTAGTAGGTAGTGTATCTGGAGCAGTTCCACCTTTAATTGGTTGGGCCGCTATTGATCCTAGTTTAGATCATCCAATCGCTTGGATGTTATTTTTGATTATGTTCATTTGGCAAATCCCACATTTCCTCGCACTTGCGATGAAACGTGTTGATGAATATCGAAATGCAGGGATCCCAATGCTTCCTGTTGTTCATGGATTTGATATTACAAAGCGTCAAATCATGATTTGGACAGTATGTTTATTACCATTACCATTTTATATGAGTGGACTTGGTGTAACATTTATGGTAATAGCAACATTGCTTAACATCGGATGGATCGTATTAGGATTCTATGGCTTCCGTAAGAAAGATGACATCAAATGGTCCGTACAAATGTTTGTCTACTCCCTGAATTACTTGACAATCTTATTTGTGTCAATGATTGTAGTTACATTCTTCTAAGACAACGACATGAGTGGATTTCTTTATGTTGAGATTTACTTTACTTACTATAAAGTACAATCTAATTCACAAAGAAAGTGGGGGTTGTTTGTATGAAGAAACAGTGGCGACTGCTTTCGTTCGTTTCACTGCTGGCTTTACTGTTAGGGGGATGCGGTAAAGCCTTTCAATCTACTTTAATTCCGCAAGGTGAAGTAGCAAAAATGCAATATGATTTACTCTTGTTAGCAAGTGCAATTATGATAGGTGTCGTACTTGTAGTTACTATTATTTTCTTGTATGTAATTGTGCGCTTCCGGCAAAAGAAAGGCCAGGAGGATTACATCCCAGAGCAAGTTGAAGGAAATCACAAACTAGAAATTATATGGACAGTCATTCCAATTATCTTGTTACTGATATTGGCTGTCCCTACCGTTACATACACGTTTAAACTTGCTGATGTAAGTGCGATGGAGAAAAAGAATATTGATAAAGATACAATCGTTGTTGATGTAACAGCGAATCTTTATTGGTGGGAATTTTCTTATAAATCAGAAAATATAGTAACTTCGCAAGATTTAGTCATCCCTACAGGTAAGAAAATATATTTGAATTTGAAGGGTGCCGACATTAAACATTCGTTTTGGGTTCCATCTTTAGCTGGAAAAATGGATACGAATACAGATAATGTCAATAAAATGTGGCTAAAAGCAGATAAATCAGGCACTTATAATGGTTTTTGTACAGAGTTTTGTGGTCCATCACATTCTTTAATGCAATTTAAAGTAAAAGCTGTTGATGAAAGCGAGTACAAAACTTGGCTTGCTGATATGAAAAAACTTGATGGTAAGAAGGAAGTCGCTTCTACAAAAGAACAAGAAGGTAAGGAAATATTCAGCAAAAGTTGTATTGGCTGTCACGCGGTTGGATCAAATGATAGTAGACCACCTTCTGCACGTATCGCGCCAAACCTAGCAAACTTCGCTGATCGCGATATGGTTGCTGGGATTGCCGAAAACAATGATGAAAACGTAAAAAAATGGCTAAAGAATCCCGAGAATATGAAGCCAGGAAATAAAATGACTGGTAAGTATGGCAACTTAACGGATGACCAAATAGATGCATTAAATGCATATTTGAAAACGTTGAAAGTTGAGAAATAAAGAGGGATTATTTGCGAAGGGGAGGTTGAAAACGTGAGTGCTGTAGCAAAAAAACAGGGGATGGGTGCTGTTATATGGGATTATTTAACGACAGTAGACCATAAAAAAATTGCCATTCTCTATTTAATTGCAGGTGGATTGTTTTTTATCATTGGCGGAATAGAAGCGTTATTTATCCGTCTTCAACTAGCGATTCCAAACAACGCTTTTCTTGTTGGAGATGCTTATAACCAAGTATTAACGATGCACGGTACAACAATGATTTTCCTCGCAGCTATGCCGCTTGTGTTTGCATTTATGAACGCTGCTGTACCACTTCAAATTGGAGCAAGGGATGTAGCGTTTCCGTTTTTAAATTCACTTGGATTTTGGCTGTTTTTCTTTGGCGGAGTATTCTTAAACTTAAGTTGGTTTTTAGGAGGAGCACCCGATGCAGGATGGACATCGTATGCATCGCTATCCCTTGCTTCTAAAGGGCATGGTATTGACTTTTATGTATTAGGATTACAAATATCGGGTATTGGTACATTGATTGGTGGTATTAATTTCCTTGTTACAATTATTAATATGCGTGCACCAGGAATGACATATATGCGTATGCCGATGTTTACATGGACAACATTTGTAACTTCTTCACTTATTTTATTTGCTTTTCCACCATTGACAGTGGGATTAGCGCTATTAATGTTAGATCGATTATTTGGAACAAGTTTCTTTAATCCTGCTTTAGGTGGGAATACAATCATATGGGAGCATTTATTCTGGATTTTCGGTCATCCAGAAGTATACATTCTCATACTCCCAGTTTTTGGGATATTTTCAGAGATTTTCGCTACATTTTCTAAAAAACGATTATTTGGTTATTCATCTATGGTATTTGCAACAGTATTAATTGGATTTTTAGGCTTTATGGTGTGGGCACATCATATGTTCACAGTTGGTCTCGGTCCTGTTGCGAATGCCATTTTTTCAGTTGCAACAATGGCAATTGCAGTTCCAACGGGGATTAAAATATTCAATTGGCTCTTTACAATGTGGGGCGGGAGTATCAGGTTTACAACGCCAATGATGTGGGCTGTTGGTTTTATACCGTCATTCGTAATGGGTGGTGTAACAGGGGTTATGCTCGCTTCAGCTCCAGCTGATTATCAATTCCATGATAACTATTTCGTTGTGGCACATTTTCACTACGTAATCGTTGGTGGAGTTGTATTTGGATTACTAGCAGGAGCACATTACTATTGGCCGCTTATGTTTAATAAAGTATTAAATGAAACCTTGGGGAAAATAACATTTTGGTTGTTCTTTATCGGTTTCCATTTAACATTCTTCATTCAGCATTTCCTTGGTTTAATTGGTATGCCGCGTCGATACTATACGTATTTGCCAGGCCAAGGATTAGAAATGGGGAACTTAATTAGTTCGATTGGTGCTGTATTCATGGGACTGGGAACGATTGTTCTTTTATTTAATATTGTGAAAACGACATTATCTAAAGAAAAAGCGGGGCGTGATCCATGGGATGGGCGTACATTAGAATGGACACTGCCAGCACCTACACCAGAATACAATTTCAAACAATTACCATTTGTTCGTGGATTGGATCCATTCTGGATTGAGAAACGTGAAGGAAATAAAGAAATGACAGCTGCAGAACCTGTTAGTGACATCCATATGCCAAATTCTTCGTTCTCACCATTTATCATTTCACTTGGACTGTTTATAGCCGCGTTTGGTGCTATGTATATGCAAGGGGGAAAAGATAAGTTTTGGCTAGTGGTTGCGATTATTGGACTTATTATCACTTTTGGTACAATGTTCCTTCGTTCGGTAATCGATGATCATGGTTATCATATTCATAAGGAAGATTTAGATGATAAGGGGGGCACAGCGTGATGCATGTAGAGGAAAAATTAACGAATGAAACATTTCCAGCAGAGCCTGAAAAAGCAACCCTTGAGGGGAAAAATAAATTTGTTGGATTTTGGCTGTTTCTTGGGGGCGAAACTGTATTATTCGCTTCCTTATTCGGCACATATTTAGCGTTAAGAAATTCTACAAACGGTGGCCCCTCGTCGCAAGAAATGTTTCAAATGCCACTTGTGTTTATTATGACAATGCTTCTATTAACAAGTAGTTTAACGAGCGTGTATGCAATGTATCATATGAAGAACTTTAATTTTAAGCAAATGCAGCTTTGGCTCATTGTAACAGTAGTACTTGGCATAGGGTTCTTAGGATTTGAAATATATGAGTTCAATCATTATGCGCATGAATTTAAACATACAATGAGAAGCAGTGCATTTGGTTCTGCGTTTTATGCACTTGTTGGGACACATGGACTACACGTATTATTTGGATTACTGTGGATCTTAACATTGATTTTTCGCAATGCAAAGCGTGGTTTGAATTTATACAACGCTCCAAAGTTTTACGTTGCATCTATTTATTGGCACTTCATCGACGTAGTCTGGGTGTTTATTTTCACTGTAGTATATTTGATGGGAATGGTGGGATAAACAATGGCGACAAAGCAAACAAATACAAGCAATTCAAAGGTAGATCTCATTTATCGTAGGAGAAAAAGTGCAGAGGAGATGAAGCATCAAGTTATCACATTCGGTTTAATGATTTTCTTAACGATTGTTGCTTTTGTAGCAGTAGCTTATCCAAAAACTTTTAGTCCAGTTTTCTCTGTACCATTTATTGTATTGTTAGCAGTTGTTCAAGTTATATTTCAGTTGTATTATTTCATGCATATGAGTCATAAAGGGCATGAAGCAGCATCGTTTTTCTTATATTCTGGATTGTTAGTAGGACTGTTAACAATTTTGGCTTTTACGACGATTGTATGGGTTTAAATAGGTAGAGGGCTTGGAGGTATCTTGGCCCTCTTTTCCTATTAAGGTAAGGAATTTCTATTGAAAAGGTGGGTGTAAAAATGAGCAACTTATGGATATTTGGTTTTCAAGCGTTATGGAGCCCGATCTTTTTACTTTTTATGATTTCAATCCTTATCTGTTACTTTCTCGTTATTGGACCATATAGAATGCGGTTTGAAAATGCAGAAAAGGTAAGTAAAAAACAGATATTTTATTTTACGACAGGAATAGTCCTCCTATATATTGTGAAGGGAGGACCTATTGATTTAATTGGACATATTATCTTCAGTGCACATATGCTTGAAATGGCAGTGATGTATATAGTGGTGCCACCGCTATTACTGTTAGGAATACCAGTTTGGTTATATCGATATATTACATCTTTTAAAGTTATTCAAGTTATTTTAAAGCTATTTACAAAACCACTTATTGCATTGTTTGTATTCAATGGCTTATTTTCTTTTTATCATTTGCCAGTTGTGTTTGATACGGTAAAGCAAAGCCAAATGGCACACCCTATTTTTCTTGCTGTATTGTTTTTTACATCGATAATGATGTGGTGGCCGATGTTAAATCCGTTACCAGAGTATCAATCATTAAGTGATATAAAGAAACTTGGTTACATGTTTGCCAATGGTATTTTATTAACACCAGCTTGTGCATTAATCATTTTTGCGAGTGAACCATTATTTGCGACATATACAGATCCAAGTTCTTGGATGAAAGCGATGGAACTTTGTGTACCTGCGGGAACGTTGACAGATTTAAATATAGCTGGCCCAGACTTTTTACATTGGATTCCAGTCGTACAGGATCAACAAACAGGTGGTATCATTATGAAAATTGTCCAGGAAATAGTGTATGGTACAATTATTGGCTATGTATTCTTTAAATGGGCTCGTAAAGAGCGCAGAAAAGATGAGGAACAATTACACGCTGTTCCTCCTTATTTACAAACGAAGTAATAAAAAGGTGTACATTCATTCGGTTAAAAAGACGATTCACTTTTAAGTTATAAACAAAACAGGCGTGTCCATATGGATACGCCTGTTTTGTTTATTCGATAACTTGAAATTCCTTCAGTTCTTTTTCGATATTTTGCAGGAGTTGTTCGCTTTTTTGGAGTACATTTGTAGGGAAGATTTCATTTTCACCATATTCAACACCATGTGGATAATAATGTTTTCCTAACAGTGGTGAAAGTAATTTGATTTGTGCATGTCTTCCGCCGATGTCTCCTTCCACTGCAAGGCCTTGTACTCGTAAATAATATACATCCTTCAATATTTCAAATTTATAGTCGTATGTAACTCGCTCATAGTCCCATTGTCCAGCAAGTACGAAATGATGATTTTGCATGATTTCAGTTAGAAGTGTAAAGTCAACTACTGTTCCGATGAGTTTTGAATTTGGAAATTGCATAGAATCCCTCCTTATTAAATTTCCTAATTGTTAATTTTATAATAGTACGAAAAATCAGAAAACGCAATTCGTATTGGGAGAAAAGAGAGAAACACGGCTTTTTTTACAAAAATATGATATAGTGAAAAGAGTATGGTACACACAAAAGGAAAGAAGAAAAAATAATTTGTGTATATCTCAACTTTATGTTTGTCCAGGAGGTATATCGTTTGAAGAAATTATTGCGTATCGTAATGATTACGGTTTTTATTTTGGCCATTGACTTATACGGGAAATTACTCGTTTCGCAATATATACTGACTCCCTCTCATTCTAAGCAAGAACAAAAAGTTGTAAAGAAAAAAAAGCCGACAAATGAAGGTTTTCCAGAAACTATTTCACAAGTTATGGGTGGAGATTCGGAAAATCTGTTAGCAAAATGGGGGGAACCAGCTCGAATTGAACCCTCTGCGTACGGTTACGAATGGTGGGTGTATAATCAAGATTTATCGCAATATGTCCAGTTTGGAGTTGCTGAACATAAAATTGTAACGGCTTATGTTGCTGGTGATCAAGTCGATGTAGAGCCTTTCCGCATAAATGAAAAATATGAAGATGCGTATAAAAAAAAGGCATTCTCACATGAAATTTCTTTGAAAAGAGGGCGAAATAGTTATCAATTTGAATTGTCTGATACTGAAACTATGGAACAGCCACTGGTTTCAATAGAAGAAGGAATTTGGGCACAGCTATATTTTGATCATTTCACACATGAACTTGTTGGAATCAGGTATATGGATGATGATACATTGCTTCGTCAAAGACCATATCAGCTTGTATACTCTGGTGAATTAACGACAGAACAACAGATGACCCCAGAAAAAATGACACAAGTAGAACATGGAAATATGCAACAAATTTTGGATTTGACAAATATTATTCGAAGTCACCATCAATTACCATTATTAACGTGGGATCAGCAAACAGCGGATGTTGCATTTGGACATAGTAAAGACATGAAAGAGAATAATTATTTTTCACATGATTCACCAAAGTTTGGAACGTTAGGAGATCGATTACAACGAGGTCAAGTTGCTTTCCAGCTTGCAGGTGAAAATATAGCGGCGCAACATACTGATGGAATTGCTGCGTTGCAAGGTTGGTTGAACAGTGAAGGACATCGAAACAACTTACTGAATGAACAATTTACTGAGTTAGGTGTCGGAGTATATGATAAATTTTATACTCAAAATTTTATTCGAAAATAAGAAAAGGTGCATGAAACGTCTAAAAATAGGCGAACCATGCGCCTTTTTTTTCTTACAATATAGTAGATATTTCTGAAGAGGTGAGGATTATGACAACAACAAAAGGAGCGTTACATCCTTCTGTTCAACAATTTAAAGCATTTGTAAACCATCACCCTAAAATGGTTCATGAAGTTCGAAGTGGTGAAAAAACATGGCAACAATTTTACGAGGAATGGTATTTACTTGGAGAGAAAGATGAAGTATGGAAAGTTTACAAAGCGGACAATGAGGCAATCTCTTCGCCGGTACAAGAAAATAAAGATGAACAAACAGCTGACTTGATGGGGCAAATGCTTTCTTTTTTCAAGAAGTTAGATGTGGAACAAATGCAGCAACATTTAGCAAATGTTACGAGTGCAATTGGGAGTGTGCAGCGAGTGATTCAACAATTTCAAGGAAATCGCGCGCAACCAGAGCAACGAACTTCTGAAAATAATCCATTTTTCTTTCAAAAAGATTAGGGGGAAAAGAGGATGAGGGCAGAACTTATGGAATTTATAAAAGCTAATGAAGATTTAGAACGTTATATTCGTGAACAACCATATTGGTACCGAAAATTGTCACGTAATCCAGGGGAAAAAGAAGCCTTTGAATTGGCGGCATTACAACATTTCAAAAAGACAATACCAGACAAAGTCGAAAAGTTTCAAAATCAATTGGCCGTTGCTTCTATTATGATTGACATGTTTCAATATATGAAACAGCAAAATGCAACGTAATAGGAAGGAAAAACTATGTCCGTCATGCGAAACTTTTGTTACAATAAAAGCGGACTATTGAAAAAAAAGGAGTTACAGCATGACGGAAATTTGTTTAGTACGACATGGACAAACTGATTGGAATTTTCAAGAGATTATTCAAGGACGTGAAGACATTCCACTTAATGACGTTGGGAAAAAGCAAGCGAGTCAAAGTGCGGCTGCTTTGCAGTTAGAAGCATGGGACGTGATTATTAGTAGTCCTTTAATTCGAGCCCAGGAAACAGCTAGGGTAATTAGCGAAGCTGTTGGAATACATTCTATCTTTCTCGATGAGCGTTTTGTTGAACGGAATTTCGGAGAGGCTTCAGGAAAACCTGTTCCTACAGTCCGAGAACGTATTGCAGAGGGAAATGTAGAGGGAATGGAATCAGATGAGGAGATTGTAAACCGGTGTTTTACAGCATTACAAGATGTTGCGCAAATGCACGCGGGTAAGCGTATTATTATTGTGGCGCATTCACATGCCATTAAAGCAATTTTACACGCAATTTCACCGGAAGAAATTACATTTAAAACCCCATTAAAAAATGCATGTATTAATTATGTAAAAGAGGAACATGGAAAATGGGACGTACTAAGATATAATATTGCGGAGCATATTTGTGTATAAGAGATGATGGATGCGTATGCTTAGTTTTATGTTTAGATGGGAGAATCAAATTAGTAGTTCCGTTCTAAATGTGTTATGATGGATACTTGGAGGTGTCTCTCATGATTGTAGCGACGCTTGAAAGCGTAATGATTTTAGATAAGGCAGAGCGGCTGGCAAAAGCGGTTATCTGTTCAGATATAGCAGAAAATTATCGTAAATGTTATAAGGTCTTACAAGAAGATTTGGAAGCCCAGACATTAATTAATCAATTTACAGCAATGAAAGAGCGATATGAAGAAGTGCAACGCTTTGGTAAATATCATCCAGATTATACTGTTGTTTCAACAAAAATGCGAGAGTTAAAGCGCTCTATAGACTTGCATGAAAAGATTGCTGCTTTTAAAAACGCGGAAAATACTTTGCAGAAATTATTAGATGAAGTCAGTGTAGCAATTGGCTCTGAAGTTTCATCTGCGATTAAAGTTCCTACGGGGAATCCATTTTTTGATGCAGGTGGCTGTGGAGGCGGTTGTGGCTCTGGAGGTAGTTGTGGTTGTAAAAAAACGGGGTGATGTGCCCCGTTTTTTAGAGTATGGAAGAAAGCGTATACGGAATTTGTTCTACAATGTACTGTAATGTCACAAATTTCTGATTGCTGTTTATAAGATACAAGAATATAAGTATATAGAAGGAGAAGATTATGTTCGGGCAACGACAAAGTATGATTGTTTATTTACATTCATTAAAACATGCCAAAATTTTAAGAAAATATGGTAATATTCATTACATATCAAAACGATTGAAATATGCGGTTGTATATTGTGATATGGAACAAATAGAGCATATGATGCACAAGTTAAATAAACTTCCTTTTGTAAAAAAAATTGATCAGTCGTATCGCCCATTCTTAAAAACGGAATTTGAAAATTCACGTCCGGATCGTGCGAAAGAATACGACTATAGTTAAGTTGAATCCCCCACACCAATTTTGGTGTGGGGGATTTTAGTGAGTATAAAGTGAAACTTCTATCGATAAGAATAAAAAAATGGTAGATGTAATATCTTTACTGCATTGGTGGAATAAAATGATTCATTCGCAAAATACCGATAAGGTGATTAAAATATAATTCCTTTTCTGGAAAAGTTGTAGATGGTTTTACGGTAAAAGAAGTAACTTTTTTTTCAATTTGTGCAGCAGTTTCTTCAAATAAAATAATCCGTTTACTTTTTTTATTTTCAAGTAGAGGGATTCCTTCACGGCATATGTATAGCGGTTGAAAATCACCAACAGTTGTTGGTTTTAGAACCACAACAAGTGAACATACATTTTTCTCGTTTTTTACAGTTTCAAATTGTAGCATATGTGTTACACGGTCTTTATTTGCTTTGGCAATTTCAAGTAATTCATATAAATCAGAGTAGCCTTCTCCGAGCTCAATAAAACGTTGAATCATATCATTTTCCTCCTCTTTCTTTTACTGTATCATTTCATTTTTTAAATGAAAAGCAGGCAAAGAAAAAAACCCTGCAAAGCAGGGCCCTTCTTATACTAGCATATACTAGTAAGAAGGCAAAGGGAGAGGAGAAACCGGAGGAAGAACTTATGGGGAAACGTAAGTCTTCTCCGCGGTTGGCAACAACATCGAAGGTGATGTTGTTATATTTATTTATGTCCAATCTAAATGAAGATATACATAATGAATTTAAAATTTATCGTAGGCTTTTTATTTTTCTTTCTTTTATTTTATGATAGGATAAAAAAAGATAAAGTGAACCTTGTGTTAATAAAGAGGATTTTACTTGCGGCTCGCGAGATGAATATACATATGAGATATTGGGAAATTATTACATAATGATGGTTTTTCAAAGAAATAAAGTGATTTTTCTTTTTATAGGTAATGGATTCCGTTATTCTTTAATTGGAAAATAACTGAAAGAGTATGGTTTGATAGCGGTTACTCAAACGAGTATATGTTTGTGATAATCGCTCGATAGATTGAAATAAAGGTAGTGACAACAAATGAGAGTAGTTTCTGGAAAATGTAAAGGGCATCCACTTAAAGCTGTGCCTGGTAATACAACGCGTCCAACAACAGATAAAGTAAAAGAATCTATCTTTAATATGATAGGTCCGTATTTTGAGGGAGGACTTGCCCTCGATTTATTTGGTGGTAGCGGAGGTCTTGGGATTGAAGCGCTTAGCAGGGGGATTGACAAAGCGATTTTTGTTGATCGAGATAATAAAGCTGTGAAGGTGATTCATCAAAATTTAGAAAGCTGCAAAGTACATGATCAAGCTGAAGTGTATAGAAATGATGCAGAACGTGCTGTGAAGGCGCTGATTAAACGCGAAATATCATTTGATCTCATATTGCTTGATCCACCGTATAAAGATCAAAAAATTGTTTCGTTAATTAGTATTATGGATCAGCATGGATTATTGAACAAAGATGGCTTAATTATGGCAGAACATGAGAATGACGTAGTCTTACCTGAGACAATAGGGGGACTTGTAAAGGTAAGAGAAGAAAATTATGGTATTACAGCAATTTCGATTTATAAGTATGAAGGTGAGGGAACTGAATGACAAGCATAGCGATTTCTTCAGGAAGCTTTGATCCGATAACTCTTGGACATTTGGATATTATTAAAAGAGGGGCAAAGGTATTTGATGAAGTATATGTTGTTGTTTTAAATAATTCATCTAAGAAACCATTCTTTTCAGTAGAAGAGCGCTTAGAGTTAATTCGAGAAGCAACACAAGATATTCCGAATGTAAAAGTTGATTCACACAGTGGATTGTTGGTTGAATATGCAAAAATGCGTAATGCTAATGCGATTTTGCGTGGTTTACGAGCAGTTTCTGACTTTGAATATGAGATGCAAATTACATCCATGAATCGAAAGTTAGATGAAAACATTGAAACCTTTTTTATTATGACAAATAATCAATATTCATTTTTAAGCTCAAGCATTGTGAAGGAAGTAGCTCGCTATGGAGGAAATGTAGCGGGTCTTGTTCCCCCTGTCGTCGAGCACGCTTTAAAAGAAAAGTTTCAAACCCCGTTAAAATGAACGGGGTTTTTCTTTATTTATTGTGCGTAAGAATAATAAAATCACATATAGATATAAACAAAACAGTGTAAAAATAGGTCCATAGTGAAGGGCTAATCCCCAAATTTTTTCAAGTATAGAAGAGTGATTTGATAAGAAAACAGGAATATCTTGTTGGGTAGGTGAGAAAGAATGCGATTTTTCATAAAGTGGTCCCCAAAATATAAAGGTATAGATGGGGGCGAGAATACTTTGGATAATTCGTGCGAAAAAGTACGGCTTAAAGCGAATGTCGGTATCTGCTAATATACTCGCTACTTGTGCTTGAATTGAAAGACCACTAAAAGCCAAGATAAAACTTGTTACCATTGCTTGTTCAAGTATCGTAGTTTCAGTGATCTGACTAATCATTTGACTCCCTAGTGTCATTTCGAAAAGACCTGATAAAATGGGAATACTAAAATGAGGTGACAGTTGGAAACAAGATAAAATATGTTGCATAATAAAAGCGAGCGCTGCTGTTAGTTGGAAGACTGTAATCATTTTATTTAGAACTGAAAATAAAACAATGAATCCGCCGATCATAAGTAAAGTTTGAATAGAGGAAATAATAGCATCGCCAAGTAGTTTTCCAATTGGTCTTTTTTCTTGTAAACGCGTCTCGTGAAGAACGGAAAAAGCGTTTTGTAAGGGGCGCTTCCGGATAGAGTGTTTGTCTTTTATATAAGTTTTGTTATTACCGTAAAACCGCATAAGTAATCCGACAGTAAAATTGCTAATATAATGTGCAGCAGCTAAGATAAAACCTAATTTCGGATTGTTAAAAAAACCGATAGAAACAGCTCCAAAAATAAATAATGGGTTAGAAGAGTTTGTAAAAGATACAAGGCGTTCAGCCTCAATTTGCGTTAGTTGATTACTTTGGCGTAATCTAGCGCTTAGTTTGGCGCCTGCAGGGAATCCGGAAGCCATTCCCATCGCCCAAACAAATCCGCCGATACCAGGAACGCGAAAGAGAGGGCGCATAAGCGGCTCTAAAATGACGCCGATAAACTTTACGACACCTATACTAATTAAAAGTTCTGCAAGGATAAAAAAAGGTAGTAGTGAGGGAAAGACAACTTCCCACCATATATTTAATCCGCGAATAGAAGCTTGCAAAGCGGCTTGGGGATGAAGTACAAGAGAAAGTGTTAGAAATATCATCATTATGGTGAGAAAAACTGTTTTCCATTTTTCATACATGTTACCAAATCCCCCTTTGTCCCAAAAAACGCTCATTTCAGTATACGTGGATACATGGCGAGTTTAGACCATAAGTATGAAAAAGGGAGTGAAAAAAATTTAAGGGTGAGAGAAATGAACGAACCGAAAATAGGCTTGGCTCTTGGATCTGGAGGTGCAAAAGGCTTTGCGCATGTGGGGATTATTAAAGTATTACGTGAAGCGAATATTCCTATTGATATGATTGCAGGAAGTAGCATAGGAGCATTAATTGGGACATTTTATGCGGCAAGTTGCAACGTTGAGAGACTCTACCGATTGGCGACTGTATTTAAAAGAAAGTATTATTTGGATTTTACTGTACCGAAAATGGGATTTATTTCTGGAAAACGTGTAAAAGATATGATTAAAATGTTTACATACAATAAAAAATTAGAAGAGTTAGATATCCCAACTGCAGTTGTGGCCACTGACATTTTAAAGGGGGAAAAAGTTGTATTTACAAGCGGTTCTATTGCAGACGCAGTGAGAGCGAGTATCTCTGTGCCAGGAGTGTTTGTACCGGAGAAAATAGATGGTCGTTTATTAGTGGATGGTGGGGTGATTGATCGTATCCCTGTATCCGTTGTCAAAGAGTTAGGCGCTGACATTGTAATCGCTGTAGATGTATCTCCGATTAAGATCAATGGCGAAGTGACCTCTATCTATGATGTGATTATGCAAAGTATTGAAATTATGCAGCATGAGCTCATTGTCAATCGACAAATTGCATCGGATTTAATGATGCGTCCAGCAGTAGAGCGGTTTAGTTCACGTGCTTTTACGAATATTGAAGACATTATTCAAGTAGGAGAAGAAGAAGCGGAAAAACATATTCAAGATATTTACTTACTAATTGAACAGTGGAAGGAGAAAAATAATGTTTAAGCGTTTTCGGTTTATATATGCAATCCTAATAGGGGTTATATTGGCGATGTTACTTGTGTACGTACGCCTTCCGTATTATGTAACAAAACCAGGTATGGCAGCGAAATTAACGCCATATGTACAAGTTGAAGGAGGAAAGAAAGAGTCTGGAGATTTTATGCTCGTAACCGTTTCGATGGGGCCTGCAAATGTGGTGAATTTAATAGCTGCACAATTTAATAAATATAATCATATTTCGAAAGCGGAAGAAATATTGCAAAAAGGTGAAAGTGATGAAGAATATCAATTTCGCCAAGAATATGCGATGAAAGATTCTCAAAACGCAGCCATTTATAATGCGTATAAGCGAGCGAATCGTTCAGTTTCCTTTCAAAACAAGGGGGTTTTAGTTGCTGGGATTGCGAAAAATATGCCATCAGAAGGAAAGTTAAAGCTAGGTGATGTCATTGTAAGTGTTGATGGACATCCTTTTGAAACAATAGATCAATTTGTGGAATATATGGCGGGTAAAAAAGAAGGCGATGTAGTAAGTGTTGAGTACATTCGAGGTGGAAAACATTCTACGGAAAAATTAACGCTAAAACAAATTCCTGATGGCAAGGGGCGTGTTGGTATTGGCGTTTCCATTGTTACTGAAAGGGAATTAGCAGTAGATCCAAAGGTGAAAATCGATTCACATGAAATTGGGGGACCATCAGCAGGATTAATGTTTACATTGGAAATTTATAATCAATTGACTGAAAAGGATATGACAAAAGGTCATGAGATTGCTGGAACGGGAACCATTAATGAAAAAGGAGAAATTGGTCCGATTGGTGGGATTCAACAAAAGGTTGTAGCTGCTAGTGATGCAGGAGCCGAAATATTCTTTGCACCAAATGAAAAAGGGGCAGAGAAATCGAATTATAAAGATGCTCTTGAAGCGGCGAAGGATATTAAGACGAAAATGAAAATCGTACCGGTAGATACATTGGATGATGCATTAGCGTATTTAGAAAAAATGCCAGAAAAAAAATAAACCTCTCGCTTCAGAGAGGTTTACTTTTTTTTGGTGTAATTCCTCTAATTTCAAACACAAGCAACGCAGTTGGATAGAAAAGAACTACCCGATGTTAGGGGCTTTATAGGAACCTTACAGTTGTTTCATCATATCGGATTGGATGTTGTATGATATCTTGTTGTATACATTTCATACGGAAAGGTTCTTGTAACACAGAAAGATAAACAGCGTTTGCTTTTCGTTCTATATCTAAAATTGGATGCTGGAATGTCTTTGTATGAGTAAGGATTGGAAGTTCTATTTTCTTTTTATTTTTGGAAATATAAGATTGTCCTTTTTGTGACATACCAAGCAGTCGAATATATGGTGCATGTTGCTCTATACTCGCTCGTGCCATGTCTTTTTTTGTTGTATTGGTTAAAATATGTGTACAAGCTCGTTGTAATCTAGTCCACGTATACCGCTTTGTTTTTAATGCTTCCATGAACGTAAGAAATGATGAAGAATTATGTATTTTTGATAAAATACGATGCTCTAAACCTTCTTCGATTTCATATATATGTTGTAGTTCCTGAAGAGACATTGTCAGGAGCTTGTATTTGAAAAATGAAAAATACTTTTCCCAGTTATGTAACATACCGTATGTTTGCTTGTAGTCTGCTAAAAGTGAGGAAGTCGTATTCGGAACGAAAGGCTCAATATCTGTAAATGAACTGCTTTCGCTAAACAGTTGTTTACGAATACTTGTTGCACTTGCAATATGTTGATCTTGAAAGGTTTCGTCGTGATAATGGGATGCGAACCTTTTTATAGTTTGTGCATATATGGAACTTTTTTGTGAAAGAATTGCCTCGATGTAATGTAAGCCTAAAATGTTATTCGGCTGTGACATATCTACAGTGTTTTCATGCGATGAAATATGTAAAAAGGCTTCAGATGTAGCTTTTGCGTAACTATTACCTGCATTCATAAATTGTTGTATGAGGCGATCAAAAGTATCCTTTTCTTTCTTTCGTAAAGAGATGGTGTTATAGAAATGTTCTGCTTTTCCATCTTCACTGCCGAAGCAAATTTCAGACACGCCAAGAGCATCTAAAATGGAAATCGCTCCATTTGCAAATGTTTCAGCTTTTTGAGTTGCAAACGCATAAGGGAGTTCGACAACAAGATCAACGCCACCCGCTAAAGCCATCTTTGTTCGATACCATTTTGATACGAGAGCTGGCTCGCCGCGTTGTAAAAAAGGGCCACTCATGACGGCAATTGTAACATCAGACTGTGTTAAGTTTTTTGTTTGTTGCACATGATAAGCATGACCGTTATGAAAGGGGTTATATTCAACAACAATACCGCTTGCCTTTATGATAATCTCTCCTTTCGGTGTAGCATCTTTTCTAAAAACATGATACTCTATATATTATTTACTATAATGACTCCATTATAGTGTAAAGAAAAAACATTGACAAATATAAAATGGCTAGCTATAATTTTGTTTGTTGCCTTGAGGTGATATGATATGAAATGGTCCATCCATCAATTAAACAAATTGAGACATAAAGGATTGACATTAGATGAGATGGTAGATGTAAGTGAGCTAAAAGAAGTCGAGAAAGAAATTCGTGAAATTCACCCTGTCCATGTAACAGGTAGAGTTGATTTTGGCTCCGGTAAGTTTACGTTTCATCTACATATAACTGGAAGCATGGTTTTACCATGTTCTCGCTCTTTAGTAGATGTGACATTACCATTTGACATTAAAACAACTGAGGTGTTCCAAACTTCAGAAGAAGAGTATGAAACGGAAGCTGAAATCCATTGTTTAGAAGGAGAAGTACTTGACTTACTCCCTATAATCAAGGAAAATATACTTTTGGAGATTCCAATGCAAATTTTCAGTGATGATGTTTCCGGTGGAGCACCGACGCAAGGTCAAGACTGGCAAGTGATTTCGGAAGAAAGCAAAGAAAAGCCTGTTGATCCACGATTAGCAGGACTTGCGAAGTTTTTTGACAAATAATCGGAAGACTGGTTCAGGCCTTCATATGAAAATAACTATTTCTTTTAAGGAGGTGGGAAGAATGGCTGTACCTTTTAGAAGAACTTCTAAAACAGTAAAAAGAAAGCGTCGCACGCATTTCAAATTATCAGTACCTGGTATGGTAGAGTGCCCAAGCTGTGGTGAAGCGAAATTAGCTCACCGTGTATGTAAAGCATGCGGTACTTACAAAGGTAAAGAAGTAATCAGCAAGTAATTGCAAAAAATAAACGTAGAAGAGTATCTTCTACGTTTATTTTTTTTGTCTTTTTCTATTAAGAAGAATGAAAAGTTTTTTGCCATTTTCCTCAAACATAACTTTGTGAAGGAAAGGGAGAGATGAGGATTGTGAACCTTTTAGTAGAACATAAAGAAGCGGTAATATGGATTACATTAAATCGGCCGAAACATCATGATGCAATTAATGGTGAAATGATGGATGCATTAGAAAAAGTGATACAAGACATTAGATAAGAAGATGGGCTGAAGTGTGTAGTCATTTTGTGCAGAATGTGCACGGTTATGGGAATTGGAAGAGCATAGGCGAGCGATTGTTACAACTTTAAAGAAATAGAAAAAGATATTCTTTGCATGTTGGCATTCTATCTTTTCTAGTAACTGCATATGTTTAATAAAAAATGCATAAGGAGGACTAGAAAGATGGCGACAACACGACAAGATGCATGGAATGATGATGAAGATTTGCTTCTGGCAGAAGTAGTACTCCGGCATATTCGAGAAGGAGGAACGCAACTTTCCGCCTTTAAAGAGGTAGGTAGGAATTTATCTCGTACACCTGCAGCCTGTGGCTTCAGATGGAATTCTTACGTTAGAAAGCAGTATAAAGAACGTATTGAAGAAGCGAAACAAATTCGCAAGGTAGAGAATTATGAAGTGAAGCAACCGAAAGTGGTAGAAAATTCATCTATGTCTATTACATTGAATGATGTTATTGATTTCTTACAAAAATATAAAGATGAAAAAGAATCAAAAGTATTGCAACAGAAAATTGAATTACTGCAAAAGGAGAAAGAATGGCTTCTTCAGCGTTTAGCGGTATATGAGGAAGAGTATCGAACTTTGCTTGACTATATTGATCAAAAAAGAAGTGTAATGGTACTAGAGGTAAAAGAAAAAGATGCTGTTCATGAGCATGAAATATTAGAAAAGTTAAAAAAATAAAAACAGCTGAGTAACAGCTGTTTTTATTTTTATCCCGCTATTAACAAGCAGTAAGCTTGCTGCTCGTTAATAATCAGTAGACGATGAACACTGATTAAAGTGTCCTCTTACGCAGATTCTTCGTTTGTAACCGCATTCAAATTAGTTTCTGGGTACCAAATATAAAATTCGCCATCAGTCGTTGTTGTTTTTTGGAAATTTAGTTTATCCCAAAATGCGGCAGATTGAATGCGTGCTGTTGTTTTAATAGGAAATTGCAGTTGTTTCACATAATTAACAAGCATTTGACCGAAACCTTGCTTTTGGAAGCTTGGTAATACTTCAAGTTTGGAAAGCTCTACGTAAGATCCTGTAATTTCAAGGTTTGCCTCACCACGTCTTCTCATGTACAAACTCATACGTGCGATAAGAGATCCACCGTAATAAATGCCGTAAAATGGGGATTCGCTATCGTTTTCAATAATATTTGCTTGTAATTCTTCAAACATAGAGAGTTCTTGAGCACCACAGCCTTTGAATTTTTTGAATTCATCTAATGTTTTATAGTTGATGAGCAAGCGCTCAACTTTTGGGAATGTCATTTCACCACGTCCTTTTCTTGTCTTGTAAATAAAGAAAAGTATAAATATTTTCAATAATATTATAACTCATTTTTTCATTTTTATGAAGAACATAGAAAATTTCTTTCGGTATTTTTGGAAAATTTGCTACACTGGAATATGAAATGTATTGGTAATCAATATATACATGTAAGAGAAGAAGCTATGTTTGGTGAATGATAAATAGGATATAATCAATGTTATAGCAATACATATTAGATGGGGGGAGTCAAGGGCTCTGAATGGACTACAAGATATTTTTATATCTAGTGATTTAGGAGAGGCTCTTGCGTGAAGAGAAATGAAGATTGGAATTGTTGGCCCGGGAGCCATTGGTCTACTTTATGCATTTTATTTTAAAAAAAATGGGCAAGATGTTACATTGTTTACAAGAACATTTGAGCAAGCAGAAAGAATAATGCAGACGGGGATAACGTGCATTCGAAATGGAAAACGAGAAACTGTATTTCCGAATGTTTTGCCATTAGAAAATGTGTTAGGTGAGAGATTGGATTATACATTCATTGCTGTAAAACAGTATCATTTAACTGATATACTGCCTTTTATAACTGAACAACAACAACTAATCTTTTTGCAAAATGGGATGTCTCATCTTCAAGTCATGCAAAAATTACAGTGTGACAATATAGCTGTAGGTATTGTAGAACATGGAGCAAAAAAGGTGAATGAACATACAGTACATCATACCGGGATAGGTGTTACAAAGTTTGGTCTGGTACGTGGTAATCATGTTCCATTTGAAGCGGTATTCAATTGTTTTTCTTCTCAATTGTTTTCGTTACAAGTAGAGAATGATTGGAAACAGACAATGTACAATAAATTGGTAGTGAATGTATGTATTAATCCTTTAACAGCGCTGTTTGGAGTGCAAAACGGAGAATTATTATCAAATCCATTTTTTTATCAAGCAATGAAGCAGGTATTTAATGAAGTTATATTTCTTATTAGAGAGGAAAAAAAAGAAGAGCTGTGGCGAATGGTTTGTCGTGTGTGTGAAAAAACGTCTAGTAATACATCTTCCATGTTAGCTGATGTGAAGGGAAAGCGAAAAACAGAAATTGACGCTATTGTTGGTTATGTGTTGGGGGAAGCGAAGAAACAGCAAAAACAAGTACCTACACTTCAATTTTTGTATAACGCAATAAGAGGATTAGAGCGGTAAGGTATATTCTTTGCTTTTGCATCAAACATTGACTACAATGTGGATTGGTGAGAGAACAGGATACGAAAGGAAGAATTATATGGAGATAAAAGAAATCTCTGTTCCGCTACAAGGTGTTGCGGCGGACTATAGGAAGGGCGAAAAAGAGATACAGGCATGTTTTGACTATCAGTTAACAGAAGATGGATTTAAACAACGTCTGCATGATTTACGTGATAAAAAGTTTTTCCGTCAAGATTTGGTGGAGCATTTATTAAAATATAATACACAGTTACATGCTGGAGAATATACGCTTCGTAATATAGAAGCGCTTGCAGATGAAAATACATATGTTGTTATCGGAGGACAACAAGCTGGACTATTAACAGGACCACTCTATACAGTGCATAAAATTATTTCGATATTACAGCTTGCGAAAGAGAAAGAAGCAAGTCTAGGGGTTCGAGTTGTTCCTGTTTTTTGGATTGCTGGTGAAGATCATGACATTGATGAAATTAATCATACATTTGTAACAAAAAATAAAAAAATAAAAAAGATGATTTTTCATGATCGTCATCCTAAAAAGGTAAGTGCTTCTGAATCGGATCTTTCAATTGAAGACTGCAGAAAGTGGATCGATGAGATTTTTAAAACGTATCCAGAAACAAATTTTACAAAAGATGTATTACAATTCGTTGAGGATGCCTTGCAGAAGTCTCGGACATATGTAGATTTCTTCGCACACCTCATTATGAAGCTGTTTACAGATACAGGCTTGATTCTTGTCGATTCACATCATCCAGCACTTAGGAAATTAGAAGTTTCCTTTTTTAAACAAATTATAAGCCAATATAAAGCAGTTCAGGAAGCTCTTCATAGTCAACAGCAGATTATTAGAGAACAAGGGTATAAGCCAATTATTGAAACCAAATCAAATGCAATACATGTATTTATGCAAATTGACGAAGAGCGTGTATTGTTAGAAGAAGAGAATGGGAAATTTGTTGGGCAAGATGGTACGTATTCATTTTCGTATGAAGAATTGATAGGGGAAATGGAAAGAAATCCAGAGCGATTTAGCAATAATGTTGTAACTAGGCCGCTTATGCAGGAATATATTTTCCCAACATTAGCGTTTATTGGAGGGCCAGGTGAGATTGCGTACTGGAGTGAATTACAGCAAGTATTTCATGTGTTTGGTTTCCAAATGCCTCCGGTTGTTCCGCGTCTTACAATTAGCTATATGGAACGGAATATTATAACAGATTTATATGATCTACATTTACAAGAAAGTGATCCGTTTGTAAAAGATATAGGTGAAATACGTGAAAACTGGCTGTCTAATCAAATAGAAGAGCCAATAGAAGAGCAATTCCTTGAAGCGAAAAAGGGAATGATGGAAATTCACACATCCTTACAACAGTTTGTAAAAAGGATAGATCCTGGTTTAAATGATTTTGCTGGAGAAAATGAGCGGAAAATTAAAGAACAAATTGAATTGTTAGAAAGAATGTTAAAACGAAATGTTGAGAAAAAACATGAAGTTGAGTTGAATAAATTTCGCCGTCTACAATTTGCGCTTCGTCCACTAGGAGCGCCGCAAGAACGAGTATGGAATATATGTTATTATTTAAATCAGTTCGGTCTTGATTTTGTTCAAAGAGTGATGGAGCAGTCTTATTCTTGGGATGGAAAGCATCACGTTATAAAACTATAAAATCTTGCTCTTCGGAGCAGGATTTTATTTTTGTTCTGTGGAATTACCTGTAAAATAATAATTTTCTGAATTATATGATTAGATGACTGAATAGTGCTCATAATAAATAAAATAAACATATATGACAAAATAGCACAAAATGTAAACGTATTATTATGTTTTTCGACATGTTTTTATTTAAATTCCCGCAAAAAATGATAAAATTTAGTATATAATAAATTAAAGCTGCGATCAGTGGATAATCCTTTTCACTAATGGTGAGTTGAATGAGTCGCACTTTAACATTGTTTATTTTTCCAGCTTATATATATTAGCTAGGAGAAAGAAGTGCGTTCAGCATAATTATTTGGAAAAAGAGTAGGTGCAACGATGTTTAAACACGTAACAGTGCTTTTAAAAGAAACAGTAGATGGCTTAGATATAAAGCCAGATGGTACATATGTAGATTGTACGTTAGGTGGCGGCGGTCATAGTTCTTATCTATTATCCCAGCTAACGGAAGGGGGAAAGTTAATTGCATTTGATCAAGATGAGATTGCGATTCAAAATGCAAAAGAAAAATTTTCTTCTTATGGTGATCAATTTGTAACAGTGAAGAGTAACTTTCGTTATTTATCAGAAAAGCTACATGAATTAGGTATTACAGAAGTAGATGGGATTTTATTTGATTTAGGCGTTTCTTCCCCTCAATTAGATACACCAGAGCGTGGTTTTAGTTACCATCATGATGCGCCGTTAGATATGCGGATGGATCAAGATGCCCCGTTAACAGCATATGATGTTGTGAACAGCTGGTCATATGAACAACTCGTAAGAATTTTCTTCCAATATGGTGAAGAGAAATTTTCAAAACAAATTGCAAGAAAAATTGAAGCGTATCGTGAGAGTAAGGCAATTGAAACGACAGGGGAGTTAGTGGAGTTAATTAAAGAAGGAATTCCTGCTCCAGCTCGTAGAACAGGTGGACATCCTGCAAAACGAGTATTTCAAGCGATTCGTATTGCTGTAAATGATGAATTGAAAGTATTTGAGGAAGCATTGGAATCTGCAATTGAAATGGTCAAGCCTGGCGGAAGAATTAGTGTGATTACATTCCATTCGTTAGAAGATCGTATTTGTAAAACAACATTTAAACGAAATAGTACAACACCACAGCTTCCTCCTGGATTACCAATTATTCCTGATGAGTTTAAGCCGAAACTAAAGCTTATCACAAGAAAGCCGCTTTTACCTTCTGATGTAGAGTTAGAAGAAAATAATCGTGCGCGTTCTGCGAAGTTACGGATCGCCGAAAAACGATAAAAGGAGAGAGAGGTATGACAAATTTAGCTGTAAAGTACAAACAACAAGCGCAAGAACAGGTACAGTTACAATCTCAAGTTCCACAGCAGATGGTACAACCAAAAGCTAAAGCGAAGATTACAAGAATTGAGAAACTGTTGTATGTAGCTTTTATTGGCTTTTTATTATATGCCTGTGTAGCTTTTATTGGTAATAAGGCTGGATTATACCAAGTTGATGCAGAAGCAGCAAATATAGAGGATACAATTGTGAAACAACAAAAAGAAAATCAAGAATTACAAGCTGAAGTAGAAAAATTAAGTCGCTATGAGCGTATCGCTGAAATTGCAAAAAAACACGGGCTAGAAATTAACGCGAATAATGTAAAAGGCCTACAATAAATAGGTGTGAAACAAATATGAAGATGAATATGAACAAACTTCATACGAATAAGGGAGCAGGTTACTTTATGATATTTTTCCTCCTGCTCTTTTTGCTGTTGCTAGCCCGATTCTTTTATATTCAAGCAACAGGAACAGTGCATAATCAGGACTTAGAGAAACTTGCCCAAGATAAACATAGTAAAACAGGTATACTTGAAGCGAACCGTGGAACGATTTATGACCAAAATGGACATGTGTTAGCACAAGATGCGAACTCCTATAAGCTTGTCGCAACGTTGAAAGGCGAAAAGCCTGTACAAGATAAAGAGGATGCTGCTAAAAAGATTGCAGGTGTACTCGGAGCGAGCGAAGGTGAAATTTTAGCCACTTTAAAAAAAGATAAGAACCAAGTAGAGTTTGGAACGATAGGAAAGAACTTGACGAAAGAGAAGAAAGAACAAATAGAAGCTCTTAACATACAAGGGATTTCATTTGTTACCGAAAAAGCAAGAGTGTATCCGAATGGAGACTTTGCGTCTTATGTATTAGGTTATGCAAGACCAGATGATAAAGATGGTATTACAAAAGGAGAATATGGGTTAGAACAGAGTTTAGACAAATTTTTACGTGCTTCTAATGGAAGTGTGGGATATACAGGGGGACGTAATGGAGTTCCTCTTGAAGGCGGAAAACAAAATATAAAACCGCCTAAAAATGGAGATAATGTGTATTTGACAATTGACCAGCGCATTCAAAGCTTTTTGGAAAATGCGATGAAAGCGGCGGAGAAGCATTATGAACCTGAAATGTTAACTGCAGTTGTAGCAGATCCGAAAACTGGGAAAATATTAGCGATGTCTAGTAGTCCTAGTTTTGATCCCAATAAACCTGATGTTAAAAATTATTTAAATGTGCCAGTCGCAAATGCGTTTGAGCCAGGGTCGACGATGAAGATTTTCACATTGGCAGCAGCGATTAATGAAGGTAAATATAACGGTCAGGAATATTATCAGTCTGGTACATATTCAGTTGGAAATCGTAAAATAAAAGATCATAATGATGGTGTTGGCTGGGGATCTATTACGTTCGATGAAGGGGTTGAGCGTTCTTCGAACGTTGCATTTGCTATTTTAGGAGATCAAAAACTTGGACCAGACCTTTTCCGTCAATATATTCATAAATTTGGACTGGATGAAAAGACGGGGATTGATTTGCAAGGAGAAGTTGCGAATAAAATTGTATTTGATTCGCAAATTCAGCAAGTAACAACAGCGTTTGGGCAAGGTTCTACTGTCACTCCAATCCAACTTGTACAAGCTGCAACAGCGATTGCAAATGATGGGGAAATGATGAAACCTTACGTAATCGATCGAATTGTAGATCCAATAACAGAGAAGGCAGAATTACAGCATAAGCCAGAAGAGGTAGGGAAGCCGGTTTCAAAAGAAACAGCAGCACAAGTAAGACAGTTACTAGAACGTGTTGTTACATCACCGAAAGGAACAGGGAATGCCTACAAGATAGATGGATATTCGGTTGGTGGTAAAACAGGAACAGCACAAATTCCTGATGGAAAAGGTGGTTATATGACTGGAAGAGAGAATTATATTTTCTCATTCCTAGGTATGGCACCGATAGACGACCCTCAATTGATTGTCTATTTGGCAATTAAGAAACCGAAATTAAAAGATAATGAATACGGGGCACAACCACTTGCTGAAATATTTAAATCAGTAACAAAAGATAGTTTAGAGTATTTAAAGATTAAACCACAAGAAGTAAAAGATCCGAAGAAATATGTGAAAGAACAGCAAGCTGTTGTTCCAGATGTTACTGGAAAAGCGATGGAAGAGGCGGCGAAAGCGTTAGAGGAGAAAGAGAAATTCCGTCCAATTAGACTAGGTGAAGGTAAAGTGAAACAGCAAGTGCCAAAAGCAACTGAAAAAACATTGAAGGGCGATCGGATCTTCTTAGTAGGGGATAAACCGACAATGCCAAATATACAGGGCTGGGCACTGCGTGATGTTATGAATTTAGCAAAAACGTTAAATCTTAACTTGAAACCATCTGGTACAGGGTATGTAACAGAACAAAGTGTAGCGGAAGGAACATTGCTGCAACCTGGTACAGAATTAGCTGTAACACTTGTACCGCCACTTGAACCGCAGCAAGAGGCGGATAAACCTTAACATGAAAATAAAGAGTGGATATAAACGAAAGTAGACAGTTCTAATCAAATAGGTACAAGCATATATTGGAACAAGCTAGGCGTAAGGGAGGCTTGTTCCAATATGCGTGTGTCAAATGTAACTGTTAGGAAACGACTTATTTTTATACTGGTATCTGGGATACTTATTTTTACAATTATTGATATTCGTCTTGGATATGTGCAGTTTTTTCTTGGAAATATGTTGACAGATCGTGCGAAGGATTCGTGGAGTCGTAATATTACTTTTGAACCTGAGCGCGGGAAGATCTTAGATCGAAACGGTGTAGAGCTTGCAACAAATAAAAGTGCGCCAACTGTCTTTGTTGTACCGAGGCAAATTGAAAAACCAGCAGAGACTGCAGAGAAGTTAGCTGCAGTTTTAGGTGTGGACAAAGAGGAAATCTACAAGAGGGTTACAAAAAAAGAATCTATTGTAAGATTGGATAAAGGTGGAAGGAAAATTTCGCATGATAAGGCGAAAGAAGTACGTGGTTTAAGCTTAAAAGGTGTTTATATTGCTGAAGATTCTATTCGGTATTATCCATTCGGAAAATACTTATCGCACGTATTAGGGTTTGCTGGTAGTGATAATCAGGGGCTTATGGGACTTGAGGCGTATTATGATAAAGAATTAAATGGTGATAAAGGTCATGTCCGCTTTTTTGCAGATGCAAAAGGGCAACGTATGCCAAATGTTGGTGATGATTTTAAAAAACCAGAGGCTGGTCTGGATTTGAAATTAACAATCGATTCTCGTATCGAAACAATTATGGAAAGAGAGCTTAATATAGCAGAATCCACTTATAATCCAGACGGTATGATTGCAATTGCTATGAATCCGAAGAATGGTGAAATTTTAGGGATGTCGAGTCGTCCAAGTTTTGATCCGGCAGATTTTCAGAGTGTTTCACCAGAGGTGTTTAATCGAAACTTGCCTGTATGGAGTACATATGAGCCAGGATCGACTTTTAAAATCATTACATTGGCAGCTGCTTTAAATGAAAAATTAGTAGACTTAGAGAAAGATACGTTTTATGATGATGGAGCAGCTGAAGTTGGTGGTGCTAGGCTACGTTGTTGGAAAGCTGGTGGGCATGGTAGTCAAACGTTTTTAGAAGTTGTCCAAAACTCTTGTAACCCAGGTTTTATTGAGCTTGGTGATCGGCTTGGAAAAGAGAAGTTATTCCAATACATTCGGGATTTTGGTTTCGGACAGAAGACAGGGATTGACCTGCAAGGAGAAGGAAAAGGGATTTTATTTAACTTAGATAAGGTTGGTCCAGTTGAACAAGCGACGACTTCTTTTGGTCAAGGTGTTTCTGTTACACCAATTCAGCAAGTTGCTGCGGTAGCTGCAGCTGTAAATGGTGGAACGTTATATCAACCATATATTGCAAAGGAATTTGTTGATCCATCGAATAATCAGGTTGTAAGCAAGAAAACGCCAGTTGCAAAAAGAAAAGTTATTTCCAAGGAAACATCAGAGAAGGTTCGCTATGCGTTAGAGAATGTTGTAGCGAAAGGTTCTGGTAAAGGTGCATATATTGATGGTTATCGTGTTGGTGGAAAGACGGGGACTGCCCAAAAGGTAAAAGACGGAAAATACTTAGACAATAACTATATTGTATCTTTTATTGGATTTGCTCCAGCAGATGATCCGCAAATTGTAGTATATGTTGCAGTTGATAATCCGAAAGGAGTAACTCAATTTGGTGGGGTGGTTGCTGCACCAATTGTTGGAAATATACTTCGTGATGCGCTTCCTGCTATGGGAGTAGAGCCGAGAAAAGAGCAAGTTGAAAAAGAATATAAATGGGGCGATACGCCTACTGTAGAAGTTCCAGATTTAATTGGAATGAATAAGAAGGATTTACAAACACAGCTTGTAGATTTACAACTCGATGTAAGTGGTGAAGGAGAAAAGGTAATTAAACAATCACCAGAAGCGGGTGCTAAAGTAAAAGAGGGCTCAAAAATTAGAATTTACTTCGGTAATTAAAGGTAAGAGATTGTGTTTTATGATACAATTGGTGGAAGTTAGTTCAATATAGAAGACTTGTTTTCATAGAAATTTAATTTCTATGAAAATGCGATATATTTCTTCTGAAAATAAGGGCTAAGATGAAGTTGGTCAGTTGAGATGATTGTACGTCTCATTGATAAACAGGTCTATTTTCAGATCGTTAGGCAACAATCTTCCGTCTTAATTTTGAAGGCGGGAGATATGTATTGCCTATTAAGTAAGAGATAAATAAACAATGTAGAGAGGGTTTAGTGAAATGAAGTTGCACACACTTGTATCATGTTTGCATGATTTTCCAGTTGTTCCAAAAGAAAATCCAGAAATTACATCTATTGAAGCTGATTCACGTAAAGTGACAAATGGAAGCTTATTTGTATGTATGAAAGGGTATACGGTTGATAGCCATGATTTTGCTAAGCAAGCAGCCGCGCAAGGTGCGGCTGCTATTGTTGCGGAAAGACCGATTGATGTTGACGTTCCAGTTGTACTTGTGAAAAATACTTATCGTTCATTGGCAGTGCTAGCTGATTATTTTTATGAGCAGCCAACACACAAGTTGCACTTAATTGGGATTACAGGTACAAATGGAAAGACAACAACATCGCACATTATGGATGAGATTATGCGAGCGCACGGTCATAAAACAGGGCTAATTGGAACAATTAATATGAAAATCGGTGATGAAACATTCGAGGTGAAAAATACAACGCCAGATGCACTGACACTTCAACAAACGTTTCACCGTATGGTTGAGCAAAACGTAAATAGCGCAGTAATGGAAGTTTCTTCACATGCATTAGATCTTGGCCGTGTACATGGCTGCGATTATGATGTGGCAGTATTTACAAATTTAACACAAGATCATTTAGATTATCATAAGACGATGGAAGAATATAAACATGCAAAAGGTTTGCTTTTTGCACAGCTTGGTAATAGCTATCATCATAATCGTGAAAAGTATGCTGTGTTAAACAATGATGATCCAGCATCGGAAGAATATATAAGAAGTACAGCGGCTACGGTTATTACTTATGGAATTGATACACGTAGCGATGTTATGGCAAAGGATATTGTCATGACGAGCGGTGGTACAACATTTACTCTCGTTACACCTTATGAGAGTAAAAATATTACGATGAAATTAATAGGAAAGTTTAATGTATACAATGTTTTAGCGGCAACAGCAGCGTCTCTTGTTTCTGGTGTGGCTTTACAAATAATTATTGATGTTGTGAAAAGTTTAACTGGTGTTCCAGGACGTTTTGAAGTTGTGGATGGCGGACAGGATTATACAGTTATTGTCGATTATGCTCATACACCAGATAGTTTGGAAAATGTACTAACAACAGCGAAGCAATTTGCGAAAGGGAATGTGTACTGTATTGTTGGATGTGGTGGTGATCGTGACCGGACGAAAAGACCAATTATGGCGGGGGTTGCTACAGCATATGCAACGCATGCCATCTTGACTTCAGATAACCCAAGGAGTGAAGATCCACAAGCTATTTTGGATGATATGATAACTGGTGCAAAAGGGAATAATTATGAAGTAATTGTGGATCGAAAAGAAGCGATTTTCCATGCGATTTCTGAAGCGAAAGCGGAAGATATCATTATTATTGCTGGGAAAGGGCATGAAACGTATCAAATTATTGGAAAAGAAGTACATCATTTTGACGATCGTGAAATTGCTAAAGAAGCAATTTCGAATTGTTTAAACAACAAAGAATAACAACATGAGAGGGGGACTACATGTGCTTGAACAAGGTTTATTAGTAACGGCAGGGGTGGCATTCTTAATTTCTGTTGCCCTTTCGCCATTGTTTATTCCATTTTTACGAAAATTAAAGTTTGGACAGAGCATTCGTGACGAAGGTCCAAAATCGCATCAAAAGAAATCAGGAACACCAACGATGGGTGGTATTGTTATTTATGTGTCTATGATGGTGACGACACTAATCATGGCAATTAAATTTGAATATTTAGGTGCAGAAGTATCATTACTATTATTAGTTACTTTTGGTTATGGTTTGATTGGCTTTTTGGATGACTACATAAAAGTCGTTAAGAAAAGAAATCTTGGTTTAACATCAAAACAAAAATTAATCGGTCAACTTGTCATTGCAATTGCGTTTTTTGTCATCGCAAAAGGACAGGGATTCGATACACATTTAATGATTCCAGGAACGGATGTTAAATTTGATTTACACTGGGCGTATTTTATTCTTGTGCTATTTATGCTTATTGGTGGATCCAATGCAGTCAATTTGACAGACGGTTTAGATGGACTGTTATCAGGGACAGCTGCAATTGCATTTGGGGCATTTAGTATCATTGCTGTTGCTCAAGGGCAATATGCAGTAGCGATTTTCTGTATGGCAGTTGTAGGGGCTGTACTTGGATTTTTAGTGTTTAATGCGAATCCAGCTAAAGTATTTATGGGAGATACAGGTTCCCTTGCTTTAGGTGGCGCGATAGCTGCAGTAGCGATTTTATTAAAACAAGAATTATTACTTGTTGTTATTGGCGGCGTATTTGTAATGGAAACTTTATCTGTTATCATTCAAGTTATTTCATTTAAAACGACTGGAAAGCGTGTTTTTAAAATGAGTCCACTGCATCATCATTATGAATTATGTGGTTGGTCAGAATGGCGTGTTGTTGTAACGTTCTGGTCTGTAGGATTTTTATTAGCGGTATTAGGAATTTATATCGGAGTGTGGATGTAATTGAAAACTGTGACTGACTATCAAAATAAAAATATTCTTGTATTAGGTATCGCAAAAAGCGGTTATGCAGCTGCAACTTTATTAAAAAATTTAGGTGCAAATGTGATTGTAAATGACGGAAAGCCATTAGCTGATAATGCGCTAGCTGCAGAATTGCAAGCAAAAGGAATGGATGTTGTATGTGGAGGTCATCCATTAGAGTTATTAGAAAGAAATATCTCACTTGTCGTGAAAAATCCTGGGATTCCATATTCTAATCCATTACTTGTTGCAGCGAAAGAAAAACAAATTCCGATTGTAACAGAAGTAGAGTTAGCGTATTGTATTTCAGAGGCACCGTTTGTTGGAATTACGGGCTCTAATGGTAAAACAACAACGACAATGCTAACATTTGAAATGTTGAAAGAAGGACAAAAGCACCCTGTTATCGCTGGAAATATAGGTACGGTAGCATGTGAAGTGGCGCAAGGGGCAAAAGAAAGTGAAGTAGTTGTTACAGAACTTTCATCTTTCCAATTGATGGGGGTAGAAACATTCCGACCTAAAATCGCAGCGTTTTTAAATTTATTTGAAGCGCATTTAGATTATCATGGTACGAAGAAAGAGTATGGTTTAGCGAAAGCAAATATTTTTAAAAGCCAAACTGAAACGGATTATAGTGTAATTAATGCAGATGATGCAGATGTGATGTCTTTAGCAGCAAATAGTAAAGGGCAAAAAGTACTATTTTCAGCTACGAAAGAAATTGAAGATGGTGCGTGTGTAAAAGATAACGCTCTTTATTTTAAAGGCGAGAAAGTTGTTGAAATTCAGGATATCGTTTTACCTGGTAAACATAACTTAGAAAATATTTTAGCAGCAATGAGCATTGCTAAATTATTAGGTGTAGCAAATGAGGCTATTGTTACAGTATTAAAACGTTTTACGGGTGTAAAACATCGTCTAGAGTACGTAACAACAATTAAGAATCGTAAGTTTTATAATGATTCAAAAGCAACGAATATGTTAGCGACGGAAAAGGCGTTATCAGCATTTACAGGGCCTGTTATTTTACTAGCAGGTGGACTTGATCGCGGTAATGAATTTGATGATTTAATTCCATATTTTGAACATGTAAAAGCGATTGTAACATTTGGACAAACTGCACCAAAGTTAGTGAAGGCAGCAGAAAAAGCAGGGATAGATATCATTGAAAGTGTCGATAATTTAGAAGAGGCGGTAGAACGAGCTTACGTTCATTCTACAGATGGAGATGTTATCCTTCTTTCACCAGCATGTGCAAGCTGGGATCAATTTAAAACATTTGAAGAAAGAGGAGACATTTTTATACAAGCCGTGCATAAACTTATATAAAGTAAATCAAAACATCAGTAGGCCAACACCTACTGATGTTTTGTTACATAGACAAAATGCTTCGTCCAAAGAGGTGGTGTTCATTGCCAATGAAAAAAACGCCTGATTTCATTCTCATTATCGTTACGCTCTTGTTGCTAACAATCGGGATGATTATGGTTTACAGTGCAAGTGCTGTCTGGGCCTCCTATAAGATGGGTGATTCATTCTTTTTTGCAAAACGACAACTATTATTTGCGGGAATTGGAGTAGCAGCGATGTTTTTTATTATGAAAATCGACTATTGGGTGTGGCGTACCTATTCAAAAGTAATTTTGCTCGTTTGTTTTATTCTCCTCATTCTTGTTTTAATTCCTGGAGTGGGACTTGTTCGAGGGGGAGCGCGAAGCTGGATTGGAATCGGAGCATTTTCGATTCAACCATCAGAATTTATGAAATTCGCGATGATTATTTTTTTGGCGAAATTTTTATCAGAAAGACAAAAGTTGATTACATCGTTTAAACATGGTTTACTCCCAGCACTTGGTTTTGTATTTGTTGCCTTTGGAATGATTATGCTTCAACCGGATCTTGGAACAGGAACAGTAATGGCTGGGACATGTATCATAATGATTTTCATTTCGGGAGCACGTGTTTTTCATTTTGCAATGTTAGGATTAGTTGGAGCAGCGGGATTTGTTGGATTAATTGCATCGGCACCATATCGAATGAAACGGATTACATCCTATTTAGATCCATGGTCGGATCCGCTTGGAAGTGGATTTCAGATTATTCAATCGTTACTTGCGATTGGTCCGGGTGGTTTATTTGGGCTTGGACTTGGACAAAGTAGACAAAAATTTCTTTATTTACCGGAACCCCAAACAGATTTTATATTTGCGATTTTATCCGAAGAATTAGGTTTTATTGGTGGTTCGTTTGTGTTATTATTATTTAGTCTGTTATTATGGCGCGGGATTCGTATAGCATTAGGAGCGCCTGATTTATATGGTACGTTTTTAGCAGTAGGTATTGTGGCGATGATTGCGATTCAAGTGATGATTAATATTGGTGTTGTAACGGGATTGATGCCTGTTACAGGAATTACTTTGCCATTTCTAAGTTATGGTGGATCAAGTTTGACTTTGATGCTAATGGCAGTTGGCGTATTATTGAATATAAGTCGTCACTCTCGCTACTAAACCCTGTTTATAAGACAGGGTTTTTCGTTTGTTATAGTATGAATGTAGGAATAATTACAATTGAAATTAGAACAGAGAAGCGGAGGAATTTGTAGTGCGAGTATTAGTTAGTGGTGGTGGCACAGGTGGTCATATATATCCAGCCCTTGCTTTAATTAGGGAAATAAAAAAACTACATCCTGAAGCACGATTTTTATACATTGGTACGGAAAATGGATTGGAAAGCACAATTGTTCCAAAAGCAGGTATACCGTTTCAATCTATTGTTATTAGTGGATTTAAGCGAAAAATCTCCCTTGATAATGTGAAAACAGTAATGCGTTTTCTAAAAGGTGTCCAGGATAGTAAAAGATATATTCGTCGGTTTAATCCTGATGTTGTGATTGGTACAGGTGGCTATGTATGTGGTCCGGTCGTATATGCGGCAGCGAAATTAGGGATTCCAACTATTGTACATGAACAAAATAGTGTACCTGGTGTAACGAATAAATTTTTGAGTCGCTATGTGGATAAAGTTGCTGTTTGTTTTGAAGCAGCGTCTGAGCATTTCCCACAATCTAAAGTTGTTATGACAGGAAATCCACGTGCATCAGAAGTAATGAACCAAAATGGAATGAAAGGAAAGCGCTCTGTTGGATTATCGCTTCCTAAAAAGTCTGTTCTTATTTTTGGTGGGAGTCGCGGAGCAAGACCAATTAATGATGCTTTTGTAGAAGCAATTGAACAATTTGGTAACAAAAATTATGAAGTATTGTATATTACTGGTGAAGTGCATTATGATAAAGTAATGGAAGCTGTGAAACAAAAAGGGAATCCAGGTAATGTGATTATTAAACCGTTCATTCATAATATGCCAGAGGTACTTACTGGTGTAGATCTTGTAGTTTCACGAGCTGGTGCAACAACGCTTGCTGAGTTGACAGCGTTAGGAAAACCAAGTATTTTGATTCCAAGTCCTTATGTGACAAATAATCATCAAGAGAAAAATGCACAATCAGTTGTTGATAAAGGAGCGGCAAAAATGCTTCTTGAAAAGGATTTAACAGCTGAAACGCTTCTTCGTGATATTGACGAGATTTTATTAGACACACAAACATTACAAAATATGAAACTAGCTGCTAAGCAGCTAGGAATTCCAGATGCAGCCAACAAGTTATTTGAAGTAATGAACAAGCTTGTTAAAAATAACGTTAGGTGAATGCCCTGCATACTACTGTAGTAAGGAGACTTAATATGGGGGAGATCATCATGGAACAATTAGCAAATGAACTTATAGAAGCAAAAGTTGGGAAGGTATTCGTAAATGAATCATTAGCTCGTTATACAACTATGAAAATAGGGGGACCAGCTGATATTTTAATTATGCCAAGCAGTGCTGCCGGTGTTGAGAAAATTTTGGATTTGGTAACAAAAAACAAAACAAAATGGACGGCAATTGGGCGTGGTTCGAATCTTCTTGTTTCTGATAAAGGTATCGAGGGTGTTGTAATTCGTTTAGGAGAAGGATTAGATCACTTAGAAGTAGAAGAAGCTATTGTAAGAGTTGGTGGAGGATATCCTCTTATTAAGTTGTCGACATTACTTAGTCGCCAAGGGCTAGCTGGATTAGAGTTTGCAAGTGGTATTCCAGGAAGTGTTGGCGGTGCAGTATATATGAATGCTGGTGCTCATAAATCTGATATCTCGAAAATTTTAATGAGAGCTTGCATTATGTTTGAAGATGGGACAGTTAAGTGGTTAACAAAAGAAGAGATGGAATTCTCTTATCGTACTTCTGTTTTACAAACAAAGCGCCCTGGTATTGTATTAGAAGCTGAATTTCAGCTGAAAACAGGAGAGCGTGAAGAAATTGTTCGTATCATGCAAAAAAATAAAGACTATCGCCGTGAAACACAGCCATGGAATCACCCTTGTGCGGGTAGTATATTTAGAAATCCGCTACCGCATTTTGCTGGAGATTTAGTAGAAAAGGCTGGTCTTCGTGGGTATCAAATTGGCGGTGCGAAAATTTCTGAAATGCATGGGAATTTTATTGTCAATACAGGATCTGCATCAGCACAAGATGTTTTAGATTTAATCGCATTTGTCAAAAAAACAATCAAAGAACAATTTGATATAGATATGCATACAGAAGTAGAAATCATTGGAAGATAATTGTTATATGTTCCGCTCATTATCATTTATGGTATAATAAGAAGATAAGAACGGCATGAAGAACATGCCGTTCTTTATGTTACATAGGGGGATCGTACATGAAAAATAGTAAAGTTATTAGACTACAAGATCGTGTACCTAAATTAAAAAATCAAAAGAAAAGGGATAAAAAAACTGTCAATCACCGATTAATTTTATACATATCGATTTTATTTTTATTAGTACTTTTTTTAATTTATTTTCGGTCTCCACTTAGTAATATAAAAAAGATAAGTGTTTTTGGAAATCATTACATGACAGATGAACAAGTCCTGAAAGAATCTGGAGTTACATATGAAACAAGTTATTTTCGGGTAACAGCGCATAAGGCGGAAGAAAATTTAACGAAACAAAAAGAAATTAAAGCGGTAAATGTCAAGAAACGTTTTCCAAACAAAATCGATATCCATATCGAAGAATATGTAACGATAGGGTATATAAATAAGGGTGGGAAATTACAACCACTTTTAGAAAACGGCAAAACACTTGATGTGCTTCCAAATGGAAAATTGCCTGTTGCAGCTCCGATTTTCGAACCATTTAAAGAAGAAAAAATGAAAGAGTTAATTGCAGAACTAAAAAAATTAACACCGACTATTCTAAGATCTATTTCTGAAATTCGTTATACTCCAACGAATTCAAATGAAGACCATCTTACTTTATATATGAATGAAGGCTATGAAGTTAGTACAACTATTCAGGATTTCGCAAAGCGTATGGAAGCTTATCCATTAATTTTGAAACAAATAGAACCAGGTAAGAAAGTTCTAATTGATTTAGAAGTTGGGACATATGTCAAGTATTTAGATGGTGAAGAAAAGAAATAGAAGAATAGTAGTTTTGTTTCTTTTTTCATATAAAAACAGTACGTACGTTCTCTTGAGTAGGGATTGATTTGATGAAAAATATTTAGATTTTCTTCGATTCGTACTAGGATTGGTACAAGTTTCACTTTTCTATGAGTACATCTTAGTGTAGACTTATATTTGGCGGTAATCTTTGTATTTGAAGTAGATTTATTTCAAAATAAAGCAGGCGTTCACAGATTACTGTAATATTATTAAGTGAATGTTAAATAAAAATAAGAAAAATACAGGGTTAAAAAAGGGAAATGCATAAAGACGTTGAATATTTTTCTTATAAATAGTAAAGTTGCGATTGGTGTTCCATATATTGACTTGTATGGTATAAATAAAGAAGGAGGTGCCAAAGAATGAACAGCAATGAAATATATGTTAGTCTTGACATCGGTACATCCAATGTTAAAGTCATCATTGGTGAAATGGTTAATGACAGCTTAAACATTATTGGTGTTGGAAACGTAAAATCAAATGGTTTGAAAAAGGGCTCTATAGTTGACATAGACGAGACTGTTCGATCAATTAAAAAAGCAATTGAACAAGCTGAACGCATGGTGGGAATTCACATTGAACAAGTTGTTGTTGGTGTCAATGCAAACCAAGTACAGTTGCTTCCTTGCCACGGAGTAGTCGCTGTTTCAAATGAAGATCGTGAAATCGGGAATGATGATGTTTTACGAGTTTTAGATGCAGCGCAAGTTGTATCAATTGCTCCTGAACGTGAATTTATTGATGTGGTGCCTCGACAATTCATTGTAGACGGTCTTGACGAGATTAACGATCCGCGCGGGATGATCGGCGTAAGATTAGAAATGGAAGGTACATTAATTACAGGCTCAAGAACTTTACTACATAACTTACTTCGTTGTGTAGAAAAAGCTGGTCTTGAAATTGTTGATATTTGCCTGCAACCGTTAGCGGCTGCGACAGTTGCTTTATCTTCTGATGAAAAAAACAGAGGAGTGGCCCTTGTTGATATTGGCGGGGGATCTACAACTTTATCCATTTTTAGAGATGGAGAGTTACAAGCGACGAGTGTATTGCCATTAGGTGGAGATCATATAACAAAGGATATCGCTATAGGGCTAAAAACTTCAACAGAGAATGCAGATCAAATTAAGCTGAAATATGGACATGCTTTTTATGATACGGCTTCTGAAGAAGAGGTGTTTACGGTTCCTATTATGGGAAGCGATCAAACAGAACAGTATTCTCAATTAGAGTTATCTGATATTATTGAGGCACGTGTAGAAGAAATTTTAATGTTCGTTCAAGACGAAGTGCGCAAATTGGGAGTGAAACAAGTAGCTTCTGGTTATGTGCTTACTGGTGGTATTGCTTCTATGCCAGGTATTCTAGATCTTGCATCTGATATTTTACATGAAAATGTTCGTATAGCAACTCCAGATTATATTGGTGTTCGTGAGCCTCAATATACAATTGGAGTTGGGTTAATTAAACACTCTTATCAAAAAGCTAAATTACGAGGGAAAAGCGTTCAAGAAACGCAAGAGCATTTTGACCCAGTACCAGCAACGATGCCGGTACAACAGCAACCTGTGAAACAAAAAACTCGTAATCAAAACAATAATGATCAAAATGATGAACGTATGATGTCAAAAGTAAAACGTGTATTCCGTTACTTATGGGATTAAAATTGGACAAGAAAAATGAGGTTCTAGGGGGATTTCGACATGTTAGAGTTTGATACTACTCAAGATCAATTAGCGAATATAAAAGTTATCGGTGTCGGCGGCGGCGGAAATAATGCTGTAAATCGTATGATTGAGCATGGCGTACAAGGTGTAGACTTTATCGCTGTAAATACTGATGCACAAGCATTAAATCTATCAAAAGCTGAAACGAAAATGCAAATTGGTGGAAAATTAACGCGTGGACTTGGTGCCGGCGCAAATCCTGAAGTAGGAAAAAAAGCTGCTGAAGAAAGTAAAGAGCAGATCCAAGAAGCACTTCGCGGTGCAGATATGGTCTTTGTAACAGCTGGTATGGGCGGTGGAACTGGAACTGGTGCAGCTCCAGTAGTCGCACAAGTTGCAAAGGAATTAGGCGCATTAACAGTTGGTGTTGTAACGCGTCCATTTACATTTGAAGGACGTAAACGTGCAACACAAGCTGCATCTGGTATTGCAGCATTTAAAGAAAATGTAGATACATTGATTGTAATTCCAAATGATCGTTTACTAGAAATTGTAGATAAAAATACACCGATGTTAGAAGCGTTCCGTGAAGCGGATAACGTATTACGCCAAGGTGTTCAAGGTATTTCAGATTTAATTGCTACACCTGGTCTTATTAACTTAGACTTTGCAGATGTAAAAACTATTATGTCTAATAGAGGTTCAGCATTAATGGGTATCGGTTCTGGTAATGGTGAAAATCGTGCTGCGGAAGCTGCAAAGAAAGCAATTTCTAGTCCGCTACTAGAAACATCTATCGATGGCGCACAAGGTGTTATTATGAACATTACAGGTGGCGCAAACTTAAGTTTATATGAAGTACAAGAAGCAGCAGATATTGTAGCTTCAGCTTCAGATCCAGAAGTGAATATGATTTTCGGTTCTGTTATTAATGAAGGATTAAAAGATGATATTGTTGTAACTGTTATTGCAACTGGTTTTGATGATAGTATTTCAGTTCAACCGCCAAAACCATTTGTACGTCCAGCAACGAATTCAAATTACGCACAACAACAACCAGTAGCTCAACCACAAAAACAACGTGAAGTAAAACGCGAAGTGAAACGTGAAGAGCCTGTTGTACATGATCGTAATACGGATTCAGATGATATCGATATCCCAGCATTTTTACGTAACCGTCGTAGACGATAAAAGAAAAGGAGCTTTCATTTAGCTCCTTTTTTAGTTGTTTAAAAAATGTTAAAACTAGATTTGCCTGTCCAGCTATTGGCAGACTAATGATCATTGAGAGATGAAGAGAATCATTGGATGATTAACGGTTTATTGCAATACATATTCAGAAGAAACTCACTTCGGAAAATACGAGATGAATAAAGTTTACATGTTAGAAAGATCTGTTAAGCAGATCTTTTTTTTGAAATAGCAGCTAATAGTTATATATCTTTCTATAAAAAATCCACGTTTATTTCTTCACGACAGATTATGTCTAGAAACCACAAAATAACAAAAAAACCCCTCCGTAAATTGACACACTTTCTCATTGGATATGCATTATACTAGTCTCAACTTAAAAAAAGAGGTGAATTGTTTGGTTGTTTACGCCGACGTTGTTTGGTTGTTAAACGCCTGCATTGATTTTCTTTTACTTTTATTAACAGCAACGGTGTTAAAAAAGAAGATCAAAAGATGGAGGCTTGTCTTAGGGGCATTTATCGGTTCCACGATTGTTATTTTTGCCTTTACTCCTTTTGCTTCTATGATGACACATCCAATTATGAAACTCGTGTATTCGTTATTTATTGTGTATGCGGCATTTGGATTTTCTACTTTTCGAGATTATACACAGACCGTTTTTACTTTTTATTTTGTAACATTCATGGTAGGAGGAGGATTAATTGGAACTCATTTTTTCCTACAAACAAATGAAATGGTAAATGGGTTAGTGCAGGTAAAATCAATTTCTTATGGTGATCCTGTAAGCTGGATGTTTGTTATTTTTGGATTTCCCATTATTTATTATTTCTCGAAAAAACGTATTGAAAATGTAGAAGTGACAAAGATTCATTATGATCAAATCGTAAAGGTGAATATTAAACTAGCTGAAAATGAAATTGAATTAGATGGCTTAATTGATAGTGGAAACCAACTTCATGATCCTTTAACAAAAACACCGGTTATGGTTATGCATATTTCATCGTTAGAACATTGTTTACCGACATGGTTAACAGAACAAATTTATTCCAAAACAGAGATTCCACAAATACCAGAAAATGATTCTGGTTGGGCAACGAGATTACGCTTAATTCCTTTTCGAGCGGTAGGAGTGGATCATCAATTTTTATGGGCCATTAAGCCAGATATTGTTCAAGTTCATCACGAAGGAAGCGATATGGTTGTCAACAAGGTATTAATCGGATTAAATACACAGCAATTGTCTACCAATGGGGAGTATCAATGCATTATACATCCGAAGATGTTGATATCACAAAAAGTGACAATTGCTTAATGATGAGAGGCGGGAGAACATGGCGAAATTAAAATTTTACTTAGTATACCTTTGGTATAAAGTATTGCTGAAACTTGGAATTAAGACCGATGAAATTTATTATATTGGTGGAAGTGAGGCATTGCCACCCCCTTTGACAAAAGAGGAAGAAGAGGTTCTTTTGAATAAATTGCCAAAAGGGGATCAAGCAGCAAGGTCATTGCTTATTGAGCGTAACTTGCGGCTCGTTGTATATATAGCTCGTAAGTTTGAAAATACAGGAATTAATATCGAGGATTTAATTAGTATTGGAACAATTGGTCTTATTAAAGCCGTAAATACATTTAATCCTGAAAAGAAAATAAAATTAGCGACATATGCATCACGTTGTATTGAAAATGAAATTTTAATGCATTTACGCAGAAATAATAAAAATCGTTCAGAGGTGTCATTTGATGAACCGTTAAATATTGATTGGGATGGGAATGAATTACTGCTATCGGATGTGCTTGGTACAGATGATGATATTATTACAAAAGATTTAGAGGCTACTGTAGATCGTCATCTTCTTATGAAAGCACTGCATCAATTAAATGACCGTGAAAAGCAAATTATGGAGCTTCGTTTTGGTCTTGCAGGCGGAGAAGAAAAAACGCAAAAAGATGTAGCAGATATGTTAGGAATTTCACAGTCTTATATTTCCCGTTTGGAAAAGAGGATTATAAAAAGGTTGCGGAAAGAATTTAATAAAATGGTATAAAGAAGTATGTAAAAAAGCTTATATGATCAAGGGAGATTAATAAAACCAATTGGTATTCCGATTGGTTTTATTGTATTTACAAATCACGCGTTAGTTAGTAAAGATGGAAAAACCGTATGCATAAAATTCCCTCCAAAGGAGATACTTTACACTGTACAGCAACTCCCGATAGGAGGGAACACTTTGACGAGAAACAAAGTAGAAATTTGCGGTGTTGATACAGCTAAACTTCCAGTACTAAAAAATGAAGAGATGCGTAAATTATTTCGAGAAATGCAAAGTGGAGAGATAAGCGCAAGAGAGAAATTAGTGAATGGAAACTTACGTCTTGTACTGAGCGTCATCCAGCGATTTAACAATAGAGGAGAATTTGTTGATGATTTATTTCAAGTTGGCTGCATTGGACTTATGAAATCCATTGATAACTTTGATTTAAGCCAAAATGTTAAATTTTCAACATATGCTGTGCCAATGATTATTGGGGAAATACGCAGATATTTGCGTGATAACAATCCGATTCGCGTATCTCGTTCATTACGAGATATTGCGTATAAGGCATTACAGGTAAGAGAAAAGTTAATTGCGGAAAATTCAAAAGAGCCAACGGCAATGGATATTGCAAAGGTTCTTGAAGTAACGCATGAGGAAGTTGTTTTTGCACTCGATGCCATTCAAGATCCAGTTTCGTTATTTGAGCCCATATATAATGATGGGGGAGATCCTATTTTTGTAATGGATCAGTTAAGTGATGAGAAACAAAAGGACGAGCAATGGGTGGAAGAATTGGCATTGAAAGAAGGAATGAAGCGATTGAATGATCGGGAGAAAATGATTATTCGAAAACGTTTCTTTCAAGGGAAAACACAAATGGAAGTTGCAGAAGAAATTGGAATTTCCCAAGCACAAGTATCACGTTTGGAAAAATCAGCTATTAAACAAATGAATAAAACGATTCAAGGATAAGACCTCACCATTTATGGTGAGGTCTTTTTATTTTGTAGTTGCTGTCTATAAAACACGATTGATTTACAGGTTCACTTTATTATGTGTAGTTCAGATTCCGCTCATAGAGGAGATAGCGTATTCATATAATGATAATAAAATGGATTTTCTATTAGCGAGGGTTACTTCCTGTTAATGCGAGATAAAGGAGCGGATGACAATGATACGAATTTCAGAGTTTCAGATGAAGGATGTTGTCAATGTCTCAGATGGAAAAAAACTTGGGAATATTGGAGATATTGATATTGATATGAACACAGGGAAAATTCAAGCAGTTATTATTTCAAAGCAGACACGTATGTTAGGTATATTTGGAAAGGAAGCAGAATTTGTAATCCCCTGGAAACAAATTGTGAAAATTGGAGAGGATGTCATACTAGTAAGAGGCGATCATGTCAATCCTGTAACAGAATCAATACAAACACCGACAATTTCTTAAAGAATATTACAAATTCCTCTTTTTTTTCTGTTGTCATTATGGAAAAATAAAAGTATGGTAAAATAGACAGGAAGTACCATGCTTTTTTAAGCTATTTTAATTAGAAGGAGCCGCTTTATGAGAGAACCATTTAAATATGTGGACGGTATATTGTATTTACAAGCGTGGAAAGATCTTGGAAACATTACTGCTGGATTTACGACAAAAGATGGTGGGGTAAGTACAGGCTCCTTTCATGCGATGAATTTAGGATTACATGTGAATGATATCGTGGAGAATGTTCATGAAAATAGACGTATTTTAGCGAATAAGTTACAAAAACCACTAGAGAATTGGATTTGCTCAGAACAGGTTCATGATCATCATGTTGAAAAAGTAGGACAACGGGAAAGAGGGCGAGGAATTTATTCGTATGAAGATGGTATTCCAAATACGGATGGTATTTACACGACTGATAAAGATGTGTGCTTAACATCTTGTTATGCAGATTGTGTTCCACTCTATTTCTATGCACCATCACATGGTATGATAGGACTTGCACATGCTGGGTGGAAAGGAACTGTTAAAGAGATTGCAAAGGAAATGATTCAAAAGTGGAAAGCGGAAGGTGTCCCTGTTCACGGAATTCATGTCGCAATTGGACCTGCCATTGGATCGTGCTGTTATGTTGTTGATGATCGTGTATTAGCAGCAGCAAAACAAGTAGTAAACGGACGTGTTCCTTATAAATTGATTTCAGATGGACAATATGCGATTGATTTAAAAGAAATTAATCGTATATTATGCGTACAAGCTGGCATAAAAGAAGAGCATATTGTGATGTCGTCTCTTTGTACAAGCTGTGAAGAACAATTGTTTTTCTCACATCGCCGTGATCAAGGGAAAACGGGGAGAATGTTGAGTTTCATAGGTTTTAAGGAGGATTGAAAACAGTGGCAGTACAAGAGAATTTAGTAGTTGTAAAGGAAGCAATTAAAAAAGCGTGTGAACGAGCAGAGCGCTCGGTACAGGAGATTAAGCTTGTTGCAGTAACAAAAACAGTAGGAATTGAAGCAACAAATGAAGTAGTAGAAGCTGGACTAACTGATTTAGGTGAGAACCGAAATGAGGGCTTTTTACAAAAATATGAGCATTTTGGCTCGAAAGTTAATTGGCATTTCATTGGTTCGCTACAAACGAGAAAAGCAAAAGAGGTCATCAATGAGATTGATTATTTACATTCATTAGATCGTCTTTCGCTTGCAAAAGAGATTCAAAAGCGTGCTACAAAGAAGGTTCGATGTTTTGTACAAGTGAAGACATCACGTGAAGAATCGAAACAAGGTTTATCGACTGAGGAAGCGATTGCGTTTATTCAAGCTTTGCAAGACTTTGATAAAATTGAAGTTGTTGGATTGATGACAATGGCACCATTTACGGAGGAAGAAGCGGAAATTCGTCGTTGTTTTAGAACGCTGCGCATGCTACAAAAACAAGTGCAGGAACTAGAATTGCCATACGCTCCGTGTGAAGAGCTATCGATGGGAATGTCAAATGATTACACGATTGCAATTGAGGAAGGTGCTACATATATTCGTTTGGGAACGATTTTAGTAGGAAAAGTGTAAAAGAAAGGAGAATGTTATTATGAGTTGGTCAAAAGTAAAATACTTCTTTTTTGACACACCAGAAGAAAAAGAAGCAGCCCAATATGCTTATGAAAAGGAGCAAACAGAAATGAAAAAGCAACAAGATCCTCCAGAGCAGCAGGATGTTCCATTTACAAAAGTACAACCAAAACAAAATATCGTGAGCATTGAAACGGCAAAACAGTCCTCTAAAGTTGTTTTGTTAGAACCGCGCACATATTCCGAAGCGCAAGGGATTGCCGACCATTTAAAAGGAAGACGGGCTGTTGTTATTAATTTACAAAGAATGTCTACTGATCAAGCTGTGCGCATCGTTGACTTTTTAAGTGGTACTGTATACGCTATAGGCGGGGATATTCAAAAATTAGGACCGAAAACGTTTATGTGTACACCTGAAAATGTGGACATTGTTGGAGCAATTTCAGAGTTGTTCGGTGAAGAGGAAGAGACAAATATAAAGAGGTGGTAATACGCCATGATAATGATTTTACAAATATTGTACTATGCTATTCAAATTTACACCTGGGCGCTTATTATCTATATTCTTCTATCTTGGTTCCCAGGCGCAAGAGAATCAACATTCGGTGACTTCCTTGCACGTATTTGTGAACCGTATTTAGAACCGTTTCGGAGATTTATTCCGCCGTTTGGTGTAATTGATATTTCTCCAATCGTTGCAATTATTGCATTGAAATTTGCTGGCAGTGGTTTAGTAAGTCTGTTTCGTTATTTCTTATAGCAAGAGGTTAAATGAATGAGCATCTATGAGCATTTTAGACCTGATGAAGCGGTCTTTGTCGATAAAGTGTTAGAATGGAAGCAGGTGGCAGAAGAGTACCATCAAGTAAAATTAACAGATTTTCTTGATCCACGTCAGCAACAAATTGTAGCTACAGTAATTGGACATCAAGGAGATGTTGCTTTACAGCTTGGTGGTGCGGCGCCGAAAGCAGAGAGAAAAAGAGCACTTATTTATCCAGATTACCTTGAATTAAATGAAGAAGAGTTTCAAGTAGAAGTATTAGAAATTGACTATCCTTCCAAGTTTTATACGCTTGAACATAGGCAAATATTAGGTGCATTTATGTCTCTTGGTTTAACAAGAGAAAAGTGCGGTGATATTTTGCTCCAAGAAAATCGTGCCCAAATTGTAGTTGCAAAAGAAATTGTTTCGTACATTGAAATTAACTTGCAATCGATAGGAAAAATGAAGGTTTCACTCTCCCGTGTACAACCAAACCAAGTGTTGCAATCACATGAAGAGTGGAGAGAGCAGTCTGGAACTGTTTCATCACTTCGTCTAGATGTCTTATTAGCCGAAATGCTCCATATATCACGTCAAAAGGTACAACCCCTTATAAAGAATGGTCTTGTGAAGGTGAACTGGAAAATTGTAGAGCAAACTTCCTATGAATGTTTTCCGGGGGATGTATTTTCAGTTAGAGGATATGGACGAAGTAAATTGTTTTCTGTAGAAGGAAGAACGAAACGCGACAAATGGATAATTTTGTATGGTATACTAAAATGATTGGTTTTTTAGAAGGAAAAACTCTTATTTTGTCGAAGAAAAGATATAATTTAGAATGAGGAAAATTTAGATAACTACTTGGAGGTGGCGTTTGTGCCGTTAACACCATTAGATATTCATAATAAAGAATTTAGTCGCGGGTTTCGTGGCTATGATGAAGATCAAGTAAATGAATTTCTTGATCAGATCATCAAAGATTATGAATTAGTCATTCGTGAGAAGAAAGCTTTAGAAGAAAAAGTTGCACAATTAGAAGGAAAGTTAGATCATTTCTCTAATATTGAAGACACGTTAAATAAGTCTATTGTTGTTGCACAAGAAGCAGCGGAAGAAGTGAAACGTAATGCACAAAAAGAAGCGAAATTAATTGTACGTGAAGCAGAAAAGAATGCAGATCGTATCATTAATGAAGCTTTAGTGAAATCAAGAAAAGTTGCATTTGATATTGAAGAGTTAAAGAAACAAGCAAAAGTATTCCGTACTCGTTTCCGCATGCTGTTAGAAACACAGCTTGAAATGTTAAACAACGACGATTGGGACAAATTAATTGAGTTAGAAGACGAAGTGGACGAGCTGTTGAAAAAAGAAGAAACAGTGTAAGCTTGACGTTTTTCTCATTATTACATATAATTTTAAACAACATATTTATTAAGAAAAACGAAGATAGGGATAAGTACCTTTTTCACACCTTATATAGCGAACTGAGGATGGTGTAAGCTCAGGATAAGGCGATAAATGGGAATATCACCCTGGAGTTCCGCGCTGAACAAATGAGTAGGCGTAGGCGTATATTCGCGTTAAGAATATAAAGAGGACCTTGTACATATGTGTATGGTCTACTAGGGTGGTACCGCGGGAGACTTTCTCGTCCCTTTTTGGGATGAGAAAGTCTCTTTTTTATTCCATTTTTTTAAGGTCTTTCTTTTATATATTCGAGGAGGAATTGAGCATGGAGTACAAAAACACATTACTAATGCCAAAAACGGAATTCCCGATGCGTGGGAATTTACCAAAACGTGAGCCTGCAATGCAAGAAAAGTGGGCTGAAATGAACATTTACGAAAAAGTACAAGAACATACAAAAGGTCGACCTTTATTTGTGCTGCATGATGGGCCTCCATATGCGAATGGTGATATTCACATGGGACACGCATTAAATAAAGTACTAAAAGACTTTATTGTTCGCTACAAATCAATGACTGGATACTGTGCACCATATGTACCAGGTTGGGATACGCACGGTTTACCAATTGAACAAGCTTTAACAAATAAAGGGGTAAAACGTAAAGAAATGACGGTTGCAGAGTTCCGTAAGTTGTGTGCAGAGTATGCATATGAACAAGTAGAACGTCAACGTGAACAATTTAAGCGTCTTGGTGTACGTGCAGATTGGGAGAATCCATATATTACTTTAGAGCCAGCTTATGAAGCACAACAAATTAAAGTGTTTGGTGACATGGCGAAAAAAGGTTATATCTATAAAGGTCAAAAACCAGTTTACTGGTCTCCAACGAGTGAATCTGCTTTAGCAGAAGCTGAAATTGAATACCAAGATAAAAAATCAGCATCTATTTACGTAGCATTCCCTGTAAAAGATGGGAAGAACGTATTAGAAGGTGATGAGAAATTCATTATTTGGACAACAACACCTTGGACGTTACCTGCAAACCTAGGTATTTCTGTTCACCCAGAACTTGAATATAGCATTGTGAAAGTAAATGATGAGAAATATATCATCGCTTCTGAACTATTTGAGACGGTTGCAAAAACGTTAGAGTGGGAAAATACTGAAGTTGTGAAAACGGTAAAAGGTAGCGAGCTTGAGTATACAGTTGCAAAACACCCATTCTACGATCGTGACTCATTAGTTATGTTAGGGGAGCACGTAACAACAGATGCAGGTACAGGTTGCGTTCATACAGCACCTGGACACGGGGAAGATGACTTCGTTGTTGGTAAAAAGTATGGATTAGAAGTACTTTGCCCAGTTGACGATAAAGGTGTATTAACAAGTGAAGCACCTGGATTTGAAGGTTTATTCTATGATAAAGCTAACAAGCCAATTACGGAAAAATTAGAAGAGGTAGGCGCGTTACTAAAATTAACATTTATTACGCATTCATACCCACATGATTGGAGAACGAAAAAACCGATTATTTTCCGTGCAACAGCACAGTGGTTTGCATCTATTGAAGCATTCCGTAAAGAGTTATTGCAAGCTGTTGAAGAAACGAAATGGGTACCGGCATGGGGTGAGACTCGTCTTCATAATATGGTTCGTGACCGTGGTGACTGGTGTATTTCTCGTCAGCGTGCATGGGGTGTACCAATTCCTGTATTCTATACAGAGAATGGCGATCCAATTATTACAGATGAAACAATTAACCATGTAGCAGATTTATTCCGTGAACACGGTTCTAACGTATGGTTCGAGCGTGAAGCGAAAGATTTATTACCAGAAGGGTTTACACATCCAGGTAGTCCGAATGGTGAATTCCGTAAAGAAACAGACATCATGGATGTATGGTTCGATTCAGGTTCTTCTCACCAAGCGGTATTGGAAGAGCGTGAAGATTTACAACGTCCAGCAGATTTATATTTAGAAGGATCTGACCAATATCGTGGTTGGTTTAACTCTTCGTTATCAACAGCGGTTGCTGTAACTGGTAAAGCTCCATATAAAGGCGTACTAAGCCATGGTTTCGTATTAGATGGCGAAGGTCGTAAAATGAGTAAGTCAATTGGAAACATCGTCGTACCGAAGAAAATTATGGATCAATTAGGCGGAGACATTTTACGTTTATGGGTATCTTCTGTTGACTATCAGTCTGATGTACGTATTTCAGATGATATTTTAAAACAAGTAGCAGAAGTTTATCGTAAAATCCGTAACACATTCCGTTTCTTATTAGGAAACTTAGATGACTTTAATCCAAGTGAAAATACTGTAGCAACGGCTGAACTTCGTGAAGTGGACCGTTACATGTTAGTGAAATTAAATGACTTAATTACAAAAGTAAAAGAAGCGTATGAAACATACGACTTCGCTGCTGTATATCACGCAATTCATAACTTCTGTACAATTGATTTAAGTTCATTCTATTTAGACTTTGCAAAAGACATTTTATACATTGAAGGTGCAAATCACGAAGATCGTCGTGCAATTCAAACGGTATTATATGATGTGCTTGTTGCATTAACGAAACTTGTAACACCAATCTTACCGCATACAGCTGATGAAGTATGGCCATATATTCCTGGAGTAACAGAAGAAAGCGTACAATTAACTGATATGCCAGAAGCTGTACAATTAGATGGTGCGGAAGCATTAAAAACAAAATGGGATGCATTTATGACGTTACGTGATGACGTATTAAAAGCGTTAGAAGTAGCTCGTAATGAAAAAGTAATCGGTAAGTCATTAAATGCGAGCATTACGCTATATCCGACTGTAGAAATGAAAGCTATGTTAGAGTCTATTAGCGAAGACTTAAAGCAATTATTCATCGTTTCTGAGTATAAACTTGGAGGTACAATCGAAGAAGCACCAGCAGATGCGCCGAAGTATGAGTATACAGCGGTTGTTGTTACTCAGGCAACTGGTGAAACGTGTGAACGTTGTTGGGTAGTTTCAGAAACAATTGGTAAAGACGCTGAGCATGAAACATTATGTGAGCGTTGTGCGACAGTTGTGAAAGAAAACTATGTGAAATAATGATGTAATCAAGAAAAACTGACTGCTATTAATGGCAGTCAGTTTTTTTAGTAATTGATAATATGATGGAGATAAACGATTGGTAAAGTTTAGTCTAATAAATTTTTTCTGTCACTGGGGAATGAACAAGGTTCTTGAATGCTGAGAAGGTTGTTTAAGCTCTTTCCTATGAAGGAAAAATGTGTGTGCGGTAAGGAAGTGAATTTCGGACACACTAACGGTACATTGCAGCCGGGAGGAATGTACACGTGAATGAAATCTATATGGAAATTAGAGAAGAGTTACAATTGATGAGAAAAGAATTACAGGAGCGACTGGCAAAAGAAGCGATGCACACATATTATGTGGAATTCGGACAGGAACTAAGGTATGAACAGAAGGAAGATGAAAAAAAGAAATTGTTCTTACATGATATAAGAGAAGATTTAAAAGACGTGGAACGAGCTTTATTTAAAATGGAAATCAATATGTATGGCATTTGTGAGGAAACGGGGAAATATATTCCTGTACAGCAGATGAAAATGATGCCAACGGCGCGTACAATGGGAGAGTTTTTATATGAAAAGGTAAATGTATAAGTATAATAAGTACAACGATATTATATTACCTTTTTTCATTTTATTTTATTCTTCTATAAAGGTTCATTGTGAAAAGATAGCAGCTATGCTAAAATTTTGAGGTACACTGTCTTTGTGGGGGAAATGAAAATGATATATTATTTAATAGCGTTATTTGTCATTGCCATCGATCAAATATCGAAATGGTTCATTGTAAAGAACATGGAATTAGGTACAAGTATCCCGATTATCGATAATGTATTATACATAACATCACATCGGAACAGAGGAGCTGCCTGGGGCATTTTAGAAAATAGAATGTGGTTCTTCTATATCATTACAGTTGTTTTTGTTGGATTTATTGTATTTTATATGAAAAAGTACGCAAAAACAGATAAACTCCTAGGGATTTCATTAGGTCTTATTTTAGGCGGAGCAATTGGCAATTTTATTGATCGTGTATTTAGACAAGAAGTGGTGGATTTCATTCACGTGTATATTTTTTCATACAACTATCCGGTATTTAACATAGCTGACTCAGCTTTATGTATTGGAGTTGTATTAATTATTATTCAAACATTATTAGAAGGAAAGAAAATGAAGGAGTAATTGAATGAGCGAAGTAGTACAAGTAACAGTTGCAGAAGAACAAAAAAATGAACGGATTGATAAATTTGTTGCAGGTGTCAACAGTGAATGGTCACGTACACAAGTGCAGCAATGGATTAAAGATGGTGTTGTAACAGTAAATGGAAAAGCTGTTAAAGGTAATTATAAAGTAAGAGCAAATGATGAAATTACAGTAACAATACCAGAACCAGAAGAACTTGATATCAGCCCAGAAGATATGAATTTGGAAATTTATTATGAGGATGCTGATGTGTTAGTTGTGAATAAGCCACGTGGCATGGTTGTACATCCAGCCCCAGGACATACGAGTGGTACACTTGTAAATGGATTAATGCATCATTGTACAGATTTATCGGGTATTAACGGTGTAATGCGTCCTGGTATTGTGCACCGTATTGATAAAGATACATCTGGATTATTAATGGTTGCAAAAAACGATATGGCACATGAATCGCTTGTAAATCAGCTAGTGGAAAAAACGGTAACAAGACGCTATAAAGCGATTGTTCATGGTGTAATTCCGCATGATAAAGGAACAATTGATGCTCCAATTGCTCGAGATAAGAAGGAGCGTCAAAGTATGACGGTTGATGAAAATGGTAAGCATGCTGTTACACATTTTCAAGTGTTAGAGCGATTTAAAGATTTTACACTTGTGGAATGTCGTTTAGAAACAGGACGTACACATCAAATTCGTGTTCATATGAAATATATTGGATATCCACTTGCAGGAGATCCGAAATATGGTCCGAAAAAAACATTAGATATAAATGGACAAGCGCTTCATGCAGGGGTTTTAGGATTTGATCATCCTCGTACAGGCGAATATGTCGAATTTGAGGCACCAGTTCCGGCAGTATTTGAAGAAGTTTTAAATGCTTTACGGAAATAGTATTGACAAAACGAGTAAAACCTGCGATACTAACAACAGCTAAATAATGATCCTTTAACACAGCCCCGTGAGGTTGAGAAGGTAACGGTTTGAAATACTTAGGGTATGATTGTACCCTTTTTTCAAAAGTCCTCTCGCACACGCTGAGAGGACTTTTTTTATACCATTCCTCTCACGCAAGAAAAAAGCTTGGAGGTGTAGAGTATGCAAGAAAAAGCTGTCGTTTTAGATGACCAAATGATTCGCCGCGCTTTAACACGAATCAGTCATGAAATCGTGGAACGTAATAAAGGTGTCGATAATTGTGTTCTTGTTGGAATTAAAACACGTGGGATTTTTATTGCACAGCGTTTAGCAGAACGCATTGGTCAAATTGAAGGAAAAAACATTGAGGTTGGAGAGTTAGACATTACATTATATCGTGATGATTTAACGTTGCAGTCAAAAAATAAAGAACCGCTTGTAAAAGGTTCAGATATTCCTGTAGACATTACAAAGAAAAAAGTGATTCTTGTGGATGATGTTTTATATACAGGTAGAACAGTTCGAGCGGCAATGGATGCTTTGATGGATTTAGGAAGACCATCACAAATCCAACTGGCGGTTCTTGTGGACAGAGGTCATCGCGAATTACCAATTCGTGCTGATTATGTAGGAAAAAACATTCCAACATCAAGTGAAGAACGTATTGAAGTTGATTTGCAAGAGACAGATCAGCAAGATCGAGTAAGCATATACGATAAGTAAAGCCCTTTTAAATGTAGTCCTGTGAGGCTGCCAAAGGGTCTTGGCTTTCATATGTCAAATTTGGCATACGAAAGTATAGGACTCTTTGTGCATAGTCACAAAGAGTTTTTTTATTGAAAAGTTTTAAACTGAAGGAGGATGTAACAATGGAGCAAAAGCCAGTGTTAGACATTCATGAAGTACCGAAACCGGGAAAATGGTTATTTTTAAGTATACAACATTTATTTGCGATGTTTGGATCAACAGTGCTTGTTCCGTTTTTAACAGGGCTGAATCCATCAGTAGCTTTAATTTCAAGCGGATTAGGAACACTAGCGTTTCTTCTTATAACAAAAGGTCAAGTACCAGCGTATCTAGGATCATCGTTCGCGTTTATCGCACCAATTATTACAGCTAAAACAGCAGGTGGGCCGGGAGCGGCGATGCTTGGAGGTATGTTAGCAGGACTTGTTTATATCTTAGTTTCGCTAGGAATTAAGAAATCAGGATCATCTTGGATTATGAAATTACTTCCTCCTATTGTAGTTGGTCCAGTTGTTATGGTTATTGGTTTAGCTTTAGCACATACAGCAGTTAACATGGCAATGAATGGTGCAGATGGGAAATATAGTTTTACACACTTCTCAGTAGCATTAGTAACGCTAGCAATTACAATTATTTGCTCCATATTCGGAAGAGGATTTTTCAGCATCATACCAATTTTACTAGGGATTATCGGAGGATATATCTTCGCTTACTTCCAAGGATTGGTGGACTTAAAGCCAGTAGCTGAGGCGAAATGGTTTGATGTACCAGACTTTGTCGTACCATTTGTAACTTACACGCCAGAGTTTTCATGGAAGATTGTACTCTTAATGGTGCCAGTAGCACTTGTAACAATTTCAGAACATATCGGACATCAAATCGTACTTGGAAATGTTATTAATCGAGACTTAATTGAAAAACCAGGTTTACATCGCTCGATTTTTGGAGATGGTGTAGCGACATTAATCGCATCATTAATTGGTGGACCGCCGAATACAACATACGGTGAAAACATCGGTGTACTGGCAATTACAAGAGCATACAGTGTATACTTATTCATCGGATCAGCAGTCTTCGCAATCATGTTCGGATTTATTGGTAAGATTTCAGCACTGATTCATTCCATTCCAACGCCGGTTATGGGCGGTGTATCAATCTTGCTCTTCGGTGTAATCGCATCAAGTGGTTTACGCATGATGGTAGATGATAAAACAGACTTAAGTGATAAACGAAACTTAATGATTGCATCTGTTATCCTTGTGATTGGTATTGGTGGTGCGGTACTTCGTGTCGGAGAATCGTTCCAAGTAGAGGGAATGGCGCTTGCAGCAATCGTTGGTGTACTGTTAAATCTACTGTTACCTGAAATGAAAGAGAAACAACAATCTAAGCAGATTGCTTCATAAAAACAACCTTTTAATTCAGTCCTGTGAGACAGAAAAGGGTGGCTTCTTTCTTGCACCCTAGTCTCACACGACTAGGGTATTTTTATGCGGTTATTGTTATAAAAATACAAAGGTGTTATCATAAAAATCAGAAAGATGAGGGATGACAATGAGCCATTTGTTAACGATGAGTGAATTATCGAAAGAAGAGATTTCAGAAATCCTAAAAGACGCAGAAGATTTTGCGAATGGAAGAGAGAGAAAAACAACAGAGCAAACATTTGTAGCGAACCTGTTTTTTGAAAACAGTACAAGAACAAGGTTTAGCTTCGAAGTTGCTGAGAAGAGATTAGGACTTGATGTGTTAAACTTCTCAGCAGATTCATCTAGCGTACAAAAAGGAGAAACGTTATACGATACGATAAGAACACTAGAATCAATCGGAACAAAAGCAGTAGTCATCCGCCACGGGCAAGATCGCTACTTTGATGAGCTGAAAGGTAAGATAAACATCCCAATTTTAAATGCTGGAGATGGATGTGGAAATCACCCAACGCAATGTCTATTAGATCTTCTAACAATTAAACAAGAGTTTGGAAGATTTGAAGGATTAAAGATTGCAATTGTTGGAGATATTCGTCACAGCCGAGTAGCACGTTCTAACGCTGAGGCACTAACGAAATTAGGAGCAACGATTTATTTTGCTAGTCCAGAAGAGTGGAAAGATGAAACAAACACATTTGGAACATACAAAAGTTTAGATGAACTTGTTCCAGAAGTTGATGTGATGATGTTACTTCGTGTGCAACATGAGCGTCATGACCATTATGAAACAGAGGTTATGAAAGAGTATCATGAGCAGCATGGATTAACAATTGAGCGAGAAAAGAGTATGAAACAAGGAAGTATTATTATGCATCCAGCTCCGGTAAACCGCGATGTCGAAATTGCAAGTGAGCTCGTTGAGTGTGAGCGTTCACGCATATTCAAACAGATGGAAAATGGAGTTTACGTAAGAATGGCTGTACTAAAACGCGCATTACCAAATGTATTAGGAGGAATGAAACATGAATTATTTGTTTAAAAATGGACGCTATCTGAATAACGAAGGAAAAATCGTAGTAACAGATCTTCTTGTACAAGACGGTAAAATTGCGAAAGTAGCAGAAAATATTACGGCAGATCATGCTGAAGTAATCGATGTAAACGGAAAATTAATCGCGCCTGGATTAGTAGATGTACACGTTCATCTTCGTGAGCCAGGTGGTGAACATAAAGAAACAATTGAAACAGGTACACTTGCAGCAGCAAAAGGCGGATTTACAACAATTTGCGCAATGCCAAATACGCGACCAGTGCCAGATAGTAAAGAACATATGGAAGACTTGCAAAAACGAATTAAAGAAAAAGCACATGTAAATGTCTTACCATATGGAGCGATTACAGTACGCCAAGCAGGTTCTGAAATGACAGACTTTGAAACATTAAAAGAACTTGGAGCGTTCGCGTTTACTGATGATGGAGTAGGCGTACAAGATGCGAGCATGATGCTAGCTGCTATGAAGCGTGCAGCGAAATTAAATATGGCAGTCGTTGCACACTGTGAAGAAAATACGCTAATTAATAAAGGATGTGTACATGAAGGGAAGTTTTCTGAGAAACACGGATTAAACGGTATCCCATCAGTATGTGAATCCGTACATATTGCCCGGGACATATTACTTGCGGAAGCAGCAGATTGTCACTATCACGTATGTCACGTAAGTACAAAAGGATCTGTACGTGTGATTCGTGATGCAAAACGTGCTGGAATTAAAGTGACAGCAGAAGTAACGCCGCATCACTTACTATTATGTGAAGATGATATCCCATCAGCTGATCCTAATTTTAAAATGAATCCACCGCTTCGAGGAAAAGAAGATCATGAAGCGTTAATCGAAGGATTATTAGATGGAACGATCGATATGATCGCAACTGACCACGCACCGCATACTGCGGAAGAGAAAGCGCAAGGGATTGAAAGAGCACCGTTCGGAATTACTGGTTTTGAAACGGCATTCCCACTTTTATATACGAACCTTGTGAAAAAAGGAATCATTACATTAGAACAATTAATTCAATTCTTAACAGAAAAACCAGCTGATACATTCGGTTTAGAAGCAGGGCGCCTGACAGAAGGTAGAGCAGCTGATATTACAATTATCGATTTAGACAATGAAGAAGAGATTGATCCAACAACATTCTTATCAAAAGGAAAAAATACGCCATTTGCAGGCTGGAAATGTCAAGGCTGGCCGGTTATGACAATCGTTGGTGGTAAGATCGCATGGCAAAAGGAGAGTGCATTAGTATGAAAAGACAACTTATCTTAGAAGATGGAACAGTATTAATTGGAAAAGGTTTCGGAGGAGAAATCGAAAAGTCAGGTGAAGTTGTATTTACAACTGGAATGACTGGATATCAAGAAACACTATCTGATCCATCATACTGCGGTCAAATTGTAACATTTACGTACCCATTAATCGGAAACTACGGCATTAACCGTGATGATTTCGAATCAATTCATCCATCTGTAAATGGTTTAATAGTAAACGAAATTTGTGATCACCCATCTAACTTCCGTAATGAAATTTCGTTAGATGATTATTTAAAAGAAAGAAACATTCCAGGATTAGCAGGAATTGATACAAGAAAATTAACACGAAAAATTCGTCAATATGGAACATTACGCGGACGTCTTTGCAACATGGATGCGGATGTAGAGTACATCGTTAGTCAATTAAAAGCGACAGTCTTTACAGATCATGTGAAACGTGTATCAACAAAAGACCCATATCCAAGTCCAGGTCGTGGCCATCGTGTTGTACTTGTAGACTTCGGTATGAAGCATGGTATTTTACGAGAACTAAATAAACGTGACTGTGATGTAATTGTTGTACCTTACAATACAACGGCTGAAGAGATTTTACGCCTTAGCCCAGATGGAATTATGTTAAGTAATGGACCTGGGGATCCAAAAGATGTACCAGAAGCAATTGAAATGTTACAAGGTATCATTGGGAAAGTACCGTTATTCGGAATTTGCCTTGGACATCAATTGTTCGCTCTAGCATCTGGTGCAAATACAAGCAAGTTAAAATTCGGTCACCGTGGATTAAACCATCCAGTAAAGCATCTTGCAACTGGAAAAGTAGCCATTACTTCTCAAAACCATGGTTACGCAGTAGAAGAAGAATCAGTTAAAAGTACAGATCTTGAAATTACACATGTAGCTTTAAATGATGGAACAGTAGAAGGTCTTCGTCATACGAAGTTCCCAGCATTTACAGTACAATACCATCCAGAAGCTTCAGCAGGACCAGAAGATGCAAATGATTTATTCGAAGATTTCTTAACAATGATTGCAAACTTCAAGAAAGAAGGGGAAGAGTTATGCCAAAACGCCTAGACATTAACACAATTTTAGTAATCGGATCAGGACCAATTGTAATTGGGCAAGCAGCGGAGTTTGACTACTCTGGTACACAAGCTTGTCAATCTCTTAAAGAAGAAGGTTACAAAGTAATCCTTGTTAACTCTAACCCAGCAACAATTATGACAGATACTGCAACAGCAGATAAAGTATACATTGAGCCATTAACATTAGAATTTGTAAGCCGCATTATTCGTAAAGAACGTCCAGATGCAATCTTACCAACATTAGGTGGCCAAACAGGCTTAAATATGGCGGTTGAACTTGCAAAATCAGGCGTACTTGACGAATGCGGAGTTGAAATTTTAGGAACAAAATTATCAGCAATCGAGCAAGCGGAAGATCGTGATTTATTCCGTACATTAATGCAAGATTTAAATGAACCAACACCACCAAGTGAAATTATTCATACGCTTGATGAAGCATATGAATTCGTAAAAGAAATCGGTTATCCAGTAATCGTTCGTCCAGCGTTCACATTAGGAGGAACTGGCGGCGGTATTTGTCATAACGAAGAAGAATTAATTGAAACCGTAACAAGCGGTTTAAAACATAGCCCAGTAACACAATGTTTATTAGAAAAGAGTATTGCTGGTTGTAAGGAAATCGAATATGAAGTAATGCGTGATTCAAATGATAACGCCATCGTAGTATGTAATATGGAAAATATCGATCCAGTTGGTGTTCATACAGGGGATTCTATCGTTGTTGCACCGAGCCAAACGTTAAGTGATCGTGAATATCAAATGTTACGTAACACTTCATTAAGAATTATTCGTGCACTAGGAATTGAAGGTGGATGTAACGTTCAGCTTGCGCTTGATCCATATAGCTTCCAGTACTATGTAATCGAAGTAAACCCACGTGTAAGTCGTTCATCTGCACTAGCATCTAAAGCAACTGGATATCCAATTGCGAAGTTAGCAGCGAAAATTGCAGTCGGCTTAACATTAGATGAAATTGTAAACCCAGTAACACAAAAAACATATGCATGCTTCGAGCCGGCATTAGACTATGTTGTTTCAAAAATTCCGCGCTGGCCATTTGATAAGTTTGAATCAGCAAACAGAACACTTGGTACGCAGATGAAAGCAACAGGTGAAGTTATGTCAATCGGACGTAACTTAGAGGAATCATTATTAAAAGCGGTTCGTTCTCTAGAGCTTGGCATTTATCACTTAGAGTTAGACCACTTAAAAGAGCTTGATAAAGAAACAATGAAAAAACGCATTATTAAAGCTGATGATGAGCGACTGTTTGTTGTAGCAGAAGCGATCCGTCAAGGTGTAACAAAAGAAGAAATCAACGCATGGTGTGAAATGGACTTCTTCTTCTTACAAAAAGTTGAAAACATCGTAAACATGGAACGCGAAGTAAAAGCGAATGTAGGAAATATGGAAGTATTACAATCCGCGAAAAAAATGGGCTTCAGTGATCACTACATTGCAGCTGCTTGGAATAAAACAGAGCGTGAAATTTACGATATGCGTAAAGAAAATAATATGACACCAGTATTTAAAATGGTAGATACTTGTGCGGCAGAGTTCGAATCTGCAACACCATACTACTACAGCACATACGGTGACGAGAACGAATCAATTGTGACAGATCGCAAGAGTGTAGTCGTACTAGGATCTGGTCCAATCCGTATTGGTCAAGGTGTTGAGTTTGACTATGCAACAGTTCACTCTGTGTGGGCAATTAAAGAAGCTGGATACGAAGCGATTATTGTAAATAACAACCCAGAAACAGTTTCAACAGACTTCAGTATTTCTGACAAATTATACTTTGAACCATTAACAATCGAAGATGTAATGCACATCATTGATTTAGAGAAGCCAGAAGGTGTTATCGTTCAGTTTGGTGGACAAACGGCAATTAACTTAGCTGCTAAATTAGAAGAGCACGGTGTGAAAATTTTAGGAACATCCCTTGAAGATTTAGACCGTGCAGAAGATCGTGATAAATTTGAAGCAGCATTAACGAAGCTTGGTATCCCGCAGCCAGTTGGTAAAACAGCAACAACAGTAGAACAAGCGGTAGCAATTGCTGAAGAAATTGGGTATCCAGTACTAGTAAGACCATCTTACGTACTTGGTGGACGTGCAATGGAAATTGTATATCGTCAAGAAGAACTACTGCACTATATGAAAAACGCAGTAAAAGTTCATGCAGATCATCCAGTATTAATTGACCGTTACATGGTTGGTAAAGAAATTGAAGTAGATGCGATTTCAGACGGTGAAAATGTATTCATTCCAGGTATTATGGAACATATTGAACGCGCTGGAGTTCACTCTGGTGACTCAATTGGAGTATACCCACCGCAAAGCTTATCTGCAAAACTGAAAGAACAAATTATCGAAAATACAATTGCACTTGGAAGAGGATTAAACATTGTTGGATTACTGAATATCCAGTTTGTAGTATTCAAAGACGAAGTGTATGTAATTGAAGTAAACCCACGTGCGAGCCGTACAGTACCATTCTTAAGTAAAATTACAGGTGTACCGATGGCGAATATCGCAACAAAAGTTATTTTAGGTCAAAATCTTGTAGAACAAGGATATGAAACTGGATATCGCCCAGAAGAGAATGAAGTGTATGTAAAAGCTCCAGTATTCTCATTTGCGAAACTACGTTCAGTTGATACAACATTAGGGCCTGAAATGAAATCAACAGGGGAAGTAATGGGTAAAGACTTAACGCTTGAAAAAGCACTGTATAAAGGACTTGTTGCTTCAGGAATTAACATTCCAACGCACGGATCAGTAATCATTACTGTGGCGGATAAAGATAAAGAAGAAGCGATGGAAATTGCAAAACGCTTCCATGAAATCGGCTATAACTTATTAGCAACAGCAGGAACAGCACAATCGTTAACAGAGCAAAACATTCCGGTGCAAGTTGTAAACAAAATTGATTCTGAAGACTACAACTTACTTGATATTATTCGTCAAGGAAAAGCACAGTTTGTAATCAATACATTAACAAAAGGAAAACAACCAGCGCGTGATGGTTTCCGCATTCGCCGTGAGTCTGTAGAGAATGGTGTAGCTTGCTTAACATCACTTGATACAACAAGAGCAATCTTGCGCGTACTAGAATCTATGACATTCTCAGCTCACGCAATGAAAGAAATCGCGCCAAAGCAAGGTCACGAGGTGGTACATGCATGATGCAAAAGCAAAATATGATCGTCGTTAACCAAACAGAAATCGCAAAAAACATTTACGAATTAGTGCTTCAAGGGGATCTTGTACAGCAAATGAACGAACCAGGGCAGTTTGTACACATTAAGGTAGCAGAGGGCATCACGCCCCTTCTGCGCCGCCCAATTAGTATTTGTAATGTAGATCAAGACAAGAACGAGTTTACAATGCTATATCGAGCGGAAGGACAAGGAACAAAAACATTAGCAAAGAAAAAGCAAGGTGAACTTGTAGACGTATTAGGACCATTAGGTCACGGATTTCCGGTAGAAGAAGCGGAAGCTGGACAAACTGCTCTATTAGTAGGTGGGGGAATTGGTGTGCCACCACTTTATGAGTTATCACAACGCCTTGTTGCAAAAGGAGTACGTGTCATTCACATCCTAGGTTTCCAAACAAAAGATGTTGTCTTCTATGAAGAGAAATTTGCAGAGCTTGGTGATACGTATGTTGCAACAGTCGATGGTACACATGGTACAAAAGGATTTGTAACAGATGTGATTGATAGCTATGGAATTGACTTTGACATTTTATACTCATGTGGACCTTTAGCAATGCTTCGCGCATTGGAAGGCCGCTATAAAGAGAAAAAAGCCTACATTTCACTAGAAGAACGTATGGGCTGTGGTATTGGAGCATGTTTCGCATGTGTATGCCACTTGCAAGAAGATCCAAGTGGACATTCTTACAAGAAGGTGTGCAGCGACGGGCCAGTATTTCCAATCGGGGAGGTTGTACTATGAACAGATTGCAAGTTGAATTACCAGGATTATCATTAAAGAATCCGATTATCCCAGCATCTGGTTGCTTCGGGTTTGGTCGTGAGTATGCGCAGTTTTATGATTTAAGTGTACTTGGATCAATCATGATTAAAGCAACAACGGAACAACCTCGTTATGGAAATCCAACGCCTCGTGTTGCTGAAACGCCAGCCGGAATGCTAAATGCAATCGGGCTTCAAAACCCAGGGTTAGAAAAGGTAATGACTTCTGAATTACCATGGTTAGAGCAATTTGATCTTCCAATTATTGCGAACGTTGCGGGCTCACAGGCTGAGGATTATGTAGCGGTAGCAAAGGAAATTTCGAAAGCACCAAATGTTCATGCGCTAGAGTTAAATATCTCTTGTCCCAATGTAAAAACGGGTGGTATTGCTTTTGGTACTGTCCCAGAAATTGCTGCTGATTTAACGAAGCGAGTAAAAGAGGTTTCTGAAGTACCGGTATATGTGAAATTGTCACCGAATGTGGCAAACATTGTGGAGATTGCAAAGGCAATCGAAAATGCAGGTGCAGACGGATTAACGATGATTAATACATTGCTTGGTATGCGTCTAGATTTAAAAACAGCAAAACCAATTTTAGCAAACCGTACAGGTGGACTATCAGGCCCAGCCATTAAGCCAGTAGCGATTCGTATGGTACATGAAGTAAGTCAAGCAGTTAATATTCCAATTATCGGAATGGGCGGTATTGAATCAGCGGAAGATGTTATTGAATTCTTCTACGCTGGTGCAAGTGCAGTTGCAGTTGGTACAGCGAACTTTGTGGATCCGTTTGTATGTCCAACAATTATTGAAGAATTACCAGCATTATTAGATGAATTAGGATTTGACCACATTTCGGAATGTCAAGGAAGGAGCTGGAAATAATCATGTCACAGCCTTTAATCGTTGCACTGGATTTTCCAGGTAAAGCAGAGGTAGAACAGTTTTTACATCACTTTGAAGGGGAGCAGTTATTTGTCAAAGTTGGTATGGAACTATTTTACAAAGAGGGACCTGCTATCATTACGTACCTAAAAGAAAAAGGTCATCAAATTTTTCTAGATTTGAAGCTTCATGATATTCCGAATACGGTAAAAAGCGCAATGCGCAGCCTAGCTAGTCTAGATGTTGATATGGTAAATGTTCATGCTGCTGGGGGAAGCAGTATGATGAAAGCTGCGCTTGAGGGATTAGAGGAAGGTAAGCAAGAAGGAAAAGAGAGACCGATTTGTATTGCAGTTACACAACTAACAAGCACATCGGAAGCCATGATGAAAAAAGAAATCGGCATTGAGAAAACGTTAGAAGAAGCGGTTGCTCACTATGCAAAATTAACGAAAGAAAGTGGACTTGATGGTGTTGTATGTTCAACGCTAGAAGTACCAAAATTACGTGAAGTATGCGGATTGGAATTTGTAACTGTAACACCTGGGATTCGTCTTGCAAGTGATGATGTGAATGATCAAGTGCGCGTAGCAACACCAAAACGTGCACGTGAACTTGGTTCAAGTTATATTGTAGTGGGGCGTAGTATTACAAAGGCGGAAAATCCGCTTGAAGCGTATAAAACAGTAAAACAACAGTGGGAAGGTGTAACAATATGAAAAAAGAAATCGCATCTCATCTATTAGAAATTGGAGCAGTATTTTTACAACCAAATGATCCATTTACATGGTCTTCTGGTATGAAATCACCAATTTATTGTGATAATCGTTTAACGTTATCATATCCAAAAGTACGTCAAGCGATTGCGGCAGGATTAGAGAAGTTAATCGAGGAGCACTTCCCAACTGTAGAAGTTATTGCAGGAACAGCGACTGCTGGTATTGCGCATGCTGCGTGGGTAAGCGATCGTATGGACTTACCAATGTGTTACGTACGTAGTAAAGCAAAAGGTCATGGTAAAGGTAATCAAATTGAAGGAAAAGCTGAAAAAGGTCAAAAAGTAGTAGTAGTAGAAGACTTAATTTCAACTGGCGGTAGTGCAATCACTTGTGTTGAAGCACTTCGCGAGGCTGGTTGTGAAGTATTAGGAATCGTATCAATCTTCACATACGAGCTTGAAGCAGGAAAAGAAAAACTAGCAGCAGCAAACGTAGCATCCTATTCTTTAAGCGACTACAGCACACTGACTGAAGTAGCTGAAGAAAAAGGTATGATCGGACAAGCTGAAACGAAGAAATTACAAGAGTGGCGTAAAAATCCAGCTGATGAGGCTTGGATTACAGCGTAACATTGAAAAACACGATCGCGGGGGGAAACGCGGTCGTGTTTTTTGTTTATAAAGTAGAAAAATTTGATTTTAATCGATTTGTAAAAGAGTGTATTGCATTTAGAAAATTTTCAGGTTCTTCAATGAAAGGAGAATGGTTACTCGTTTCTTTCGATAGCTTCATACCCTTTTACAAATAATAAAGTCATATAAGAAACAATAAATGAGAAAATGCTGTACATGCCAACCCAAAAGAAAAATGATGGTGTAAACAATGTAACTCCTAATATAAGAAAAATAGCAAACGTTACAATGGGCATTACGTAAGATGCTCTTGTTCTAAGCGTCCCAATTACTGAAACAATAAAGATAAGTAATGGGCAAATAAATAAGAGGAAAATCAATTCACTCATAGTTATGTCCCCTTTTCTTAAGAAATCATGTGTTTCTCGTGAACATTTTGAAATACTTGTTCTCCTAATATAATTATTACAAAATGAATAAGTGTGAATGGATAAATAATCATAGTTAAGAGAATTAGAGTAAGAGAAATTTAATCCCACTTTATTTCAAAGTTATAAATAATAAAAAGTGCCACCTTACAAGGTAGCACTTTTTATTATTTTACTGCATGAGCCTTTTGCATCTTTTTAATTAACCGAATTTGTCCGCGATGATTGATTTCGTCTTCAAAGACGTGAAACCATTTGAAAAAGTTGTTTGCTGGTTTGTCATACCAAAACGGTGTCGTTTTATATAGCCATTCGTCAGGTAGTGATTGAAACGTTGCAATCGTTTTAGTACGAACTTCTTGTAACGTATTTATGTAGTAGTCTATAGGATGATTTTTAATCGTTTGACGTCCAAGATCACCTAATTCAACCCCTGGTAACCAGCGTTCTAATTCAGCTTCTGTTGGTTCACGATCTTCAAAAGTATGAATCTGATAGTAAAATTCAATTGCAGCCATATGATATAAAAGCATACCAATGGAATTTGCCTCATCATCGTACAAATAATCGAGCTCTTCAATTGTTAAGTCTTGTACCGCTTGCATTGTTGTATAGCGAGCATAATTCATCATAGAAACAAGTTTTGAGAATTCCATGTTTAATCCGTCCATCTTATCAATTACAAAATTCAATAGAAATGCCTCCTAGTAAATAATCTCTTCAGAGAAAGATTTCGCTACATAGAAAGAAATTCCTGTTAAATAAAGAAGAAAAAACTCCTTGTGTTAAAAGAAAAAATCGTTATATAGGGGACGGATTAACCAATAACAATAAGGTCTCTATTAGCCTGTGTAACTATTTCATGACCATCTTTTGTAATGACAATATCATCTTCAATTCTACAACCGCCCCAGCTAGGGATATAAATACCTGGCTCGACAGTAACAACCATGCCTTCTTGCAAAATAGCTTTACTTTCTTGTGATAATCGAAGAGGTTCATGAAGTTCTAATCCAAGACCATGGCCGGTAGAATGACCGAAGTATTCACCGTAGCCGTGATCTGTAATATGATTTCTTGTAACATCATCAATCGTTTTTGCGGAGATACCTGGTCTAATTGCTTCGGTTCCTCGTTTTAATGCTTCTAATACAATACTATATATCTTTTCAAATTCTTTGGAGTAACTTCCAATCGCGACAGTACGTGTTAAATCAGAGCAATATCCATTGTAGAGTGCACCGAAGTCTAACGTAACCATATCTCCATTTTCAATAATTTTATTTGTAGCAACTCCATGTGGGAGAGAAGACCGGACTCCGGAAGCTACAATAATGTTAAATGAGGAGGAAGAAGCACCTTGTTTTCGCATGAAAAATTCTAATTCATCTCGAACGTCAAATTCAGATACACCGGGTTTTAGAAAACTCGTAATATGCTGAAATGCCTGATCCGCAATGTTAGCTGCGATTTTAATTGTTTCAATTTCAGATTTCTCTTTAATGGTACGAATGGTTTCGATTAATTCGCATACTTGTACAATGTCGCTGCTCACATATTTTTTTAATGCCATGTATTGCTTTAAAGTTATGTCGTTTTCTTCGATTCCTAATTTTTGGATGTTTAATTTAGTTACTTGATTTGCAATCTCCTGTTCTATGTTTCCTTTATGCATAATGATTTCCGCTTGTTGTACCTGTGCTTTTGCTTGATCTACATAGCGAAAATCTGTAATAAATACAGCTTCAGTTGCGGATAGTAACACGACTCCAGCGCTACCTGTAAATCCAGTTGCATACTGGCGGTTTTCCTTTTTGGTAATAAGTAATCCGTCTATTCCGTATTGATGTAGTTGTTCTTGAATTTTTTTTATTCGTAAAATCATTTTGACTCCTCCTTTTCACATGCTTATATAAAGCAAGAATTGTGCCAATATTTTTAGGTGAAAGGCTGTGTTTTAAAAGAATATGTGGGACATAATCTGTTGGATAGGGAAAGTGATGTTTCGATTCATAAGCTGTCAAAAAATATAAACAAACAAGAAGTTTATATGTCTATATTTTTTAACATAGGAATCTATGGTGTCTATTTTTTTATGTTGTTGAGAGAAGTGTATACGTAAAAAGAGGTAATCACGATATCCAATGAATCGTGATTACCTCTTTATTACGTTTTAAGCTTTTAATTTCATCACTGTATCAGCATCTGGCGTTACATACAATGTTTGTTGATTATCATATGTAACAAATCCAAGTTTGGCACCGCTCGGTTTTTTGACATGACGGATCTTTGTAAAATCGACCGGGACAGAACTAGACTCCTTTGCTTTACTGTAATAAGCAGCAAGTTTGGCAGCCTCTAATAAAGTTTCCTCAGCAGGTTCCACAGAGCGGATAACAACGTGAGATCCAGGTATGTCTTTCGTATGTAACCAAATTTCATCACGGCGTGCAAATTTAGTTGTTAAATAGTCGTTTTGCTTATTATTTTTGCCAACTAAAATTTCTGTTCCATCGCTAGCGATATATTTATCTAATACTGGCTTTGTCGGTTTTTTCTTTGCGTTTTTCGCTTTACGGTTGCGTATATAACCTTCTTCAGCTAATTCTTCGCGAATCTCTTCAATATCTTTTGCAGAAGCAGCTTCCATTTGTTGAAGGAGGCTATCAAAGTAAAGGATTTCTTCATTCGTTTTTTCAATTTGTTCTTCCACAATTGCGACAGAATTTTTGGCTTTTTGGTACTTTTGAAAATAACGTTGTGCATTTTCTGACGGTGTTTTTAGTGGATCTAACGTGATTTTTACAGTTCCACCATTTTCATCATAGTAGTTAACAACTTCAATTTCGTTGTCACCTTTTTTTAATGCATACATGTTAGCTGTAAGGAGCTCACCGAATAATTGATATTTACCCGCTTTTCCAGCGTCCTGTAATGTTTTTTCTAGTTTAATTAATTTTTTTTCGTTCTTTGTTTTTTCATTGTGCATAAATCGTTCTAAATCGTGAGCTTGTTGTTTGACACGATCACGTTCTGCTTTTCCAAAGAAGAAACGATCCAATAATTCGCTAACGGATGGAAATGCTTTCTCATCACCTTTTAAGTGAGTGAGAGGGAAGAGATAAAAGAATTCTTTCCCATTCGCTGTTATCATCGTTGGTGTATATTGATGCACCTGCAGTGGTTTTTGTAATGAGAAAAATGCTGCTGATAATGCATTTTCATTTACTAGACCCGCTTTTTTTACAACTTCTTTTGCAAATAGTGGAGAAATTCCCATAAACGCTCCTACAAGTTGCTTATCCATATTTCCCGATAAAAAGTCTAGCGGTCTAATAAACCCAGCTTCTGTTTCAATCTGCAGTGGGTTGATTTTATGCTGTGCTGGTGGTGCAACATATTCTGCACCAGCATATACAGTACGATGGCGATTTACTGCCAAAGAAACATGTTTCAAGCTATCTAAAATAACATTTGTTTTTGCATCTACTAAAATGATGTTGCTGTGGCGCCCCATTATTTCAATTACTAATGTTTTTAATGATTCATCTCCAATTTCATTACGACTCCGGATCGTAATTTGAATAATACGCTCTAAATCGATTTGTTCAATATTTTCAATAAATCCACCTTCTAAATGTTTGCGAAGTAGCATACAAAACATTGGGGGGATGGCGGGTGAATCATAACTTTGGTTGGTAAGATGCACACGTGCATATGTAGGATGTGCTGAAAGAATCAGTTTTTGATTTTTTCCGTTTGCTCGAATATGTAATAAAATTTCATATTTTGAGGGTTGATATATTTTTGAAATTCTTCCTGTTTGAAGAGAATTTGCAATTTCATGTGTAATCGCTCTTGTAAATAATCCATCGAATGCCATTATGAACACTCCTTTCTAACTAAAAGTTAATTATAGCATTTTTTTGGACGAGGCTGAATAAGCTTTCATTAGAGTATGTCTGCAATCAGGAGGTCGATAGCGAGATGAATTGGTATGAGATGCGTGCGCATGAAGTGGAGGAAAGAACGAATACGAATGTGAAAATAGGACTTTCAGAGCAAGAGGCAGAAGGACGATTAAAGAAGCTTGGTCCAAATGAGTTACAGGAAGCAAAAAGGCCTTCTGCACTCCTTGTATTTTTGGCGCAGTTTAAAGATTTTATGGTACTTGTTTTGTTTGGTGCGACAATCATTTCAGCTTTTTTAGGAGAGTATATTGATTCGATTGCAATTGTCGCAATTGTTATTATCAATGGTGTTCTTGGCTTTTTTCAAGAAAGAAAAGCAGAAAAATCATTGGAAGCTTTGAAAGAATTAGCTGCCCCGCAAGTAACGGTTTTACGAAATGGAAAATGGATGAAAATACCATCTAAAGCACTTGTCCTTGGGGATATCATTAAATTTTCTAGCGGCGACCGTATTGGTGCTGATATTCGTCTTGTTGAAGCATCGAGTTTATATATCGAGGAATCGGCTTTAACGGGAGAATCTGTACCTGTTCAAAAGAAAGTGGAAGCATTAGGCGGTCAAAATGTTGCGATTGGTGATCAAAAAAATATGGCATTTATGGGGACGATGATAACACGGGGTTCCGGGGCCGGAGTAGTAGTAGCTACAGGGATGAATACGGCTATGGGACAGATTGCAAATCTGCTGCAAAATGCAGAGCAGATGGAAACACCGCTGCAAAGAAGGCTAGAACAACTTGGAAAAATCTTAATCGTTGTCGCTCTTATTTTAACAGCACTTGTTGTATTAGCTGGTGTATATCAAGGTAATGAAGTGTACCATATGTTTTTAGCTGGTGTTTCGCTTGCGGTTGCGGCAATTCCAGAAGGGTTGCCAGCTATTGTTACAGTTGCTTTATCACTTGGTGTACAGCGTATGATTAAGAAGAGAGCGATTGTACGGAAATTGCCAGCTGTAGAAACGCTAGGGTGCGCTTCGGTTATCTGTTCAGATAAAACAGGAACGATGACGCAAAATAAAATGATGGTGACACATATGTGGTCAGGCGGTGAATTATGGAAGGTAACAGGTCAAGGGTATGAGCCAACTGGATCTTTTATGAAGGAGGAAAAGAATATTGATCCAGCAGCTACTAAATCGCTTTATCAATTATTAACATTTGGATGTCTATGTAATCATGCTAATATTATTAAAAAGAAAAAAACGTATGTGTTAGATGGGGATCCTACAGAAGGTGCACTCGTTGCAGCAGCAATGAAAGCGGGAATATCACGTGAAGCACTAAAGGGGAAATTTGAAATTATTCATGAATTTCCTTTTGATTCCACGCGTAAAATGATGAGTGTTATTGTTCGTGATCGCGATGGTAAAAAATTTGTTGTTACAAAAGGTGCACCAGATGTTTTGTTACAAATGAGCCAAACCATTTTATGGGGAAATAAACAGCAGCCTTTAAGTGAACTGTACCGAAAAGAAGTACAGGCAGCTATCCATAGCCTTGGCAGTCAGGCACTCAGAACAATTGCAGTTGCGTTTAAGCCGTTAAAAGTAACAGATTCAATTGAACATGAACGAGAAGTAGAAAGAGATTTTATGCTTGTTGGAATCCAAGGAATGATAGATCCACCAAGACCAGAAGTGAAACAGGCTGTACAAGAGTGCAAAGAAGCAGGTATTAAAACGGTAATGATTACGGGAGATCATAAAGTAACGGCAATGGCTATCGCAGAGCAGTTAGGAATTTTGCCGCCGAATGGGCGCGTTGTAGAAGGTGTGGAATTAGCAAATATGTCTGTAGATGAACTAGAGGATATTGTAGAAGACACCTATGTATTTGCACGTGTATCCCCTGAACATAAATTAAAAATTGTAAAATCTCTTCAAAATAAAGATCATATTGTAGCGATGACAGGTGATGGAGTGAATGATGCTCCTGCTATTAAAACAGCCGATATTGGGATAGCGATGGGGATTACAGGGACGGATGTAGCCAAAGAAGCTTCCTCTCTTGTATTGTTAGATGATAACTTTGCTACGATTAAATCTGCAATTAAAGAGGGCCGAAATATATATGAAAATATTCGGAAATTCATTCGGTATTTATTAGCATCCAACGTCGGAGAGATTTTAGTTATGTTATTTGCAATGATGCTGGCACTACCGCTTCCGATGGTTCCAATTCAAATTTTATGGGTAAATTTAGTAACGGATGGATTACCAGCAATGGCATTAGGATTAGATGCAGCTGAGGGAGATGTAATGAAAAGAAAGCCACGACATCCGAAAGAAGGGGTATTTGCTAGAGGACTTGCTTGGAAGATTGTAAGTCGAGGCTTTTTGATTGGTACAGTAACCTTACTTGCATTTATTATTGCGTATAATCAACATCCGAATGAATTGAAATATGCACAAACAGTAGCGTTTGCAACACTGGTGTTAGCGCAGCTTATCCATGTATTCGACTGTCGTAGTGAACATTCTGTATTCCATCGGAATCCATTTGGTAACATGTATTTAGTTGGAGCGGTGATCATTTCCATATTGTTGATGCTTGTGGTGATTTATTATCCACCATTACAACCGATATTTAGTACACTGCCGATTCAGGCGAGAGATTGGTTATTAATTGTAGGTTTATCCTCCATTCCAACATTCTTGTTAGTTGGTTCCTTACTGACAGGGAAAAAGGAGAAAAAGAAAAAGCCTTTGTTGTATAAGAAAGGGATAAACTTGAAATAGTCAATGATATGAAAATGTGATATAATTTACAAAAGGTAGTAGAGTTGCATCTCTATTACCTTTTTCATTGAGTTATTTCATGGCGTGGATGTGATAAAGATGATTTCTAGTATGACAGGATTTGGAAGATCGAAGGTAGAAAACGATGCTTTTCAAATTACAGTAGAAATGAAGTCAGTGAACCATCGTTTTTTAGAGATGAACATTCGACTTCCGAAACAAATGATGGTTTTTGAAGACAAAATTCGTAAGATCATCGCAGAACAAGTTCGCCGCGGACGTATTGAAGTGTCCGTTAGCATTACAGGGGAAGGACTTGTCGAAAGAAAATTAAGTGTAAATTGGTCGCTTCTCAAGCAATATAAATCCATTATGGAAGACGTAAAAACAAAGTTTCAATTACAAGATTCCATTACACTTCAACAACTAATGGGAATGCCAGAAGTAACGGCAATTGAGGAAATGGAAAATGTAAATGAACAATTTGAACAAAGTTTATATGAGGCTGTTCGCCAGGCTGCTTGTATGTTAAAAACGATGAGAGATGGCGAAGGAGAACGATTACATAAAGATATAGCATATCGTTTACAAGAAATTCACAATTGTGTAAATGCGATTATCCCGCATGCTCCAATTGTAATTCAAAAATATCGTGAACGATTGGAAAATCGCTTGAAGGAATTACATAATCAGGATTTAGATGAACAACGATTGTTGACAGAAGTAGCAATGTTTGCAGAGCGTTGTGATATTCATGAAGAATTAGTTCGTTTGCAAAGTCATTTAGATCAATTTCATGAAGCACTTGAGATTACAGAGCCTGTTGGGAGAAAAATGGACTTCATCGTACAGGAGATGCATCGTGAAATTAATACGATTGGTTCTAAGGCAAATGACTTAACAATTTCAAAATATGTTGTAGAAATGAAAAATAACCTTGAAAAAATTCGTGAACAGGTACAAAATATTGAGTAGCTGTCAAAAAATATATAGAGTTATACGTGATGGAGAAATCGGATAGACTTACTAGGAGGCGCAAACTATGGCCATGCGGTTTTTAAACATTGGATACGGGAATATTGTATCTGCTCATCGAATTATTGCTATTGTAAGTCCGGAGTCAGCTCCTATCAAACGAACGGTACAGGAAGCGCGTGAACATAATGCGTTACTTGATGCTACGTATGGGAGAAAAACAAGGGCGGTTATTGTTATGGATGATGGGCATGTTGTATTAAGTCCAATTCAGCCAGAGACGATTGCACATCGTTTGAATAATAAAGAAGATTTAAGTGAGGAAGGGTAGGTTTTACATATTTATGAGAAGTAGAAGAGGGTTGCTCATCGTTCTTTCAGGACCTTCTGGCGTTGGAAAAGGGACAGTTCGAAAAGAGTTGTTCAGCCATGAAGATACAAAATTTCAATATTCTATTTCAGTGACAACACGTAAGCCGCGTGAAGGCGAAGTGGACGGTGTGGATTATTTCTTTAAAGAGAGAGAAGAGTTTGAAGAAATGATTCGTAACGAAAAGCTACTTGAGTGGGCGGAGTTCGTTGGAAACTACTATGGAACACCAATTGACTATGTTGAAAAGACATTGCAAGAAGGAAAAGATGTGTTCTTAGAAATTGAAGTGCAAGGAGCAATTCAAGTGAAGAAAGCTTTCCCAGAGGGTGTATTTATCTTCCTAGCTCCTCCAAGCCTATCAGAATTAAAGAACCGAATCGTAGGTCGTGGTACAGAGACTGAAGAGGTTATTGAAAATCGTTTAACTGTGGCGAAAGAAGAAATCGAGATGATGGACGCTTATGACTATGTTGTAGAAAACGATAAAGTAGAAATGGCTTGTGAACGCATTAAAGCAATTGTGGTTGGTGAACATTGCCGCCGCGAAAGAGTAGCAAAATATTATAAGGAAATGACGGAGGGTATATAATATGTTAAATCCATCAATTGACTCATTACTAAAAAAAATCGATTCTAAATATACATTGGTAACGGTAGCGGCAAAACGTGCTCGTGAAATGCAACTTGCTAACAATTGTGTTATTGAAAATCCTGTTTCTCATAAATGTGTGGGTAAAGCATTGGAAGAAATTGATACAGAAGCATTAAGCTATGTACCAAGCGAAGAGAAAATATCTGAGTAAGACGTTCTTTTCGACAAAAGAAAACATAGACTTTATAATTTTCTATGTAACGGTAACAACCTATTTACAAGTAGGTTGTTATTTTTTTACGATAGAGCTAAAAAGAAATAAGATAAAGATTTAATGAAATGCTGGCACTGACGAGCTGGAATCATTCCATTTCAGCAAAACAAGTTTGAAAAAGAAAGAGGACGAGTCATATGCTAAAAGGGAAAAAGATACTTCTATGTGTAACAGGAGGCATTGCTGTTTTTAAAGCGGCTGCGTTAACAAGTAAGTTGACACAAGCGGGGGCACTTGTAAAAGTAATGATGAGTGAATCGGCGATGAAGTTTGTTACACCTCTTACATTTCAAGCGCTTTCTCGCCATGATGTATACACAGATACGTTTGATGAAAAAGATTCGGCAGTTATCGCTCATATTGATTTAGCAGATTGGGCAGATGTTGTACTTGTTGCTCCGGCTACAGCGAATTGTATTGGAAAGTTAGCAAATGGTATTGCTGATGATATGATTTCAACGACATTGTTAGCTACTACAGCACCAGTATGGATTGCACCTGCTATGAATGTGCATATGTATGAAAATAAAATTGTTCAAAAGAATATGATGACATTAAAAACATTAGGATATACATTTATTGAGCCTGGAGAAGGCTTTTTAGCATGTGGGTATGTTGCAAAAGGGCGACTGGAAGAACCGGAAACGATCATTGCTAGACTAGAAGAGGCTTTTTCAGAAAAAAAACCATTACTAGGAAAAAAGATATTAGTAACAGCTGGACCAACTCGTGAAAAGATTGATCCAGTTCGTTTTATGACAAATTTCTCTTCTGGGAAAATGGGGTATGCTCTAGCAGAAGTTGCAGCGAATTTAGGGGCGGATGTAATACTTGTTTCAGGACCAACAGCATTAACGCCGCCTATAAATGTAACAACTGTACAAGTACAATCTGCACAAGATATGTTAGAAGCTGTTCTTCAGCAGTATGCTTCTATAGATGTTGTTATTAAAACAGCTGCTGTCGCAGATTATCGCCCAAAAATTGTATATGATCATAAAATGAAAAAGAAAATTGGCGATGCAGTGATTGAACTAGAGAGAACGACTGATATTTTGAAAACATTAGGTGAGAAAAAGGAACATCAGTTGCTTGTAGGTTTTGCTGCTGAAACAACAAACGTAGAAGAATATGCAACGAAAAAATTACGTGAAAAAAATGCCGATATGATTGTTGCGAATGATGTGAAAGCGCAAGGGGCAGGATTTGGTACGGATACAAATATTGTAACAATGTATAGAAAAGATGGAGAAGTGATTGAGTTACCATTTTTAGCAAAGAAAGAAGTAGCTCGTGAAATATTAATGCAAATCGAAGCGATGTTAGAAGAGGATCGTGTATGAAATTTGCAAGTGTGATTGTTGATGTACCAGCACGTCAAACCGATAGACCATTTGATTATATCATTCCTAAAAAATGGGAAGATATCGTACAAAAGGGTATGCGTGTCGTCGTTCCATTTGGTCCACGAAAATTACAGGGATTTATTATTGAAATAAAAGATTCGGTAGATGTGGAAAGTAAGAAATTAAAAGCATTGCATGAAATATTGGATGTCACGCCAGTTTTAAATGAGGAACTATTGAAACTTGGTTTTTGGCTAACAAATGAAACGCTATGTTATACGATTTCAGCTTTTCAAGTTATGCTTCCAACCGCGATAAAAGCGACTTATAAAAAGCGGCTACAACTTCTTAAACCAGAAGAGGCAGCCCCGGAAATCTGTAATTTATTTCAAGGGAAAGAAGCAGTAGATTGGGAAGAGATTGCCACGCATCCACATCTATATCGTATGGTTCAAAAAGAAATCACAAATGGTACGATTGAAGTTATCTATAAAGTAAAGGATAAAGTACAAAAGAAGAAGCAAAGAGTGATTCAGCCCGAGTTACCAGAGGGAAAATTAGAGGCAGCAGCATTTGAGCTAAAAAGCAAAAAACAGCAAGATGTACTATATTACTTTGTGGAAAATTATCATAGCGTGCCATCAAAAACATTAACAGAAGAATTGCAAATGACAGATGCGCCGATAAAGTCTCTTGTCAAAAAAGGCTTGCTTTCGGAGAAATATGTGGAAGTATATCGTAATCCGTATGACGATGAAGATTTTGAACAGACAAAACCATTCCCGCTTACGGATGAACAAAACCAAGTGATTACACCAATTTTGTCATCGATTGCAAACGAAACTTACAATCCATTTTTGCTATATGGTGTTACAGGAAGTGGTAAAACAGAAGTGTATTTACAATCGATTGCCGCGGTATTAAAAAAAGGGAAAGAAGCGATTGTGCTTGTTCCTGAAATTGCATTAACACCGCAAATGGTAGATCGTTTTAAAGGGCGATTTGGTTCGCAAGTTGCCGTTCTTCATAGTGCGCTTTCTGTTGGGGAAAAATACGATGAATGGCGGAAGATTTTGCGAAAAGAAGTAAAAGTTGTAGTTGGCGCACGTTCTGCCATTTTTGCCCCTTTTGAAAATTTAGGAATTATTATTATTGATGAAGAACATGAATCCAGTTATAAACAAGAAGATAATCCAAGATACCATGCCAGGGATGTTGCAGTTTGGAGAGGACAATATCATAATTGTCCAATTGTACTTGGTAGTGCCACACCAACGCTTGAATCATTTGCTAGAGCGAAGAAAGGTGTCTATGAGTTATTGACGATGCAGAAGCGTATGAATGAACAAGCGTTGCCGACAGTAGAAATTGTTGATATGCGTGAGGAGCTTCGCGAGGGAAATCGTTCGATGTTTTCTACATTACTTCATGAGAAAATAGCGGATCGGTTAGAGAAGAAAGAGCAAATGGTTCTCTTTTTAAACCGAAGAGGTCATTCTACATTTGTTATGTGCCGCGATTGTGGTTATGTGGTGCAATGCCCGCATTGTGATATATCACTGACCTATCACAAAATGAATCATCGTTTGAAATGCCATTATTGTGGTTATGAGGAGAATATGCCAACTGCTTGTCCTGCTTGTAATAGTTTGTATATTCGTTTCTTTGGTACAGGGACGCAAAAGGTGGAAGAAGAAATTACGAAGTTATTTCCTGAGGCTCGAGTTATCCGAATGGATGTTGACACGACAAGTCGTAAAGGAATGCACGAAAAGTTATTAAAAGCGTTCGGTGAGGAGAAGGCAGATATCTTACTGGGTACACAAATGATTGCCAAAGGACTCGATTTTCCAAAAGTTACGCTTGTTGGTGTCTTAACAGCCGATACGATGCTTCATTTACCAGATTTTCGAGCAAGTGAAAAAACATATCAGTTATTGACGCAAGTGAGTGGAAGAGCAGGACGACATGAATTACCAGGAGAAGTGGTTATTCAAACGTATACACCAGAACACTACAGTGTAGAGTTAGCAAAAAATCAGCAGTATGATGTATTTTTTGAACACGAAATGCAGATGAGGAAAATGAGGCAATATCCACCGTACTACTACGTTGCGCTTGTAACTGTATCACATCCGGAATTATTAAAAGCAGTGCAAGTAACGGAGAAAATTGTTGGGTATTTACGAACACATTGTTCAAAGCAATCAATGGTGTTAGGGCCAGTTGCTTCAGCAATTCCAAGGATAAAAGATAGATATCGTTACCAATGCGTGATAAAATACAAACGGGAACCAAACTTAAAGTACGTGCTCAAAATGGTAAATGAACATTATCAAGCAGAAATGCAAAAAGAGCTACAAATCTCAATTGATTTTAATCCAACAATGTTAATGTAGCGGAGGGAATTATGACAGTTTTAGAAATTGTAAAGCATCCAAATGAAGTGTTAGAAGCTCCATGTGAACGGGTAATTCACTTTGATAAAAAGTTAGTAAAGTTGTTAAAAGATATGTACGAAACAATGTTAGTTGCAGATGGTGTTGGTTTAGCTGCGCCGCAAGTCGGTGTGAGTTTGCAAGTAGCAGTTGTTGATATCGGTGATGATACTGGTAAGATTGAACTCATTAACCCAGTTATTTTAGAAAAACGTGGTGAACAAGTAGGTCCCGAAGGCTGCTTAAGCTTTCCGGGACTTTATGGTGAAGTGGAGCGTGCGGAGTATATCAAAGTACGCGCGCAAAACCGCCGTGGTAAAATATTTTTATTAGAAGCGGATGATTTTTTAGCACGTGCAATTCAACATGAAATCGATCATTTACACGGTGTACTATTTACATCCAAAGTGACGAGATATTATGAGGAAAATGAATTAGAAGAGATGTAAAAGGAGCGATTTTTGAATGGTGAAAGTAGTATTTATGGGAACACCGGACTTTTCTGTACCGGTGCTTCGTCGTCTTATTGAGGATGGATATGATGTGATTGGTGTTGTAACGCAGCCAGATCGTCCAGTGGGTAGAAAAAAGGTTATGACACCAACACCTGTTAAGGTGGAAGCAGAAAAACATGGTATTCCGGTGTTACAGCCGTTAAAAATTCGCGAAAAAGATGAGTATGAAAAAGTGTTGGCACTAGAACCGGATTTAATTGTGACAGCTGCGTTCGGACAAATTGTACCAAATGAAATTTTAGAAGCACCGAAGTACGGATGTATTAATGTCCATGCTTCATTACTTCCAGAACTTCGTGGTGGTGCGCCAATTCATTACGCGATTATGCAAGGTAAAGAAAAAACAGGCATCACAATTATGTATATGGTTGAAAAATTAGATGCTGGTGATATTTTAACGCAAGTAGAAGTGGAAATTGAAGAACGTGAAACAACAGGTTCATTATTCGATAAACTAAGCGAAGCGGGGGCACATTTATTATCCAAAACGGTTCCGCTATTAATCCAAGGGAAATTAGAACCAATTAAACAAAATGAAGCTGAAGCTACATTTGCCTACAACATTAAGCGTGAGCAAGAAAAAATTGATTGGACGAAAACGGGCGAAGAAGTATACAATCACATTCGCGGTTTAAACCCATGGCCGGTTGCTTACACGACTTTAGCGGGACAAGTTGTAAAAGTATGGTGGGGAGAAAAGGTTCCTGTAACAGCTAAGGCCGAGCCAGGCGCAATTGTGGCAATTGAAGAAGAGGGTTTCATTGTAGCAACAGGAAATGAAACGGGTGTTAAAATTACTGAGTTGCAACCATCTGGTAAAAAGCGTATGAGCTGTTCACAATTTTTACGTGGAACAAAACCTGAAATTGGTACAAAGTTAGGAGAAGACGCATGAGACAAAATGTTCGTGAGTTAGCTCTTGATGGCTTAATGCAAGTGGAGAAAAGTGGTGCTTATAGCAACCTACTTTTAAATAATTTGATTGAAAAAAGTGCGATTGATAGAAAAGATATTGGCTTGTTAACTGAAATTGTGTATGGAACGATTCAACGTCGTGACACGCTCGATTATTATTTACAACCATTTTTAAGAAAAAAGATAGAGGCATGGGTAAAAGTATTGCTTCGCTTATCTTTATATCAAATGCTATATTTAGATCGTGTTCCAGAAAGAGCTGCAATTCATGAAGCTGTTGAGATTGCAAAACGTCGTGGTCATAAAGGCATTGCAGGAATGGTAAACGGAGTACTGCGTTCGATTCAGCGTGAAGGTGTTCCGTCTTTAGACGAGATACAAGATCCTGTAAAACGATTAGCTGTTGCAACAAGTCACCCAGAATGGCTTGTACAAGAATGGGTAACAGCGTATGATCTGGAAACCGCTCAAAAAATGTGTGAAGTAAGCATGATTCCACCTGTTTCGGCAGCGCGTGTGAACGTTGATAAAGTAACGGTCAAAGAAGCGATTGCTTTGCTAGAAAATGAAGGCGTAGAGGCAAAACTTGGTGATTTATCAGAGGATGCTATTCAAATTGAAAAAGGAAATGTTGCGCATACAGAGGCGTTCCAAAAAGGATTTCTTTCGATTCAAGATGAAAGCTCTATGCTTGTTGCCCGAGCTTTAGAACCGGAAGAAGGAGATAAAGTTCTTGATAGCTGTGCAGCACCTGGTGGGAAAACAACACATATTGCAGAGCGTTTAAGAGGAACGGGCAAAGTAATGTCTCTTGATTTGCATCCGCATAAAGTTCGTTTAATTCAGCAACAAGCAAAGCGTCTTGATTTAGAAAATGTTGAAACAAAGGCACTAGATGCAAGAAAAGTCCAAGAGCATTTTGCAAACGAAAGCTTTGATAAAATATTAGTAGATGCACCATGTTCTGGATTTGGTGTTATCAGACGTAAACCTGATATTAAATTAGGTAAAGGAAAGGGCGATAGTGAAAGACTATCGACAATCCAGCTAACGATACTAGACAAAATTGCACCCCTATTAAAAGCAGGTGGGCGCCTTGTTTATAGTACGTGTACAATTGAAAAAATAGAGAATGAACAAGTGATAGAGCAATTTTTACAAGAGCATCCTGAATTTGAATGGGATACGACGATAAAAGAGCGTATGCCGGAAAAACTACGTCCTTATATAAATGAGGGACAAGTACAAATTTTACCGCATTATTTTGCAACAGATGGATTTTATATTGCTTGTTTAAGAAGGAAGGTGTAGCATCATGGAAACGACTGTAAGAAAACAAAAGAAAAATTTAGAAATGAAAAAACCATCTATTTATTCTTTACAACTTCATGAAATGCAAGATTGGTTAAAGGAACAAGGGGAACCAAAATTCCGTGCAGGACAAATTTTTGATTGGCTTTATAAAAAACGTGTGAAAAATTATGAGGATATGACAAACCTATCTAAAGGATTGCGTGATAAATTGTCGAATTCCTTTGATATTACTACTTTAAATACATTAGTAAAACAAACATCTTCTGATGGAACAATTAAATTTTTATTCCAATTATATGATGGATATTCCATTGAAACAGTATTAATGCGACATGAATATGGAAATTCCATTTGTGTAACAACACAGGTTGGTTGCCGTATTGGCTGTACGTTTTGTGCATCGACACTAGGTGGTTTAAAGCGAAACCTAGAAGCTGGAGAAATTGTAGCACAAGTAGTAGAAGTGCAACGTGCGCTTGATGAAACAGAAGAACGTGTAAGTTCTCTTGTAGTAATGGGAATTGGGGAGCCGTTTGATAACTATGATAATTTAATGGCATTCTTACGCATTATTAACGATGAGAAGGGAATCAATATTGGGGCACGTCATATGACAGTTTCCACAAGTGGAATTATCCCGAAAATTTATAAGTTTGCCGAAGAAGATATGCAAATTAACTTTGCGATTTCACTGCACGCTCCAAATACAGAATTACGTTCAAAATTAATGCCGATTAACCGTGCTTATAAATTGCCGGATTTAATGGAAGCTATTAAATACTATGTAAATAGAACTGGACGTCGTATTACGTTTGAATATGGTTTATTTGGAGGAGAAAACGACCAAGTTGAGCACGCTGAAGAACTGGCTCAACTCTTAAAAGGTGTAAAATGTCATGTAAACTTAATTCCGGTAAACTACGTACCAGAACGCGATTATGTAAGAACGCCACGTGAGCAAATTTTCTTATTTGAAAAAACGCTAAAAGACCGTGGAGTGAATGTAACGATTCGTCGTGAACAAGGTCATGATATTGATGCTGCCTGCGGTCAGTTGCGTGCAAAGGAGCGCAAAGAAGAGACGAGGTGACAAGATGAAAGCCGTGTTTCTATCGGATAAAGGAAAAGTTCGTCAACATAATGAAGATAGTGCAGGAGTTTTTCATAATTTGGATGGAGATATATTAGCTGTAGTAGCTGATGGAATGGGAGGTCATCGAGCGGGTGATGTTGCTAGCTCGATGGCCATTCAACTATTCCATGATTATTGGAAACAAACGTATAACATGAATGAACCTAGAAAAGCAGAAGAATGGTTACATACAAAAGTTGAGATGATTAACGAGCGCATATATGAATACGCTAAGCAACATGTAGAGTGTAGTGGTATGGGAACAACAGTTATTGTAGCGATTTGTAAGGCAGATTTTGTAACAATTGGACATATAGGAGATAGTCGTTGTTATATAGTGTCAGATGGAGAGATATCACTTATTACAGAAGATCATTCGCTTGTAAATGAACTTGTTAGGCATGGTGAAATCTCAAAAGAGGATGCAGAGTATCATCCTAAAAAGAATGTACTTTTGCGTGCGCTTGGAACAGAAGAAACAGTCGGATTAGACGTTAAAACATTAGTGCTTGAAGAGAATGATCAATTGCTTCTTTGCTCTGATGGATTATCAAATAAAGTTGCCATAGATGATATGCAAAGGATTTTGCAATTAAACGAACAACTTGAGACAAAGGGAGAACATCTTATTCAATTGGCGAATGATCGTGGTGGAGAAGATAACATTACCCTTGTCATTGTTGATTATGTGGATTCGGCAAACGAAAGTAGGTGAATTACAACGTGCTGATTGGAAAACGCCTAAACGACCGTTATAAGCTGCTGAAAATGATTGGTGGCGGAGGAATGGCCAATGTATATTTGGCTCATGATGATATACTAGGCCGAGATGTAGCGGTAAAAATACTACGACTCGATTATGCAAATAATGAAGAGTTTATTAAACGTTTCCATCGAGAAGCGCAATCTGTTACAACGTTGTCGCATCCAAATATTGTGAATATGTATGATGTTGGGGAAGAAGATGGAATTTATTATCTTGTTATGGAATACGTACCTGGACAAACATTAAAGCAATACATAAATCAGCGTGGAATGTTACCTATAGGAGAAGCTCTTGATATTATGGAGCAGTTAACAGCTGCAATGGCGCATGCCCATCATTTTGAAATTGTTCACCGTGATATAAAACCACATAACATCCTGATTCGAAGTGATGGAGTTGTGAAAGTGACAGACTTTGGAATTGCGACAGCTACAAGTGCGACGACGATAACGCATACGAACTCAGTGCTTGGTTCGGTTCATTATTTGTCACCAGAGCAAGCACGCGGAGGGATAGCGAATAAACAATCGGATATTTATTCACTCGGTATTGTTATGTTTGAATTATTAACAGGAAGGCAGCCGTTTTCAGGGGAGTCGGCTATTGCGATAGCTTTAAAACATTTACAAAATGAAACGCCATCTCCAAAACGTTGGAATCCAGATATTCCGCAAAGTGTAGAAAATATAATTTTAAAAGCAACTGCAAAAGATCCGTTCCATCGATATCAGTCTGCTAATGCGATGAAGAGGGATATTGAAACAGCTCTATATCCAGAGCGTATTAACGAACAACCATTTTATATACCTGAAGATATGGAAGCGACGAAGGCGATTCCAATTATTCAACAAGAACAATTATTAGGAAATATAAGTGATGAAACAATCGTATTGAATGGAAGCAAAGCGGATGAACAGATAAAAAATGAAGAAGTCAAACCAAATGTGAAAAAAAAGCGAAGTAACAAATGGTTGAAAGTGTTAATTGCAACATTTTTACTTTTAGCAATCGGTACAACGTTAGCGCTTACTGTAATTCCAAGATTTTTTATCCCAAAAGATGTGAAAATTCCAGATGTGTCTGGTATGAAGTATGAGACTGCTGTTAATGCTCTTGTCGAGAAAGGATTTGAAGTTGCTGAGCCAAACATTGTCTATACAGATGATGTTGAAGCTGGAAAAGTAATTAAAACAAGTCCGGCAGCAGGAAGGATTGTAAAGGAAAATTCTAAAATTACAATCTATCAATCCGGCGGGAAAAAAAAGAGTAAAATGAGTAATTTAATCGGAAAAGATTTTGATAGTTTGAAGAAAGAATTAGAAGGGAAATATAAAATTGTTGTCCGATACGATGTTGACGATGAAAAACCAAAAGGTGAAATCGTAGAACAAAGTCCAGCAGCAGACCAAATGGTTGTGGAAGCGGAGCAAGATGTGAAAGTTTGGGTAAGTAAAGGTCCTTATCAAATTCGCCCTGTTGACTTTTCAGGATGGACTGAGAATAGTGTGAACAGCTATTTAAATGAGAAGAAGCTGATACCGGATATAAAAAGAGAATATTCGGATACGATTGATAAAGGGCTGGTAATCTCACAATCACCAAAACCAGGGGTGCCGTTAAAAGAAGGGGAGAAAGTAACAGTTACTATTTCGGATGGACCAAAGCCGAAAGTAACGAAGACTGTAAAAGTTGATAATATTCCACTTCCATATGAAGCTCCTGCAACAGGTGAGAAAAAGCCACAAACAATTGAAATTTATAAAGAAGATATGCAGCAAAAAATGGATAGACCAATTGAAACCCGAACAATAACAGAAACTGCTACTATTTCTTTGGAATTTGTGATTCAAGAAGGAACAAAAGGACATTATAAGATTGTTCGAGATGGAACGACAATCATTGATAAAGAAGTACCATATCCAGTCGGGTAAAGATGAGTCTCTATTTGGTGGATTCCATCTTCTTTATATAGGGGATGGGATTCGTTACTCTTGCCTGTTATGCTGTTTGCATGGTGAACGGTATAACAGGCAAGAATTTACGTTTCAAAATAGAAAATAGCCATAAAAGTGACGTGAATATAAATAAGGTTTTGAACGAAGATTAAGCAAAGTGTAAACAGAATGAGTGAGTTATCTATCCTGCTATTTGCGGACAATAAGACCCCCACCTCAAAATTCAGTGAAAGCATTGGCCAGCTCTAGCGGCTAGAATCTCCGGTCGTTTCGCCCCCTCGGACGAGGCAAAAAGCGCCTCTCTGTCAGGGACGCGGGCGTCCTGCGATTCTGAGCAAGCCGCTTCCGCTTTTCTAAAGAAGTTAGGTGGGGATTCAACTGTCCGTAAAAGCCCCATTGGTGAGAGTTAATAATCAGTGAGGGAGGAAGAAAAAACTCACTGATTAAAGTTTTACTTTATAGATGCGGAGTATTCATGTGATGATTTTTGGAAATAGTTGTTTACAAAAGCTTGATTCGTTTAAATTGTAATCAATGAGGTAAAGAAACAACCATTGATTAAAGTTTTATATAGAATAAAGGAGAATTATATGGCAGAAGGAAAAATTGTAAAAGCTTTGAGTGGTTTTTATTATGTGCAGCATGAAGATGGTATTACACAATGCCGTGGTCGTGGTGTATTCAGAAAGAATAAAGTTACGCCGCTTGTAGGAGATCAAGTCGTTTTTCAAGCGGAGAATCCGAACGAGGGATATGTTCTAGAAGTTTTTGAGCGAAAAAATGAACTTGTTAGGCCGCCGATTGCCAATGTAGATCAAGCAATCCTTGTTTTCTCAGCAGTTGAACCAGATTTTAACCCAGGATTACTAGATCGATTTCTCGTATTAATTGAATATCATAACATTAAACCAATTATTTGTATTAGTAAAATGGATTTAGTAGATGAAAAAATGCGAGAAACTGTTGAGTCTTATGCAAATGATTATCGTGAAATGGGATATGATGTATTGTTTACTTCTATTAATACATCGGAAAGTATTGATATTTTAAAACCGTTTTTAGAAGGCTATGTTTCAGTGGTTGCAGGACAATCTGGTGTAGGAAAATCTTCTATGTTGAATGTATTACGACCTGATTTAGCACTGAAAACAAACGATATTTCTTCGCATTTAGGCCGCGGTAAGCATACGACAAGACATGTGGAATTAATTGAAGTTGGAAGTGGTCTTGTTGCAGATACACCTGGTTTTAGCTCACTTGATTTTATTGATATAGAAGTAGAAGATCTTACACATTGTTTTCCAGAGTTGAAAGAAGAGAGTCAATACTGTAAATTTAGAGGGTGCACACATCTTTCTGAACCGAAGTGCGCAGTGAAAGCTGCAGTTGAGGAAGGAAAGATTACTCATTATCGTTACGAACATTATAAACAATTCGTAGAAGAAATTAGAGAGAGAAAGCCGAGGTATTAGTCATGATTAAAATTGCACCATCGATTTTATCAGCAGATTTTTCAAAATTAGGGGAAGAAATTAAAGATGTAGAAAAAGGTGGAGCGGATTATATCCATGTTGATGTCATGGATGGACATTTTGTTCCAAACATTACAATTGGTTCTTTAATTGTAGAAGCAATTCGTCCAATTACATCTTTACCATTGGATGTACATTTAATGATTGAAAACCCTGATAACTATATCCCTACTTTTGCAAAAGCTGGAGCAGATATTATTACTGTTCATGTAGAGGCATGTCCACATTTACATCGTACGATTCAATTAATTAAATCGCATGGTATCAAAGCTGGGGTTGTATTAAACCCACATACATCAGTTTCTATGATTGAACATGTATTGGAAGATGTTGATATGGTATTACTTATGACGGTAAATCCAGGATTCGGTGGACAGAAGTTTATTCATTCTGTATTACCGAAAATTAAACAAGTTGCAGAAATGGCCAAGGCACGTAATTTAGAAATTGAAATTGAAGTTGATGGTGGTGTAAACGCTGAGACTGCGAGACTTTGTGTAGAAGCTGGGGCGAATGTTCTTGTAGCAGGATCGGCAGTATACAATCAAAAGGACCGCGGTGAAGCAATTCGAGTAATTCGTGGATAACGAATAGATGTAAGGAAACTTTTATCCCGATTGATGAGGACTAAAAATCAATAGGGGAGTTTTCGAACCTGTTAGAACGGGATAATGTGAAAAAAAGCAATCTACCGACTGGCAGATTGCTTTTTTCTATAGAAGGGAAAGAAAAGATGATTATTCATATTTTAGCTGGAGGACCTGCGGAGTACTGTGCTGATTTCTCTCGATATGAAAATGAGGAAGTAGTATGGGCTGCGGTTGATCGTGGTGTATATCGTTTGTTGCAAAGAGGAATCGTACCAGCTGTTGCATTTGGTGACTATGACTCAGTTACAGAGGAAGAATTAGCGTGGATGCAAAAACAGACAGATGAGCTACATATTGTTCCGCGTGAAAAAGATCAAACCGACTTAGAAATTGCGATTAGCTGGGCGCTGGAGCAAAAGCCGAAATTGATTCGTATTTTTGGTGCTACAGGTGGAAGACTTGATCATGGTCTAGCGAATATACAAATGCTTTTGAAAGGTTTGGAAGAAAGTACGGAAATGTGTATTGTTGATAATAAAAACGAAATATTTGTGAGAGACGTGGGTACATATATAATTGAAGAAAATAAACAATTTCCATACGTATCCTTTGTACCTGTTACTGAATGTGTAAATGGTATTACACTTCGTGGTTTTAAATATCCTCTTATAGATAAAACAATTAAATGGGGATCGACACTTTGTATTAGTAATGAACTCCTTGCGGAAAAAGGTACTTTTTCATTTACTTCTGGCATATTAATGGTGATAAGAAGCACTGATTGAAGAAACAATTTTGCTCCTTGCGTCATATAGTAAACAAGTGGAGTAATGGGGATTAGGAGGGAAACCATGAGATTTTATACAATTAAGTTACCTAAATTTCTTGGTGGAATTGTTCGCGCGGTGTTAAATACCTTTAAAAAGGACTAAAAAGCACCTATTACCGGTGCTTTTTCCATGGGGATAATAAAAAAAGAGCCTAGTGGCTCTTTTTTTTTATTAAACACGTTCGATTTTGCCAGATTTTAATGCTCTAGCAGAAACGTAAACACGTTGAACTTTACCGTCGATGCGTACGCGAACTTTTTGAAGGTTAGCGCCCCATTTACGTTTTGTAGCGTTCATTGCGTGAGAACGAGAGTTACCAGAACGAGCTTTTCTTCCAGTAATAGCACAAACACGAGCCATCTATATTTCCCTCCCTTAACTACCTTACCATACGTAATTTTTCAATGTTAGTCTTTTATGCGATGCTAAAAACACTACTATAATTTAACACAACTAAAAAGAGAATGCAACAGTGTATAGAAAAGAAATCAAGAAAAATTACTTGACACTAAATGTTAGTAAAGAAAAGTAGAAATCAAGAAAAATCACTTGACATATTATAGTGGTACATGTTGTATAATAACAATGGACTATTTTGCTCGTCATAAAAAAAGTGTAATGATAAGTGAAAAATATGAGAGCAAAAAGAAAGAACGATGGAATTTTCTTTAAAAAGATTATATGATAGTAACTAAAGTAGTCTAGCTCACTTTCACCATTTATGAAGGGGGAAACGAGATGTCAATTGAAATTAAAACGAAGTACGGTCAAATTGATATTAGTACAGATGTAATTGCAACGATTGCTGGAGGGGCCGCGGTAGATTGTTATGGTATCGTTGGTATGGCTTCAAAAAATCAGTTGAAAGATGGATTAACAGAAATTTTACGAAAAGAAAACTTCACTAGGGGCGTTATTGTCCGTAAAGACGAAGATGAAGTACATATTGATATGTATATTATTGTGAGCTATGGTACGAAAATTTCAGAGGTAGCACACAACGTCCAAACAAAAGTGAAATATACATTAGATCAAACGGTAGGACTAGCAGTAGATTCTGTAAACATCTACGTACAAGGAGTTAAAGTAATAAACTTGTAATGTGCATTAAGGAGGAAAATCTGTGTCAATTCAAAAAATTGATGGAAAACGTTTATCACAAATGATCATTCAAGGAGCGAATAATTTAACAAATAATGTTCAGCTTGTTGACGCATTAAACGTTTTTCCAGTTCCAGATGGCGATACCGGTACAAATATGAATTTATCAATGACTTCAGGCGCACGTGAAGTAAAAGCAAATCCTTCACAGCATGCTGGTAAAGTCGGTGTAAGTTTAGCAAAAGGATTATTAATGGGAGCTCGTGGTAACTCAGGTGTTATTTTATCACAGTTATTCCGAGGTTTCTCTAAGTCTATTGAGCAAAAAGAAGAGTTAACAACAGTTGATTTTGCGGCAGCTTTAGAAGCTGGTGTCGAAACAGCATATAAAGCAGTTATGAAACCGATTGAAGGAACGATTTTAACAGTTGCAAGAGAAACGGGTAAATATGCAGTCACGGTTGCGAAAAAACAGCGCGACTTTGTTTTGTTTATGGAAGACGTTGTTAAAGAAGCAAATGCATCGTTAAATCGTACGCCAGATTTATTACCTGTATTAAAACAAGTTGGCGTTGTAGATAGCGGTGGTAAAGGTCTTGTTGTTGTATACGAAGGCTTTTTAGCTGATTTAAAGGGAGAAACAATTTCTTCTGATGCACCAGCACAGCCATCTATGAACGAAATGGTGCGTGCAGAACATCACCGTAGTGTACAAAGCCAATTGAGTACAGAAGACATTAAATATGGATATTGTACGGAGTTCATGGTGAAATTAGAGCCTGAGAAAGTAAAGGAACATAATTTCTCTGAACAAAAATTCCGTGAAGACATTAGTGTATACGGAGATTCATTATTAGTTGTGTCGGATGATGAAATTGTAAAGGTTCATATTCATGCAGAACATCCTGGTGATGCGATGAACTATGGACAACGTTACGGTAGCTTAATTAAAATTAAAGTAGAAAATATGCGTGAACAGCATACTGCTTTATTAGATGAGCCAGCACCGATGACGGAAAAAGTAAGTCCGGCAAAAGAAAAACAGCCATATGGTATTGTAACTGTAGCAATGGGATCGGGTATTAAAAACTTATTCGAGAGCATTGGTGCAACGCAAGTTATTGAGGGCGGTCAAACGATGAATCCAAGTACGGAGGATATCGTGAAGGCGATTGAAGAAGCGAATGCTGAGAAAATTATCATTTTACCGAATAACGGAAATATCGTAATGGCAGCAGAGCAAGCGGCATCAGTTGTAGATCAAGATGTTATTGTCGTTCGTTCAAAAACTGTTCCTCAAGGTATGGCTGCAATGTTAGCATTTAATCCAGCTGGAACGTTAGAAGAGAATGAAGAAAACATGAAAGAAGCTTTATCTCATGTGAAAACAGGTCAAATTACGTATGCAGTTCGTGATACGGAAATTGACGGTGTAGCAATTCAAAAAGATGACTTCATGTGTATTGCAGATGGGAAAATTGTATCTACAAACGCTGACAAAGTAGGTGCGGCGAAGCAATTACTTGAAGCTATGATCGATGAAGAATCTGAAATTGTAACAATTTTACAAGGTGAAGATGCAACGGATGAAGAAGTTGCTGAATTAGTTGCGTTTGTAGAAGAGCAATTTGAAGATGCTGAAGTAGAGGTACACCAAGGTAACCAACCTGTGTATTCTTTCATTTTTTCTGTAGAATAATAAAAATTCTTTATTATAAGGAATTGATTATTTACTTGCTAATGAGCAAGAGCTAGTAACATAAAATGTGTCCCTAGCTCTTGCTCAAAAGGCTAGCATATTGATGATGGAAAAGAGCCTTGCTGTTATAGTGAGGCTCTTTTCTTACGTAGTTCATTCGCCTGCTTTGTATATGCAGGGATTAGAGTAGTTTCTCTTAGAATGCCTATGATAGAATATATAAGGTAGAAGAGAGCGATTACAGGTATAAGTTAACTGTAATCTATAGAATAAAATGATGTGACGGAGCGTGAAAACCTTGAATGAAGTTGTACAAGTTCCTGTTACGGATGTAAAGGGAATTGGAGAAGAAACATCTGAGTTATTACACGAGATGGGGATTTATACAGTTTCTCATCTGCTAGAACATTTTCCGTACCGTTATGAAGATTACGCAATGAAAGATTTGGCTGAAGTGAAGCACGAAGAACGTGTGACGGTTGAAGGGAAAGTGCATAGTGCTCCTTTATTACAATATTATGGGAAGAAAAAATCGCGTCTGACTGTCCGTGTACTTGTTGGCCGTTATTTAATTACAGCTGTATGTTTTAATAGACCATATTATAAGCAAAAGTTAAAGTTAGATGAGACGGTAACGATTACTGGTAAGTGGGATCAACATCGTCAAATAATTTCTGTATCTGAGCTCTACTTTGGGCCAGTTGTACGTCAACAAGAAGTAGAGCCTGTGTATTCGGTAAAAGGGAAAATGACAGTAAAGCAAATGCGTCGCTTTATTGCGCAAGCTTTAAAAGAATACGGCAATTTGATAACGGAAGTATTGCCAGATGGATTACTTAGTCGTTATAAGTTGTTACCTCGTTATGAAGCTCTTCGGGCACTGCATTTTCCGGTTGGGCAAGAAGATTTAAAACAAGCGCGTCGTAGGTTTGTTTACGAGGAGTTTTTCTTATTTCAACTGAAGATGCAAACGCTTCGGAAAATAGAAAGGGAAAATTCTAAAGGGACGAAAAAAGAAATTTCGATGGAAGCATTACAAGAGTTTACTGATGCACTTCCGTTTCCGTTAACTGGTGCACAGCGCCGAGTTGTTGATGAAATTATGAAAGATATGAAATCTCCTTATCGGATGAACCGATTATTACAAGGGGATGTAGGGTCCGGAAAGACAGTTGTGGCGGCAATTGCTCTTTATGCAGCGAAATTAGCGCATTATCAAGGAGCTTTAATGGTTCCTACGGAAATTTTAGCTGAACAACATTATCAATCGCTCGCTGAAATATTCTCGCATTTTAATATGAATGTCGAGTTGTTAACGAGTTCAGTTAAAGGAGCTAGACGCCGTGAAATTTTAGCGAGATTAGAACAAGGGGAAGTAGATATTCTTGTTGGAACACATGCTTTAATTCAAGATGAAGTTATTTTCCATAGATTAGGTCTCGTTATTACTGATGAGCAGCATCGATTCGGCGTAGCGCAGCGTCGTGTTTTACGAGAAAAAGGTGAAAGCCCAGATGTGTTATTTATGACAGCAACACCAATTCCGCGTACATTGGCAATTACTGCATTCGGTGAAATGGATGTTTCAATTATTGATGAGATGCCAGCGGGCCGAAAGGTGATTGAAACATATTGGGCAAAACATGATATGTTAGATCGCGTTCTCGGTTTTGTTGAGAAAGAAGTGAAAAAAGGGCGACAAGCTTACGTTATTTGCCCTCTTATTGAAGAATCTGAGAAACTGGATGTGCAAAATGCTATCGATTTACATAGTATGCTGATGCATCATTATCAAGGAAAGTTCCAAGTTGGATTAATGCATGGAAGGTTATCATCTCAGGAAAAAGAAGAGGTAATGGAACAGTTTAGTGAGAATGTAGTGCAAATTCTTGTTTCAACAACTGTAGTTGAAGTAGGTGTGAATGTGCCGAACGCAACTGTTATGGTTATTTATGATGCGGAGCGCTTCGGTTTATCTCAGCTTCATCAGTTGAGAGGTCGTGTTGGACGTGGTAGTGAGCAATCTTATTGCTTATTAATTGCAGATCCAAAATCGGAAACAGGAAAAGAGCGCATGCGCATTATGACTGAAACAAATGATGGGTTTGTATTGTCAGAAAAAGATTTGGAGTTACGAGGACCTGGAGACTTCTTTGGAAGTAAGCAAAGTGGTCTGCCAGAGTTTAAGGTTGCTGATATGGTACATGATTATAGAGCGCTAGAAACAGCTAGACAAGACGCAGCGATATTGGTTGATTCAAAAGCATTTTGGCGTAATGATCAGTATGCGCCGCTTCGTGTGTATCTTGAGGGAACAGGTGTATTCCAAGGAGAAAAGCTCGATTAAAAATGGAATGTAAAAATTTTTGTTGCATTCTACTTTCAATGATTATATACTACTGTTAGTACCTAGTCATAAAAAATGGATGGTGCGGTATGAAAAAAAGAAGAAGTAAAAAAGAAAGACAAGTATTATTACAACAAACAATAGAAACGAACCCGTTCATAACAGATGAAGAGTTAGCGGAGCAGTTTCAAGTTAGCATACAAACGGTTCGTCTTGATCGTATGGAACTATCAATTCCAGAGTTAAGAGAGCGAATTAAACATGTAGCGACGAAACAACATGAAGAAGATGTGAAATCTTTGCCGCTAGAAGAAGTCGTTGGGGAAATTATTGACATAGAATTAGATAGACATGCAATTTCTATCTTTGAAGTAAAGATAGAACATGTTTTTAAAAGAAATCAAATTGCTCGTGGGCATCATTTGTTTGCTCAAGCAAACTCACTAGCTGTTGCGGTTATTGATGAAGAACTCGCTTTAACTGCAAAGTCTACCATTCGATACATTCGTCCTGTAAAATTAGGAGAACGTGTTGTTGCAAAGGCGCGCGTTGAAGATGTAGAGAATGATAAAGGACGGACGGTTGTCAAAGTGCGTAGCTTTGTTGGAGAAGAACTCGTTTTTACAGGCACTTTTGAAATGTATCGATCTAGTAATTATAGTGAGGAAGGTAACAACTTATGAAAATCGCAATAGATGCAATGGGCGGCGATCATGCTCCAAAAGCAGTTGTATTAGGGGCAATGAAAGCTATTAAGGAATATTCAGATTTACATATTACATTAGTAGGAAAAGAAGAGGACATTCGTCAGTATTTAACGAATGAAGAGCGTATTACTATACTTCATACAGACGAAATGATTGAAGCGACGGATGAGCCAGTAAGAGCTGTTCGCCGGAAAAAGCAAGCTTCAATGGTACTTGCAGCACAGCAAGTAAAAGATGGTGTAGCAGATGCGTGTATATCAGCAGGCAGTACAGGAGCTTTAATGGCCGCTGGATTGTTTGTTGTAGGTAGAATGGAAGGGATCGAAAGACCAGCTTTATCCCCTACAATGCCAACGGTCGATGGAGAAGGTTTCGTTATGCTAGATGTTGGAGCGAATGTCGATGCAAAACCGATTCATTTATATCAATACGCAGTTATGGGTTCTGTTTATGCTGAAAAAGTAAGAGGAATTAAAAATCCGCGTGTTGGACTTTTAAATGTTGGGACAGAAGATGGCAAAGGGAATGAACTTTCAAAACAAGTATTTGCCATGTTAAAGGATGCGCCGATTCATTTTGTTGGAAACGTTGAATCAAGAGACTTATTGCAAGGTGTAGCGGATGTTGTTGTATGTGATGGTTTTACGGGGAATGTGGCGTTAAAATCATTAGAAGGAACAGCACTTGCGTTATTCTCTATGCTGAAAGAACAATTGATGAGTTCGTTTACAAGTAAATTAGCAGCAGCGGTATTAAAACCGAAACTTATGGTATTAAAAGATAAAATGGATTATTCAGAGTATGGCGGGGCGGCATTATTTGGATTACAAGCTCCTGTCATTAAGGCTCATGGTTCTTCTAATGATCAATCGATCTTCAGTGCGATTCGTCAAACAAGAGAGATGGTAGCGAAAGAAGTAATTCCTACAATTTCGAGTGTAATAGAGAAAGAGCCGCTTCAATAAAAGGAGGATTTGAAATGGGAAAACTAGCATTTCTTTTTCCAGGCCAAGGTTCACAGGCGGTTGGAATGGGTAAACAATTAGCAGGGAATAATAAAGAGGTTGCGAAAGTATTTCAAAAAGCGGATGAAGTTTTAAAAGAATCCCTTTCAGAATTAATTTTTGAAGGGCCGCAGGAAACACTAACATTAACGACAAATGCGCAACCTGCATTATTGGCAACAAGTTTTGCGATTTTAACAGCTTTGAAAGAATACGATATTAAACCTGATTATGTAGCGGGACATAGTTTGGGTGAATATAGTGCACTTGTTGCAGCTGAAGCGTTAACATTTGAAGATGCTGTGTATGCTGTAAGAAAACGCGGCGAATATATGGAAGAGGCTGTTCCAAACGGAGAAGGTGCGATGGCAGCTATTTTAGGAGCAGACCCAGATGTGCTGAAACAAGTTACAGAAGAAGTAACGAGTGAAGGCTACGCTGTCCAAATTGCTAATATGAATAGTACGAAGCAAATTGTTATTTCTGGAACGAAACAAGGAGTAGAAATTGCTTCTCAAAGAGCAAAAGAAAATGGCGCTAAGAGAGCAATTCCGCTTCGAGTAAGTGGGCCGTTTCATTCATCACTTATGAAACCGGCTGCTGAAAAATTCCAAAGTGTTTTAAATGAAATTACAATTCAAAATGCAAATATTCCTGTTATTGCAAACGTTACGGCAGACGTTATTACGCGCGGTGAAGACATTCAAGAAAAGCTAATTGAACAGCTCTATTCTCCTGTTTTATGGTACCCATCTATTGAACGTATGGTACAACAAGGGGTAGATACGTTTATTGAAATTGGACCTGGAAAAGTACTTGCTGGTCTTATGAAATCAATTGCTCCATCTGTAAAGGTATATGCAATCTATGATGAAGAGACATTGAATGATACCATTTTCAGTTTGAGAGGAGAAAGCGGATGTTAAAAGGGAAAGTAGCGCTAGTAACAGGTGCGTCACGTGGAATTGGTCGTGCAGTTGCGATTGAATTAGCTAAACAAGGTGCAAATGTTGTAGTGAATTATGCTGGTAATGAGCAAAAGGCAAATGAAGTAGTTGATGAAATTAAAAAACTTGGTTCAGATGCAATTGCAGTAAGAGCAGATGTTGCAAATGCTGATGATGTTGCAAATATGGTGAAACAAACTGCAGATACATTTGGACAAGTTGATATTCTTGTAAATAACGCAGGTGTAACAAAAGATAATTTATTAATGCGTATGAAAGAAGAAGAATGGGATACAGTTATTAATACAAACTTAAAAGGTGTTTTCTTATGTACGAAGGCAGTATCTCGTTATATGATGCGTCAACGTCATGGTCGCATTATAAACATCGCTTCTGTCGTTGGTGTGATAGGAAATCCAGGTCAAGCGAATTACGTGGCGGCTAAAGCGGGGGTAATTGGATTAACGAAAACATCAGCTAAAGAATTAGCTAGCCGAAATATTACAGTAAATGCAATTGCTCCAGGATTCATTGCTACTGATATGACGGATGTATTAGACGAAAATATAAAAGAAGAAATGTTAAAAGTAATCCCTGCCGCTAAATTTGGAGAAGCGCAAGATATTGCAAATGCAGTAACATTTTTTGCTTCTGATCAAAGCAAATATATTACAGGTCAAACGTTAAATGTTGACGGCGGTATGGTAATGTAATAAAAGAATCGATTTCTTCTAGTTTTTTTGGACAATATTTAATATAATAATTGAGGGGAGGTGAATGCAATGGCAGATGTTTTAGAGCGCGTAACAAAAATCATCGTTGATCGTTTAGGAGTAGAAGAAACTGAGGTAGTATCAGCTGCAAGCTTTAAAGAAGATTTAGGCGCAGACTCCCTAGATGTAGTAGAACTTGTAATGCAATTAGAAGATGAATTTGAAATGGAAATTTCTGATGAAGATGCTGAAAAGATTGCTACTGTTGGCGATGCTGTGACTTACATAGAGAGTCATCTATAATGTTTGAGTGAAGTCCCGTTTTTTAGCGGGGCTTTCTCGGCTTATATCTGGAGGGACCTATGCCGTACCGAAAATATAGAGAAAAAAAATACGAAACAAAATATCGTGAAGCTTTTAAAACGTTTCAACAAAAAATAGGTATTACGTTTATAGATGAAAAATTATTGATTCAAGCATTTACGCATTCATCGTATGTGAATGAGCATCGAAAAAAACCACATGAAGATAATGAACGTCTTGAATTTCTTGGAGACGCTGTATTAGAACTAACTGTATCACAGTATCTGTTTCAAAAATATCCGACAATGAGCGAAGGAGAATTAACAAAGTTACGCGCAGCTATTGTGTGTGAGCCATCTCTTGTTCGTTTTGCTAATGAATTGTCATTTGGTAACCTTGTTTTACTTGGGAAAGGTGAAGAAATGACAGGTGGGCGTGAACGACCAGCTTTATTAGCGGATGTCTTTGAAGCGTTTATTGGAGCCCTTTATCTTGATCAAGGATTAGATACAGTTTGGGGATTTTTAAAAGAAATTGTATACCCAAAAATTAATGAAGGTGCTTTTTCTCATGTGATGGATTATAAGAGTCAACTACAAGAATTGATTCAGCGTGATGGTAGCGGTAATATTGAATATCAAATTTTGCAAGAAAAAGGACCTGCTCATAATCGAGAGTTTGTGTCACGCGTTACATTAAATAGTGTGGCTTTAGGGGTCGGAAGTGGGAAGTCGAAAAAAGAAGCTGAACAGCAAGCTGCTGCAGAAGCGTTGAAAAAATTAAAAGAACAATCATAAGGAATCCCCCTTTAAATGAGGGGGATTCCTTATGCATAGAATGAAGCTTTATTTTTATTTGGAAATACAAAGTTAAATATGAATCCGTACAATAGCTTGTTTGTTATAGACAGCGCCTATAACAACGGAGAATAGGGGGAAAGCCTTTCGTGTTTTTAAAGAGATTAGAAATAGCGGGATTTAAATCCTTCGCAGAGCGTGTATCTGTTGATTTTGTTCCAGGTGTAACATCTGTCGTTGGTCCTAACGGAAGCGGAAAGAGTAATATTACTGATGCGATCCGCTGGGTACTTGGTGAACAATCTGCAAAATCATTACGTGGTGCAAAGATGGAGGATATTATTTTTGCAGGAAGTGATACGCGAAAAGCGGTTAATGTTGCAGAGGTGACGTTAACTTTAAATAATGAAGATCAGCGTTTACCGATTGAATATAATGAAGTGTGTGTAACGCGCCGTGTTTCCCGTTCGGGAGATAGTGACTTTTTTATTAACAAACAATCTTGTAGATTAAAAGATATTATTGATTTGTTTATGGACTCTGGCATGGGTCGAGAAGCTTTCTCAATCATTAGCCAAGGGAAAGTAGAAGAAATTTTGAGTAGTAAGTCGGAAGAACGCCGCGGTGTATTCGAAGAAGCTGCGGGTGTATTAAAATATAAACTCCGCAAAAAGAAAGCTGAAGGAAAATTAGCAGAAACACAAGAAAATTTAAATCGTGTACAAGATATCATTCATGAATTAAGTAGTCAAGTAGAGCCTCTCGAGAGACAAGCTTCTATTGCGAAAGATTATTTGGAGAAAAAAGAAGAACTAGAGAAGGTAGAGGTAGCTCTCATTGTATATGAAATTGAAGAATTACATGAAAAATGGGAAACGCTTCGTAGTCAGTTTGGACACAATAAAGATGAAGAAGTAAAAATGTCAACCTACTTACAAAAAAGTGAAGCAGAGCTTGAAGAGTTGCGTGGACAATTGCAAGCAATTGATGAATCTGTGGATTCCTTACAAGAAGTCCTTCTTCTTTCTAGTAAAGAGTTAGAAAAATTAGAAGGACAGCGTGAATTGCTGAAGGAAAGAAAACAAAATGCAACAACGCATTGCGCACAGCTTGAACAGTTAATTATTGAATTAACAGAGAAAGCTAATGATTATGATGGTGAAATTGAAACGAGTACAGAAGAATTAATGAAATTTGCAAATCAGGTAAAAAAATTAGAACAGAAGTTACATGAAAATGAGAAACTTCTTTCAACATATGCAGAAAATCTAGAAGAGCAAATTGAACATTTAAAAGGTGATTATATTGAACTTTTAAATCAACAAGCAAGTAATCGTAATGAACTATCTATGCTAGAAGAACAGTTCAAACAACAAAATTCTAAAAACCAGCGCCTTGATGAGGAAAATGAAAAGTATGTTCAAAAGCGTATGCAAATTACAGCTAAAAAGGCGAAATTTGCGGAGAGCTACGAGCAAGCAAAAGAGAAAGTCACAAGCATTATTACGAATATACAAAAGACAGAAGTAGAGCTTGAGAAATGCAAGAAGCAATATAGTGAAAATGAAACAAAGCTATATCAAGCGTATCAATTTGTTCAGCAAGCTCGTTCTCGAAAAGAAATGCTAGAAGAAATGCAAGAAGATTATTCTGGTTTTTATCAAGGAGTACGTGAAGTATTAAAAGCCCGTGAAAGCAAGCTTCAGGGGATTGAAGGAGCTGTGGCGGAACTTCTTACCGTACCGAAAGAATATGAAGTAGCAATGGAGATAGCCCTTGGGGCAGCGATGCAACATGTTGTTGTACAAACAGAAGAGCACGCGCGCAAGGCAATTGCTTTTTTAAAACAAAATAGGCATGGACGTGCAACGTTTTTACCTCAGGCAGTTATGAAAGGGAGATCGTTATCATTCGATCAATTACGTATTGTAAATCAACATCCATCATTTATTGGTGTAGCAGCAGAACTCGTACAGTACAATAATAAATATGAAAACATTGTTTCGAATTTATTAGGTACAGTTGTTGTTGCAAAAGATTTAAGAGGGGCGAATGAGTTAGCGAAGCAATTGCAATATCGCTACCGCATTGTGACAGTTGAAGGGGATGTTGTGAATCCTGGTGGTTCTATGACTGGTGGCGCTGTAAAACAAGCGAAATCTTCTTTATTAGGGCGTCAGCGCGAACTTGAAGAGTGGAATAAGAAGCTTGCTGAAATGGAAGAAAAAACATCTAAATTAGAAAATTTTGTGAAAGTATTGAAGCAAGAAATTCAAGAAAAAGAAGTGAAAGTAAACGAACTGCGTCACAGCGCGGAAGAAGAGCGTGTGGATGAACAGAAGTTAAAAGAAGAAATTAATCAGTTAGAGTTAGAAGAACATCGCATTAATGATCGCTTATCTATCTATGACTTAGAAATAGAAGGCTTTTTACAAGAGCAAGTAAAAATGCAAGGACGTAAAGAAGAGTTAGAAGAGATTTTAGCAAATCTTCAAAAAGAAATTGCAGAGTTAGATGGAAAGATTTCTGCTTTAACAAAGCAGAAAAGCGAGCAACATTCTTCGAAAGAAAAAGTTCAAACAGAGATGACAGAGCTGAAAGTACAAGCAGCAGAAAAGCAGCAACGTTTATCTAACCAGAAAGAAAAAGTAGAGCGCTTAACGAAAGAAAAAGAGGAAGCGCAGCGAATGCTTGTAAAAACAAAAGAAGATTTATCGTTCTTAAAACAAGAGATGACATCGAATTCAAGTGGCGAAGAGCAAATTACGAATATGATTGAGAAGAAAGCACATGATCGAAATCAGACATCGGAATTAATTCGTTCTCGTCGTGAACAACGTTTAGCTTTGCAAGAGCGGATAGACCATTTAGAACGTGAAGTGAAAGAGACGAAGGGTAAGCATAAATACATTTTAGAAATGTTAAAAAATCAAGAAGTAAAAATCAATCGTCTCGATGTGGAATTAGAGAATAGATTGCAACATTTACGTGAAACGTATACCATTTCATTTGAAGCAGCAAAACTAAAATATACAATGATGATGCCTGCAGAAGATGCACGTAAAAAGGTGAAACTAATTAAATTATCCATTGAAGAGCTTGGAACAGTAAATTTAGGTGCGATTGATGAATATGAGCGTGTAGCAGAACGTCATACATTCCTATTAGAGCAGCGAGACGACTTGGAAGAAGCGAAGGCAACACTGCACCAAGTTATTACGGAAATGGATGAAGAAATGAAAAAACGTTTTTCCACTACATTCCAAGCAATCCGAACAGAGTTCCAATCAGTATTCTGTGAATTATTTGGAGGCGGAAGAGCCGATTTAGTAATGACAAATCCGCAAGATTTATTAAATACGGGTATTGATATTGTAGCGCAGCCGCCAGGTAAGAAATTGCAAAATTTAGGTTTACTGTCAGGTGGTGAGCGTGCTTTAACTGCAATTGCATTGCTGTTTGGTATTTTAAAAGTACGCCCTGTTCCGTTCTGCGTACTAGATGAGGTGGAAGCTGCTCTTGATGAGGCGAATGTAGTCCGTTTCGCGCAGTATTTGAAGAAGTTTAGTGATGAAACGCAGTTTATTGTTATTACACACCGAAAAGGTACAATGGAAGAATCGGATGTACTATATGGGGTAACGATGCAAGAATCAGGTGTATCTAAACTTGTTTCCGTTCGTCTGGATGATGGAGAAGAGCTGGTTACAAGCAAATAGGAAGGATGGGAAGAATGAGCTTCTTTAAAAAGTTAAAAGAAAAGATTTCAAAACAAACTGATACTGTAACAGAGAAATTTAAGCAAGGGTTAGAAAAAACGAGAAATTCATTTGCGGATAAAGTAAATGATTTAGTGTATCGCTATCGTAAAATCGATGAGGATTTCTTTGAAGAATTGGAAGAGATTTTAATTGGTGCAGATGTTGGGGTTGCGACAGTGATGGAACTTATTGATCAGCTGAAGGAAGAAGTGCAGCGTCGTAACATTCAAGATCCAAAAGAAGTACAAGCTGTTATCTCAGAGAAATTAGTAGGGATTTACAAAGGTGACGAAGAGTTTAGTAATGAAATGAATATGCAACAAGATCAATTAACGGTTATTTTATTCGTTGGTGTTAACGGTGTTGGAAAAACAACAACAATTGGCAAAATGGCTCATAAGTTTAAAACAGAGGGAAAATCCGTCTTATTAGCAGCTGGGGATACGTTCCGTGCGGGAGCAATTGAACAGCTAGAAGTATGGGGCGACCGCGTTGGTGTAGAGGTAATTAAACAAGGGTCTGGCTCTGATCCAGCAGCGGTTATGTACGATGCTGTTCAAGCAGCAAAAGCGCGTAAAGTAGATGTTTTGCTATGTGATACAGCAGGACGTTTGCAAAATAAAGTAAACTTAATGAAAGAGTTGGAAAAGGTGAAACGTGTTATTGAACGTGAAATTCCAGGTGCTCCTCATGAAGTATTACTTGTTATTGATGCAACAACAGGACAAAATGGTTTAAGTCAAGCGAAAACATTCCGCGAAGCAACGAACGTTACTGGTATTGTTTTAACAAAATTAGACGGAACTGCTAAAGGTGGTATTGTATTAGCAATCCGTAATGAGATGGATGTACCAGTAAAATTTGTTGGTCTTGGAGAGCAAATGGACGACTTACAGCAATTTGATCCAGAACAATATGTTTACGGTTTGTTTGCAAACTTAGTGGAAAAAGAAGAAGCATAAAGTGAAAGAAGCGGGGCTTCCGCTTCTTTTTTATGAAAAATATAGGATGTTAAGAAAAAAACTTGACACTCTTTTATACTCCATGTAAACTAATTCATGTAAAGGGAAATCACTTAACAAAGGATGATCCAACATGCTCGAAAAAACAACGAGAATGAATTATTTATTTGATTTTTATCAATCGTTGTTAACGCAAAAACAAAGAAGTTATATGTCGCTTTATTATTTAGATGATTTATCTCTTGGTGAAATTGCGGAAGAATTTGATGTAAGTCGCCAAGCCGTGTATGATAACATTAAACGGACTGAAGCGATGCTTGAAGAATATGAAGAGAAATTAGTATTACTTCAAAAGTTTCAAGAGCGACAGCGACTTGTTGCAAGGCTAAAACAGCTAATCAGCGAAGAAGAGCATGTGAATGAAGAAATGAAACAAGTTGTTGAAGCTATCGAAAAATTAGATTAGGAGGGCGGCAATATGGCATTTGAAGGATTAGCCGACCGACTTCAACAGACGATGCAAAAAATCCGCGGCAAAGGAAAAGTTTCCGAAGCCGATGTAAAAGAAATGATGAGAGAAGTTCGTCTAGCTCTTTTAGAAGCGGATGTTAACTTTAAAGTAGTAAAAGATTTTGTAAAGCGTGTGTCTGAGCGTGCTGTCGGACAAGATGTAATGAAGAGTTTGACACCTGGACAACAAGTAATTAAAGTTGTACAGGAAGAACTTACAGAACTTATGGGCGGAGAGCAAAGTAAAATTGCTGTCGCTAATAAGCCACCAACTGTCATTATGATGGTTGGACTGCAAGGTGCAGGTAAAACAACGACAACAGGTAAACTTGCGAATTTGCTTCGTAAAAAGCACAATCGTAAACCGATGCTTGTTGCAGCTGATATTTATCGTCCTGCAGCAATTAAACAGCTTGAAACATTAGGGAAGCAATTGGATATGCCTGTTTTCTCATTAGGAGATCAAGTAAGTCCTGTTGAAATTGCAAAACAAGCGATTGCAAAAGCGAAAGAAGATCATCATGATTATGTTTTAATTGATACTGCAGGTCGTCTGCATATTGATGAAGAACTAATGGATGAACTAGCGAAAGTGAAAGAAGTTGCGAACCCGGATGAAATCTTCCTAGTTGTCGATGCGATGACAGGACAAGATGCGGTCAATGTTGCACAAAGCTTCCATGATCAGCTAGGTTTAACAGGTGTTGTTTTAACGAAATTAGATGGTGATACGCGCGGTGGTGCAGCATTATCTATTAAAGCAGTAACAAATACACCGATTAAATTTGCTGGTATGGGTGAGAAATTAGATGCAATTGAAGCATTCCATCCTGAACGCATGGCATCTCGTATTTTAGGGATGGGTGACGTTCTAACATTAATTGAAAAGGCGCAAGCTACAGTTGATGAAGAAAAAGCAAAAGAACTTGAGCAGAAAATGCGTACGCTTTCGTTTACGCTTGACGATTTCCTTGAGCAACTTGGACAAGTGCGTCAACTTGGGCCACTTGATGAATTGCTAGGAATGCTTCCTGGTGCAAATAAAATTAAAGGGCTGAAAAATGCACAAGTTGATGAAAAACAAATTGGGCATATTGAGGCAATTATTCGTTCTATGACAATAGTAGAGCGAGAACAACCGGAAATAATCAATGCTAGTCGTAAAAAGCGTATTGCCAAAGGTAGCGGTACAACCGTACAAGAAATTAATCGTCTACTCAAACAGTTTGAAGATATGAAAAAAATGATGAAGACGATGACTGGCATGCAAAAAGGTAAGAAAAAGGGACTAGGTGGATTGAAGTTTCCATTTATGTAAGGAAAAAAAGATGGCTCTGTTAAGAAAAAATACTTTACAAAGCAATAGTCTTTTTGCTAATATAATTATCTGTGTGAAATAAATTCGGAGGTGCTTTATAAATGGCAGTTAAAATTCGTTTAAAACGTATGGGAGCTAAAAAAACTCCTTTCTATCGTGTAGTTGTTGCAGATTCTCGTTCTCCTCGTGACGGACGTTTCATCGAGGAAATTGGTACTTACAATCCAGTTGCTCAACCAGCTGAAGTGAAAATCAATGAAGAAGCAGCATTAAAATGGTTAGGAAATGGTGCGAAACCATCTGATACAGTTCGCAATCTTTTCTCTACTCAAGGTATCATGGAGAAATTCCACTTATCTAAACAAGGTAAGTAATTGAGGCAATGGCTATGAAAGAGTTAATCGAAACGATCGTCAAGCCTCTTGTAGATTATCCTGAAGATGTAAAGGTTACACAGGAACTTTGCAACGGAGAGATAAAGTATCGATTAACCGTACATCCTGAGGATGTTGGAAAAGTCATTGGGAAGCAAGGGCGTGTTGCAAAAGCAATTCGAATGCTCTTGTATTCAGTGGGACATCATAATCATGAAAAAGTTACACTGGAAATTCAATAGGTGTGAAAAGGGCGAGGATTTATTCCTCTCCCTTTTTTAACATTTTAAGAGAAATTGCATTGTCCATATATAGAATGGAGATGCTTAACTTATATAGAAAACAGGGGTGACGTGCTGTTTATGACAAAATGGTTTAACGTAGGAAAAATTGTAAATACTCATGGTGTTAAGGGAGAAATCCGTGTCATTTCTCGTACTGACTTTCCGGAAGAACGATATAAAGTAGGAAATACATTATACATATGGAATGATAAGGAGAAAACTCCGCTTCCTGTAAAAGTAACTACTCATCGTCAGCATAAGACATTTGATTTATTGACATTTGAAGGGTTTAACAATGTAGATGAAGTAGAAAAGTTTAAAGGTTCTTTACTAAAGGTTCCAGAAGAGCAACTTGGTGAACTTGCTGAAGGTGAGTACTATTACCATGAAATTATTGGGTGTAAAGTAGTAACAGAAGATGGTGAAGAGCTGGGAACAATAAAAGAAATTCTATCTCCTGGTGCAAATGATGTATGGGTAATTAAACGTCCAAAAGGACAAGAACTTTTAATTCCGTACATTGATGATGTTGTGCTGCAAGTTAACGTTGAAAATAAATTGGTAACCATTCATGTAATGGAAGGATTGCTATAATGAAAATTGACATTTTAACATTATTTCCAGAGATGTTTACTGGTGTGTTTGGATCTTCGATTTTAAAAAAAGCGCAAGAAAAAGAAGCTGTATCGCTTAGAGTTGTAAATTTTCGTGATTATACGACAAGTAAGCATAACAGTGTAGATGATTATCCGTACGGCGGGGGCGCTGGTATGGTGTTAACTCCACAGCCTATCTTTGATGCTGTAGAAGAATTAATGAAAGATACAGAATGTAAACCAAGAGTTGTATTAATGTGTCCACAAGGAGAACGATTAACGCAGAAAAAGGCAGAAGAACTTGCAGGGGAAGAGCATGTTATTTTTGTGTGTGGTCATTATGAAGGTTATGATGAACGAATTCGTGAACATCTTGTAACAGATGAGATTTCTATTGGTGATTATGTATTAACAGGTGGGGAATTAGCATCTATGGTTGTTACAGATAGTGTTGTACGTCTTTTGCCAGGGGTACTTGGAAATCAAAACTCACAGGTGGAAGATTCTTTTAGTACAGGCTTATTAGAACATCCGCATTATACACGTCCAGCCGATTTTCGTGGCATGAAGGTACCGGATGTGCTTATGTCAGGGAACCATAAGAATATTGAAGAATGGCGTCATAAGGAATCGTTGCGACGTACCTATACGCGTAGACCAGATTTACTTGAAGAACGCAGGCTATCAAAGCAAGAAGCGACTTGGCTTAAGCAAATTAAAGAAGAGCAGTAAGAACTTCATATATTTTCTATTGCAACAGGCCTAGCAATATGCTATTATAACATTTGTGCTACTGAAAGCAGTAGCCGTATTAACGATGTTCCGCTGTAATTTATGAATGACTTTATAAGAGCATCTGTTTAAAGGAGAGAATTGAATATGCAACAATTAATCGCAGATATTACAAAAGGCCAATTAAAAACTGACCTACCTTCATTCCGTCCTGGTGACACTTTACGTGTACACGTAAAAGTAGTTGAGGGTACTCGTGAGAGAATTCAGCTTTTTGAAGGTGTTGTAATTAAACGTCGTGGTGGCGGAATTAGCGAAACGTTCACAGTTCGTAAGATTTCTTACGGCGTAGGTGTAGAGCGTACATTCCCAGTTCACACACCAAGAATCGCGAAAATCGAAGTACTTCGCCGTGGTAAAGTACGTCGTGCTAAGTTATACTACTTACGTAACCTTCGCGGTAAAAAAGCACGTATTAAAGAAATTCGATAAGACATGTATGGGAGCTTGTAAATGCACAAGCTCCCTTTTTCCAATCTATATGAAATTTTGATATAATACGAGCAGCGTACATAACTGTGGAGGGGTAAAGCATGAAAAAAGAAAAGAGTTCGCTTTGGGAATGGATAAAAGCAATTTTGATTGCTGTTGTGTTAGCAGCTGTGATTAGACAGTTTTTCTTTGCGCCCATTCTTGTAGATGGTGTCTCGATGTCACCGACGCTTCATGACCGTGATCGGATGATTGTTAATAAAATCGGTTATCACATTGGTGAACCGAAACGTTTTGATATAATTGTATTTCGAGCAACGGAAGAGAAAGATTATATTAAACGTGTTATTGGCTTACCAGGCGATGAGGTTGAATATCGTAACGATACACTCTATATTAACGGAAAACCCTATGAGGAACCGTATTTAGACAAGCAGAAAAAACAACTTTCTGACGGACCGCTTACATATGATTTCAAACTTGAAGAAATTACAGGTAAAAAAACCGTTCCAGAAGGTCAATTATTTGTATTAGGTGATAATCGTCGTTTTAGTAAAGATAGTCGTACGATTGGCACGGTTAAGATGGACCAAGTAATAGGAAAAGCAAATATGTTATATTGGCCATTAAAGGATGCACGTATTGTGAAATAAACAAAAAAAGAAGGTGGCAACATGGCAATTCAGTGGTTTCCAGGGCATATGGCAAAAGCTAGGCGCCAAGTAACAGAAAAGTTAAAGTTAATTGATGTTGTAATTGAACTTGTAGATGCACGTTTACCTTTATCTTCTCGAAATCCAATGATCGATGAAATTATTACACATAAGCCGAGACTAGTTGTTTTAAATAAAGCCGATATGGCAGATGATCGTTTGACGAAACAATGGATCGCTTATTTTGAAGAGCAGGGTCATAAAGCAATTTCAATTAATGCACAGGCCGGACAAGGTATGAAAGAAATTACAGCTGCTTGTAAAGTACTTGTAAAAGAAAAGTTTGATAAAATGATTGCAAAAGGGATTAAACCAAGAGCGATTCGTGCATTAATCGTCGGTATTCCAAATGTCGGTAAATCTACTTTGATTAATAAATTAGCGAAGAAAAACATTGCGAAAACAGGCGATCGTCCTGGTGTTACAACAGCACAGCAATGGATTAAAGTAGGAAAGGAAATGGAGTTATTAGATACGCCAGGTATTTTATGGCCGAAATTCGAAGATGAATTAGTTGGACTTCGTCTTGCGACTACTGGCGCAATTAAAGACGCTATTTTAAACTTACAAGATGTAGCTGTTTATGCACTTCGCTTTATGGAAAAACATTATCCTGAGCGTTTGCAAGAGCGTTATAAAATAAATGACATTCCAGAAGATATTGTGGAATTATTTGATGCGATTGGAAAGAACAGAGGTTGTTTAATGGGCGGCGGACTTGTTGATTATGATAAAACATCAGAACTTGTTCTTCGTGAACTTCGCGGTGGTAAACTGGGAAGAATGACATTTGAAACACCAGATGAATTTGTAGAAGAGGTATAAGAAGACGTGCGTTTGTACGTCTTTTCTTTTTGGGTGTTTTTAAAAAGGAGTGTACATAAAATGCAAAAATTAACAATTAAAGAAGTGGGATGTTTATTACAAGAAATTACGGCAGAAGAAGATGAACGATTTCAAATGTTAATAAAAGATGAGCGGAAAGGCGTTCAAAACTTAATTGCGAAATGGCACAAACAAAAAGAACAGGTGCAAAAAGAAAGAGAACAATTTTTAGAGATGTCTCAATATGAACAGGCATTACGTGAACAGGGGCTCTTATATATTGCTGGGATTGATGAAGTAGGAAGAGGGCCGTTAGCTGGACCTGTTGTTACGGCCGCTGTTGTCCTTCCAGAAGATTTTTATATACCAGGGTTAAATGACTCTAAAAAGCTAAGTGAAGCGAAGCGGGAGCGTTTCTATGATGAAATTAAAGAAAGGGCAGTAGCAATTGGGGTTGGAATTGTATCACCGCAGGTTATTGATGAGATAAATATTTATCAAGCAACCAAGCGAGCGATGTTGGATGCAATTGCAAATTTATCGTGTACACCAGAGCATCTATTAATTGATGCGATGAAACTTCCTACTTCCATTCCACAAACATCCATTATCAAAGGAGATGCAAAAAGTATTTCTATCTCAGCTGCCTCCATTATCGCGAAAGTCACGCGTGATCGCATGATGAAGGAACTAGGGAAGGAACACCCTGAATATGGTTTTGAACAGCATATGGGCTATGGAACAAAACAACATTTGCAAGCAATCGAAACATATGGTGTACTAGAAGAACACCGGAAAACATTTGCACCAATTAAAGATATGATCCAAAAATAAGCTGTAACCTACAGCTTATTTTTTTATTTTGGCATACAAATATTACTATTTTCAAAAAAGAATAAAGCGATTTCAGTTTTCTGACACTTTATTGTAGACAGCATGGCAATCATTTTATACAATGGCAATGTAGTGTTTTTAAACATTAAAAAACTTTTTGAGTAAAACAGGAAAACGGGGGAGGATGGGACTATGAATATCCATGAGTATCAAGGTAAGGCAGTCCTTAGAAGCTATGGGGTTAGTGTTCCAAACGGGAAGGTTGCCTTTACAGTAGAAGAAGCTGTAGAAGCAGCGAAAGAATTAGGAACGGATGTATGTGTAGTTAAAGCACAAATTCACGCTGGTGGACGCGGCAAAGCTGGCGGAGTAAAAGTTGCGAAAAATTTAGATGAAGTTCGTACATATGCGGAAAGCATTTTAGGAACTACACTTGTGACGCATCAAACAGGTCCTGAAGGTAAGGAAGTAAAACGCTTACTTATCGAAGAAGGTTGCGATATTAAAAAAGAATATTATGTAGGTCTTGTATTAGATCGTGCAACTTCTCAAGTTGTTTTAATGGCATCTGAAGAAGGTGGAACAGAAATTGAAGAAGTAGCTGAAAAAACACCTGAAAAAATCTTTAAAGAATATATTGATCCAGCAGTAGGATTACAAGGCTTCCAAGCGCGTCGAATCGCGTTTAACATCAATATTCCAAAAGAGCTTGTAGGACAAGCTGTGAAGTTTATGATGGGCTTATATCGTGCGTTTATCGAAAAAGATTGCTCTATCGCGGAGATTAATCCACTTGTTACAACAGGTGATGGGAAAGTTATGGCGTTAGATGCAAAATTAAACTTTGATTCTAATGCGTTATATCGTCATAAAGACATTTTAGAACTTCGTGATCTTGATGAAGAAGATTCAAAAGAAATTGAAGCTTCTAAATATGACTTAAACTACATTCCTTTAGATGGAAATATCGGTTGTATGGTTAATGGTGCAGGTTTAGCAATGGCTACAATGGATATCATTAAACATTACCATGGTGACCCAGCTAACTTCTTAGATGTTGGTGGCGGCGCAACAGCTGAAAAAGTTACAGAAGCATTCAAAATTATCCTTTCTGACAAAAATGTAAAAGGTATCTTTGTTAACATTTTTGGTGGCATTATGAAGTGTGATGTTATTGCAGAAGGTGTTATTGAAGCAACGAAGCAAGTAGGTCTTGAGTTACCTTTAGTTGTACGTCTTGAAGGTACAAACGTAGAGTTAGGTAAGAAAATTTTAAATGAGTCTGGCTTAAATATTGTTGCAGCAGAATCTATGGCAGACGGTGCACAAAAAATTGTTTCACTAGTGGGCTAATAGAAAGCGGGGGAGAAAAATGAGCGTATTAGTTAATAAAGATACAAAAGTTATTGTTCAAGGTATTACAGGTTCTCAAGGATTATTCCATACAAAACAAATGATTGAATACGGTACGAAAATTGTCGGTGGTGTAACACCAGGTAAAGGCGGCACTGATATTGAAGGTGTACCAGTATTTGATACAGTAGAAGATGCTGTGAAAGCAACAGGCGCGAACGCTTCAGTTGTATACGTTCCACCCGCTTTTGCGGCTGATGCAATTATGGAAGCAGTTGATGCAAAGATTGATTTAGTAGTATGTATTACTGAAGGAATCCCTGTATTAGATATGGTAAACGTAAAGAGATATATGGCTGGTAAACATACACGTTTACTTGGACCAAACTGCCCTGGTGTCATTACACCTGATGAATGTAAAATTGGTATTATGCCAGGCTACATTCACAAAAAAGGTCATGTAGGTATCGTATCTCGCTCTGGTACATTAACGTATGAAGCTGTACATCAGTTAACACAAGAAGGTATTGGCCAATCTACTGCTGTAGGTATTGGTGGGGACCCTGTTAATGGTACAGACTTTATTGATGCGTTAAAAGCGTTTAATGAAGATGAAGAAACACATGCTGTTATTATGATTGGTGAAATCGGCGGAACAGCAGAAGAAGAAGCTGCTGAGTGGGTAAAAGCAAACATGACAAAACCTGTTGTCGGCTTCATTGGCGGTCAAACAGCACCTGCAGGTAAGCGTATGGGTCATGCTGGGGCGATCATTTCTGGCGGTAAAGGAACTGCTGCTGAAAAGATTAAAACAATGGAAGCTTGTGGTATTAAAGTTGCCGAAACACCAGCTGTTATGGGTGAAACATTAATCTCTGTTTTAAAAGAAAAGGGATTATTCGAAACTTGTAAAAACTATTAATCTTTTTGAAAGACACCTTCATGTTAGAAGGTGTCTTTTTACACATTTTTTGTTTACATAATAAAAATTATGGGTAAGGAGAATGATTGTGAAAAGAGAACGATTGCTTCATCTTCACTATGTATTAGCGGATCATTGGAAAGCGTTAAAATACTTGTTACACATTGATCCAGAGGTAAAGAACATCTATAATTTTTGTCCGGAACACTTTGAAAAATATACAGGATTATCCTCGAAAAAATCTTCTGAATTAGTGAAATTCTTACAGACATCAACATCTTCTCAATGTATTCATCATTTAGAAAAAAATCATCTTTTTTATGTAACAATATGGGATCATGACTATCCAGAATTGTTACGTGAAATACCAGATCCTCCCTTTGTTTTATATGGAAAAGGACAGAGAGAACTCCTTAATAAAATGAATAAATTAGCGGTAGTTGGAACAAGAAAACCATCTTTATATGGGAAGGAGAGCATACAACCCATTTTACAACCGCTGATAGATAAAGGGTGGTTAATTGTTAGTGGTTTGGCAAGTGGGATTGATACAATTGCCCATGAAATCACAGTGCAGCAGCAACGCATGACCATTGCGATATTAGGACATGGTTTACAGTATATATATCCAAAAGAAAATCAGCAATTTTACAACACATGGAAAGATTACATGTTATTATTAACGGAATATCCGCCGCATTATTCTCCGCGAAAATGGTATTTTCCAAGAAGAAATCGAATTATAAGTGGACTTTGCAAAGGGGTTTTAGTTGTGGAGGCGAAAGCAAGGAGTGGATCGCTTATTACTGCAGATCTGGCTTTAGAACAAAATAGAGAAGTGTTTGCACTTCCTGGTCCTATGTTTATAGATAGTGCAATTGGGACAAATCAACTCATTCAGCAAGGGGCAAAACTTGTTCAAAAAGCAGAAGATATTCTTGAAGAATTTTAAAATTAATCTTATATTTTTATGTTTTTATTAAACAATTATTGACAAATGGTAGATTGGCACTGTATGTTATACTCATTCTTGATTGACAAAAATAAGAGAAATCAATAAGATTAATGAAGATTTGAATCCACCTCTTAAGGAGGCACTAGCATGTCAGATTACCTCGTGATCGTGGAGTCGCCTTCTAAGGCGAAGACCATTGAAAAATATTTAGGGAAAAAATACAAAGTCGTCGCGTCTATGGGACATGTTCGCGATTTACCTAAAAGCCAAATGGGGATAGAAGTAAAGAATAACTTCACCCCGAAGTATATTACCATTCGTGGTAAGGGTCCCGTTTTAAAAGATTTAAAATCAGCGGCAAAAAAAGCAAAAAAAGTCTATCTCGCAGCCGATCCAGACCGCGAGGGAGAAGCGATTGCTTGGCATTTAGCAAATACGTTAAATGTGGACGTTGAATCGGATTGCCGGGTTGTGTTTAATGAGATTACAAAAGATGCAATCAAGGAATCATTTAAGCATCCTCGCGCAATTAATATGGATTTAGTAGATGCACAACAAGCAAGACGAATACTTGATCGTCTTGTTGGTTACAATATTAGTCCTTTATTATGGAAGAAAGTCAAAAAAGGATTAAGTGCAGGACGCGTACAATCTGTAGCGGTTCGTTTAATTATTGATCGTGAAAAAGAAATTCAAAACTTTACTCCTGAAGAATTCTGGACAATTAAAACAGAATTTGTAAAAGGAAAAGACACATTTGAAGCATCTTTTTACGGTGTAAACGGAGAGAAAGTTCAGTTAACAAATGAAGCACAAGTAAATGACATAATTGGAAAAATGAAAGACAATGCGTTTTCGGTTGAAAATGTAACGAAAAAAGAGAGAAAGCGCAATCCTGCATCACCGTTTACAACGTCTTCCCTACAGCAAGAGGCAGCGCGTAAGTTAAACATGCGAGCAAAGAAAACAATGATGCTTGCACAGCAACTATATGAAGGGATAGATCTTGGTAAACAAGGAACAGTAGGTCTTATTACGTATATGAGAACAGATTCAACACGTATCTCAGAAACTGCTCAAGAAGAAGCTCGTTCTTATATTACTGACGCATTTGGTTCGGAATACATAGGGACAGAGAAGAAGAAGGAAACGAAAAAAGCGAATGCACAAGATGCGCACGAAGCAATTCGTCCAACTTCTGTGATGAGAAAGCCAGATGAATTGAAAAGTTTCTTAAGTCGTGATCAACATCGTTTGTATAAATTGATTTGGGAGCGGTTTGTTGCAAGTCAAATGGCATCTGCTATAATGGATACTGTTACAGCTAGACTCATTAATAACAATGTTCAATTCCGTGCAAATGGATCGGTAGTGAAATTCCCAGGGTTTATGAAGGTGTACGTGGAGTCGAAAGATGATGGTGCAGAAGAAAAAGATAAAATGTTGCCTCCTTTAGAAATAGGAGAAACTGTATTTTCAAAAGATGTAGAGCCGAAACAACATTTTACACAGCCACCACCACGCTATACGGAGGCCCGTTTAGTTCGAATGCTTGAAGAGCTTGGAATTGGGAGACCATCGACTTATGTACCAACGCTCGAAACGATTCAGAAGCGAGGATATGTCGCATTAGATAATAAACGATTTGTTCCTACTGAACTTGGCGAGATTGTAATCGAACTTATTTTAGAGTTTTTCCCAGAAATTATTAACATCGAATTTACTGCCAATATGGAGCAAAGTCTCGATGAAGTAGAAGAAGGAAAAGCGAATTGGGTAAAAATTGTTGACAATTTCTACGTAGGCTTTGAACCTCGCTTGGAAAAAGCGGAGAAAGAAATGCGCGAAGTAGAAATTAAAGATGAACCAGCTGGGGAAGACTGTGAGTTGTGTGATCACCCAATGGTCTTTAAAATGGGTAAATACGGAAAGTTTATGGCTTGTTCAAATTTCCCTGATTGTCGTAATACAAAACCGATTGTAAAAGAAATCGGTGTAACTTGTCCGAAATGTGATAAAGGACAAATTATTGAACGTCGAAGTAATAAAAAGAAACGTCTTTTCTATGGGTGTGGAACATATCCAGAATGTGACTTTGTATCTTGGGATAAGCCGATTGGCCGAAAATGTCCAAAATGTGAAGGTATGCTTGTAGAGAAGAAGTTGAAAAAAGGCGTTCAAGTGCAATGTATTTCGTGTGATTATGAAGAAGAACAACAAATGTGAGCGTAACCGCTCACATTTTTTTCGGGATAGAAAAGGAAAGGTGATATATATGACAACACAAGTAGTAAACGTCATTGGCGCAGGTCTTGCGGGAAGCGAGGCTGCTTATCAAATCGCAAAACGTGGTGTCCAAGTAAAGTTATATGAAATGAGGCCTGTAAGGCAAACACCAGCCCATCATACAGATAAATTTGCTGAGTTAGTATGTAGTAATTCACTTCGTGCAAATACATTAACGAATGCTGTTGGGGTCATTAAAGAAGAAATGCGCCGAATGGACTCTGTTATCATTCGTGCGGCTGACGAATGCTCTGTACCAGCAGGAGGAGCTTTAGCTGTAGATCGTCATGAGTTTGCGGCGAAAGTAACAGAATATGTGAAAAACCATCCAAATGTAACTGTAATGAATGAAGAAGTTACAGAAATTCCAGAAGGACCAACTATTATCGCGACAGGTCCACTTACATCTCCTGATCTTTCTGCACAGTTGAAAGAATTAACGGGTGAAGATTATTTTTATTTCTATGATGCGGCCGCTCCAATTGTAGAGAAGGACAGCATTGATATGAATAAAGTATATTTGAAATCTCGTTATGATAAAGGGGAAGCAGCATACTTAAACTGTCCGATGACAGAAGAAGAGTTTGACCGTTTCTATGATGCTTTAATCGCTGCTGAGACAGTACCATTGAAAGAATTTGAGAAAGAAGTTTTCTTTGAAGGATGTATGCCAGTAGAAGTTATGGCGGGTAGAGGTAGACAGACGTTGCTATTTGGTCCGATGAAACCAGTTGGGTTAGAGGACCCAAAAACAGGGAAGACACCATATGCGGTTGTTCAATTGCGTCAAGATGATGCGGCAGGAACGTTATACAATATTGTAGGATTCCAAACGCATTTAAAGTGGGGACCACAAAAAGAAGTATTACAATTAATTCCTGGACTTGAAAATGCAGAAATTGTACGCTACGGTGTAATGCATCGCAATACATTTATTAATTCACCGAAGTTACTTCGTCCAACATATCAATATAAGCACCGTGACGATTTATTCTTTGCAGGACAAATGACAGGGGTAGAAGGATATGTAGAATCGGCTGCTTCAGGGTTGTTAGCAGGTATTAACGCAGCTCGTGTTGTACAAGGAGAAGAGCCTATTGTACTACCACCTGTAACTGCGATGGGGAGTATGGCGAATTACATTACTGCAACAAATGCGAAAAACTTCCAACCGATGAATGCAAACTTTGGTTTATTTACACCACTAGAAAAGAAAATCAAAAAGAAACAAGAACGAAATGAAGCATACGCAGCACGCGCTTTAGAGATAATTCAAAATTTTGTAAATATTTAGTTAAATTTCTTGCAAAGGCTACTGAATTGTGATACGATTTAGTAGCCTTTATTGAGGTGAGTTATGTGAATGTGAAGAAATTGTTACAATTATTCGTTGGATATTTACAAATTGAAAGAAATTATTCAAAATATACAATTGCAAGTTATCAAAATGATTTAGAACATTTTGTGCAATTTATGGAGCGAGAAGGCATATCCTCTTTTTTAGATGTTACATACGTTGATGTTCGTTTGTACTTAACGACGTTACACGATGAAAAGTTAGCCCGTAAATCTGTCGCAAGGAAAGTGTCAAGCTTACGAAGTTTATATCGTTTTTTGATGCGTGAAGGGTATCGCGAAGATAATCCGTTCGCACTTGCGTCACTCCCCAAAAAAGAATGGTCAATCCCAAAGTTCCTGTACGCTGAAGAGTTGGAAAAATTATTTGAAGTTTCTGATACGACAACGCCGCTTGGTCAAAGAAATCAAGCCCTATTAGAACTCATGTATGCAACAGGGATTCGTGTGAGTGAATGTGTAAATTTACAACTCACTGACATTGATTTTTCAGTGGGAACAATTCTTGTAATGGGAAAAGGCAAAAAACAAAGGTATATTCCGTTCGGAAGCTATGCACAAGATGCTTTAATTACTTATATAGAGAACGGGAGAAAACAGTTATCTAAAAAAAATGAGGAACACTCTCAAATGGTGTTTTTAAATGCAAAGGGTACGCCGTTAACAGATCGAGGTGTGCGTTATATTTTAAATGAACTGATTAAGAAAGCTTCTCTTACAATGCGAATAAGTCCACATATGTTAAGGCATACATTTGCTACACATATGTTAGATGAAGGAGCTGATTTACGTACTGTACAGGAGTTATTAGGTCATGAAAATTTATCAGCGACACAAATTTATACGCATGTTTCTAAAGAAAGATTGCGTTCTGTTTACATGAAGCATCACCCACGGGCATAAATTGCTTTTAAAGCTATAAAAACATATAAAGGAGTTTTTTCTATGGGAAATTTCCACGCTACAACGATATTTGCAATTCACCATAACGGTAAGTGTGCAATGGCTGGTGATGGACAGGTGACATTTGGCAATGCCGTTGTGATGAAGCACACAGCCCGCAAAGTCCGAAAGTTATTTCAGGGAAAAGTGTTAGCTGGCTTTGCAGGTTCAGTTGCGGATGCGTTTACTCTTTTTGAAATGTTTGAAGGAAAACTAGAAGAGTACAATGGCAATTTACAACGTGCTGCAGTTGAAATGGCAAAGCAATGGCGTGGTGATAAGATGCTGCGTCAATTGGAAGCAATGCTCATTGTCATGGATGAAACAACACTGCTTCTCGTTTCAGGTACGGGGGAAGTAATCGAACCAGATGATGGTATTTTAGCGATTGGTTCAGGTGGACATTATGCACTTGCTGCTGGTCGTGCTTTAAAGCAACATGCGAGTGAACATTTAACAGCAAAACAGATTGCGAAAGCAAGTTTAGAGATTGCTGGCGATATTTGTGTGTATACAAACCACAACATAGTTGTGGAAGAATTGTAGAATCGTAAGGGAGGCATTTTATATGCATTTACATTTTACTCCGCGTCAAATTGTAGAAAAATTGGATCAATATATTATTGGTCAAAAGGATGCGAAAAAAGCGGTTGCAGTAGCACTTAGAAATCGATATCGTCGCAGTAAGCTAGCGGAAGATTTGCGCGATGAAATTGCTCCGAAAAACATTTTAATGATTGGACCGACAGGTGTCGGGAAGACAGAGGTAGCACGACGAATGGCGAAGCTCGTTGGGGCACCTTTTATTAAGGTTGAGGCTACCAAATTTACAGAAGTTGGATACGTCGGCCGGGATGTAGAATCGATGGTACGTGATCTTGTGGAAACGTCCGTTCGTATTGTGAAAGAAGAGATGGTAGTTAAGGTTAAAGATAAAGCTGAAGAGCAAGCGAATCAACGACTTGTTGAAATTTTAGTACCGAGTCAACAAAAACAAACAGGATTTAAAAATCCATTAGAAATGCTGTTTGGTGGGAATCAAAATTCTAGTCAGACATCTGAAACACAAGACGACGCAGAAATTGAAAATAAGCGCCGAGAAGTTGAAAAGAAACTTGCTGCCGGTTTACTTGAAGAGGAAGTCGTATCGATTGAAGTGACGGAACAACAGTCTTCTATGTTTGATATGCTACAAGGAACTGGTATGGAACAAATGGGGATGAATTTCCAAGATGCATTAGGAAGTTTTATGCCGAAAAAAACGAAAAAACGTAAACTTTCTGTAAAAGAAGCAAGAAAAGTCTTGACAAATGAGGAAGCACAGCGCTTAATTGATATGGATGAAGTTACACAAGAGGCTGTTTATCGTGCTGAACAGCTCGGGATTATTTTTATTGATGAAATTGACAAAATTGCTGGTAAGCAGTCGAATAGCGTAGACGTATCGCGTGAAGGTGTGCAGCGTGACATTTTACCGATTGTAGAAGGGTCAAATGTTGCAACGAAATATGGATCAGTAAAAACAGATTATATTTTATTCGTTGCAGCCGGCGCATTCCATATGTCCAAACCGTCTGATTTGATTCCAGAATTGCAAGGGAGATTTCCGATTCGGGTGGAATTAACGAAATTATCAGTAGATGATTTTGTTAAAATTCTGATCGAACCAGACAATGCGTTAGTGAAGCAGTATATAGCATTGTTGGCAACTGAAGGTATAGAAATTGAATTTTCTGACGAAGCTATTCGTAAGATTGCTGAGATTGCTTATCAAGTTAATCAAGATACGGATAATATTGGAGCGAGAAGGCTTCATACCATTATGGAGAAACTTCTTGAAGATTTATCGTTTGAAGCATCTGAAATTACGTTAGAAAAAATAACGATAACACCTCAATATGTAGAGGAAAAATTAGCGACAATCGCTAAAAATAAAGATGTGAGCCAGTTTATTTTGTAATAGTATCATCAGGTGACTCGCCCTAGTTTCCAAGTGATGAAAAAATATGTAAGTAACATGTAGGAGGAACTTTTGAAATGGAATTATTAGCAAAAACGAGAAAATTAAATGCTTTATTACAAAGAGCAGCAGGAAAGCCTGTAAACTTTAGAGAAATGTCTGATACAATGTGTGAAGTAATTGAAGCGAACGTATTCGTTGTAAGTCGTCGTGGTAAATTATTAGGATATGCAATTCACCAACAAATTGAGAACGAACGCATGAAACAAATGCTTGCAGAGCGTCAATTCCCAGAAGAATATACACAAAGCTTATTCCATATTACAGAAACATCTCCAAACTTAGATGTGAATAGTGAATACACAGCTTTCCCTGTAGAAAACAAAGAATTGTTCGGTCAAGGTTTAACTACAATCGTGCCAATCGTTGGTGGTGGTGAGCGTCTAGGTACATTAGTGTTAGCTCGTCTTGGTCAAGAATTCTTAGATGATGATTTAATCCTTGCTGAGTACAGCTCAACTGTAGTAGGTATGGAAATTCTACGTGAAAAAGCAGAAGAAATTGAAGAGGAAGCTCGTAGTAAAGCGGTTGTTCAAATGGCGATTAGCTCATTGTCTTACAGTGAATTAGAAGCAATTGAACATATCTTTGAAGAGTTAAATGGAACAGAAGGTTTACTTGTTGCAAGTAAAATCGCTGATCGCGTTGGAATTACTCGTTCTGTAATCGTAAACGCCCTTCGTAAATTAGAAAGTGCAGGCGTTATTGAATCTCGTTCTTTAGGTATGAAAGGAACATACATTAAAGTATTAAACGACAAGTTTTTACATGAACTTGCTAAATTAAAAACAAACTAATTTGTAAGAAAAGCTCTCCTCATCTGAGGGGAGCTTTTTTATTTTTTAAGAGATCCATTGTGGGTTTGTGTGAGGGAAACCTTAGTTTTATTTCGTAGACAAGGTTGCTTAAAATAGAAAAAATGCGGTAATACTGGAATTGAAGCAGAGAAAAAAGATGAGTAAAATCATAATCAAAAAGAAAGTTTTACATTGTTCGCATTTTCGACTTGATTGTAATATTTCATTATGATATAGTAAGCAGTGGTGTCAGTACAAAGTATACACGTTTACTGATTTAAGTGTTGGTGCTACGCTTGTAGTTTCACTTAAAGATGAAGTAAACGGAGGATATCAAAAACCATTTAGGAGGAACTAAATTATGTCAGTAATTTCTATGAAGCAATTGCTTGAAGCTGGTGTTCATTTCGGACATCAAACTCGTCGTTGGAACCCAAAAATGAAACGTTACATTTTCACAGAGCGTAACGGTATCTACATCATCGACTTACAAAAAACTGTGAAAAAAGTTGAAGAAGCTTTCAACGTAATGCGTAACATCGCTGCTGAAGGTGGCGACATTTTATTCGTAGGTACAAAAAAACAAGCACAAGAAGCTATCAAAGAAGAAGCAACTCGTGCTGGAATGTACTTCGTTAACCAACGTTGGTTAGGTGGAACTTTAACAAACTTCCAAACAATCCAAAAACGTATCAAGCGTCTTAAAGATATCGAAAGAATGCAAGAAGATGGTACATTCGATGTACTTCCTAAGAAAGAAGTTGTTCAACTTAAAAAAGAGTTAGAGCGTCTTGAAAAATTCTTAGGCGGTATTAAAGATATGAAAGGTCTTCCAAGTGCATTATTCGTAGTAGACCCTCGTAAAGAGCGTATCGCAGTTGCTGAAGCACGCAAATTAAACATTCCAATCATCGGTATCGTTGATACAAACTGTGATCCAGACGAAATCGATCACGTAATTCCAGCAAACGATGATGCAATTCGTGCTGTAAAACTTCTTACATCTAAAATGGCAGACGCGATCCTTGAAGCAAAACAAGGTGAAGAAACTGTTACTGCGTAACAAATTTGGAAAGGTGATAAGGGGTTCGGCCTTTTATCACCTTTTTTAAGGTATAAACACCTTTTTAAAAGGTATAAATACATATTTTAGGAGGATGAAAAGTATGGCAATCACTGCACAAATGGTAAAAGAACTTCGTGAAAAAACTGGCGCAGGTATGATGGACTGCAAAAAAGCTTTAACAGAAACTAATGGCGACATGGAGAAAGCAATTGATTTCTTACGTGAAAAAGGTATTGCAAAAGCTGCTAAAAAAGCAGACCGCATCGCTGCTGAAGGTTTAACTTTCATCGAAACAAACGGTAACGACGGTTTAATCTTAGAATTAAACTCTGAAACTGATTTCGTTGCGAAAAACGAAGGTTTCCAAACATTAATTAAAGAATTAGCTGCTCACTTATTAGCTAACAAACCTGCTAACCTTGAAGAAGCTATGGCTCAAACAATTGCAAACGGCAAAACAGTAGAAGAGTACATCAACGAAGCAATCGCTAAAATTGGTGAAAAACTTACACTTCGTCGTTTCGAAATCGTATCAAAAACTGATGCAGATGCATTCGGTGCTTACTTACACATGGGTGGACGCATTGGTGTATTAACAGTTCTTGAAGGTTCTACAGATGAAGCAGCTGCTAAAGATGTAGCAATGCACATTGCAGCAGTTAACCCTAAATACATCGACCGCGATGCTGTAACAGCTGAAGAAGTTGAGCATGAGCGTCAAGTATTAACACAACAGGCTTTAAACGAAGGCAAGCCAGAAAAAATCGTTGCGAAAATGGTTGAAGGTCGTCTTGGCAAATTCTTCGAAGAGATTTGCTTACTTGACCAAGCATTCGTTAAAAACCCTGATATGAAAGTTCGTCAGTTCGTTGAGTCTAAAGGCGGCACATTAAAAGGATTCGTTCGCTACGCTGTTGGTGAAGGTATCGAAAAACGCGAAGACAACTTTGCTGAAGAAGTAATGAACCAAGTAAAAGGTAGCAACTAATACAGATTAGGGAACACATTGTGTTCCCTTTTTTAAAATAAAGATGTAAGCAATTGGAGGTTCATTATGAGTAAACCGAAATATAATCGTGTTGTTTTAAAGCTAAGCGGAGAAGCGTTAGCTGGTGAAAAAGGATTTGGAATTAACCCAGCTGTTATTAAGTCAGTTGCAGAACAAGTGAAAGAAATTGCAGAACTTGATGTAGAGGTTGCTGTTGTTGTTGGTGGCGGTAACATTTGGCGTGGGAAAATTGGAAGTGAAATGGGCATGGATCGTGCAGGAGCGGACTATATGGGCATGTTAGCGACAGTTATGAACTCATTAGCTCTTCAAGATAGCTTGGAGAACATTGGAATTCAAACGCGTGTTCAAACTTCTATTGAAATGCGTCAAGTGGCAGAACCTTACATTCGTCGTAAAGCAATTCGTCACTTAGAGAAGAAACGTGTTGTTATTTTTGCAGCAGGTACAGGTAACCCATACTTCTCTACAGATACAACTGCAGCATTACGTGCAGCGGAAATCGAAGCGGATGTTATTTTAATGGCGAAAAACAATGTAGATGGTGTGTATAGTGCAGATCCATCTGTTGATCAAACAGCTACGAAATATGAATCACTTACATACTTAGATGTATTAAAAGAAGGTTTGGGTGTAATGGATTCTACTGCTTCTTCATTATGTATGGACAATGATATTCCATTAATTGTATTCTCGGTTATGGAAAAAGGAAACATTAAACGTGCCGTTTTAGGCGAAAATATTGGAACAATTGTAAGGGGGAAATAAATATGGGTCAACAAGTATTAAAAGCTGCAAATGAAAAAATGGAAAAAGCAGTTGCTGCTTATTCACGTGAATTAGCAACAGTTCGTGCTGGTCGTGCAAACGCGTCTGTATTAGATAAGGTACAAGTTGATTACTACGGTGCACCAACACCTGTTGTGCAGTTAGCGAACATTACAGTTCCAGAAGCACGTTTACTTGTAATTCAGCCTTATGATAAAACTTCTATCGGTGATATTGAAAAAGCGATCTTAAAAGCAGATTTAGGCTTAAATCCTTCTAACGATGGCTCAGTAATTCGCATTGCATTCCCAGCATTAACAGAAGAGCGTCGTCGTGATCTTGTTAAAGTTGTGAAAAAATACGCTGAAGAAGCAAAAGTTGCTGTTCGTAACGTACGTCGTGACGGCAATGATGACCTTAAAAAGCTTGAAAAAGCTGGCGAGATTACAGAAGACGACTTAAGAGGATATACAGAAGATATCCAAAAAGAAACGGATAAGTATATTGCAAAAGTTGACGAAATCGCAAAAAACAAAGAAAAAGAAATCATGGAAGTGTAATAGCGATACCTTCGCAAATATGACCCTCTTCTTAAGGGGGTCTTTTTACACTTTTAGGCATACGTCTGCTTGTTGGAGGGTATGAATGATGTTTAAAAAGTTTCCTTTTTTTAAAGGTAAAAAGGTCACATCGTTTGATCATCTCATTGAAGAAGTGAAAAAGGGACATATCCCAGAGCACATTGCAATCATTATGGATGGTAATGGAAGGTGGGCAAAGAAAAGAGCTATGCCTCGTATTGCTGGACATCATGAAGGAATGCAAGTAGTAAAAAAGATTACGAAATTTGCTAGTAAACTTGATGTAAAAGTGCTGACTCTTTATGCTTTTTCTACTGAGAACTGGAAAAGACCGAAAAAGGAAGTCGATTATTTAATGAAGCTTCCAGAAGAATTTTTAGGTACATTTTTACCAGAATTGATTGAAGAAAATGTACAAATTCGAGTGATTGGACAAAAAGATCGTCTTCCTACGCATACGCGCAGAGCGATGGAAAAAGCCATGGAAGATACAAAAGAGAACACGGGATTAATTCTCAATTTTGCGTTAAACTATGGAAGTCGCGATGAAATCGTTTCTGCTGTGCAACAGATGATGAAAGATAGTGAAAAAGGGAAAGTTCGTTCAGAAGATATAAATGAAGAAATGATTTCTTCATACTTAATGACAAGTACTTTACCTGATCCGGATTTGCTTATTCGTACAAGTGGAGAACTACGTATTAGTAATTTCATGCTATGGCAAATTGCGTATTCGGAGCTTTGGTTTACAGATGTGTATTGGCCAGATTTTACCGAGGAACATTTGTTAAACGCGATTACAGACTTTCAACATAGAGGGCGCAGATTCGGAGGCGTGTAGAAAGAGAGGGTTTGGTAGTGAAACAGAGAATTATTACAGGAGTGATTGCTGCCGCGCTATTCATTCCCATCGTAATTTACGGTGGCGTGCCTTTTACAGCTTTAGTGTATGCACTCGCTTCTATAGGGTTATATGAATTAATTCGCATGAACAAGCTTACACTTATTTCGGTACCAACAGTTTTAGCTGCATTATTATTGTGGATTATTTTAGTTCCAAGTAATGCATCAGGATTGTTTGAGTGGATTGGATTAGATAAATTGGAAATCACATTTGTGATTGTTTTATTACTTTTATCATATACAGTCCTTTCGAAGAATACATTTACTTTTGACAATGCTGCATTTTTACTTATGGCAACAACATATGTTGCAATGGGATTCTTATATTTAAATGAGACAAGAATATTGGGAATCAAATATGTGTTTTATGCATTATTTGTCATTTGGGCAACTGATTCAGGCGCATATTTCATAGGGAAAGCAATTGGAAAAAGAAAATTGTGGCCAGAGATTAGTCCGAATAAAACGATAGAAGGTTCATTAGGCGGTATTGTTTGTGGTATTGTTGTTGCGTTTGTATATAATATGTTTTACCCAGTTGAAAACAGTGTGGGAATTTTAATTGTTGCTACAATCGCAATTTCTATTTTTGGACAAATTGGTGACTTAGTACAGTCTGCATTTAAGCGGCATTATGGCGTGAAGGATTCAGGTAAAATTTTACCTGGCCATGGCGGTATATTAGATCGAACAGATAGCTGGCTGTTTGTTTTACCAATTCTATATTTCTTATTACAATACATTTAATAAATGAACGAGGGGTTGGAGTCATGAAAAACATTAGTTTATTAGGTGCAAGTGGATCAATTGGAACGCAAACGTTAGATGTATTGCGCATGCACCCAGACCAATTCCGTCTCGTTGCTTTTTCTGTAGGAAAAAATATCGATTACGCAGTAAAAGTGATTCAAGAATTTTCTCCTCAGCTTGTTTCTGTACAAAGAGAAGAAGATGTTGTAAGCTTACAATCCGTTTCTGGAAATACAAAAGTAGTATATGGTGACAAGGGGTTATTAGAGGTAGCTCTTCATCCAGAAGCAGAAGTTGTAATAAATGCTGTTGTAGGTAGTGTAGGATTGTTACCAACACTTCGTGCAATTGAGGCAAAAAAAACAATTGGAATTGCAAATAAAGAAACATTAGTAACTGCAGGACATCTTGTCATGGAAGCGGCGCGAAAATACAATGTGTCATTACTTCCAGTAGATAGTGAACATTCAGCTATTTTTCAATGCTTGAATGGAGAAAATGAAAAAAGAATCTCGCGTTTAATTATCACTGCATCAGGCGGGAGTTTTCGTGATAGAACGAGAGATGAATTGCATCATGTGACAGTAGAAGATGCGCTTCGTCATCCGAACTGGTCAATGGGTTCGAAAATTACAATTGATTCTGCTACAATGATGAATAAGGGGCTGGAAGTAATTGAAGCACATTGGCTTTTCGGCATTCCTTATGAGCAAATCGATGTTGTTTTACATAAAGAAAGCATTATTCATTCTATGGTTGAATTTGAAGATCGTAGTGTAATGGCGCAGCTCGGCTCACCAGATATGCGTGTACCAATTCAATATGCACTTACATATCCTGACAGGTTACCTCTTTCGGATACAAAACGGTTAAATCTATGGGAAATTGGAACGTTGCATTTTGAAAAAATGGATCAAGAGCGTTTCCGTTGCCTACGTTTTGCATATGAAGCTGGGAAGACGGGTGGGAGCATGCCAGCTGTAATGAATGCAGCAAATGAAGTAGCTGTAGCAGCCTTTTTACAAAAGAAAATTGGTTTCTTAGCAGTAGAAGACCTCATTGAAAAAGCAATGCACCATCACAATGTCATTGCACGTCCAAGCTTAGAAGAAATTCAGGAAATTGATGCGGCCACAAGACGGTTTGTGATGGAACAAATTTAGCAAAGGTGGTTATGGAATTGAATACAGCGATTGCCTTTATATTAATTTTTGGTGCACTGGTATTTTTCCATGAGCTAGGGCATTTATATTTCGCAAAAAGAGCTGGTATTTTATGTCGCGAGTTTGCAATTGGCTTTGGGCCAAAAATATTTTCATTTGAAAAGAATGAAACAGTTTATACGGTTCGACTGCTGCCTCTTGGAGGCTATGTTAGAATGGCTGGCGAAGATGCGGAAACAGTTGAATTAAAACCAGGTAAAAAAGTGGGACTTGTATTAAATGAAAACGAAGAGGTTGTAAAATTAGTTTTAGACGGGCGCGAAAAGTATCCGAATGTTCGCGTGATTGAAGTAGAACAAGCTGATTTAGAACATAGTCTCACAATCGCTGGTTACGAAGAGTACGAGGAAGAATTGCAAACATTTCGTATAAATGAAAAAGCTCGTATTGTTTCTGCGGGAGAAGAGATACAAATTGCTCCGTTTAACAGACAGTTTGGCTCTAAAACATTAGGACAGCGAGCGTTAACAATTTTTGCAGGTCCTGCTATGAACTTTGTCCTTGCATTTGTTATTTTCGTGATCCTTGGATTTGTACAAGGCGTTCCTGTTGATAAACCGATGGTTGGAAAAGTAATGAAAGATAGTGCTGCAGAACAAGCGGGATTGAAACAAGATGATATGATTCAAGCAATCGATGGGAAAGACACGAATACATGGAAAGATGTTGTAGCGATTGTACGTGAAAACCCAAATAAAGAAATTACGCTTCATGTAAAACGTGACAGCGAACAATTTAATGTAAAAGTAACGCCAACAGTTGATAAAGAGGGGAAAGAAAAGGTTGGTAGAATTGGTGTATACTCCCCTGTAGAGAAATCTATTTTTGGTTCTATTAAATCAGGTTTTGAACAGACGTATACATGGACGAAACTTATTTTTGACTCCATTATAAAATTGGTTACAGGTCAGTTTTCTATTAATGATTTATCAGGTCCTGTAGGAATTTATAATTTAACAGACCAAGTCGTGGACTATGGAATCACACGTGTTCTAAGTTTGGCGGCGGTTTTAAGTATAAATCTTGGTTTATTCAACTTATTACCGGTTCCAGCTCTTGATGGAGGACGCTTGTTCTTCTTCTTAATTGAGGCATTGCGCGGGAAACCGATTGATCGCCAAAAAGAAGGAATGGTGCACTTTATTGGGTTTGCGTTATTAATGTTACTTATGTTAGTTGTAACGTGGAATGACATTCGCAAGTTTTTCTTATAAAATAGAGTAAAACTTGCAGTAAGTGTGAATCTCACAATATCTGTTGTGGATAGTGAATGAAATGAATAGAGCTCTGAGAGTTGTAATCCCTCACCTAATTTGAGGTGAGGGGTTTTACTGCGTATTAGAGTAAATTAAAGAGGTGCGAATAGATGAAACAAAGTATGGTATTTAGTCCTACATTACGTGAAGTGCCAGCAGATGCTGAGATTAAAAGTCATCAATTGCTGCTTCGCGCGGGATTTATGCGTCAAAACGCTTCTGGTATTTATAGCTTTTTACCACTTGGGCTGAAAGTATTGCATAAAGTAGAACATATTGTTCGTGAAGAAATGGAACGAGCGGGAGCGGTAGAATTATTAATGCCAGCATTACAAGCTGCTGAGTTATGGCAAGAATCAGGTCGATGGTATTCTTACGGTTCTGAGTTAATGCGTATGAAAGATCGTAACGATCGTGAGTTTGCATTAGGAGCAACGCATGAAGAAGTTATTACAGATCTTGTACGTGATGAGATTAAGTCTTACAAAAAGTTACCTTTAACACTATACCAAATCCAAACAAAATTCCGTGATGAGCAACGACCACGTTTTGGTTTATTACGCGGAAGAGAATTTTTAATGAAAGATGCGTATTCTTTCCATGCAACACAAGAAAGTTTAGATGAAGTTTATAACCGTCTATTCCAAGCGTATTCTAATATCTTTGCTCGTTGTGGTTTGAACTTCCGTGCAGTTATTGCTGATTCTGGAGCGATGGGCGGTAAAGATACTCATGAATTTATGGTGTTATCCGATGTAGGAGAAGATACAATCGCGTATTCTGATACATCTGATTATGCAGCAAATATTGAAATGGCTCCTGTTGTTGCTTCTTATACAAAGAGCGAGGAAGCGGAAAAAGCGCTTGAAAAAGTAGCAACGCCAGATCAAAAGGCAATTGAAGAAGTATCTACATTCTTAAACATTGAGCCATCTCAGTGCATTAAATCAATGGTGTTTAAAGTAGATGAAAAATTCGTTGTTGTTCTTGTGCGTGGAGATCATGAAGTAAATGATGTAAAAGTGAAGAACGTATACGGTGCTTCAGTTGTTGAACTTGCTGCACACGAAGAGGTAAGAAACCTATTAAATTGTGAAGTAGGCTCTTTAGGACCAATTGGTGTTACAGGTGATGTTGAAGTTATTGCTGACCATGCGATAGCTGCAATTGCAAATGGTTGTTGTGGTGCAAATGAAGAAGGCTTCCACTATGTAAATGTAAATCCAGAACGTGACTTTAAGGTAAGTCAATATGCAGATTTACGCTTCATTCAAGAAGGAGATCAATCTCCGGATGGAAACGGAACAATTCGTTTTGCTCGTGGTATTGAAGTAGGACATGTATTTAAATTAGGAACACGCTATAGTGAAGCGATGAATGCCACATTCTTAGATGAAAATGGAAAAATGAAACCACTTATCATGGGTTGCTATGGCATTGGTGTTTCTCGTACAGTAGCAGCAATCGCTGAGCAATTTAATGACGAGAATGGTTTAATTTGGCCAAAAGCAGTTGCACCGTTCCATGTACATGTAATTCCAGTTAATATGAAATCTGATGCACAGCGTGAAGTGGGCGAAAATATATACAGTTCATTACAGGAGCAAGGTTATGAAGTATTATTAGATGATCGTGCAGAGCGTGCAGGTGTTAAATTTGCTGATGCGGATTTATTTGGTCTTCCGGTTCGCGTAACAGTTGGTAAAAAAGCAGATGAAGGTATTGTAGAAGTGAAAGTACGTGCGACAAACGAATCTGCAGAAGTAAAAGTTGAAGAACTTCACACATATATCGCTAATATTTTAAAATAAGAAGAGGTACCTCGTAATGAGGTACTTCTCTTTCTTTGTAGAGTAAGCTTTTTTTGAGAAGAAGGAATAAACCTTTCTTTGCTGAAGGGAGCATTTCAATTTATAATAGCAGATGGAAGGAGGTTGCTTATGTCGTTAACAAATGAACAACAAGAGCGATTTCAAATTTTGCTCCAGCAGTTGCAAATACCGGAAGATCTTATCAATCAATATTTACAAGGTGGCGGTATTCAGAAGCTAGTTGTTGATAAAGTAAATAAAAGCTGGCATTTTGACTTACAGGTGCCACGTATTTTACCAACAGAATTATATGAATTGCTAGAAGCACAGCTCAAGCAGTCATTTTCTCATATTGCAAAAACGTCATTTGCACTAGAAACAGAAAATAAACAGTTTACGGAAGAACAGGTCAAGGCATATTGGCCACTTTGTACAGAGCGAATTATATTTTCACCTATGTTTGCGTATTTAAAAAAGCAACTTCCGCATGTAAATGGAGTGAAGTTGTTACTAAATGTGAATAATGAGTTGGAATCTACTGCGTTAAAGAAAAATCTTGCAAAGCCAGTAGGTGATCAATATGAAGTGTTTGGATTTCCGCGTTTTCAGCTTGAAACCAATATAAAACAGAATGAAGAGGAAGTTCAAAAGTTTCGTGAACAGACGCAGCAAGAGGATCGTCAGCGTGTGATACAAGCTATGGAAGAAATGGCCAAGAAGCAAACTGAAGAAAGCGACGTTGTACATGAAGGACCAATTGTACTTGGTTACCTCATTAAGTCTGATGAAGAAATTACGCCGCTGCGCGAAATCCAAGATGAAGAAAGACGAAAAACGGTCCAAGGTTATGTCTTCCATGTGGAAACAAAAGAACTTCGTAGTGGACGTACGTTATTAACGTTAAAAATAACAGATTATACGAATTCCATTATGATAAAAATGTTCTCACGTGATAAAGAAGATATTCCGTTGCTGCAATCCTTGAAAAAAGGAATGTGGATAAAAGCGCGAGGTTCGGTTCAAAATGATACGTTTGTTCGTGATCTAGTTATGATTGCAAACGATATTAACGAAATAACAGGACCTTCTCGTAAAGATAAAGCGCCTGAAGGAGAAAAACGAGTAGAGCTTCACCTACACACACCAATGAGTCAAATGGATGCTGTTACCTCAGTATCTAAACTTGTTGCGCAAGCTGGAAAATGGGGACATGAAGCGATTGCTGTTACAGACCATGCTGTTGCACAATCATTCCCAGAAGCATATTCTGCAGGGAAAAAAGCCGGCATAAAAGTCATTTATGGAGTGGAAGCAAACTTAGTAAATGACGGTGTCCCAATTGCCTATAACGAAGAACACAGGTTGCTTGCCGATGAAACATACGTTGTCTTTGACGTCGAAACGACAGGGTTATCGGCTGTGTATGATACTGTTATTGAATTAGCAGCAGTAAAAGTCAAAGGCGGTGAAATTATTGATCGCTTTGAATCTTTTGCGAATCCACATCAACCGCTATCAGCTACGATTATTGAGTTAACTGGTATTACAGATGACATGTTGACTGATGCGCCAGAAGTAGGAGAAGTATTTGAAAAGTTTGAAGCGTGGATGGGTGATCATACACTTGTTGCCCATAACGCAAGTTTTGATATGGGATTCATAAATGTAGGATTTAAGAAATGTGGCTTAGACAAGCCTAAAAACCCAGTTATTGATACATTAGAGTTAGCTAGGTTCTTATTCCCAGAAATGAAGAATCATCGCTTAAATACGATGTGTAAAAAACTCGACATTGAATTAACGCAACATCACCGTGCGATTTATGATACGGAAGCAACGGGATATTTACTTGTAAAAATGTTGAAAGATGCCATTGAAAAGGGTTTTGAATATCACGATCAATTAAATGATAGCATGGGACAAGGTGATGCGTATAAACGTGGAAGGCCGAGTCATGTCACTTTGCTTGCAACATCCGATGAAGGTTTGAAAAATTTATACAAACTTGTTTCATATTCACATATCAATTATTTCTACCGTGTACCACGAGTACCAAGATCATTATTAAAAAAATATCGAGAAGGTATATTAGTTGGTACAGCTTGTGATAAAGGTGAAGTTTTTGAAGCAATGATGCAAAAGGCTCCTGAAGAGGTAGAGGAAATTGCACAGTTCTATGATTACATTGAGGTTATGCCTCCAGTGGTGTTGGGTCATTTAGTAGAGCGTGAGTTAGTTCGAGATGAAGGACAATTAAAAACAATCATTTCTAATTTAGTAAAATTGGGTGAAACATTAGGTAAACCAGTTGTTGCTACAGGAAATGTACATTATCTTGATCCAGAAGATGCAATGTACCGTAAAATTTTAGTAAGCTCACAGGGCGGGGCAAACCCATTAAATCGTCATTCATTGCCACCTGTATATTTTCGCACAACAGATGAAATGCTAGATTGCTTCTCGTTCTTAGGAGAAGAGAAAGCAAAAGAAATTGTTGTAGCCAATACACAAAAGATTGCATCATTGATTGGTGACGTTCATCCAGTAAAAGATGATTTGTACACACCGAAAATTGAAGGAGCAGACGACGAAACGCGTGATATGAGTTATAAAATGGCGCGTAGCATTTATGGGGAAGAGCTACCAGAAATCGTAGAAGCCCGTCTGGAAAAAGAATTAAAAAGTATCATTGGACATGGATTTGCCGTTATCTACTTAATTTCACATAAGCTTGTGAAAAAGTCGCTTGTAGATGGTTATCTTGTAGGTTCGCGTGGATCGGTGGGGTCATCATTCGTTGCGACAATGATGGAGATTACAGAAGTAAATCCATTACCTCCGCATTATGTATGTCCGAAGTGTAAGCAATCAGAGTTCTTCAATGACGGTTCTGTAGGTTCTGGTTTTGATTTACCTGATAAGGAGTGTCCAACATGTAATATTCCATATGTAAAAGATGGACATGATATTCCGTTCGAAACGTTCCTTGGTTTTAAAGGAGATAAGGTACCGGATATCGATTTGAACTTCTCCGGAGAATACCAACCACGTGCCCATAACTATACGAAAGTACTGTTTGGTGAGGATTATGTATATCGTGCTGGAACAATTGGTACGGTTGCGGAGAAAACAGCTTATGGTTATGTAAAAGGCTATGCCAATGATCATAATTTAACCATTCGGAATGCTGAGGTTGATCGTCTTGTCGCCGGTTGCACAGGGGTAAAACGTACAACAGGACAGCATCCAGGTGGAATTATCGTTGTGCCAGATTACATGGATATTTTTGATTTTTCACCGATTCAATTCCCTGCCGATTCGGTAGGAGCGGAGTGGAGAACGACACACTTTGACTTCCACTCTATTCATGATAATTTATTAAAACTGGATATTCTGGGACACGATGATCCGACCGTTATTCGTATGCTGCAAGATTTAAGTGGCGTGGATCCGAAAACAATACCAACAGATGATCCAGAAGTAATGAAAATCTTCTCTGGTCCAGAATCGTTAGGTGTAACAGAAGAGCAAATTAATTGTAAAACAGGTACACTTGGCATTCCGGAGTTTGGTACGAAATTCGTAAGGCAGATGTTAGAGGAAACAAAGCCAACGACATTCTCGGAGCTTGTCCAAATTTCTGGACTATCCCACGGTACAGACGTATGGCTTGGTAATGCGAATGAATTGATTTACAACGGTACATGTACACTAAGCGAAGTTATCGGTTGTCGTGATGATATTATGGTTTATCTGATTTACCAAGGATTAGATCCATCTTTAGCATTTAAAATCATGGAATCGGTACGTAAAGGTAAAGGTGTACCGGAAGAATGGGAAGAGGAAATGCGCAATAACAATGTACCTGGTTGGTATATTGATTCTTGTAAAAAGATTAAGTACATGTTCCCTAAGGCACATGCGGCAGCTTATGTACTAATGGCTGTACGTATAGCGTACTTCAAAGTACATTTTGCACTTCTATTCTATGCAGCATACTTTACAGTACGTGCAGATGACTTTGATGTAGAGGCAATGGTAAAAGGGTCAGCGTCAATCCGTGCGAGAATTGATGAAATTGCACAAAAAGGATTGGATGCTTCTCCTAAAGAGAAGAGTTTATTAACGGTATTAGAAATGACGCTTGAAATGTGCGAACGTGGTTATTCATTCCAAAAAGTTGATTTATATCGTTCGCATGCATCGGACTTTATTATTGATGGAGATACGTTGATTCCTCCATTTAATGCAATACCTGGTCTTGGTACAAATGCAGCCATAAGTATTGTTGAAGCACGTGAAAATGGTGAGTTTTTATCAAAAGAAGATTTACAACAGCGCAGTAAGGTTTCTAAAACAATTATTGAGTATTTAGATAGTCAAGGTTGTTTAGGTGATTTGCCAGATCAAAACCAATTGTCACTGTTCTAGTGGACTGGAAAAGTCTTTGCAAATCGGGATTTGCTATGGTATACTATTAACCGAGATAACCATGTCATGTATATTTTGCAAAAAAAAGAGTGGGGAAACCCACTCTTTCGTGTTACTATCTATGTTTTATCTACGTATGTAGGTGGGACATTTCTGTCGTATATACATATTTTGTTACAAGTTTTACTTCTTAAATTTGGTAATACTAAGACAGATATTCCCTGCTTAACAGCAGGGGCTTTTGTTAGCTAACGAGAAAGAATGAGATAGACCGTTTTATAATGAGGCGGAGTTTTTTCTTTCAAATGGTACATGGCGGCAGGAAGGAGGCTGTTTATGGATAAGAAAGTCACAGAAGTTGTTGAAGCACTTGCGCAGCCGATTGTTGAAGAGTTAAATCTTGAACTTGTAGATGTAGAATATGTGAAAGAAGGAAAAGACTGGTTCCTACGCGTATTCATCGATTCTGAGACAGGAGTAGACATTGAAGAATGCGGTGCGGTAAGTGAACGTTTAAGCGAAGCTTTAGATAAAGAGGATCCAATTCCTCATCTTTACTTTTTGGATGTATCATCTCCTGGAGCGGAACGCCCATTAAAGAAAGAAAAAGACTTCCAGCAAGCGGTAGGAAAGCAAGTGGCAATTAAAACATATGAGCCGATTGATGGTGAAAAGATGTTTGAAGGAAAGCTACTTTCCTATGATGGTACAACAATTACATTACTATTAACAATTAAAACACGTAAAAAAGAAATCCAAATTCCAATGGACAAAGTTGCGAATGCGCGACTTGCTGTTACGTTTTAGTAAGAAGGGGGATCTTCATGAGCACTGAGTTGTTAGATGCTTTGCTCGTATTAGAATCAGAAAAAGGTATTAGCAAAGATATTATTATTGATGCGATTGAAGCAGCTTTAATCTCTGCTTATAAACGCAATTTTAACCAAGCACAAAACGTTCGTGTTAGCTTTAACCCAGAAGTGGGAACAATTCAAGTTTTAGCACGTAAAGATGTTGTTGATAATGTGTTTGACCCACGTCTTGAAATCTCTGTAGAAGAAGCAAGACAAATTAATCCAAACTATCAAGATGGCGATGTACTAGAAATTGAAGTAACGCCAAAAGATTTCGGTCGTATTGCAGCACAAACTGCGAAACAAGTTGTAACACAACGTGTACGTGAAGCAGAACGCGGTGTTATTTATTCAGAATTTAGTGATCGTGAAGAAGACATCATGGTGGGTATTGTACAACGTCAAGATGCTCGTTTCATTTACGTAAGCTTAGGAAAAGTAGAAGCTTTATTACCTGTAAGCGAACAAATGCCGAACGAACAATATAAGCCGCATGATCGTATTCGCGTTTTTATTACAAAAGTAGAAAAAACAACAAAAGGACCACAAATTTACGTATCACGTACACACCCAGGTCTTTTAAAACGTTTATTCGAAATTGAAGTTCCAGAAATTTATGATGGAACTGTAGAAATTCGTTCCGTAGCACGTGAAGCGGGCGATCGTTCTAAAATTTCTGTATATGCAGAGAATATCGATGTTGATCCAGTAGGTTCTTGCGTAGGGCCAAAAGGACAACGTGTACAACGCATCGTAGATGAGCTAAAAGGTGAAAAAATTGATATTGTTCGCTGGTCAAGTGATCCAGTTGAATATGTAGCGAACGCTTTAAGTCCATCACAAGTTGTATCAGTACTTGTGAATGAAGAGGAAAAAGCAACAACTGTTGTTGTTCCAGACCACCAGCTTTCATTAGCAATTGGTAAACGTGGACAAAATGCACGTCTTGCAGCTAAATTAACAGGCTGGAAAATTGATATTAAAAGCGAGTCTGATGCGAAACAACTTGGGATTGTAACAGAAGAAGACAACATGATCGCATTCGATTCAATTGAAGACGAAATCGAATAGAGGTGATGAGTGTGAGCAATCGAAAAGTTCCGTTACGAAAATGCGTCGCAACGCAAGAAATGAAATCAAAACGAGAGCTCGTTCGCATTGTTCGTTCCAAAGAGGGCGAAGTGTCCATTGATTTAACTGGAAAGAAATCAGGACGCGGTGCATATTTGTCAAAAGACAAAGAATGCATTATTCAAGCGCAGAAGAAAAATATTTTGGAACATCATCTAAAAGCGAAGATCGACAGTTCTCTGTACGAAGAGCTTCTTGAGCTTGTTGAGAAGGAGTCGAAATAAGTGTCCGATTGGAAATCGTTTTTAGGGCTAGCAAACCGCGCCCGAAAAATTATTTCGGGTGAAGAACTCGTTTTAAAGGAAGTACGAAGTGGCAAGGCGAAGTTGGTATTGCTTTCTGAAGATGCGTCAGCGAACACTACAAAACGCATCACTGATAAGACCACGTACTACAACATACCAATGAGAAAAGTCGAAAATCGACAACAATTAGGGCATGCGATTGGGAGAGACGAGCGAGTCGTTGTAGCTGTGTTAGATGAGGGCTTTGCGAAAAAGCTGCGTAGCATGCTCGATACAACTTACCGGGGGTGAAGGTATGAGTAAAATTCGAGTGTATGAATATGCAAAGAAGCACAATATCTCAAGTAAAGACATTATTACAAAACTAAAAGAAATGAATATCGAGGTTTCGAATCATATGACAATGTTAGACGATGAAGTAGTAAACAAATTAGATAATCAATATAATACTGGAACAGAAAAACCTTCTGTTGCAGATGAGTTTGAAGTAGAAGAAAAAGTTGTTCGCAGTAAAAAGAACAGCAATAAGAAAAAGAAAAAAGGCAAAGGAAATGAAGACAAACGTCAAGAAAACTTTGCTGGAAGACAACAAACACCAGTTGTAGAAACACCAGATAAAATTACTTTTTCTGGAACACTTACAGTAGGTGATCTTGCTAAAAAACTAAGCAAAGAGCCATCTGAGCTTATTAAAAAGCTCTTTATGCTAGGTATTATGGCTACAATTAATCAAGATTTAGATAAAGATACAATTGAGCTACTTGCTAGTGATTACGGTATTGAAGTAGAAGAAGAAGTAATTGTAAGTGAGACTGAGTTTGAAACATTCATCGACGAGCAAGACGATGAAGAAAACTTAAAAGAGCGTCCAGCTGTTGTTACAATTATGGGACACGTTGACCATGGTAAAACAACATTACTTGATTCTATCCGTAATTCAAAAGTAACTGCTGGCGAAGCTGGTGGAATCACACAGCACATTGGTGCATACCAAGTTGAAGTAAATGACAAGAAAATTACATTCTTAGATACACCAGGTCACGCGGCATTTACAACGATGCGTGCTCGTGGTGCACAAGTAACAGATATTACAATTCTTGTTGTAGCGGCAGATGACGGTGTTATGCCACAAACAGTAGAAGCAATTAACCATGCGAAAGCAGCAGGAGTACCGATTATTGTTGCTGTGAATAAGATGGATAAACCAGCAGCAAATCCAGACCGTGTAATGCAAGAGTTAACAGAGTACGAATTAGTTCCAGAAGCTTGGGGCGGCGACACAATTTTCGTACCAATCTCTGCAATTCAAGGCGAAGGAATTGACAACTTATTAGAAATGATTCTACTTGTAAGTGAAGTAGAAGAATATAAAGCAAATCCAAACCGTTATGCAACTGGTACTGTAATCGAAGCACAGCTTGATAAAGGTAAAGGAACAATCGCAACATTACTTGTACAAAATGGTACACTTCGAGTAGGAGATCCAATTGTTGTTGGAACATCATTCGGGCGTGTTCGTGCGATGGTAAGTGATATTGGCCGTCGTGTGAAAGTTGCTGGTCCATCTACTCCTGTTGAAATTACAGGTTTAAATGAAGTTCCACAAGCAGGCGATCGCTTCATGGCATTTGCTGATGAGAAGAAAGCACGCCAAATTGGTGAATCACGTGCACAGCAAGCATTACTTGCACAGCGCGGTGAAAAATCTAAATTAAGCCTTGAAGATTTATTCCAACAAATCCAAGAAGGCGAAATGAAAGAAATTAACCTAATTGTGAAAGCAGACGTACAAGGTTCTGTAGAAGCAATGGCAGCATCACTTCGTAAGATTGATGTTGAAGGTGTAAAAGTAAAAATCATCCATACAGGCGTAGGTGCAATTACAGAATCTGATATTATTTTAGCTTCTGCATCTAATGCAATTGTAATTGGATTTAACGTACGTCCAGATGTGAACGCAAAACGTACAGCTGAGTTAGAAAACGTTGATATTCGCTTACACCGTATCATTTACAAAGTAATCGAGGAAATCGAGGCAGCAATGCAAGGTATGCTTGATCCAGAATTCGAAGAAAAAGTAATTGGTCAAGCGGAAGTTCGTCAAACGTTCAAAGTAACAAAAGTTGGAACAATCGCTGGATGTTATGTAACAGACGGTAAAATTACACGTGATAGCGGCGTACGTATTATCCGTGATGGCGTAGTAATTTATGAAGGACAACTTGATACGTTAAAACGTTTCAAAGACGATGTAAAAGAAGTTGCACAAAACTATGAATGTGGTATTACAATTGAGAAATACAACGATCTTAAAGAAGGGGACATCATTGAAGCGTACATTATGGAAGAAGTGAAGCGATGATTATCGCTTCACTCTCGTTCGAATGTATAATTTATGATGTGCATTCTTTAAAAGAGAAACGAGCAATTTTACAACGTGTGTTAACTCGTGTGAAACAGCGTTACAATGTGGCTGTTTCTGAAGTAGGACACCAAGATGTATGGCAACGTACAGAAATTGCAATTGTTTCCGTATCCTCAAATCGTGTTGTCTGCGAGAAAGAAATGAATCGTGTACTTGAGTACATTGATTCATTTCCTGAGATTGAACGTACGATAACGCAATTGGAATGGTATTGAATGAGGTGAATAGTTATGAAACTACGTGCGAACCGTGTGGGCGAGCAAATGAAAAAAGAATTAGGCGACATCATTAGTCGTAAAATTAAAGACCCACGTGTTGGATTTGTTACAGTAACAGATGTACAAGTGAGTGGAGATTTACAAATTGCTAAAGTATATATTTCTGTTTTAGGAGACGAAGAGCAGAAAGAAAATACATTAAAGGGTTTAGCGAAAGCGAAAGGCTTTATTCGTTCAGAAATTGGCCAACGTATTCGTCTTCGTAAAACACCGGAGATTTCCTTTGAATTTGATGAGTCTATCGGATATGGTCATCGAATTGATACACTTTTACATGAAATTAATAAAGACGGTAAACGTGAAGAATAATGGATAGACATTTGTCTATCCATTTTTTCAATGGAAAGTAAGTTTTGCATACAAGTGTGCGTGTTCAAAAAAGAAGGTAAAGAGCGCCGAGCAGTTTGAGGTACAGGAGCTAGGAGGATATGAAGTGTAGATGGACCTACATGTCTACTGGACTGGCAATGTAACGAAGAAATGCTATAGCTATCCTTACCTGACTTTCTGAACATCATCTACAAAAGTATAATGATGAGGTGAACATATGGAAGGTGTATTATTATTACATAAACCAAAAGGAATGACATCACACGATTGTGTATTTAAGTTAAGAAAGATATTGCGTGAAAAGAGAATTGGCCATACAGGAACATTAGATCCAGATGTGACAGGCGTATTACCAATCTGTGTAGGGCGTGCCACAAAGATTGCACAATTTTTAACGAGTGAAACAAAAACATATGAAGGTGAAGTTACACTAGGCTTTTCAACAACAACTGAAGACGCTTCTGGTGAAGTAGTGGAAAAACAAGAAGTAAATCGCGTCATTACACGTACGGAAGTGGAAGGCGTATTAGCAGAATTAACAGGTACAATTGAACAAGTACCGCCTATGTATTCAGCTGTAAAAGTAAACGGAAAGAAACTATATGAATATGCAAGAGCAGGACAAGAAGTTGAACGCCCAGTTCGTACAATAACGATCCATGAATTTGTGTTACTTGATGATCGTGAAGTATTTGAAGGGGAGAATATTTCATTCCGCTTCCGTGTTACATGTAGCAAAGGAACGTATGTGAGAACATTAGCGGTTATGATTGGTGAAAAACTAGGATTCCCAGCACATATGTCACATCTTGTGCGAACAGCTTCAGGAGAATTTTTGCTAAAAGATTGCATATCATTTGAAGAAATTGAAGAAAACATGCAAAATGGAACAGTAGAATCTATTTTTATCTCAATTGATGAGGCATTAAGTAAATTTCCAAAAATGATTGTAGATGAAAAACAAACAGAAAAGGTGAAAAATGGTATGTTTTTAAAGAATGAACTGCAAGTGACAGCGCCGTTTATTACAGTATTTGATAAAAACGAACGTTGCTTAGCAATTTATGAACATCATCCAAAACACCCTGGCATGTTAAAGCCAATGAAAGTACTTGTGAATAATCAGGAACTAAAGCTATAATGAATTATTAGAAGGATTATTACAGAAAAAGGTGAATTCAAGCGTGAAACTTATTCATTTAACTCATCCACATGAACAAAATAAATTAGAATTACCACCAACTGTAATGGCATTAGGATTTTTTGATGGCATTCATTTAGGACATCAACGTGTGATTCGAACAGCAAAAAAAATAGCGGATGAAAGAGGATATAAAAGTGCTGTCATAACGTTTCATCCACACCCATCTGTTATATTAGGGAAAAAAGAAGCGCATGTGGAGTACATTACACCTATGAGCATTAAAGAAAAAGTAATTGCAAGCTTAGGGATTGATATGTTATATGTGGTGAAATTCGATGAAGTATTTGCTGGATTGTTACCACAACAGTTTGTAGATGAATATATTATTGGGCTAAATGTAAAGCATGTAGTAGCAGGCTTTGATTATTCATATGGACGTTTAGGAAAAGGGACGATGGAGACTTTACCATTTCATGCACGAGGGGAGTTTACACAGACCGTGATTGAAAAAGTTGAATTTCAAGAAGAAAAAGTAAGTTCCACAGCATTACGAAAATTGATTCGAGATGGAGAAATGGAACAAATTCCATCTATTTTAGGCAGAGCTTATACAGTAGAAGGAACGGTTGTTCACGGAGATAAACGTGGACGTCAAATTGGTTTTCCAACAGCTAATGTAGCTTTAAGTGATGAATACCTTCTGCCACCTGTTGGAGTGTATGCAGTAAGATTAAAAGTTCATGATGAGTGGCATGATGGTGTATGTAATATCGGTTATAAACCAACTTTTAAAGAGGCGGAGCGTAAGTTATCTATTGAAGTGCATTTATTCGATTTCAATGAGGATATATATGATCAAATTGTTACTGTTGAGTGGCATATGCGTATTCGAGAAGAGAAAAAGTTTAATGGTATCGATGAGTTAGTTGCACAAATTGCACAAGACAAAATGACGGCGCAAGAATATTTTAGTACCGCAAAGAATATGCTTGCTTTTTCCAATGAAAAGTAGTATTCTATGTTATGTACTTTATGACAACCATTGCTTGGCATTGCGACTCACCGACGCTTGCTAGGGAATTGGTGGTTTAATTATTAGGAGGTGAAATAGGATGGCTTTAACACAAGAGCGTAAAAATGAAATCATTGCACAATTTAGAACTCATGAGACTGATACTGGTTCTCCAGAGGTTCAAATTGCTGTCCTAACGGAGCAAATTAACACTCTAAACGAGCACTTACGTACTCACAAGAAAGATCATCATTCACGCCGTGGTCTATTAAAGATGGTTGGTAAACGTCGTAACTTACTTACTTACCTTCGTAATAGCGATATCACACGCTACCGTGAATTAATCACAAAGCTTGGCTTACGTCGATAGTCAAAGAAGCGGGAATATTCCCGCTTTTTTGTTAGGTAAAAATATATCTTCTACTCTTTATAGCTTACTTCATTTTCGGCAATACTAGAGGAAGAATATTGTGATAGACTATCCATTTACATAGAAGAATTGAATATTTTAAATTGAGAGGGGTACTTAAATGAGTCAAGAAAAGCAAGTCTTCTCGATAGATTTAGCTGGTCGTCAGCTAACAATTGAAACCGGTCAGCTTGCAAAACAAGCAAACGGAGCAGTATTAGTAAGATATGGCGACACAGCGGTTCTATCTACAGCAACTGCATCAAAAGAGGCAAAAAATGTAGATTTCTTCCCGCTTACAGTAAACTATGAAGAACGTTTATATGCAGTCGGAAAAATCCCAGGCGGTTTTATTAAGCGTGAAGGCCGTCCGAGTGAAAAAGCAATTTTAGCAAGTCGTTTAATTGACCGACCAATTCGTCCGCTTTTCGCAGATGGTTTCCGTAATGAAGTACAAGTTGTCAGCATCGTAATGAGTGTTGATCAAAATTGTTCTTCTGAGATGGCAGCTATGCTTGGTTCTTCATTAGCGTTATCGATTTCAGATATCCCATTTGAAGGTCCAATCGCGGGTGCAACAGTTGGTCGTATTGACGGCGAATTCATTATTAATCCAACAATAGAACAACAAGAGAAAAGCGATATTCACCTTGTTGTAGCTGGTACGAAAGATGCAATTAACATGGTAGAAGCAGGGGCAGATCAAGTGCCTGAAGAAACGATGTTAGAAGCAATTATGTTTGGTCATGAAGAAATTAAACGTCTAATTGCTTTCCAAGAAGAGATTGTACAAGCTGTAGGTAAAGAGAAAACAGCAGTACAACTTTATGAAGTGGATGCTGAGCTTAATCAAGCAGTACGTGCAATGGCTGAGCAAGATATGCATTCTGCAATTCAAGTGCACGAAAAACATGCACGTGAAGATGCAATTAATGAAGTGAAAAAACGTGTTATTGAGCATTATGAAGCGCAAGAAGCTGATGCTGAAACATTAGGACAAGTAAATGAGATTTTATATAAAATTGTAAAAGAAGAAGTACGTCGTCTTATTACAGTTGAAAAAATCCGCCCAGATGGACGTAAAGGTGATGAAATTCGTCCTTTAGCATCAGAGGTAGGTATTTTATCTCGTACGCATGGTTCTGGCTTGTTTACACGTGGACAAACACAAGCATTAAGTATTTGTACATTAGGTGCATTAGGCGATGTGCAAATTTTAGATGGTCTTGGTGTAGAAGAGTCTAAGCGTTTTATGCACCATTATAATTTCCCATCCTTTAGTGTTGGTGAAACAAGACCAATGCGTGGACCAGGTCGTCGTGAAATTGGTCACGGTGCATTAGGTGAGCGTGCTCTTGAACCAGTTATTCCATCCGAGCAAGATTTCCCATATACAGTTCGTCTTGTATCTGAAGTTTTAGAATCGAATGGTTCTACTTCACAAGCAAGTATTTGTGGTAGTACTTTAGCGATGATGGATGCTGGTGTGCCACTAAAAGCACCGGTTGCGGGTATTGCAATGGGTCTAGTGAAATCTGGTGAGTACTACACAATTTTAACTGATATTCAAGGTATGGAAGATCACTTAGGTGATATGGACTTTAAAGTAGCAGGTACAGCACAAGGTGTAACAGCGCTACAAATGGATATTAAAATTGATGGCTTATCTCGTGAAATTTTAGAAGAAGCATTACAACAAGCTAAGATTGGTCGTATGCACATTCTAGATCATATGTTATCTGCTATTGCTGAGCCTCGTAAAGAGCTATCTGCATATGCTCCAAAAATTATTACAATGACAATTAATCCGGACAAAATCCGTGATGTTATTGGACCAAGCGGTAAACAAATTAACAAGATTATTGAAGAAACAGGCGTGAAAATTGATATCGAACAAGACGGTACAGTCTTCATTTCTTCAGTTGATCAAGAAATGAATGATAAAGCGAAGAAGATTATCGAAGATATTGTTCGTGAAGTACAAGTAGGCGAAATCTACTTAGGAAAAGTAAAACGTATTGAGAAATTCGGTGCTTTCGTTGAATTATTCAGTGGTAAAGATGGACTTGTTCATATTTCTGAACTTGCACTTGAGCGTGTAGGGAAAGTAGAAGACGTTGTGAAAATCGGTGACGAGATTTCCGTGAAGGTTATCGAGATTGACAAACAAGGTCGTGTAAATCTATCTAGAAAAGTATTGCTAAAAGAAGAGCAAGAAAAAGAAGCAGCAAAAGAAGAAAATACACAAGAACAAAAATAAGGAAAAAGCCAAATTTTGGCTTTTTTTTGTTATATAAAAAAATATAAGCAATATAGATTTTTATATAAGAAGGTATAGTTTTCAGCATAACGCTCAAATTAACAAAGATAAGAAGAGAATGGATTTTCTCTTTTGGGATAGTTAATGGGAGGGTTTATATGAGAACTCGTATATTTATATGTATATCTATATTCTTTTTTTGTATAGGAGTATGTTCGTATTCAGTATTTGCCAATGATGATCTATATGAAGAAATTCAGAAACAGGCGAAGCTGCATTTAATTGCTCCTCAAAATGCAATGATTGATAAAATTTGGAAAGCAACGCCAGGGTATAACGGGAAAGAAATTGATATTGAGGCGTCATATAATAATATGAAGAAGTTAAAGAAGTTTGATGAAAAGAAACTTGTTTTCCGGGAAGTATCACCTAGTGTTCATTTAGAAGATTTATCACCATCTCCAATTTATCGTGGGCATCCACAGAAGAAAATGGTTGGACTAACGATAAATGTTGCTTGGGGCAATGAATATCTTCCGCGTATATTAGAGACATTGAAAAAACATGATGTAAAGGCAACGTTCTTTTTAGAAGGTCGCTGGGTAAAAGAAAATTTAAGATTTGCGAAGATGATTGTGGATGCAAATCAAGAGGTAGGGAATCATTCCTATACGCACCCTGATATGAAAACACTATCTACAAATGAAATACAAGAACAATTACAAAAGACAAATCAAATCATTGAGGCAGCTACTAATCAAAAAGTAAGATGGTTTGCACCACCGAGTGGAAGCTTTCGTGATGAAGTTGTAAAGGTAGCAGATGACTTAAAGATGGGAACGATTATGTGGACGGTTGATACAATTGATTGGAAACATCCAGGGCCTGAGGTGCTCTTGCAACGGGTCATGGGAAAAATACATCCGGGTGCTATTGTATTGATGCATCCTACTTCCTCAACAACGGAAGCATTGGATACGATGATTATGCAATTAAAAAAACAAGGGTATAAAGTAGGGAATATTACAGAATTACTAGATGAAAAACGCATCGATTAAATACATTTGCATGACATTCATGCCCAAACTTGTTATCATTAAATAATAGCAATTATTTAGAGAAACTGGCATTAGGAGGAAAGTTTTTGATTAAAAAATATACTTGTAAAAATGGTGTAAGAATCGTTATGGAGAATATCCCAACTGTCCGTTCAGTTGCGATTGGTATATGGATCCATGCAGGTTCAAGAAATGAAAATGAGAAAAACAATGGGGTTTCGCACTTTTTAGAACACATGTTTTTTAAAGGAACAGAGACGCGTAGTGCGAGAGAAATTGCAGAATCATTTGATAGCATTGGTGGGCAAGTAAATGCATTTACTTCAAAAGAATATACATGCTATTATGCAAAAGTGTTAGATGAGCATGCGAAATATGCACTAGATGTTTTAGCGGATATGTTCTTTAATTCAACATTCGATGAAGAAGAATTGAAAAAAGAGAAGAATGTTGTATTTGAAGAAATTAAAATGTATGAAGATACGCCAGATGATATCGTACATGATATGTTAACGAAAGCAACATATGAAACGCATCCGCTAGGATATCCAATCTTAGGAACAGAGGAAACACTTGAAACGTTTACGGGTGATACACTGCGTCAATATATTAAAGATCATTATACACCTGAAAATGTTGTTGTATCGATTGCTGGAAATATTGATGAAACATTTGTGCAAACAGTGGAACAATATTTTGGTAACTACGAAGGAACAACAAATCGTGAACAAGTACATAGCCCGATTTTCCATTTCAATAAGGTTGCTCGTAAGAAGGAAACAGAGCAAGCACATTTATGCTTAGGTTTCCAAGGATTGCAAATGGGGCATGAAGATATTTATAACTTAATTGTGCTAAATAATATATTAGGTGGCAGTATGAGTAGTCGCTTGTTCCAAGAGGTACGTGAACAACGCGGTTTAGCATACTCCGTGTTCTCTTATCATTCTTCTTATGAAGATACTGGAATGTTAACACTGTATGGTGGGACAGGAAATCAACAATTAGATACGCTGTATGATACAATGCAAGAAACGTTAGAAACATTGAAAAATACAGGTATCACGGAGAAAGAACTCGTTAATAGTAAAGAACAGCTTAAAGGAAACTTAATGCTAAGTTTAGAGAGCACAAATAGTCGTATGAGCCGCAATGGTAAAAATGAATTACTTCTTAGAAAGCATCGTTCTCTTGATGAAATTATTGAGAGTGTAAACAGTGTGACGAAAACAAATGTAGATACATTGATCCGCGATATGTTTACAAATGAATTTTCTGCAGCGCTTATTAGTCCAAATGGCGAGTTGCCAAAGGGAATGAAATAAAGAGAAATAACCGTATCTCGTGTTAAAGAGATACGGTTATTTTTTATCCCGTTATTCGCAGGCAGTAAGGTGCCTATCTCAAAATTTAGTGGAAGTAAAGAGATAAATCAATCGTAAAATTCTGGTTATTTTTTTTAGACATGTAGAATAGGTACTTATTATAGAGTGTTGCTTCACATGAGCTGAATAAGGAGGAGAGTCCTATGCGTTTGAGTGAATTAAGTGGAAAGGAAATTGTAGACTTGGAACGTGCGGAAAAAATGGGAGTTTTAGGCCATGCAGATTTAGAAATTAATGAGAAGGATGGAAAGATTCAAGCTCTTATCATACCTGTTGGAAAATGGGGAGGGTTTAAAAGGGAGCAGCAGGAAGTGCGGGTAGAATGGAGCAGGATTAAGAAAGTTGGGCATGATATGATTATTTTTGACCTTGCGAATCATTCGGGTTCAAAATAAAAGATAACCATTTTGGTTGTCTTTTTCTTTTTTTATCCTGCTATTCGTGGATCATAATCTATCACCTCAAAGTGCAGCGAAAGCAAAGAAGTTAGACGGGGGATTAATTGCAAGTAAAATCCTTGCTGATTAAAGTTTCACTTTATAAACTATTAAATATTTAGAAATAATGTATGCTTTTTGTTTTGCAATCACCTCTAACTCGTACGGTACATATGATGTGGAGGAAAAAGAAAAAGTAGGCGCTTTTCATATAAATGAAAGAAAAAGAAGGTGAATTAGAGAATGTTGACTGAGATGCACATTGCTGTCATAGGGGGAGATGCAAGACAGCTAGAGGTGATTCGCAAGTTAGTTGAACTTGATGCGAAACTTTCATTAATAGGGTTTGACCAATTAGATCATGGTTTTACAGGGGCAGCAAAAGAGAGTATGCAAGATCTAGATTTCACTTCTTTAGATGCAATTATTTTGCCGGTAGCAGGAACAAATGCAAAAGGGGAAGTAGATACTATTTTTTCAAATGAAAAAGTTTCGATTACAAAAGAACAAATTGAAAAAACGCCAGCAAATTTTACTATATATTCAGGGATTGGTACACCATATTTGGAGAGTATTGTAGCGACTACCAATCGAAAACTTGTAAAGTTATTCGATCGTGATGATGTAGCAATCTACAATTCTATTCCAACAGTAGAAGGAACATTAATGATGGTTATTCAACATACAGACTATACGATTCATGGTTCGAATGTCATGGTTTTAGGATTTGGTAGAACTGGGATGAGTGTAGCTAGAGCTTTTCAATCATTAGGAGCGCATGTCAAAGTAGGAGCAAGGCGTTCGGAACATATCGCTCGTATTTCGGAAATGATGTTTTCTCCTTTTTATATGCAGGATATTGAGAAGGAAGTAAGTGACATTGATATTGTGATTAATACAATTCCGCATCTTGTTGTAACGGCAAGAGTTATTTCACGGATGCCAGCGCACACTTTAATTATTGACTTAGCCTCTAAGCCAGGTGGTACGGATTTTCGTTATGCGGAGAAGCGAGGAGTTAAAGCTTTGTTAGCACCTGGTCTTCCGGGAATTGTTGCACCGAAAACGGCGGGGCAAATTTTGGCTAATGTTCTTTCTCAGCTATTAACAGTAGATATGATTGCAAGAGAGGAGAATGGGAAATGAGCTTGAAAGGGAAACGGATTGGTTTTGGATTTACAGGTTCACATTGTACGTATGCAGAAGTTATGCCGCATTTAGAGAAATTGATTGCAGAAGGGGTGGAAGTACTGCCAGTTGTCTCCTACACCGTACAAACGACAAATACTAGATTTGGTGAAGGGGAAGAGTGGATTGGAAAAATTGAAGAAATAACAGGAAACAAGGTTATTAATTCTATTGTAGGAGCAGAACCACTTGGCCCGAAAATCCCGTTAGATTGCATGGTGATTGCTCCATTAACAGGAAATTCAATGAGTAAATTTGCGAATGCAATGACAGATTCTCCAGTTTTAATGGCAGCGAAGGCAACGCTCCGAAATGGAAAGCCGGTTGTATTAGCTGTTTCAACGAATGATGCCCTTGGGCTCAATGGGGTAAATCTCATGCGTTTAATCGCTACCAAACATATTTATTTTGTTCCATTTGGGCAAGATGCACCGGAGAAAAAGCCGAATTCAATGGTAGCTCGAATGGAGTTGCTTGAAGATACAATAATAGAAGCGCTAGAAGGGAAACAATTACAACCAGTTGTTGTAGAAAAATTCAGATATATGAATTAAAAAACGAAAAAAAACAGACAATTTTTTATGAAACCATCATTCTTACCGCAGAATATGATAAAATTAACGTTATTAAGATTAGAAGGGGTACTTTATACCCCTTCTAATTCTAAGTATAGAAGGATTGGTATCTAGAAAGGGGCATAGTGATGGAAAAGCAAAAAACTTTTCATGTCGCTGTAGTTGGAGCAACCGGCGCAGTTGGTGAACAAATGTTAAATACTTTAGAGAAACGAGAATTTCCAATTGGGAAGTTAACGTTACTTTCATCTAAACGATCTGCAGGCAAGAACCTTGTATTTAAAGGAGAAGAATTCACAGTTCAAGAAGCAACGCCTGAAAGCTTTGAGGGAGTGGATATTGCACTTTTTAGTGCAGGTGGATCTGTATCGAAACAATTAGCGCCAGAAGCAGCAAAACGCGGTGCAATTGTTGTTGATAATACAAGTGCATTCCGCATGACAGAAAATGTGCCACTTGTTGTACCCGAAGTAAATGAAAATGACTTAAAAGAACATAATGGTATTATTGCAAATCCAAACTGTTCTACAATTCAAATGGTAGTCGCTCTTGAACCAATTCGTCAGCAATTTGGTTTAAAACGAGTAATCGTTTCCACATATCAAGCTGTGTCTGGTGCAGGTGCTGCTGCAATCGAAGAGCTTCATGAACAATCACAAGCAATCTTAAATGGGGAAGAAGTAAAAGCGAATGTTTTACCTGTATCAGGTGACAAAAAACATTTCCCAATCGCGTTTAATGCTATCCCGCAAATTGATAAGTTTCAAGATAATGGATTTACATTTGAAGAAATGAAAATGATTAATGAAACGAAAAAAATTATGCATATGCCTGAGTTAGAAGTTGCAGCAACATGCGTACGTTTACCAGTTGTATCAGGACACTCTGAGTCTGTTTACATTGAAGTGGACAAAGAAGGTGTTACAGTAGAAGAAATGAAAAGCTTACTTTCAAATGCAGAAGGTGTTGTACTGCAGGATGATCCAGCAGAACAATTATACCCAATGCCATCTACTGCAGTAGGTAAAAATGAAGTATTCGTTGGACGAATTCGTAAAGATTTAAATAATGAAAAAGGATTCCATCTTTGGGTCGTATCTGATAACTTATTAAAAGGTGCTGCATGGAACTCTGTTCAAATTGCAGAGCGATTAGTAAAATTACAATTAGTGTAAACGGCTAAGAGAAGGTGCAAAAAATGAAAATTATTGTTCAAAAATTTGGTGGGACATCTGTACGTGATGAAAATGGACGTAAGCATGCACTTCACCATATTAAAAAATCATTAGATGCTGGTTATAAAGTAGTTACGGTTGTATCAGCTATGGGACGTAAAGGTGAACCATATGCAACAGATACATTATTAAACCTTGTGAATCAAGAGAAATCTAGTATTTCAAAACGCGAACAGGATTTATTATTATCATGTGGAGAATTAATCTCTGCAATCGTCTTCTCAAATATGTTAAATGAAAACGGAGTAAAAGCAGCGGCTTTAAATGGTGCACAAGCTGGTTTTGTAACAAATGCTGATTTTACAAATGCGAAGATTATTGAAATGAATTGTGATCGTATACATGAAGAGTTACAAAACACAGATGTTGTTGTTGTTACTGGATTCCAAGGGCAAACGAAAGAAGGCGATACGACAACACTTGGACGCGGAGGTAGTGATACTTCAGCTTCAGCATTAGGTGTTGCGCTTCACGCTGAATATATTGATATTTTCACCGATGTAGAAGGTGTAATGACAGCTGATCCACGTATTGTAAAAGATGCACGTCATCTTCAAAACGTAACATATAATGAAATTTGTAACATGGCTTATCAAGGTGCAAAAGTTGTTCATCCGCGTGCAGTTGAAATCGCCATGCACGCAAAGGTACCACTTCGTGTGCGTTCTACGTATTCTGATAATGAAGGAACACTTATTGCCGCATATGATGGTGCTACAAAGGGCCGTGATGTAGAAGAGCGACCTGTTACAGGGATCGCTCATGTATCAAACGTGACACAAATTAAAGTGGTTGCAAAAGAAGGATCGTATGATCTACAACAGCGTGTTTTTAAAGAAATGGCGAGTGAAGGAATTAGCGTTGACTTAATTAACATTTCGCCTACAGGTGTGGCTTATACAGTGAATGATCATGTATCGGGCCTTGCAGTTGACGTGCTACGTAAGCTTGGATATGAACCAATCGTAACGGAACATTGTGCGAAAGTATCCATTGTAGGAGCGGGAATGGCAGGTATACCAGGAGTTACAGCGAAAATTGTCACAGCGCTGGCAGAAAAAGGTGTAACAATTTTACAATCTGCCGATAGTCATACGACAATTTGGGTGCTTGTGAAAGAAGTAGATTTAGTGGAAGCTGTGAATGCATTACATAGTGCATTTGAGCTTTCTAAAGAAAAGCAACTGGAACAATAAGGAGTGAGACCATGATAGATTTTGGGACAATTGCAACAGCGATGGTAACACCGTTTGATAAAAACGGAAATGTCGACTTTGCAAAGACAACTAAATTGGTAAATTATTTAATTGATAACGGTACAACAGCAATCGTGGTAGGAGGAACAACTGGAGAGTCTCCTACATTATCATCAGAAGAAAAAGTAGCGTTATATCGCCATGTCGTATCTGTTGTCGATAAAAGGGTGCCCGTAATCGCTGGAACAGGTAGCAATAATACACATGCTTCTATTGAATTAACGAAAAAGGCAACAGAAGTTGGTGTTGACGCAATTATGCTAGTAGCACCGTATTATAATAAACCGAGCCAAGAGGGAATGTATCAGCATTTTAAAACAATTGCTGAAAGTACTGAACTTCCGGTCATGCTATACAATGTTCCAGGGCGATCTATTGTACAAATCTCCGTTGATACAGTTGTTCGTTTATCAGAAATACCAAACATTGTTGCAATTAAAGATGCTGGCGGCGATGTATTATCAATGACAGAAATCATTGAAAAAACAGCGGACGACTTTGCTGTATACAGCGGTGATGACGGTTTAACGTTACCAGCTATGGCAGTTGGAGCTAAAGGTATTATTTCTGTTGCCTCTCATGTTATTGGAAATGAAATGCAAGAAATGATTGCGGCGTTCCAAGCAGGAGATTTCAAAAAAGCACAGAAATTGCATCAATTACTTGTAAAAGTAACAAATGCGCTATTTATGGCACCGAGCCCAACACCAGTAAAAACAGCGTTACAAATGGTTGGATTAGATGTAGGCTCTGTACGTCTACCACTTCTTCCGTTAACAGAAGAAGAAAGACTAACATTGCAGGGTGTAATGCAATCAATCCCTCGTTAACATAGGGTGAAAAAATGACCTAGTATAAGACTAGGTCATTTTTTTTTGGAGTTGAAATGACTGTATCAACGTTTCGGATTTGTAGGCTTCCCCGCTCTTTCTCATAATTTAACTTGTGTTCTATTTCTTGTATCAGTTATAATATGGCTAAGTAGCTTAGTACGGGTATGCTTAGCAAAATTGGAAAAATTTATAATTTAACGGAATTTTCATATCATATCGCATAAGATATTTGATTTATATAATGAAAGAGAGGTGAAACCTGGTTTAAAAAGTGAACAAGAACATGATATCGCATAACGGTAAGGACATTCGTCTCGGACGGTGAATATATGGTGGTTGTAGAGTTTCCCTGGTGTCTCTACAATTTTAGTGAAATCAGTGTTTGCAAGATTTTTAAACCAGGCAACAACATGAAGAGAAAAGAGATTGATTCTGTAAAGGTATTTGCTCTTGGTGGAGTAGGTGAAATCGGAAAAAATATGTATTGTGTCGAAATTGATTCCGAAATTTTTATTGTAGATGCAGGCTTAATGTTTCCGGGAGATGAAATGTTTGGAATTGACATCGTCATCCCTGACATTACATATTTAGTAGAAAATCAAGAGCGAGTAAAAGGTTTATTTATTACACATGGTCATGAAGATCACATTGGTGGAATTGTTTATGTACTGCGTAAACTTTCAATCCCAGTGTATGCGACAAAGTTAACAGTAGGTCTTATCCAAGAAAAACTTGGTGAAGCAGGAATGCTGGGTCGTGTAGATTTAAAAACAATTGATGCGAATTCGACAGTGGAATTTAATACGACAACGGTTTCATTCTTTGGTACAACACATAGTATTCCAGATTCTGTTGGTGTGTGCTTCCATACATCAAAAGGTGCTATCGTATATACTGGAGATTTTAAATTCGACCAAACACCAATTGGTAACAGTGGGGCCGATCTTGGAAAGATGGCGCAAATTGGAAATGAAGGCGTTCTGTGCTTATTATCTGATAGTACAAATGCTGAACGTCCTGGTTACACCGGTTCTGAAAAAGAGGTTGGAATAGAAATTTCAAAAGTATTTTATGGTTCAGAAGGCCGTATTATTGTTGCTTCTTTTGCATCAAATGTACATCGTATTCAACAAGTATTCGATGCAGCGGTTGAAACAGGGCGTAAAGTAGCAGTAGTAGGTCGTAGTATGGTGAAAGTAGTAGATATAGCAAGACGTCTTGGTTATTTAGATGTTCCAGATGGCATGATTATTTCATTGCAAGAGGTAGATAACTTCCCCGAGAAGAAGGTGGCGATTTTAACAACTGGTAGTCAAGGGGAACCAATGGCAGCTCTTTCAAGAATGGCGAAGCAAGCTCATAAGCAAATTTCAATCCGTAAGGGAGACACAGTTATTATTGCGGCTTCTCCAATTCCTGGAAATGAAATATCGGTATCGAAAATTATTGATTTACTATTCAGAGCTGGTGCAGAAGTTGTCTATTATGGTGAAAGAAAAGTTCATGTTTCTGGTCATGGTAGTCAAGAAGAATTGAAATTGATGTTAAATTTAATGAAGCCGAAATATTTTATACCCGTACATGGTGAATTCCGTATGCAAAAAGCACATGCGTATTTAGCAGAAGATGTAGGTGTTTTGAAAGAAAATATTTTCATCGTGGAAAAAGGCGATGTGATTGCTTTTGAAGGAGAAGAAGCAAAACTAGCTGGTAAAGTACAAGCAGGGAATGTTCTCATTGATGGATTAGGTGTGGGGGATGTTGGTAACATTGTCCTACGTGACCGCAAGATGTTATCGCAAGATGGAATTTTAGTTGTTGTTGTAACACTTGGGAAAGATGAGAAAAAAATAATCTCTGGTCCAGAAATTATTTCACGTGGTTTTGTATATGTTCGCGAATCAGAAGCATTAATTGAAAGATCTACAGATATTGTACGTACAATTGTTGAACAATCAATTAAAGAATATTCTATTGAATGGTCTATGTTAAAACAAAATATTCGTGAATTATTAGGACAATTCCTATATGAAGAAACGAAGAGAAAGCCAATGATTTTACCAATTATTATGGAAGTATAAGAAAGCCGCCTTTATAGGTGGTTTTTTCTTTTTTATCCCTATCGAATGAAATTTATAACTTAAGAAATAATAGTTGTATACGAGTGAAAGGGGATGCGATATGACAGAGCGTGATCATTATACAAATGAAGAAAAAGAAGCTGATCCGAAAGAGGATTCAAAGGAAGCATCAGTAGTAGAAAAAATTCAACAGCTTGGTCAAACGAATGTGCCGCAAATGAATGAATCACGTATTCATTGTTTAACAATTGTTGGACAGGTAGAAGGGCATGTTCAACTTCCACCGCAAAATAAGACGACGAAATATGAGCATGTAATTCCGCAAATTGTAGCAATTGAACAAAATCCGAAAATTGAAGGTTTACTTTTATTGTTGAATACAGTAGGTGGTGATGTTGAGGCTGGACTAGCGATTTCTGAAATGGTAGCTTCACTATCAAAACCAACTGTATCCCTTGTTTTAGGTGGAGGGCATTCAATAGGTGTACCGATTGCGGTATCGACGAATTATTCATATATTGCAGAAACTGCAACAATGACGATTCATCCAATTCGTTTAACTGGTCTTGTCATTGGTGTTCCGCAAACATTTGAGTATCTAGATAAGATGCAGGAACGGGTTATACGATTTGTAACAAAGCATTCAAAAGTGACGGAAGATCGTTTTAAAGAGCTTATGTTTGCAAAAGGGAATTTAACGCGAGATATTGGAACAAATGTAATTGGTGGAGACGCAGTGAAATATGGTTTAATAGATGATGTTGGTGGTATTGGAGATGCGATTCGAAAATTAAATGAATTAATAGATATGAAAGCGGATGGAAAACAAGATGGGAAGTTGTTGCAATGATTTTATATACAATTATGCCAGAGCAAGTTATTTATCCAGCGGATTATTCGCAGTGTGAAAGTCAAAAAATAGTGAATGTAAATGGTGTAGAGATGGTTGTTTCTGAAGAAAATAATCAATCCTATTCCATAGTACGCGTGCTAAGTACGGATCCATCCCATTACTTACAATATGAGCCTGGACAGAAAATAACCTTTTAGTAAAAAGCAGGATTTTGTTTAAAAGCTATGGTATAATATAAAAAACAAGACGGTTGAGCAGCCATGAGTAGGCTGCTTTCTTCTGTTTATTTAGCATTTTACAAGAAGTGTAAAAATAGAAGATAACGAGACCTGAATATAAGGAATGGTTTATAAATAAATCATTTTGTAAATGAAAGTTTTATTTAATTTTAGAACACGGGGTGAAGAAATGGCAAAACAAAAGCAAAGAGGGACGAAAGCAAAAGCAAGACGTACGATAAAGCCGACTTTGTATTACGAAATCGTCGGGTTGACTCTTTTTGCACTTTCAATCATTACAATTTTACAGCTAGGTGTTGTAGGAAAATCGTTTGTGTTATTTTTTCGCTTTTTCTTTGGTGAATGGTACATAATTGGCGTATTAGGTGTGATTGCTTTGTCAATTGCATTTGTGATAAAACGTGGATGGCCTAATCTTTTAAACAAACGGTTAATAGGTGTTTATTTAATTGTATCAGCGATATTAATGTTTAGTCATATCACATTATTCAACCTGCTTACAAAAGACGGAGCGGTAGAAAATACATCTGTAATTGTTAGTACAAAAGATTTATTCTTTCTAGAAATGAAAAAGAGTCCAAATACTGTCCATTTAGGTGGCGGCATGTTTGGAGCTCTTATGTTTGCGACATGTTATTTTTTATTTGACGAAGTAGGAGCCTATATTATTGGGATTATTTTAGTTGTTCTTGGTGTGCTCTGTATTACAAATAAACATATTGGAGAAGTACTTGCTCCGGTAGGAAGAATACTTAGAAGTCAGTTTCAAGTGATGCAAGGAGACTACAAAGATTGGAAATCTAAGCGTGCAGCTGAACAAACGGAAAAGAAAAAAACGTCAAGGCGTACGCGGAGTGAACGTCTTGATACCCAAGAAGAGATTGCCGATCCGGTAGAAGAAATAGAAATCGGACCGCCAATTATTTCAAACTTCACAGAGAATTACCCGGTAAGTGAGGAGCAGGATAAACGCAGTGAAGAAGAAAGACCAAACGATTTAATTACTTCGCCGCTTGTTGAAGAAGAAATTCCATCTCAACCACAAGAACAACCGAAAAAGAAACGCGGCGAAAAGATAGTTGAATCTTTAGAGGGGGAAACAAAGGCGCCTCCAATGCAATTTTCCAATGTGGAAAATAAAGATTATAAGCTTCCTTCTCTTGATATATTGAAATTTCCAAAGAATAAGCAAGTTACGAATGAAAATGCGGAAATTTATGAGAATGCTCGTAAATTGGAACGCACATTCCAAAGCTTTGGTGTGAAAGCGAAAGTAACAAAAGTACATAGAGGTCCTGCGGTTACGAAGTATGAAGTGTATCCGGATATGGGAGTGAAAGTAAGTAAAATTGTTAGTTTGAGTGATGATTTGGCACTGGCTTTAGCGGCCAAGGATATTCGAATTGAAGCACCAATTCCCGGGAAATCAGCAGTAGGAATTGAAGTTCCAAATTCAGAGGTTTCTATGGTGACGCTTAGAGAAGTACTTGATTCAAAAGCGAACAACCATCCAGAAGAAAAATTATTAATTGGTCTTGGACGTGATATTACTGGTGAAGCCGTGTTAGCACGTTTAAATAAGATGCCCCATCTATTAGTAGCTGGAGCGACTGGCAGTGGGAAAAGTGTATGTATTAATGGGATTATTGTTAGTATTTTAATGCGTGCAAAACCACATGAGGTAAAATTAATGATGATTGATCCGAAGATGGTAGAGTTAAATGTATATAATGGTGTTCCGCATTTATTAACACCTGTGGTAACAGATCCGAAAAAAGCCTCACAAGCATTGAAAAAAGTTGTGAGTGAAATGGAACGTCGGTATGAATTGTTCGCTCATAGTGGAACGCGTAATATTGAAGGGTATAATGAGTATATTAGACAGCATAATGACCAATCTGAAGCTAAGCAACCAGAACTTCCATACATTGTTGTAATTGTGGACGAGCTAGCTGATTTAATGATGGTTGCTTCTTCAGACGTAGAAGATGCAATTATGCGTTTAGCGCAGATGGCGCGTGCAGCTGGTATTCATTTAATTATCGCGACGCAACGTCCGTCAGTTGACGTTATTACAGGTGTTATTAAAGCGAATATTCCATCGCGTATTGCTTTTGCTGTATCTTCTCAAACAGACTCTCGTACAATCCTTGACGGTGGTGGCGCTGAGAAGTTACTAGGTCGTGGAGACATGCTATTTATACCTATCGGTGCATCGAAGCCAGTTCGTGTGCAAGGGGCGTTCTTATCAGATGATGAAGTAGAAAGAGTTGTAGAATATGTTATAGGGCAACAAAAAGCGCAATATCAAGAAGATATGATCCCGCAAGATGTCCCCGAAACAAAACAAGAAGTTGAAGATGAATTGTATGATGAAGCGGTTCAACTTGTTGTAGAAATGCAAACAGCCTCTGTTTCTATGTTGCAACGCAGATTTAGAGTAGGATATACACGTGCGGCGCGTCTAATTGATGCAATGGAGATGAATGGTGTAGTTGGACCTTATGAGGGTAGTAAACCGAGAGAAGTGTTGATTAAAGATATACAAGAAAAAAGTTCTTAATAAAAAAAGCCTAATTGTTTGCAATTAGGCTTTTTTATATGACGTTTTTGTTATATACTATAGTCGTCAGTAAAGAAAGGGCTTACATCTTGAGTGGTTCTTTAGAATACGAATGCTTTTAATATTGTTTTTGAAAACGTTCGATATTCGTTGTAGAAAAGTGTTGAATCATGTTGACACATATGGGAGCAAGTGGTAAGATTACTTCGAAAAGAATCACTGCCTCATATAATCTTGGAGATAAGGTCCATAAGTTTCTACCTGGCAACCATGAATTGCTAGACTATGAGGGGAAAAGTGTGTAACAAAGGATGTAAGAGGGATCTTTGTGCCGAACTTTTTCTCTATATGAGGAATGTTTGTGGTACAAAGTTTTTTTTATGAAATAAAGATAGAAAATTTCATCTTGAAAAATTATTAACATTTATTCGGCAAGTTTCATTTATTTTAGTATTGCAAAATTTAAACTGTGTGTAGGTTGAAAAGAGAGAAAAGAAGTCTTACATCAGAGGTCGAATAATTGAAATGCGGGGGAGTCTTATGTCAGTTAAATCCGATAGTCGACACTTATATTTACAGGTGATCGATCATATTAAAGAGAAGATCAAAAGCGGGGCATACAAAGAGAAACAAAAGTTGCCTTCAGAGTTTGATTTAGCGAAAGAACTCGGCGTAAGTAGAGCAACTTTACGTGAAGCATTGCGTATTTTAGAGGAAGAAAATGTTGTGATTCGTAGACATGGTGTGGGTACGTTTGTGAATGCGAAACCGTTATTTTCTTCAGGAATCGAACAGCTTTCTAGTATTACAGATATGATTTCCAGTGTGGGGAAAACACCGGGAACAGTCTTTTTATCATCATCTACTACGAGTTTAACAGAAGAGGAAAAAGAAAAGTTTAATAGTGAAGAAGATTTTGAAGCAGTGATGATTGAGCGTGTTCGTACAGCAGATGGGGAACCTGTTGTATATTGTATTGACAAATTGGCAAAAGAAATATTGCCTGATTTATCGGATTACAATGAGGAATCGCTGCTTACTGTAATACATAATAACACGCACAAACGCATTACATATGCGGTCGCTCATATTGAACCAATTGGTTATCATCCGAAAATATCGCCAATCTTACAATGTGAGCCAGAAACAGCACTGCTCGTTTTAAAGCAAATGCACTATGATCAAAATGATGAACCAATCTTATATTCTATTAATTATTTCAGAGCAGATAAATTTAGCTTCCACGTATTAAGAAAACGTATGTAATAAAGTTCCTTTTTAGGGAGGTGACAGCAAGAAGAAAGGGACAGCAGCGTATGAATAGATATATATATCATTTTAGGAGGGGTTTCTAGTATGAAGAAAAAAGCAGGTCTTTTATTATCATTAACGTTAGTAGCGAGTACAGTGTTAGGTGCATGTGGTAACTCGGATAAAGCAAGTGGAGATAAAAAAGATGACAAGAACATTAAAGTAGGTATGGTTACAGACGTTGGGGGCGTTGATGATAAATCATTTAACCAATCTTCTTGGGAAGGTTTACAAAAATTCGGTAAAGATAATGGGCTAAAAGAGAAGACGAACTATCGTTACCTTCAGTCTGAAAAAGAAGCAGATTATATTCCGAACTTAAAGAAATTTGCAAAAGATAAATATGATTTATCTTTTGGTATTGGTTATAAATTAGAAAAAGCAATTGAAGAGGTTGCGAAAGAAAATCCAAAACAACAGTTTGCAATTGTAGATACTGTAGTAAAACAACCGAACGTAACAAGTATTACATTTAAGGATCATGAAGGATCATTCCTTGTAGGTGCAGTAGCAGCGATGTCAACAAAAACAAATAAAGTTGGGTTTGTTGGTGGAATGAAGAGTGATTTAATTAGTAAGTTTGAGAATGGATTTAAAGCTGGTGCTAAAGCTGTTAACCCAAATATTGAGATTGTATCTGAATATGCAGAAGCGTTCGATAAGCCTGAAAAAGGTGCTGCACTTGCATCAGCAATGTACGGACAAGGAGTAGACGTAATTTATCATGCTGCTGGTGGTACTGGTAACGGCGTGTTTACTGAAGCGAAAAACCGTAAGAAGAAAGGTGAAAATGTTTGGGTAATCGGTGTTGACCGTGACCAAAATCAAGAAGGTATGCCTGAAAACGTAACGCTAACTTCTATGGTAAAACGCGTTGATGTTGCGGTTGAAAAAGTAGCACAAGAAGCAAAAGATGGTAAGTTAGAAGGCGGAAAAGTAGAAGCGTTTGGTTTGAAAGATGAAGGTGTTGGCATTGCGAAAACAACTGATAATGTGAAAAAAGTAAATCCGGAAATTTTACCAAAAGTAGAAGAGTTTGAAAAGAAAATTACTGCTGGTGAAATTAAGGTGCCTGCTACTGATAAAGAGTACAAAGAATACGAAGCTGCTCTTAAGAAATAATAGAGAAATAGCAAAGGTTAGTTCTTAGAACTAACCTTTGTATATATAAAATTACTTTTAATAGAGTGTAATTGGGGACTGTTCCCTGCTAAAAGGAGGAACAAAATGGAATACGTAATTGAGATGAATAATATTACAAAAGTATTCCCAGGCATTGTAGCGAACGATAATATTACGCTGCAAGTAAAACAGGGAGAAATACATGCTTTACTCGGAGAAAATGGTGCAGGGAAGTCAACGTTAATGAACGTTCTTTTTGGATTATATCAGCCAGAACAAGGAGAAATTAAAATTAAAGGGAAACCTGTAAAAATTACAAACCCTAATATTGCAAATGACTTCGGGATTGGTATGGTTCATCAACATTTCATGCTTGTTCATAATTTTACAGTAACAGAGAATATTATTCTTGGAAATGAACCGAAGAGAAAAGGGAAAATTGCTATTGATGAAGCTGCAAAAGAGATTCAACAATTATCAGAACAATATGGTTTAGCTGTAGATCCGAATGCGAAAATTGAAGATATTTCGGTTGGTATGCAGCAACGTGTTGAAATTTTAAAAACGCTGTATCGCGGAGCAGAAATTTTAATATTTGATGAACCGACGGCAGTATTAACTCCTCAAGAAATTCATGAGCTTATTCAAATTATGAAAAAGCTTGTGCAAGAAGGAAAATCTATCATTCTTATTACACATAAGTTAAAAGAAATTATGGAAGTTTGTGATCGTTGTACGATTATTCGTAAAGGAAAGGGAATCGGAACGGTTGACGTTGCAAATACAGATGAACATAAACTTGCAGAACTAATGGTCGGACGTCAAGTGAATTTTAAAACAGAAAAATTAGATGCCAAGCCTAAGGAAGATGTACTTTCTATTGCAAATCTTGTTGTTCATGATGCACGCCAATTACCTGCTGTAAAAGGCCTTGACTTAACTGTTCGTGCAGGAGAAATTGTCGGTATTGCAGGGATTGATGGGAATGGACAAAGTGAATTAATAGAGGCAATTACTGGTTTACGAAAAGTTGAGTCAGGTTCTATTGCAATTAATGGGAAAGAAATCACAAATTGGCCTGTTAGACGGATTACGGAAGAAGGAATCGGTCATATTCCAGAAGACCGTCATAAACATGGACTCGTTCTTGATTTTTCTGTTAGAGATAATATGGTTTTACAAACATATTATAAAAAACCATTTTCAAATAAGGGGATTTTAAATTTTAGTAAAATAAAGAAAAAAGCAAAAGAGCTGATTGAACAGTTTGATGTACGTACACCTAGCGAGCAAACATTAGCTCGTGCATTATCTGGTGGGAACCAGCAAAAGGCAATTATTGCACGTGAAGTAGATCGTGATCCTGATTTATTAATTGCAGCGCAGCCGACACGTGGTTTAGATGTAGGTGCGATCGAATTTATTCATAAGAAATTAATTGAACAGAGAGATAAGGGAAAAGCGGTGCTTCTTCTTTCTTTAGAACTCGATGAAATTTTAAATGTGAGTGACCGCGTTGCTGTTATTTATGAAGGGAAAATTGTTGCGATTGTTAATACAAAAGAGACAAATGAAAAACAATTAGGTCTTTTAATGGCTGGTGGAACAGGGGAAGAGAAGGTGAGTACAAATGGCTAAAAAGTTTTTAACGGAGCGAACGATTAATATTTTAGTTCCTATATTATCCGTTATATTTGGTTTGCTTGTTGGTGCCATTGTTATGTTAGTTAGTGGATATGATCCAATTGTTGGATATGGTGCACTTTGGACTGGTATGTTCGGAAGCCCTAGTGCAATTGGAGAGACACTTCGTACAATGATTCCGCTTATTCTAGCGGGGTTATCGGTAGCATTTGCGTTTCGTACCGGTTTATTTAATATCGGGGTAGAAGGACAATTGTTAGTTGGTTGGCTTGCTGCTGTTTGGTTTGGTTATGCAGTATCATTACCTGCCTTTCTTCATATTCCATTGTCTATTTTAGTGGCAGCTATAGCTGGTGGGCTATGGGGATTTATTCCAGGATATTTGAAAGGGAAATTTAAGGTTAATGAAGTTATTGTAACGATTATGATGAATTACATTGCACTATATGTTACATATGACATCATTAAACGCTTTTTACATGAAGGTAATGACAAAACATATGATATTCAGCCGAGTGCGTCATTAGCTTCAGATTGGTTAGCTTCTTTAACAGATGGTTCTCGCCTTCACTGGGGAATTGTTGTCGCAATTCTTGTTACGATTCTTATGTGGTTCTTATTAGATAGAACAACTTTAGGTTATGAATTGAAATCAGTTGGATTTAACCAACAAGCGTCTCAATATGCTGGTATGAAAGTGTCTCGTAATGTTGTGTTATCTATGACAATTGCGGGGGCATTTGCTGGCATTGGTGGCGCAATGGAAGGGCTCGGGACGTTCCAAAGTATGACAGCAATGGCTACGTTTACCGGAATTGGATTTGACGGGATTGCGGTAGCACTTCTTGGAGGGAATAATCCATTTGGTATTATACTTGCTGCATTATTATTTGGAGGTTTAAAAAGTGCAGCGCCGCAAATGAACTTTGAAGCGGATGTACCATCTGAATTAATTAATGTAATTATTGCATGTATTATTTTCTTTGTTGCTTGTAGTTATATTTTACGCTGGGCACTTACGCGCATGAGCAAGGAGGGGAAATAAATGAGCTTTCTAGATGTTTTAGCCATTCTTGTGACGGGTACGTTATACACGGCAGCACCTCTAATCTTTACAGCGTTAGGTGGCGTATTTAGTGAGCGTTCTGGTGTTGTAAATATCGCATTGGAAGGATTAATGTTATTTGGTGCATTTGTTGGTATTATTACAACGCTATTAATGGGGGATACTTGGGGGGCTATGACTCCTTGGATTGCACTTATATTTGCAGCAATTGGTAGCGGATTATTTGCACTTCTTCATGCAGTTGCATCGATTACATTCCGTGCGGATCAAGTTGTTAGTGGAGTAGCAATTAACTTTTTATCTCTTGGTTTAACTGTTTTTGCGATTAAGAAAATCTTTGGTAAAGGACAAACTGATTTTATTCACTACCGTATTGAAAAAATTGATGTTCCAGGACTTTCGGATATTCCGGTTATCGGAAAAATCTTTTTCTCAAATGTACCATTAACATCGTATATTGCCATTATTTTAGCATTTGTTGTTTGGTATATCATTTATAAAACACCGTTTGGTCTTCGTCTTCGTGCGGTTGGTGAACATCCAATGGCTGCAGATACAATGGGGATTAATGTATATAAAATGCGTTATATTGCTGTTTGTATTTCAGGGATGTTTGCTGGAGTGGGTGGTGCAGTCTTTGCACTGTCAATCTCAAACAACTTCTCAGGTGCAACGATTACGGGACAAGGTTTCTTAGCATTAGCTGCTATGATCTTTGGGAAATGGAACCCAATTGGTGCACTAGGAGCTGCTTTATTCTTTGGATTTGCACAATCACTAGGGGTAACTGGTGGTACAATCCCTGTATTAAAAGAAATTCCAAGTGTTTTTTTAGCGATATTACCATATGTGTTCACGATTTTAGCACTTGTCGGTTTTGTAGGACGGTCAGAAGCTCCAAAAGCACTTGGAACACCGTATGAAAAAGGAAAAAGGTAATCGTTTAAAAAGTATAGAAAAAGCTCGCACATTAGTGCGGGCTTTTTTACATAGAATATGCTTAATACAGAAATTTATTTTCTGCTTTTTAATGAAGAAATGATTAGAAGGAAAAGGATATAAAGATGATAAGAGAGAAAAGTTGATTTTGTATTTCTAAAAACTGTATATTGAAGAGGAATATTCCTACATACGTAAAGGAGGGCTATAAATGAAACTGATGGAACAGCAAATGCATGAATTAGGTGGTTTGCGAGTACATATTATTCCTACAGACAAATATAAAACAAATACATTTGTATTTCGCTTTAAAGCACCTTTAAATGAAGAAACGGTGACGGAGCGAGCTTTATTGCCATACGTCTTACAAAGTGCGACAGAAAAGTTACCATCCGTGATTCGTCTTCGCCAATATTTAGAGGAATTATATGGTTCTTCTTTAGCAGTGGATGTAAGTAAAAAGGGAGAAGATCACATTATCTCTATTTATGTGGATATCGCCAATGAAACGTATTTACAAGACGCGCCGCCCCTTTTTGAAAAGGCGCTTTCTATGTTGTCTGATATTGTGTTACATCCAGCGACGGAAGGGGATAGCTTTTTACACTCTATTGTAGAAAGTGAAAAGCGAGCACTCTTGCAACGGATTGAAGCAACATATGATGATAAAATGCGTTATGCTAACGAGCGATTAATAGAAGAAATGTGTAAAGTAGAGCTATATCGATTAAGTGCAAATGGGAAAAAAGAGAACGTTGCTTCTATTACAAATGAAAGCTTGTATCGGTATTATCAAAAAGTGTTAGCAGAAGATGAAATGGATCTTTATATTATTGGTGATATTTCAGAAAATGCGGTCGAGCTTGTTGGTAAATATTTTTCAATCTCGCCGCGTGCCCCAAAAGAAAAAAATGTCCTTCTTCATAAACGAAATAATGAAGAGAAAGAAATTGTTGAAAAACAAGAATTAAAGCAAAGTAAATTAAATATTGGATATCGTACGTATATTACGTACCGTGATGAAGACTATTTTGCATTGCAATTGTTTAACGGTTTATTTGGTGGATTCTCACACTCAAAATTATTTGTGAATGTTCGTGAAAAAAATAGTTTAGCGTATTATGCAGCATCACGATTTGAAAGTCATAAAGGTCTTCTCTTTGTTATGTCTGGAATTGAAGCGAAAAATTATGAAAAAGCGGTGGAGATTATAAAAGAGCAAATGAAGGCCATGCAAAGTGGTGATTTTTCAGAAGAAGAAATTTGTCAAACAAAAAGTGTTATTCAAAATCAAATTTTAGAGGCAGTTGATACACCGCGTGGTTTCGTGGAAATGCTTTATCATGGTGTGATTGCAGAACGTACGCGCCCAGTAGAGGAATGGTTAACTGGCATTGAGCGTGTTACGAAAGAAGAAATTGTAAAGGTTGCCAATGGCATTGAATTAGATACAATTTACTTTTTACACGGAACGGAGGGAGAATAGATGGAGAAAATAGTTTATGAACAATTAAAAGAAACGCTCTATTACGAAAAACTTCCTAATGGATTAAACGTATATATGTTGCCGAAACAAGGATTTAATAAAACGTTTGCGACATTTACAACAAAGTATGGTTCCATCGATAACACATTTGTTCCACTTGGAAAAGAAGAAATGACTCGGGTACCAGATGGGATCGCTCATTTCCTTGAACATAAATTATTTGAAAAAGAAGATCATGACGCATTTCAATTGTTTAGTAAACAAGGGGCATCTGCAAATGCTTTTACATCCTTTACGAGAACAGCTTATCTCTTTTCATGTACATCAAATGTAGAGCAAAATTTAAATACATTATTGAATTTTGTCCAAGAACCGTATTTTTCTGAAAAAACGGTTGAAAAAGAGAAAGGAATTATTGGTCAAGAAATTCAAATGTATCAAGATAATCCTGATTGGCGTTTATATTTTGGATTAATTGATAGTTTATTTGTCAAGCATCCAATTAAAATTGATATTGCGGGAACAATTGAGTCTATTAGTAAAATTACAAAAGACTTATTGTATGAGTGTTATGAAACATTTTACCATCCAAGCAATATGTTGTTATTTGTTGTTGGAGCTATCGATCCGGAAAAGACAATGGATTTAGTCCGTGAAAATCAGGCGAAAAAAGATTATAAAAATCAACCGGAGATTGTACGTTCATTTGAGAGTGAACCGGAAGAGGTAAATGAAAAGAAGAAAATTATTTCTATGCCTGTTCAAACACCGAAATGTTTAGTCGGTATAAAGGCGACAGGGCTCAAAGAAAAAGGGCAAGAACTTTTAAAACAAGAGATTGCGATTACATTACTTTTAGATTATTTATTTGGGAAAGGGTCAGCTCATTATGAGTCTTTATATAATGAAGGACTCATTGATGATACATTCTCTTATGATTATACAGAAGAAAGTAACTTTGGTTTTGCGATGGTTGGTGGCGATACGAAGCAGCCTGATGAGTTAGCAGATCGTTTGAAAAGCATTTTATTACAGACCAATTATGATGAGTTAGATGCAAAGGCGCTAGAGCGCGTAAAGAAAAAGAAAATTGGGGGCTTTTTACGATCACTTAACTCGCCTGAATATATTGCAAATCAATTTACACGATATGCATTTAATGAATCCAGCTTGTTTGATGCTCTTTCTGTTTTAGAAGATTTAACTATTCAAGATTTACAAGAAGCAGCAAAAGTATTTTTATCTGAAGAAAGAATGAGTATTTGCCAAGTCTTGCCGAAACAATAAAGGGGAACTTTAATAAGGGAACTGCTTGGTGTTCAGGGGATTTACAGCCATTTTATCCCTCATCTAACTTTTTAGCTATTGCTAAATCGTAAGATGGGGGTATTATTTGTTTGGGGATGTATGAAAGAATGTGTAATTTGAAAAAGTCTCTTTATAGATGAAAGGATAAGAGAGGAAAAGTATGAAAAAATTTGCGTTAGTGACTGGAGGAAGCGGAGGAATTGGCTCTGCAATTTCAAAACAGTTAAATGAAGATGGTTATACAGTATATGTGCATTATAACAAAGGTGAAGAAAAGGTAAGAGAACTAGAAAACCAATTTGATGAAATGATTCCCGTTCAAGCAAATTTAGCAGCTGCAGATGGACCGGAAAAATTGTGGGCACAAATTCATCATCCAATTGATGTAATTGTATATGCGGCTGGAAAAAGTATATTTGGTTTAGTGACAGATGTTACAAATGAACAGTTAAATGAAATGGTGGAATTACAGGTGAAAAGCGTATATAAACTACTGTCGCTTGCAATTCCATCAATGATTCACCGCAGAAGTGGAAACGTTGTTATTATTTCATCGATTTGGGGACAAATGGGTGCGTCTTGTGAAGTGTTGTATTCAATGGTAAAAGGTGCGCAAAATTCGTATACAAAAGCATTGGCTAAAGAAGTGGCTTTAAGTGGGATTCGTGTCAATGCAGTGGCACCAGGAGCAATCGAGACAGAAATGCTAAGTGTATTTTCAGAGGAAGATAAGAATGGGATGGCAGAAGAGATTCCAACTGGGAGAATTGGATGTCCAGAGGAAGTAGCAAAAACAGTTTCTTTCCTTGTATCACCAGGGGCTTCGTATATAACGGGGCAAATTATTGGAGTAAACGGTGGATGGCATTGTTAAAATGCAAAATACATACATAAAAAACATGGAATTGTACAAATTAAGCATGATTCTATTACTTAATAGTGAGGTGCTTAAATATGTCAGTATTAGAAAACTTTGATCAGTGGAAAAGCTTTTTAGGAGAGCGTTTAGAGCAGGCGCAAGGAAAGGGTCTTGATGGGGGAGCTGTTTCAGATATGGCATTCCGCGTTGGTGACTATCTGGCGAATGAAGTAGAAGCACGTAATGATCAAGAAAAACTATTAGCTGGGCTTTGGAAAGTTGCTGACGAACAAGAGCAACATACAATCGCGAATTTAATGGTGAAGTTTGTACAACATAAGTAAAAAAAGAGAGGAGAATATCCTCTCTTTTTTTTTAGTATTGAAAATACCTTGATTTGGTTGTACATTTAGCTTCCCTATTAACGTGAAATCATATAATATAGTACGTAGGTGTAAAGTAAGCAAGGGGAGTGATCTTGAATGATTGAATGGTATTTTGAATATGAAATACATAAAAACCGACCTGGCTTGCTTGGTGACGTTTCTTCGTTAATCGGTATGCTTGGCATTAATATCGTCACAATTAATGGTGTAGATAATGCTCGGCGTGGACTTTTGCTTATGTGTGATAATCAAGAGCAAATCTCTAGACTTGAATCAATTTTAAATACGATGGATAATATAACGGTAACGAAATATCGTCCGCCAAAGCTTCGGGACAGGCTAGCAGTTAGGCACGGCAGGTACATACAACGGGACGCAGATGATAAGAAAACATTCCGATTTGTACGTGATGAATTAGGATTACTCGTTGATTTTATGGCAGAATTAATGAAAAAAGAGGGTCATAAGCTCATCGGGATACGAGGGATGCCTCGCGTTGGAAAAACGGAATCTATTGTCGCCGCAAGTGTTTGTGCAAATAAGCGTTGGCTGTTTGTATCATCAACCCTCATTAAACAAACTGTACGCAGTCAACTGATTGAAGATGAGTATAGCGACGATAATATTTTTATATTAGATGGAATTGTTTCAACAAAGCGTGCAAATGAAAGACATTGGCAGCTTGTGCGTGAAATCATGAGATTACCTGCAACCAAGGTTGTGGAACATCCGGATGTATTTGTGAGTCAATCAGAATATACACTTGATGATTTTGATTATATTATTGAATTGCGTAACGATTATGATGAAGAAATTCAATATAATTTAGTAGATGAAATTGAGCAAGGAACGCAAAATAATTTCTCTATGTTTGACTTTTAAAGAAATATTGAGGTGTTAGCAGTGACGGAATTAGGACAAAAGCTGAAGGAAGCAAGAGAAGCGAAAGGCTTGTCTATCGATCAGCTACATGAGATTACAAAAATTCAAAAGCGTTATTTAGCGACAATTGAAGAGGGCAATTATAGCATGTTGCCAGGTGCGTTTTATGCACGTGCGTTTATTAAACAATATGCAGATGCTGTTGGATTAAACGGAGAGGAATTGCTTGTAGAGTATCAAAGTACAATACCGCAATCTGAATCTCATGATGTACCACAAGTATCAACAGGTCAAAAAACGCAGGAAACAATGCAAAAAGCTACATCGCTTCCATTCGCAGATCATATGCCGAAAATTTTAATTGCATTATTGGTAATTGCATTAGGAGTAGCGGTTTGGTTTATTTTTCAATGGTTAACTGCAAAAGATGCTGGATCAGTAACGCAAAATAAGAGTGAACAAATTGAAGTGCAAAAAGCGAAGGGTTCGCCGTTAGATGAAAAGAAAGAAGAGAAAAAAACGGAAGAACCTAAAAAAGAAGAACCAAAGAAAGATGAGCAAAAAGCACAGCAACCACCAGCAGGACAAGATGAAATAAAATTGGTAGGGACAAGTGGAAAAGTATCTACATATGAAATGAACAATAAAGAGTTACAATTGGAACTTTCAGCAAAGGGAACAAGTTATGTAGATATTAAAGATGAAAATGGTAATGAACTTTATAATGCTACGTTAGAAGCAGGGCAAACAGTACCACAAAACTTAACTGCTCAAAAAGAAGTACGGCTTAATATCGGTAATGCGCCTAATATTGAAATTAAAGTAAATGGTAAAGTTATCAACTATGGTATAAGTACCGAAGAGGCAATGCACCAAAGAATGGTGATTAAAAACTTAGGGGCAGGGCAACCTGCACAATAACAGTCATCGCTTCGATGACTTTTTTCAATGAACAAATGTTTTTGACATGATGGAGGAATAGCTGTGAATTTACCAAACAAAATTACAATATCTCGAATCTGCTTAATTCCAATTTTTCTAGTGATTATGCTGGCTCCTTTTGATTGGGGTGCATATACAATTGGGAATGTAGATTTACCAATTCAACATTTAGTAGGAGCGCTTATTTTTATTGTTGCTTCAGCTACGGATTGGATTGATGGGCATTATGCAAGAAAGTATAATCTTGTAACAAATTTAGGGAAGTTTCTTGATCCATTAGCAGATAAGCTACTTGTTTCAGCAGCTCTTATTACATTGGTTGAAATGCAATATGTACCAGCGTGGATTGTTATTGTAATCATTAGTCGTGAATTTGCTGTAACAGGCTTACGTCTTGTGCTAGCTGGAACTGGAGAAGTTGTTGCGGCTAACATGCTAGGGAAAATTAAGACATGGACACAAATTATTGCAATTTCAGCATATTTATTACACGATGTACCATTAAACTTAATCCATATTCCGGTTGCGGATATTTTCATATGGATTGCACTAATCTTTACAGTTATTTCTGGCTGGGACTACTTCTGGAAAAATAGAGCTGCTTTTGTAAACTCAAAATAGCAGTTTATGGGGGAATCGGAATGAATGCCGAAATTATTGCGGTTGGAACAGAATTGTTACTCGGGCAAATTACAAATACAAATGCGAAGTTTTTATCTGAAAAATTGGCTTCCATTGGGATTAATGTGTATTATCATACTGTGGTAGGGGATAATAACCATCGTTTACAAGAGGCAATTCAAATTGCTGAGAAGCGTGCAGATATACTCATTTTTACAGGTGGGCTTGGGCCGACAAAAGATGATTTAACAAAAGAAACAATTGCGTCTGTTATTGGTGAAGAACTTGTTTATGACGAAATTGCTTTAACGTCCATTAGTGAGTATTATAAGCGTACTGGCCGTGAGTTTACAGAGAATAATAAGAAACAAGCACTTGTTTTAAATGGCTCGGCAGTATTTGCAAATGATCACGGTATGGCGCCAGGAATGGGATTAAATAAAAATGAAAAAGTTTATATTTTATTACCAGGTCCACCGAAGGAAATGCAACCAATGTATACGAACTACGTAGACCCATTTTTACGTAACTTTACAACTGGAGAGAGCATTTATTCTCGTGTTCTTCGCTTTTTTGGCATTGGCGAATCCCAACTAGAAGTGAAAGTACAAGATTTAATTGATAGACAAACGAACCCGACAATTGCGCCGCTTGCTTCTGATGGAGAGGTGACGCTTCGTTTAACAGCAAAGCATCACGATGTGAAGCATGCAGAAATGTTAATTCAACACGTGGAAAGCTTGATTTTAGAAAGAGTAGGAGAATTTTTCTACGGATATAACCAAGATTTTCTTCATTATAAAGCAATTGATTTATTGAAGAAGAAAGGTTTTACTTTAGCTTGTGCCGAAAGTTTAACGGGTGGTCTTTTTGGGAATCAAGTAACAGAAAATGCTGGTGTGTCTTCTATTTTTAAAGGCGGTGTCATTTGCTATCAGAATGACGTAAAGCAGCACATATTGCACGTACCTGAAGAAACATTACAAACAGCTGGGGCAGTTAGTGAAGAGTGTGCACGTTTTCTTGCTGAAAATGTTAAAACACTTTTAAAAGCGGATATCGGGATTAGTTTCACTGGAGTAGCAGGACCGGAAGCTTCAGAAAATAAAGAACCGGGTACTGTATTTGTTGGGCTAGCAATTAAGGATGAGCCGACAGCGGTCTTTCCTCTTACTTTAAGTGGAAGTCGTCAACAAATTAGAGAACGGTCTGTGAAATATGGATTTTATCATTTGTATAAAAAACTAGAAGAGATGTGAGTTTCTTCTAGTTTTTTTATGGTAAAAAATAGGTATTTTCAATTTGGAAATAAAAAAATCGAATAAATGTTCGATTTTTGTTGGCAAATTGAAATGAAAATAGGTATAATAAGATTAGCAATTCAGTTAAGGAGGAATTTGAATGAGTGATCGTCAAGCGGCATTAGATATGGCGTTAAAACAAATAGAGAAGCAATTCGGTAAAGGTTCAATTATGAAGTTAGGAGAACAGGCAGAACGTAGAATTTCAACGGTGCCAAGTGGTTCGTTAGCACTTGATGTAGCGCTTGGAGTTGGTGGTTATCCACGCGGTCGTATTATCGAAATCTATGGACCTGAAAGTTCAGGTAAAACAACAGTTTCATTACATGCGATTGCGGAAGTACAACGTCAAGGTGGACAAGCAGCATTTATTGATGCAGAGCATGCGATGGATCCTGTATATGCACAGAAGTTAGGTGTTAATATTGATGAGTTACTATTATCACAGCCTGATACAGGGGAACAAGGACTAGAAATCGCAGAGGCATTAGTTCGAAGTGGTGCAATTGATATTATCGTAATTGACTCTGTAGCAGCTCTTGTACCAAAAGCGGAAATTGAAGGGGAGATGGGTGACTCTCACGTTGGTTTACAAGCGCGTTTAATGTCACAAGCACTTCGTAAGCTTTCTGGTGCAATTAATAAATCGAAAACAATTGCAATCTTTATTAACCAAATTCGTGAAAAAGTTGGGGTTATGTTCGGGAACCCAGAAACAACTCCAGGTGGTCGTGCGTTGAAGTTCTATTCAACAGTTCGTCTTGAGGTACGTCGTGCTGAGCAATTAAAGCAAGGCAATGATATTGTTGGTAACAAAACAAAAATAAAAGTAGTAAAAAATAAAGTGGCACCTCCTTTCCGTGTTGCTGAAGTTGATATTATGTACGGAGAAGGAATTTCAAGAGAAGGCGAAATTTTAGATATGGCTTCTGAACTTGATATCGTTCAAAAAAGTGGTGCTTGGTATTCTTATAATGAAGAACGTTTAGGACAAGGGCGCGAAAATGCAAAACAATTCTTAAAAGAAAATCCAGAATTAAGAGATGAAATTGCATTCTTTATTCGTGAACATCATGGAATTGGTGAAGATTCTGCTTCTGAAAGCATGGAAGAGGGAACTCTTCTTGAAAAATAAAAGACACGATTTCGTGTCTTTTATTTTTTTCAGTTATTGTAGGCAGCAAGATCTTTGCTGATGGAGTTTTCGCCTTATCCTACTAAAATAGTATGAAGATGGATTTCTATACGTTTTTAAGCGTATTAGATGGGTTCTAGTATAGCTTGCCATGATAATATGGTACCCGCTTTTCTTTTTAGGGGAAGATTCATAGGGCAAAGGGAAAGAAAGTAAAAGTAGACAACGCTTGACAATGAAAAATGCGATAGATACAATGAGAATGTATATTTTTTCTTATATACGATATACTCTTCTCTAGAAGAGAAGTAATATTCGGAGTAAGATTTAAATCTTACCGAAATAATAATATGACATTTTAATTGTGAAATGAAGAAAGTCCCTTAAAAAAGCGGGACGACGGTCTTTGCTGTACGTTGCAATTCAATGTACATGCCGACAGTCTTTTTTCATTCATAGCAAGGGGAGGTGAAATCATGAGTAGTACAGTTTGGATACTCATCTCCATTTTGCTTGCAACAGTCGGTGCAGTTGTTGGCTTTTTTGTTCGAAAGTCTATTGCAGAAGCGAAGATTAATGGTGCTGATAATGAAGCGAAGCGTATTTTAGACGAAGCGAATCGCGAAGCAGAGGCACTTAAAAAAGAAGCGCTTTTAGAAGCAAAGGATGAAATTCATACACTTCGTACAGAAGCTGAATTAGAAATTCGTGATCGTAGAAGCGAATTACAAAAACAAGAAAATCGTTTAATGCAAAAAGAAGAGAACCTTGATCGTAAAGACGAAACGCTCGATAAGCGCGAGCAAATGTTAGAAAAGAAAGAGGAATCTCTTGTAGCGAGACAACAACAGATTGAAGAGTTGGAAAGCAAAGTGGGAGAGTTAGTTCAAAAGCAACAAACGGAATTAGAGCGCATTTCTAATCTAACACGCGAACAAGCGAAAGCAATCATTTTAGGGAAAGTAGAAAGTGAAATTTCTCATGAAATTGCCGTTATGGTAAAAGAAAGTGAAGTTCGTGCGAAAGAAGAGGCGGATAAGAAGGCAAAAGAGATTTTATCTCTTGCAATGCAAAGATGTGCAGCTGATCATGTTGCTGAAACAACCGTTTCGGTTGTAAATCTTCCAAATGACGAAATGAAGGGACGTATTATTGGGCGTGAAGGTCGTAATATTCGTACGTTAGAAACGTTAACAGGTATTGACCTTATTATTGATGATACACCAGAAGCAGTAATCTTATCTGGATTTGATCCAATTCGTCGTGAAACAGCTCGTATCGCTCTTGATAAGCTCGTACAGGATGGACGTATTCACCCAGCACGTATTGAAGAAATGGTCGAAAAATCAAGACGTGAAGTGGATGAGTATATTCGTGAAGTAGGAGAACAAACAACATTTGAAGTAGGTGTCCATGGATTACATCCAGATTTAATTAAGATTTTAGGTCGTTTGAAATACCGTACAAGTTATGGACAAAACGTGTTGAAACACTCTATGGAAGTAGCGTACTTAACAGGACTTATGGCGGCAGAGCTTGGTGAGGACGAAAAACTAGCAAGACGTGCTGGTCTATTACATGATATCGGAAAAGCAATTGATCATGAGGTAGAAGGTAGTCACGTTGAGATTGGTGTCGAACTCGCAACGAAATATAAAGAGCACCCTGTTGTTATAAATAGTATCGCATCTCACCATGGTGATACGGAACCAACTTCAATCATTGCAGTTCTAGTTGCTGCGGCAGATGCATTGTCAGCTGCAAGACCAGGAGCTCGTAGTGAGACGCTTGAAAACTATATTCGTCGTCTTGAAAAATTAGAAGAGATTTCAGAGTCTTATGAAGGCGTAGAAAAATCTTTTGCAATTCAAGCAGGACGTGAAGTTCGCATTCTGGTAAAACCAGATACAATCGATGATTTAGAAGCTCATCGTTTAGCACGTGATATTCGAAAGCGTATCGAAAATGAACTGGATTACCCAGGCCATATTAAAGTAACTGTTATTCGTGAAACACGTGCAGTGGAATACGCAAAATAAAGTGGTGAAATGCCACTTTATTTTTTTGTGTTGGAATTGGGTAAAATAAAGTGACACTTCCATCACCGTAAATAGCCCTTATACATTATTTTTATAGTAGGATGGCAGGGAATTTAAAATGAGCAATATGGTTTTATTACAAGTGAATAGCTTGTAATATGGTATGGTAATGAAAAAGTAGTATATAGAAAGGGTAATAGATATGAGAATATTATTCGTTGGGGATGTAGTAGGATCTCCTGGTAGAGGGATGATTCAACAATACGTACCGGCATTAAAGAAAAAATATACACCTACAGTAACAATTATTAATGGAGAAAATGCAGCAGGTGGTCGTGGTATTACAGAGAAAATATACCGAAACTTTTTAGAATGTGGTGCACAAGCAGTTACACTTGGAAATCATGCTTGGGATAACCGTGAAGTGTTTGAATTTATTGATGATGCTAAATATCTTGCAAGGCCGGCCAATTTTCCAGAAGGAACTCCTGGAAAAGGTCTTATTTTCGTGAATTGTAATGGTACGGAAGTAGCGGTAATTAACTTGCAAGGTCGTACATTCCTTCCACCAATTGATTGTCCATTCCGAAAAGTAGATGAGTTAATTAATATTGCGAAAAAACGCACGAATATTATCTTTATTGATTTTCATGCTGAGACAACAAGTGAAAAGCAAGCGCTCGGCTGGTATGTAGATGGTCGTGCTACAGCGGTAGTAGGAACGCATACACATGTTCCTACGGCTGATAATCGTATTTTACCAAGCGGGACAGCGTATATTACAGATGTAGGTATGACAGGCCCATATGATGGAATTTTAGGTATGGATCGTGAAGCTGTACTGAAAAAGTTCTTAACAAATTTACCTGTGCGTTTTGAAGTGACAAATGGTAGAACACAATTAAGTGCAGTACTAATTGATGTGGATCCAAATACAGGAAAAGCGAAAAAAATTGAGCGCATTTTAATTAATGATGATCAGCCATTTTTTGAATAGTTTTCTATAAAATTTAGAAAAAACATTATATTTTAATTTTTTAGAAAAATTACAGAGATTTAGCAGGAATACGCCTCGTTCCTCGTGAATATAAGTTAAAGTGAAATAATCGCTAATACTTTTTTTAGAAACGAGGAGGAAACGTGGAATGGAAATATTAAAAGTTAAAGCAACTTCGGTCCCTAACTCTGTAGCTGGTGCACTTGCTGGAGTGATTCGTGAACGCGGAACAGCAGAAATTCAAGCTATTGGTGCAGGTGCATTGAATCAAGCCGTGAAGGCAGTAGCAATTGCAAGAGGATTTGTAGCGCCTAGTGGTTTGGATTTGATTTGTATCCCAGCTTTTACAGACATTATGATTGATGGTGAAGAACGTACAGCGATAAAGCTAATTGTAGAACCTCGTTAAGTTTGAACAACCTGTTTGCTTGTGTGCAAACAGGTTGTTTTTATGGTAAAGGGGGCAAGGGAATGAAAGTTTTTGATGCGCATTGTGATGTGTTATGGCAATTATGGAATGCAAAAGGAAAAAAACATTTCCAAAGTGATCCAGCATTATATATTACTTTTGAACAATTAGAGCGGAGAAAAGGAAGTATACAATGCTTTGCGATATATGTACCGGAAACAGTAGCGTATGAAGAACGTTTTGAAGTTGCCCTAACTATGGTAGATATATTTCATAAGGAAATTTTATCGCTACCAGGTATGAAATTGATACAGACGAAAAAAGATATAAAGCAGTTAGGAAAGAGTGAAATTGGCGCCATTTTAACATTAGAAGGGTGCGAAGCGATTGGGAAAGAAATGATGAAATTGCGCTTGTTTTATCGCTTAGGAGTACGATCTTTCGGGTTAACATGGAACTATGCGAATTTACTAGCTGATGGTGCACTGGAAACAAGGGGAGCAGGGTTAACTGCTTTTGGTAAAAAAGTTGTACAAGAACTTAATTCGTTTCGTTTATGGACAGATGTATCTCATTTAAATGAAAAAGGATTTTGGGATGTAATGGAAATCGCTCAATATCCAATTGCTTCACATTCGAATTGTCACAATCTGTGTCACCATCCACGTAATCTCAAAGACGAACAAATACGAGTACTGATTCAAAAAAATGCTGTGATTGGTGTGAACTTTGTACCTGAGTTTTTAACGAATCATCGACCAGCCTATATAGATGATATATTACGTCATGTAGAACATATTTGTTCGCTTGGAGGAGAGAAAAATATAGGATTTGGCTCGGATTTTGATGGTATGCCAGAGATGGCGGTAGGAATAGAAGCGTATAGGAGCTATGAACATATAATTAATGAACTTTGTAAAAGATACAGTGAGGCGAGTGTTCGCAATTTTTTATATGATAATTTTGTTGAACATATTCCTTTTTAGTGTTGGATTTAAAATAGTTAATATAAATAATTTAAAAATTTAAAAAATTAAAAACGAAATAAAAACAATTTATTGCTTTTTTTGTATGGTAAGGCTAGAATGGTAGACGAATTAAGATTATACAAAAGATTCAGGGAAGTCAGAAGAGGTATAATTTGCGTCCATTGTAGTTTATTTGTATAAAAAGTGCTAAACTATTACTGTAAAAAAATACACTACAATGAATGCAGCCAAAAGGGGTGTAGGAGATGATTAGTCAACTTTCATGGAAAGTTGGAGGACAACAAGGTGAAGGAATTGAAAGTACAGGAGAAATCTTCTGTATTGCATTAAACCGATTAGGATATTACTTATACGGTTACCGCCACTTCTCATCACGGATTAAAGGCGGTCATACAAATAATAAAATTCGCGTAAGTACAACTGAGGTGCGCGCGATATCAGATGATTTAGATATTTTAATTGCATTTGATCAAGAAACAATCGATTTTAATTTCCACGAATTACGTCCAGGCGGAATTGTTGTTGCGGATGCGAAATTTAATCCGACTATACCTGAAAATGCAGATGTGAATCTATATGTGATACCGTTTACAGATATTGCTTCAGAATTAGGTACATCATTAATGAAAAACATGGTTGCTGTTGGAGCATCTAGTTCGGTACTAGGGTTAGATGAAACTGTTTATTTAGAGGTTGTTGAAGAGATCTTTGGTCGCAAAGGAGAGCAAGTCGTTCAAAAGAATATGGAAGCAATCAAACGCGGCTCTCAATATATGAAAGAATTGCTTGGTGAGAAAGTAAATATGATGCAGCTTGAAAAAGCTGACGGTCAAAAACGCATGTTTATGATCGGTAACGATGCGATTGCATTTGGAGCAGTAGCTGGTGGTGCTCGCTTTATGTCTGCATATCCAATTACACCTGCATCTGAAATTATGGAATACTTAATTAAAAAGCTTCCAAAAGTAGGCGGGACTGTAATCCAAACTGAGGATGAAATTGCGGCTTGTACAATGGCTATTGGTGCAAACTATGCTGGTGTTCGTACATTAACGGCATCGGCAGGTCCAGGTCTATCTTTAATGATGGAAGCGATTGGCTTAGCAGGTATTACAGAAACACCTCTTGTAATCGTAGATACACAACGTGGTGGTCCAAGTACGGGCTTACCAACAAAACAAGAACAATCTGATTTAATGGCAATGATTTATGGAACACATGGTGAAATTCCCAAAATCGTAATGGCGCCAAGTACTGTTGAAGAAGCGTTCTATGATATTGTAGAAGCGTTTAACTTAGCGGAAGAATATCAAGTTCCAGTTATCTTCTTAACAGATTTACAGCTTTCTTTAGGAAAACAAACAGTTGAACCACTGAAGTTAGATAAAGTAGAAATTCGCCGTGGTAAGCTTGATTTACAAGCAGAGTTACCAGAGCGTGAAAATAAAGCATATTTCAAACGTTATGAAGTGACAGAAGATGGTATTTCACCACGCGTTCTACCTGGTATGAAAAATGGTGTTCACCATGTGACTGGTGTAGAGCATGATGAGACTGGTAAACCATCTGAATCAGCGCTGAATCGTAAAGAACAAATGGACAAACGTTTCCGTAAAATGGCGAATTTGAAGTTCAATACCCCTGTTTATAAAAATGCCAAGTATGATGATGCTGATGTATTGTTAGTTGGTTTTAACTCTACTCGTGGTGCAATTGAGGAAGCGATGGAACGTTTAGAGCAAGAAGGAATGAAAGTAAATCACGCTCATGTGCGTTTAATCCATCCGTTCCCAACGGCTGAAATCGATCCACTTGTGAAGAGTGCGAAGCGCGTTGTTGTAGTAGAAAACAATGCGACTGGTCAACTTGCTAACATTATGAAAATGAATCTTGGTAATGGTGAGAAAATTTCTAGTCTCTTAAAATATGATGGAAATCCATTCTTACCAAAAGAAATTTACAACGAATGCAAAAAAGGGGTTGTATTAAATGGCAACATTTAAGGACTTTCGTAACAGTGTAAAACCAAACTGGTGTCCAGGTTGCGGAGACTTCTCGGTGCAAGCTGCGATTCAACGTGCAGCAGCTAACGTTGGTTTAAATCCAGACGAATTAGCAGTTATTTCTGGTATCGGCTGTTCAGGTCGTATTTCAGGTTATATTAATTCCTATGGTGTGCATAGTATTCATGGACGTGCACTTCCAATCGCACAAGGTGTGAAAATGGCAAACCGTGATTTGACAGTTATCGCATCTGGTGGTGACGGCGATGGTTTTGCAATTGGTATGGGACACACAATCCATTCTATTCGTCGTAATATTGACATTACGTATATCGTAATGGATAACCAAATTTACGGGCTAACAAAAGGTCAAACTTCACCACGTAGTGAAGCTGGATTTAAAACGAAAAGTACACCACAAGGTTCAATTGAACCAGCACTATCTGTCATGGAAATGGCATTAACAGCAGGTGCGACTTTTGTGGCACAGAGTTTCTCTAGTGATTTAAAAGAATTAACGCAGCTGATCGAAGCTGGTATTCAACATAAAGGGTTTTCTTTAATCAATGTATTTAGCCCATGTGTTACTTATAATAAAGTAAATACGTATGATTGGTTTAAAGAGAATTTAACAAAACTAAGCACAGTAGAAGGATATGATCCATCTAACCGTATGATTGCAATGCAAACGCTGATGGAAAACAAAGGTCTAGTAACAGGTCTGATTTACCAAAATACAGAACAGCCTTCTTATCAAGATCTGGTAAAAGGCTACAGTGAAAAACCTTTAGTTCAAGCTGACTTACAAATGGATCAAAAGATGTTTGATGAGCTTGTTGCTGAATTTATGTAATCATGAAATAAAAAGCTGCCAATTGGTAGCTTTTTTACTTTCGGTTTGAAATAATATAGGAGGATTTTATTACAAAATATTTACTTAGAAAATTCAGAATGATAAAATAATTAACGAATCGTTGTATTAGGACATCATGTTCATTCGCTTTAGGATGCGTGGGGGATGTAGTCTCTTTGTTGTTAAATTTGGCTAAACACTTTATACTATGATAGTGTATATGGAAAATAAAGCAATATGCTTTTTTACAAGGACAAGGTTAAAACAATAAAAAAGGGAATGTCTATTCGTGTCGGGAAGATTCCATTCTTATAGGTGGTTAGATCGATTACTCGAGTTTCAAAGGGGCAAGTTATCTCTCAAACTATTCTAATCTTTAAGATGGGTCTGATCGTTATTGGAATAGACTACAGTGTATAGTTAAGGTTGAAAGGAGATTACCCATGAACGAGCAACAACGATTAGCAAGTCAACAAGCAAATTCTTCTGCGAAAAAGGAAGAAAAAGATTATAGCAAATACTTTGAAAGTGTATATCAGCCACCTTCTTTAAAGGATGCGAAAAAGCGCGGGAAAGAAGAAGTGAAAATTGATCGTGATTTCGGTCTGCCAGAAGAGTTTCGTAATTTTGGTGCAGGAAGAAAGTTTTATATCCGTACTTACGGATGTCAAATGAATGAGCATGATACGGAAGTAATGGCCGGTATTTTTACAGCGCTTGGATATGAACCAACATTTGCAACAGAAGATGCAGATGTAATTCTATTAAATACTTGTGCCATTCGTGAAAACGCTGAAAATAAAGTATTCGGAGAGCTTGGCCATTTAAAATCATTAAAACAACGAAATCCGGATCTTTTAATCGGTGTATGTGGTTGTATGTCTCAAGAGGAATCTGTTGTAAACAAAATTATGCAAAAAAACCAACATGTAGATATGGTATTTGGTACACATAATATTCATCGATTACCTTATATTTTAAAAGATGCGATGTTTTCTAAAGCGACAGTTGTTGAAGTTTGGTCGAAAGAAGGAGATGTAATTGAAAACCTTCCGAAAGTACGCCGTGGTGATATTAAAGCTTGGGTAAACATTATGTATGGATGTGATAAATTCTGTACATATTGTATCGTACCGTATACACGTGGGAAAGAACGAAGCCGTCGCCCAGAAGATATCATTAATGAAGTTCGCCATTTAGCTGCAAATGGTTATAAAGAAATTACATTACTTGGTCAAAACGTAAATGCATACGGTAAAGACTTCGATGATACTGAATATGGTCTTGGTGATTTAATGGATGAACTTCGTAAGATTGATATAGCGCGTATTCGCTTTACAACAAGTCACCCGCGTGATTTTGATGACCACCTAGTTGAGGTGCTTGGAAAAGGTGGTAATTTAGTAGAACATATCCACTTACCAGTACAATCTGGTAGCACAGATATGCTTAAAATTATGGCGCGTAAATACTCACGTGAGCATTATTTAGAACTTGTACGTAAAATCAAAAAAGCGATTCCGAATGCAGTATTAACAACTGATATTATCGTTGGTTTTCCGAATGAAACAGACGAGCAATTTGAGGAAACGATGTCTTTATATCGTGAAGTAGAATTTGATAGTGCATTTACATTCATTTATTCACCTCGTGAAGGAACACCAGCTGCAAAAATGCAGGATAATGTCCCGATGGAAGTGAAAAAAGAACGTTTACAACGTTTAAATGCATTAGTAAATGAGTATTCTATGAAAAAGAATAAACGATATGAGGGACAAATTGTTGAAGTATTGGTTGATGGGGAAAGTAAGAATAATCCAGACGTACTTGCAGGTTACACACGTGCTAATAAACTTGTAAACTTCGTTGCTCCAAAATCTGTAATCGGTCAGCTTGTAAAAGTAAAAGTAACAGAAGCGAAAACTTGGTCTCTAAACGGGGAATTAGTTGAGGAGCCGATTGAGGTGAAATAATAGATGAAAGTATATACAAAAGATGAAATTGTTGAGCAAGCAAAAGAATTAGCGAAAATGATTGCTGAAACAGAAGAAGTGGATTTCTTTAAACGTGCAGAAGCACAAATCCATAAGAATGAAAATGTAAAGCGTACAATTGATGAAATAAAAGCACTGCAAAAACAAGCAGTAAACTTACAGCATTACGGGAAATGGGAAGCATTGAAAAAAGTAGAAGCGGAAATTGATGCTCTGCAAGATAAATTGGATAGTATTCCGGTTGTACAGGAATTCAAGTCTTCACAAACATATGTTAATGATTTATTGCAACTTGTAGCGAGCACAATCTCTAACAACGTAACGGATGAAATTTTAATTTCGACTGGTGGAGATGTATTAAAAGGAGAAACTGGTGCAGAAGTAGAAAGTAAAAAAGGTAATTGCGGTTGCTAAGAGAGATGTCTTATAGACATCTCTTTTTTTATTTTTATCCCGCTAATATTGCTCATAAAATCTTGACTGGTGAGGGGGAATGAGTAGTGAAGGTGAAGAACTCCACTACTGATTAAAGTTTCAATTTGTAATGATACATACTCTTTTCAAAAAAAGAATGACACATTCCGCTATTGTCACGCATATGATTAAATGAATATCGATTGAGGAGGGTTTTAAATGTCCGAATTCAGAGAGATTATTACAAAGGCAGTAGTTGGAAAAGGACGTAAGTATACAAAATCGACGCATACATGTGAATCAAATAATGAACCGACAAGTATTCTCGGATGTTGGGTAATTAATCACACATATGAGGCAAGAAGAAGTGGAAAAATGGTGGAAATTGAAGGGTATTACGATGTGAATACATGGTACTCGTTTGATGAAAATACGAAAACGGAAGTTGTAACAGAACGTATTAACTACACAGATGAGGTGAACATCGGCTATCGTGATAAAAATTTTTCTGGTGAAGATTCCGAAATTATTGCTCGTGTTATTCAGCATCCGAACTGTTTAGAAGCGGTTGTTTCACCGAATGGTAACAAAATTGTTGTAACTGTAGAGCGTGAATTTCTAACGGAAGTAGTTGGGGAAACAAAAATTTGCGTCAGTATAAATCCAGATGGATGTCCAGAAGGCGATAGTGATTTTGAGGTTAGCGATGATGAATTTGAAGAATTAGATCCAAACTTTATTTTAGATGCAGAAGAGGAGTAAGGGAGGGCTAGGAAGAATTTCTTCCTAGCTTTTTATATTATATAAGTGATACTGAATGGACATTTTTCCTGATGAAAATGTGCTATAATGAAGAGAGACTCCTAAAAGAGGAGATAAGAGTATCCGTGAAGTGTAGCATATAAATATATAGCACATTTTTATGAAGTATGGAGGAAACAGATGACTCAGTATACCCCTATGATACAACAATATTTAAAGGTCAAGGCAGACTATCAAGATGCCTTTTTATTTTTTAGATTAGGCGATTTTTATGAGATGTTTTTTGAGGATGCGGTTAAGGCGGCACATGAACTTGAAATCACACTAACAAGCCGAGATGGTGGTAGTAGCGATCGTATACCAATGTGTGGAGTTCCATATCATGCGGCGAAAAATTATATTGAACAGCTCGTTGAAAAAGGATACAAAGTAGCGATTTGTGAGCAAGTAGAAGACCCGAAAACAGCTAAGGGAGTAGTGCGCCGTGAAGTAGTGCAATTAATTACGCCAGGGACGATGATGGAAGGGCGTACAATTGACGAGAAAGAAAATAACTTTTTAGCGGCATTAACACACTTTGAAGATGGTTCTTATGCGCTAGCGTGTAATGACTTAACAACAGGACAAAATACGGTAACATTGTTAACAGGTACGGTAGAAGATATCTTGCTAGAAGTCTATGCAACAGGTTCAAAAGAAATAGTTGTCGAGTCTACATTTTCAAAAGATGAGCTAAACAAGCTAACAGAAACATTAAAAATGACAATTTCTTATGAAGATGAAACGAAAGTTCCTGAAGGATTAGAGCATCTTGTGAAAAATGTAACGCAAACGAAATTAGTTACAGCAGTGGGACGCTTATTGAATTATGTACTAAGAACGCAAAAACGTTCATTAGATCACCTGCAACCAGTGGATATTTATTATACAAATCAATTTATGAAAATTGATGTACATTCAAAACGAAATTTAGAGTTAACAGAAACGCTTCGAACTAAAGAGAAAACAGGTTCGCTATTATGGCTATTAGATAAAACGAAAACAGCTATGGGCGGTCGTATGTTAAAACAGTGGATGGAGCGTCCGCTTATACAGAAAGAAAAAATTGAAGAACGCTTAGAAATGGTTGAAACATTTGTGAATGACTATTTCTTACGTGAAGATTTGAAAGAAAAACTAAAAGAAGTGTATGATTTAGAACGTTTAGCAGGAAAAGTTGCATATGGTAGTGTCAATGCGCGTGATTTACTGCAATTAAAGCGTTCACTTCTGCAAATACCAACAATTTTAGAAGCGGTTAGTCTAATAGACAATTCTTATGCAGCAAGGTTAATTCAAGGTGCTGATCCATGCGAAAGTTTAACAGAGTTATTAGATAGAAGTATCCAAGAAAATCCACCGCTTTCTATAAAAGATGGTGATATTATAAAAGACGGTTATAATGATAAGTTAGATCAATACCGTTATGTTAGTAAAAACGGAAAAACATGGATTGCAGAGCTTGAAAAACGTGAACGTGACATTACAGGAATTAAATCGTTAAAGATCGGTTACAACCGTATTTTTGGCTACTATATTGAAGTGACAAAAGCTAACCTTGCTTCGCTTCCAGAAGGGCGTTATGAGCGCAAACAGACGCTTGCAAATGCGGAGCGTTTTATTACAGATGAATTAAAAGAAAAAGAAACATTGATTTTAGAGGCAGAAGAAAAAATTGTGCAACTAGAGTATGATTTATTCACTGCACTGCGTGAAGAAGTAAAAGTATTTATTCCTAAGTTACAACATTTAGCAAAAGTTATTAGTGAATTAGATGTGTTGCAAAGTTTTGCTACAGTAAGTGAAGAAGAACAATTTGTAAAACCGGTTTTAACAGATAAGCGTGAAATCTTTATTAAAGATGGTCGTCATCCTGTTGTAGAAAAAGTATTAAATGGAAAGCTGTATGTTCCAAACGATTGTATGATGCCAGAAAATATGGATGTCTTTTTAATTACAGGTCCAAATATGTCTGGTAAAAGCACGTATATGCGTCAATTAGCACTTATTACTGTTATGTCACAAATCGGTTGCTTTGTGCCAGCAGCAGAAGCGGTGTTACCAGTCTTTGATCAAATCTTTACGAGAATTGGAGCAGCAGATGATTTAATTTCAGGTCAAAGTACGTTTATGGTTGAAATGTTAGAAGCGAAAAATGCGATTGCAAATGCATCAGAAAGAAGTTTAATTTTATTTGATGAAATTGGCCGCGGTACTTCTACGTATGACGGTATGGCACTTGCACAAGCAATCATCGAACACATCCATGACCAAATTGGAGCGAAAACATTATTCTCAACACATTATCATGAATTAACAGTGTTAGAAGAAAGTTTAGCACAGCTGAAAAATGTACATGTTTCAGCTATTGAAGAAAATGGAAAAGTTGTCTTCTTGCATAAAATTCAAGACGGAGCAGCAGATAAAAGCTATGGGATTCATGTTGCACAGCTTGCAGAGCTTCCAGATAGCTTAATTGCTCGTGCGAAAGAAGTATTAGCGCAGTTAGAAGGGCAAGAGGAAATCATCATTCCAAAACGAGCAGAAATAAAAGTCCAAGAAGAAATCGTTCAAGAACCAGTCGTTGTAAAAGAAGAAGTGGAAACAATGCCAGAGAAGAACGAAGAAGCGGAAGAATCACAGCTATCTTTCTTTGCCGCAGAACAGCCTGCGAACAAACAGGACAAGTCTATACTTGATCAAAAAGAAACAGCTGTGTTAACGCAAATTAAAAAAATGGATTTACTTGATATGACGCCTCTAGAAGCATTAAATGAATTGTATCGTTTACAGAAAAAGTTAAAGAAAGGATGAGTAAGTAGATGGGGAAAATTCGCAAACTCGATGATCAACTCTCTAACTTAATTGCTGCAGGGGAAGTAGTAGAACGACCTGCTTCAGTTGTAAAAGAACTTGTGGAAAATTCCATCGATGCGAATAGTACATCTATTGAAATCCACTTAGAAGAAGCGGGATTATCGAAAATTCGCATCATCGATAATGGAGATGGCATTGCAGAAGAAGATTGCATCGTTGCTTTTGAACGACATGCAACCAGTAAAATTAAAGATGAAAATGATTTGTTTCGCATACGGACGCTCGGTTTCCGTGGTGAGGCATTGCCAAGTATTGCATCTGTTAGTGAATTAGAGCTAATTACAAGTACAGGGGATGCGCCAGGTACGCATCTCATTATTAAAGGCGGAGACATTATTAAGCAAGAAAAGACGGCGAGCCGAAAGGGAACAGATATTACCGTTCAAAACTTGTTTTTTAACACACCAGCACGCCTTAAATATATGAAAACAATTCATACAGAGCTAGGGAATATTACGGATATTGTGTATCGCATTGCGATGTCGCATCCAGAAGTATCTTTGAAACTGTTTCATAATGAGAAAAAACTGCTTCATACATCAGGAAATGGTGATGTTAGACAGGTACTTGCAGCGATTTACAGCATTCAAGTTGCGAAAAAACTGATTCCAATTGAAGTAGAATCATTAGACTTTACGATTCGTGGTTATGTAACGTTACCTGAAGTAACAAGAGCATCTCGTAACTACATGTCCACAATCGTAAATGGCCGTTACGTTCGGAACTATGTATTAATGAAAGCTGTGCAGCAAGGATATCATACGTTGCTTCCAGTTGGGCGCTATCCTATTGGGTTTCTATCGATTGAAATGGATCCGATGTTAGTGGATGTAAACGTTCATCCAGCGAAATTAGAAGTGCGCTTTAGTAAAGAACAAGAACTCTTACAACTCATTGAAAAAACATTGCAAGATGCATTTAAAAAAGTGCAGCTTATTCCAGATGCTGGTGTTGCAACGAAGAAAAAAGAAAAAGATGAAAGTGTGCAAGAACAATTTCACTTTGAACATACAAAGCCGAAAGAGCCACCAATGCCAAATATCGTCTTACCGACTGGGATGGATGAGAAACAGGAAGAGGTTCAAGCAAAACCACAAAACCAAAATCTACTTTGGCAACCACCAAAGCAAGAATGGCAACCTCCTGAGTCTTTAGTAAGGGAAGAAAACAATTGGCAACCGTCTAAACCAATCATTGAAGAGTCTCTTCAAGAAGAAAAAGGCTGGGACAGCAATGATGAGGATTTTGAATTAGCAGAAGTAGAAGAAATCCAAGAAATCGAAATGAACGGAAACGATTTACCACCGCTTTATCCAATTGGACAAATGCACGGAACTTATATTTTCGCTCAAAATGATAAAGGGTTATATATGATTGATCAGCATGCGGCGCAAGAGCGAATCAATTATGAATATTTCCGTGATAAAGTAGGACAAGTAGCACAAGAAGTCCAAGAACTACTTGTACCATATCGTATTGATTTATCTCTTACGGAATTTTTACGTGTTGAAGAACAATTAGAGGAGTTAAAGAAGGTGGGATTATTCCTAGAACAATTCGGTCATCAATCCTTTATCGTTCGTTCACACCCAACATGGTTCCCAAAAGGAAAAGAAACAGAAATCATCGATGAAATAATGCAACAAGTCGTCAAACTAAAAAAAGTTGATATTAAAAAACTACGTGAAGAAGCAGCCATCATGATGAGCTGTAAAGCATCAATTAAAGCAAATCAATATTTAACGAACAATCAAATATTCGCTTTACTTGAAGAACTACGTACAACAACAAACCCATATACTTGTCCGCACGGAAGACCGATTCTTGTGCATCATTCAACTTATGAGTTGGAGAAGATGTTTAAGAGGGTTATGTAGGGGATGTCAAAAGGGAGCAACAGTAAATGTTGCTCCCTTTTAATATGTAGAGTTAATTGTTAAACGAAAATAAGGTGGAGTAATTTTGCAGTTTATTTAAATTTGAGCATATCATACTTAAGGTTGTAAGTAGTTTATTTCTTGGTTACGTTAGCTTAAATGTATCTATGTATAAAAAAGCGCTGTATATTAGCACTTTTTAAAAGGTACGTGAGTTTTATAATAGAGGTTTATACATTGCTAAAAGCTATGCATTGCCAAATGTTGATTCTTATTTGATTAATTGTTATAAGAACCTATACGATTATTTATTTTTTATTATTATTAATTTTTTCAGTATATAGAACTTGCTCTTTGTAATGCTTCTTAATTGGGAAAGTATGTGTACCTGTGCTGTTTTTAAATTTTTTATCAATGGGGTTTTTTAGAGGGATTGTTGTAGTTTCGGTAAATTCATAGGGGTAATTTATTTTAGATTTATCTTCAAACATGAAAATGCCTCCTTTTTAGGCTTTCCTAAATTCTTTACTATAACATGATATGCATATAGATTTTTTTTGGACTAGTTATTTATATAGGTTGATGGAATTTAATTACATAACTACTGAAATATTTTAAAGGAAAACAATTCGAGAAAGATATTGTATTAATAGCCGTTGACTAATATTGTTGTTTTTTACGTTATCGCGATGTATCTGAAATTTTGAAGGGACGTGGCATATAGGTTCATCTAACAATCATTATGCGAGGTTTTTTCGATTTGTCAGCGAAGTAAACATTGCATATATATTCGTTATAAATTGTTTTTATAATGCAATCTATATGGGGTTTTCCAAATAATATAATGTAAAATATTATATTGTTATTAGGTTATTAGGAACATTTAATGTTGTTTCACAAGTGAAAGGAAATTGAAAAAAACCTGAAACTTTTCTCATTAAAATTCAATCTGACTTAAAAAATGAAAGAAAAATGAAATTTTCCAAAAGAAATTCTTTGTTAAAATAAAAAGCATAAATACAAAAAAAGTATTGACACATGGAGAAAAATGTATTTTTCCAAGATATAGTGGGGGGAAAAATGAGATTAGAAAAACAATTAATAAAAAAGATATATTATGAAACATTCCTAATGGAGAATGAAACACATCCACCTCTTCAAGTACTTGGAGAAGCTTATTTAAACGAACAAAAAAATGAGATTTCCGATGGATCTTATATTCGTTTTGCACAAGGTGAATTTTATTATCACCACCAAGATTTTGAATCAGCTATTTTTAAATGGGAGAAAGTCAGTAATGAATTAGCACCATGGGCACAAAAAAATATTGCGGATGCTTACTTCGAACTTAACCAATTATCAGTTGCTGAGAATGTTTATACCTCCATTACTACTGATAACAAAATACTTATGACCGAAATTGTACTGCAATTACTGTCTCTTTACATCGAGCAAAATAATCTTGATTCAGCTTTCGCTGTTATCAAAGAAGCGGTTTCTTTAAATCCCGATTATCCAAACGTCACAACAATTGCACGTTCCTTTTATGAAGAACAGCAAGATTTTGACAGTGCAGTAGAGCTTGCTGTGAATGAGTTAATTCGAACAGAATCTTTTCCATGGTTTGAGGTTCTAAAAGGATATATCGATAAAGGATTTACTAAAAATATTTCACCAGACTATTTTTATAAAGTATTAGTTACATTAAATAATGTAGATCAAGTACAATTTACGCAAATTGTTTCATCACTTTGGCATAGCTATAAAAATGAACAAAATTACTTATTATGGCTTAAAACAATAAATGAATTTTTCTTACATATCGAAATACATTCGTCCGATATATGGGACAAAATTTCTTCTCTTTACGAAGAAACGTACTTTGAATTAATTCAAGGTCAATATATGCTAAGACAATTACACGAGATCATTCCAAATCTTTTAACAAATTGGTTAAAGGTAGCCAATCCGTCTCATTCTGTATTTCCATCTGCAGCAGTATTGGCATGGGATGAGATTTTCCCTTCCACAATAGATTCAGCAAATATAAAACATGTGGAAAACCTACTGTCATATTCTATTAATTATGTGAATGGCTTAGAGTATAGTTTACATCTTTTTGAATCTATTACACAGTGGGCACAAAAACATGATTTAGAAATGGGTCATCGATTTAGATGGTTAGTTGGCGAGCTTGCAGATTTAAGAACAAATCGCCTTTTAGTAACTGGAACTTCAGGGAACGGAAAAGCTTCATTTATTAACTCTATACTAGGAGAAAATATATTAGAAAACTCAATCTCAAATGTAGTTGTCTTTAAAAATGACGCTCATACAGTAATTAACACTATAACAGATTCAGCAATTACAACAACTGAGAATTTCTCTGATTACCATAACATGATGTCTCTACACCGCCAAACATATAGAGATAGAGCATGTGTTGAATTTAAATTACCATGCAGATTTTTAAGTGAAAATAAACTTACATTCGTTGTTACACCTAGCTTTAATAGGAACAACGACACTAGAGATGAGACATTCGAATATTTAAATTCTGTAGACGAATTATTATTCGTATTGAATGCGGATTCACCTTTTACTGACAAAGAACGTGACATTCTATTAAGTATTCAAGAACATACACCAAATCTACAAATTCATTTTTTATTAAATAAAATCGATAACATTTACAGTGAAGCAGAAGCAAAAAGAGTTATACATGATACGCAAGCGAGAATAAACGCATATTTCCCGCATGCGAGAATTTTCCCTTACTCTTCGTTATATACAAATAGTCAACAACTAAACGATTTAACTGAGTTTATTCATTTTAACTTTAACCATAAAAATATCGATGCAGAACGTACTGAAAAGCTATTGTTTTTCATTCGAAAAACAATTACATATCTTTTGGATAAACGTGTCGAGATGGAAAACAACCTAGTGGATTCTATTAATTGGAATGAAGATATGTTAGTTAAACTAAATGGTTTTATTAATAACCTTACTGCTTTTGAGAAGGAAAAAATTCATTTAATTACAGAATCATATCGTACAATGAAAAACGAAATTACTAATGATCTTACAGAACATATTCCGAAACTATTGCAGAGTTGTTCTGATTTAATTAGTGAAGAAAGCGATTTTGGGCACATTGATATTGAACTAAATACAGCGATGAATGAAAGAGTTCAAAAATATCTAGAACAAACTGTGTTACCTAATCTTGCTCGTTCTATGCAAAATTGGATTGCAACTTCTAATAACGAATTCCTTCAAAGTCAATCGTACTTAGAAGAAATCAGTGAAGGACTTAATTCTTTATATGGAGAAAATCGAATACAGTTAGAATGTGACTTTAAAGTGCTTGATGACTGGCGCAGAGATATTGATAGAATGACAACTAGAATACAAATGGAAGAAGTAAATATCTTCCGCCGATTTACACCAGCACAATTTTTACTAAAAAGTGCCGGTAAATTATTTGGAGTTCTTCCTAAAAATAATATGCTATATAACAAATACAAACAGTATTTAGAAAATGAAGATTATACCGATGTAACGGCTTCTATTATGAACAAATTTTTCTTGCAATTTGAGCTATTTGAAAACGCACAAGAGCGGGATATTAATATGTTCTTTAGAAATCCATTTGGCGCGTTGGAACAAGTTGTAGAAAACACTCATTTAGAAATACAAGAAAAACAAGATACACTGCATAAAATGAAATCAAATCCTGAAGTTTATCATGATTCTATAACGCTCTTTGAATTGAGATTACGTCAATGTGAAGTAATCTTAAATATAGGTGAAGATAATTCCCATATAGATTTAACTTTAGAAACAAACATAGAGTAGACGTAAAGTAACTCCAAAATATTAGGTGAAGAAAAAGAAGCGATAAAATAAATTGCTTCTTTTTCGTTTGTTGAGATGTTTATTTTTACAATAAGGGTACTATTTTTTAGTATTATTACTAGATGTAACCGTAATATGGCATAACACTAGAATATAGCGGGGCATTATAAACTAACTTATATAAATCCATTTTCATTTTTCGACATCTAAATCCCTGTTATGCAGAATAAAAAGTAACCTACACTCGTTTGCTCTTTCTGTTTTTACTTCGCATGTGGAAGAAAAAGGCCCTGACCGCTTCTATGTATGGCCACATGCTCTCTCCGACCTAAAAAAGAGAGGTTTTATGTCGGTTTTTTTATTGATGTATATGTAGCATGATTATTTAATCCATAGCTTCCTAAAATCAACATAGCCGAATGATTCAAATTGAATGTCTTTAATCATGGGATGAAATGTACGATTTTAAAAGAAAATAAATAACCTGAGCCCGATAGTATATCGGGCTCAGGTTATTTAGAGATGCGCTTTTTCGATTAAAGGCTCTTGTTTACAAATTTCATTTCCTTTTGCAATTTCATAAATGAACGGTACATTCCAATTCTCCAAGATACGATCATCGCAAAAGCAAGTAAGAAGAACATACCGCTTAATTGTGCTAAATCAATTGATTGACTTAAATATTCTTTCATACCGATGCGGACAGCAAGTAAACCGACTAAAATAAAGATAAATGCTTTAGAAGGTATTAAATAGATGTCTGTTCCACGTACTTCAAATTTTGATGTTTTAATAAGAAAAATAGAGAAAAATAAACCAACGATAATTGCTTCGAGAATTTCTGATGTTGTTAATCGAAATTCTGGTAAGATGTACATGCATGCTCCCGTACTCATAAAAATTGGCGGGAGTATAATTTTTTTAAGTGATACAGGTTTCTTTGCTGATTTTAAGCGAAGGAACATCATTCCAATAGCCATACAAAGAGCAATAATACTTGATAAAACAGCTAAGTTCATGTTTGACCTCCTTTTATCCTTTGTAGGATTTTTTTAATAGAATCATAAACCAAACGAGACTGACACCGATGATAGTATGAGACATTCCTGCAATATGACTTAATCCTTTAAAATCAGCTCCATTGATTTGAAGAAGTCCGCGTGCCGCCATTGAAGATACTGTTAAAACTAATCCTAAATTATAGACGATGAACCACATGTTAAAACTTTTTGCTTCATGGAATGCAAATGATTTTGATAAGGCAAAGGCAATTAAAAAGAACAAAAATCCAAGAACTAACATATGTGTGTGCAAAAGGTTCAGCAGAGTAGTGCCTTGAATTCCTTTTGCTTTTGCATATTCTCTTGCAAATACACCGGAAAATAAACCGATAATTAAATAGACAAAAGATGCATTATATAACTTTTTCATAATAACCTCCTAAGGTAGTATTAGCAATGTTTATTTTTGGGAATAAGGCTGTGTTTAAAAGTTATCTTGTCATTCCGTATATGAGGCCAGAAATATATGGGATTAACCAAATGAACCATACGATAACGCTTAGTGTATGAAATGTTGTCATCATTTTTGTATCTTTTTTTATTAACACAATCGTTGCCCAAATAGCATGAAATAGCATAAGTAAAATGGCTGATAAGCCTGTTATTCCGTGAAAGCTAAGGAGAGATCCTGCTGAAGCCATTTTCTCCATTAATGTAGTTCCGAGCGTATCACATACTAATCCAAGCCAAAAAATAATAACATGCCAAGGTTTTAATGTTTTTTGAAATTTTTCACTCCATACTCCGATTGTATAAAAAATGAGTGCAGCTGTAATACATGTAATAGCAGATGCTAACACGTTCATCATTCCTTTCTAATAGTCATTTGCTTTATATAGAGCATGTTACATGAGAATTATGAATAGAATATGAACGCAATATTACATATGAAATTTGCCTAATTATTATATTAGAATTGCGTTATATTGTAAACAAAAATGAAAATATGCTTTAAATGAAAGAAAACTTTCTTATTCCCTAATCAAATAGGGGATAAGAAAGTTTTTTTAGATTACTTTTATTATACACTAGTTCTTAAATTTCGTTTTCTCGTAGTAATTTTCCATCTCGAAGTGTTAAAATTCGATCACATACATCAAGCATTTTTTCATCGTGTGTAATCATAATCGCTGCTTTTTTATTTTTCTTAACTTCATGTTTCATTAATTCAACGACTTCTCTAGCACGTTTTGAGTCAAGGCTAGCAGTAGGTTCATCAGCCAAAATTAAGTCTGGATTATTCATAAACGCACGAGCAATGGCTACACGTTGTTTTTCACCGCCTGAAAGTTGATTTGGGTAATGATTCATTCGATGTGATAATCCAAATGTTTTCAGTAATTCAGTTGCAAACTTGTCAGCTTCTTTTTTATTTTCTCCCTTTAACTTAGCGATATATAAAAGTTGTTCTTTAACCGATAAGAAAGGTACGAGATTTGCGAATTGGAATATAAAACCAATTTTTTTTAGGCGAATATTTGTCATATCTTTTTCTGATAAATTTGTTACGTTTTGATCAGAAATATAAATGTTTCCTTTTGAAGGGGATAGAAGCGCACCTGCAATGGAAAGCAATGTACTTTTTCCTGAACCTGATGGACCAACAATACCGATAAATTCGCCCTCTTTTACATCTAACGTAATTGGATGCAGAGCAGTTACTTCTGTATCGCCTTCGCCATATACCTTACTTACTTGTTCAAGCTTTAATAATGACGCTGGGTTCTCCCATTTCACTTCTGTTACCATTACATTCCACCTCCGATTGCTTCTAATGCATCTACTTTCAATACTTGATATAGAGAAATTAGTGTACCGAATATACTAATTAAGATAAAGATACCTGAATATTGCAAGATTGTTGTTGTTGTTAATAAGAATGGCATGCCGGCTGGTAAAACAGTCTCCACTGCAAGGATTAAGCCAATGCCGATTACAAGAGCGACACCAGATAAGAAGATAGATTGTACAACTAAATTACCTGCTAAATATGAGTTTTTTGTTCCGATTGCTTTTAATACGCCTAATTGGTGTGTTTTTTGTAATGTAATGACATAGAAGAAAACACCGATTAATAATGCTGAAATTACAAGTAAAAACGCAATAATCATCGTTAATGTTCCTTGTTCTTCTTTATAACCTGGAATACCTTGTAGTACTTCTTTTTTATCAACAACTTTTGCATTATCTACATTATTGATTTTTTTATCAGTATTTAGAGCGATTACACTGTAATCTTTTTCATTTGGCAGTGAAATAGCGCCCCATACATTTTCATTCATATGAACAACAGGTGTATGGCTAAACATTTGATTTTCTGTAAAACCGACAACTTTAAAAGTTTTCTTAGAAATAGGATCTACTAGCTCATCTCCAAGCTTTACACCTTTTTCTTTGATGGATTCATCAGCAATGATTTCATTGTCTGCTAAAGCGCTGTTTTTCCCTTCAATCACTTTTGGGGCAATGAATGAATCTTGCTTACTTGCAAAGATAGCAGCATCAACTTTTTTTGAACTTCCTTCTTTTTCAAATGTCGTCATTTTAAGATGCATTGGAACCGCATCTTTTTCATTAACTTGTGCTAATACTTTATCTACGTCCTCTTTCTTAATTTGAGAGCGCAATAATTTACCCTCGGCATCACTTGATACTATAAATTTGTCTGCTTTCATTTCGAGAATAGAAGAGGCATTATCATGAGATAAACCGTTTGCTAGACCTGATATGATAAGTACAAGAAATGATAAAAGCATCATAATTGTACCGATTAATCCGTATCGTAATTTTGATTGTTTTAATTCTTTAAGTGCTAAAAACATTAGGTTCATTCCTCCTTGTTTTGTTCTATGCCCTTATCATAAAGAGGAAATATGAACAGAATATGAACAAAAGATTACAAAAGAAGAGTCTACCGTTTAGAAAGGCTGCTGAAAAAGTGTCTACTTTGAGTAAATAACAGAATTTTTATCAATATACAGAAATCAAAAAGAAGATAACTCCCTGTATATAGTAGGTGGTTATCTTCTTTTTCTTTTTTAAGGGACTTTTTCAGTGCCTTCCGTTTAGATAGACTCTTCTTCTTGTTTTGGAAGGTAAATAGAGAAGGTCGTTCCGTTTCCAGGTTTACTATCGACTGTTATTGCACCTTCATGAAGGTCAATAACTTTTTTTACAATAGAAAGACCTAAGCCGCTTCCATTTACTTTTCTATTTCGGGCAGTATCAACTTTATGAAATCGATCAAATATTTTTTTTACTTCATTTTCAGGTATACCAATACCCATATCAGTAATCGAAATACGCCACTCTGTTTCTAGTTCTTCTGCTTCAAATGAAATTGTCCCGCCGCTTTCTGTAAATTTGATGCTATTGGTAAACAAATTCGTCCATACTTGATGGAGCAAGTTTTCGTCTCCGTAAATTTGTATGTTAGGAACGTCCATTTCAACTGCAAGATCTTTTGTTCTCCATTCCCACTCAAGCATAAAAATAATATCTTTTATTTGCTGTCCAAGATCAAAAGATTGCTTACGTAAAGTAAGGTCCTCCTTATCAAGCGATGCAAGCATTAATAATTGTTTACATAAACTGGACATACGTCGGCTTTCTGATTCGATGATTTCTAGGTAATGTTCCTGCTCAGATTTCGTTAAATTATTTGTTTTCAATGTTTTAGAAAACCCTTGAATAGATGATAGGGGGGACTGAAACTCATGCGAAACATTCGAAACAAATTCTTGTCGCATCTGCTCTGAATTTTGTGATTTTTTGGCCATCTTACGAAAATTAGTCGCAAGTGTCCCAATCTCATCGCTGCGATTTTCTGGTAGTACTAAATCGTATTTACCATTTGCAATTTCTTTTGTCGCATGTGTAAATCTTTGAATAGGGCGAACGACAAAGCGCGTAGCTATCGCGATGCAAATTAGACTGATTACAATAATCAATCCTAATAAAACAGCATAGAAAATACGTAATTCTCCAAATTGCTGTTGAATATCCGGACGAATAAATAGCGCATAACCCTTACCATTGTTTTCGATAGGAATTCCAATACTATTTAAAAGTGTATTGTCAAAAAAGCCAGTAGCAAATAAACGATTAGGATACGTTGCAATCCCATTGTATATATTTCCTTTTAATACATGTTCAATTGTCTCTTCGCTAATATTCATTTTCTTGAAATTATCACCGTACCGCTTGCCTTGTTTTTTATCGTCTACTACGTAAACTTCAAAGCCAAGGTTAGAAATAGACTGTAAATAATCATCTTTATTTTGTTCTGTATTTTTCTCATATAAATATTTTACTTCTTGTGCATATTTTAAAATTTTCTCGCTGTTATATGGTTTTAAATAAACATGATAATATACATTTGTAAGTAAAAATGCCAATATACTACTAACGAGCATAATAAAAATGGATATGATAACGAATCTAGAATATAATGAGCGCATATTTTTTCACCTCTAATTTATCGTTCTATTTTTTGAAAATAAGACCTCCGTATCAAGATTTTGAGAAAACATAGAAGATAGGAGGGAGTTGACTGCTAGCATGTGTCTGAACAGTAGGGGATGAAGGAAAACTCCCACTGATGGAAGTTTCACTGTAAATAAAATGATGGCTACAAATGATGTAAGAGATTGGAAAATCCAACAAAGTGAAAAATGCAATAAGTATAAGTGCTCCTCCTTTCACTTTTGTAGAATAAGAAATGTTTATGAACAGAAGATGAACATGTTATTACAATTTCTAAGAAAATGAAAAGTGTGCTGCCAGTACAACTGACAGCACACTTTTCATTTCTTCTATAATTTTGTGATTACTTTTTTTCCATGATCGCGAAGTAGTTTTTTTCATTATCAGCAAAATTAAATACTCTGCCAGAAGGCATACTTACAATTTCTCCGACTGTGATTTTTTTATTCGAAAGGTCTGTATGTAATTTGTCGAGATTTTCTGAGAAAAACATTATCGAAGGTGTATTAAGATTTAATTCAGGTTGCATTTTGGCGATTAATTCCTTGTCATGGAGAATGATACTCGTTCCTGCTTCCTTTGTTGGAGCAATTTCAATCCATCTAAATCCTTGACCATTATCCTCTTCAGAAATTACACTAAATCCTACTTTTTCTGTCCAAAATTGTAATGCCTCATCTTGGTTATTTACATATAGCATAATTTGACCGACTTTATTAATCATTTGCTTCTCTCACTTTCTTCTAGTCCAGTTCGTATTGATTTTTTTAAGTATTAATATCATATAACTGTTTAATGATTATATCAAATGTAAGGCATAAACAACTATTTTCATGATTCAAGTCATAACTAAGGCTTCCTTCTCAATTTTGTCATACAATTGTACACCTGAATGATAATCTTTATTTAGGATGGATACTGCCTCAGATTTAGTCAACGCTAGGTGTTCATAAAACATTTTTCTGAATTTTTCTTTAGGTATATAGGGATTTATACTATTTAAGAATTCAACAATTTCATCTGCATTGGCATACCATTTTTTCTCTTCTATATAAATCAATTTTAATTTTTCAACATATAAGTCGCTGATACGCAGAATGAAGCATGATTTGCACTCGTATTCTACTTTGTTTTCACCCTCGCATGTGGGGCAGGAAAAGGCCTTGACCGCTTCTATGCATGGCCAGATGCTCTCGTCCCCCTAAAAAGAAAGAGGTTTTAACTTGTATTTGACTACTCCTTAATTAAGAAATAGTTAAGAAGTAGTTAAGTCCCATTTAAAACTTTTTTCCCATAATAAAATTATAAGCATACAAGAAGGTTGGTATTTTTACATGAGTAAACCATTTAGATTTGTGTTTGTTTTATAGTGATATACGCACATAAGGAGGAATTTGAAAATGTCTTTTTCTCAATTAAATATTGATACTTTTCGAGCAATCAATGATTTAGGTAAACAATATTCGTTCCTAAACTCAACCATGATATTTTTAGCCGAATATATGGTATATTTTTTAGGTTTAATTATTATAGTTTATCATTTTAACCGAGAAGCCCCCTTCCTCTAAACGAAGTGAAGGTGGGGATAAATCGGTTTTTTCTTTTTTTAAGAAAATTACATTTTTTCAGAACGTACGTTTTATTTTGTTGTATAATTGTCTTATCAAACAAAATGAGGTGAGAACAGGTGAAGAAAGCGTATTTTTCCAAGCGAATCTATAAGACAGA